>DPXI01000006.1 GCA_003527485.1 Treponema sp. | reverse complement strand
TCCGCGGGCCCCTGGTCCGCGGAGGCCCGGCGCCCGGAGGCATGCTTAGTGCCGAAAGCGCTGAAGGCGCCGAACCCAAAACGGTCTTCCCCCCGCATTTCAGGACGAGCGTGCGCCGCAAGCCGCTCGCCGAATCCGAGTTCGAGGTCAGCGCGCCGGAGGGTTTCACCGGCTCCGAAATCGCTTGCGTCGCAATCAAGCTGGACCCGAAATCCACCTTCACCGAGAAAACTTCTGTCCTTTGCGCAGTATCGGATGGCCTCATCGACTGGCGCTCGGCGGGATTATCCCTCATCGTCGCCATAGAACGCTACGGAGGCGAGGCGCCGCTCCGCTTCGGCTGGGTGGAAGGTGCTTTGACGGGGGAGGGCGCGGTCGCGACCACCTGGGCGCATGACCACCACAACCTTCTGGTGATGGGCACCTCCGTCTCCGACATGGTCCTGGCGGCCAATACCCTGATCGCTCAGCAGGGCGGTTATCTGGTCGCGCGCGACGGAACGCTCGTCGCCAACGCGCACCTGGAAATAGGCGGCATCGTCAGCGACGGCCCGATCGGGACTCTGGCCCGGGAAATCCGTGGGGTGCGCAAGGCTATGCGCGCCCTCGGCTACGAACACGTCAACGAGATCATGTCGTTCAGCACCCTGTCCTTGCTGGTGTCTCCGCACCTGAAGATCAGCGACAAGGGTCTAGTAGACGTGTCGACGCAAAGCATCGTTGAGAATCATGAATTTCCTCATATATAACGTCAGGGTCCTGACCATGAACGCGGCCTTCGACGAATGGACCGACGGCTGCGTCGTCGTCGAAGGCGATTCCATCGTCGCCGTGGGCGAAAAAAGCCTGTCGGACCGCTATCCAAGCCACCAGCGCATCGACGGGGACGGAGGCATCCTGATCCCCGGCCTCGTCAACGCCCATACCCACGTCGGAATGATACCCTTCCGCTCCCTGGGCGACGATTGCCCCGACCGCCTCCGCCGCCTGCTTTTCCCCCTCGAGGCGGCGATGACCCGCGAACTAGTCCGCGCGAGCGCCCGCTACGCCTGCTGCGAGATGCTCCTGGCGGGCACCACGACCATAGTCGACATGTATTTTTTTGAAGGCGAAATCGCCAAGGTCGTGAAGGAAGCGGGAATGCGTGCGTTGCTCGGCGAAACCGTCATCGATTTCCCCGTCTGCGACGCCCCCGCCCCCTACGGCGGTCTGGATTACGCCGCCCGCTTCATCCCCGAATGGCTCGGCGACGAACTGATCACCCCTATGATCGCGCCCCATGGCACCAACACCAACAGCCCCGAAAAGATCATGGAAGCCTGGGAGCTGGCCCGCCGCCACGGCGTACCGATGACCATGCACGTCAGCGAGATGGATTACGAAGTCGCCCATTTCCGCGGGAAGTACGCGTTGACGCCGATCGGCTTCCTGGATTCCTTGGGAGTTCTGGACGAATACTTCATCGCCGCCCACTGCATCCTGGCGGAGGAGACAGACCTGGACATCCTTGCCCGGCGCGGCTGCGCCGTCGCCCATTGCATCGGCGCGAACACCAAAAGCGCCAAGGGCGTCGCCCCGGTCAAAGCCATGCTGGAGCGCGGCATTCCCGTCGCGCTGGGCACCGATGGTCCGGCCAGCGGAAACACCCTGGACCTGTTCACCCAGATGGACCTCTTTGCCAAATTCCACAAGATGGCCAACCGCGACCGCGCGATCTTCCCCGCCCGCGAGATCGTCGCCCTGGCCACCATCGGCGCGGCAAAGGCCCTTCGGCTGGACGACAAGACAGGATCGATAGAAATCGGGAAGAAAGCCGACCTGACGCTGGTGGAAACCCGGTCCGCCAACATGTTCCCGATCTACGACCCCTATGCCACCGTCGTCTACGGCGCCAAGGCAGCCAACGTGGACAGCGTCTTCGTGAACGGCCGCCCCCTGGTCCGCGGAAAGCGCCTGACCTGCCTCTCCCTGGAAGCCGCCCGCGACGACCTGTCGGCCGTCATGGGGGATTTCCGCCTTGCCGCGGACAGACTGTCCGCCGGCCTTTGACGGCATATACTTGTTTCGTCAGCTCAGGAGGCGATCATGAACAAGCTTGTATTGCTTTTTCTGGTTCTCGCGGGTTCCGCCTGGCCCCAGGGGAACGAGCCGTCCCTTCTCAAGAATGCGACGATCGAACTCCTGGTGAACGACGTGATCATAGCCGACGGCGAATTGAACAGGATAATCGACGAGTTCGGCCTGCGGATCGGAAAGACGGACATCAACAACACGCTGAGGAAGGGCGAATATATCCTGTTTGCCGATCCTGCCTTGCTTTCCGAAGTGATCGAGAGAACGGAACGTCTGGGTTCCACCGAATTGAAGAAGATTGAGACGCTCAACCATGCCGCGACCATCAAGCAATTCCGATTCGATCTCGCCTATCTTACGGAACAGAAAAAGCTGTACCGGCATGATCTGGAGATCAACGACCCTACGGGTTCGGTCTACAAGGAACTCTTCAACCGGGAAAGGGAACTGGACAAACAAATATACGAGAAGAACAGGGAACTGATGATCCTTGAGGAAGAAATCGACCGTTCGACCATCACCCTCGATTTTCATGAAAAGTCCGCGCAGGACCTGGAATCCAGGGACGGGTTCACCGATTTTATCAACATGCCGGGCTTCGAGACGAAATTCTTCAATCTTGAGAATCCCGGGAGCCAGGGAATGAGCGATCGTTACCTCGGCGGATCACTCAGATATATGTTCACGAAGGGAAGGTCGTATTTCCTGATCGGCATCCTGAAACCGCTGGACGGGACGGGCGGCGGCCAGGATCTTATCAACGACATCGTCATCTACGGAATCGGCAAGGATTTCTATCCCAGGTATTTCGGCCAGGGCAGGAACACCTTCCTGAATCCTTTCAGCGGGTTCGAGGCCGGCGGCATGGTGCTCACATCGGACAGCGGAATCGACCATATTTTCACGGTGGAACCCCACATCGGGGTCGAACTATTCAAGAACAAGTACGTGATAATAGACGCCCGGATCGGCTATCTCTTCCCCCTGGACGAAGAGAAAGTAAAAAGCCACCGCGGCTTCACCCAGAACCTCTCAATCAACATCGTGTTCTGAGGCGGAACGGTTGGAGCGCTAGCTTTCCAGCAAGCGCTCGTACACCTGGGCAGCGAGCTCCACTTGGCTCCATTCGACATACTCGTCAGCGGTATGCGCCCGCGATATGTCTCCCGGGCCGAAAATCGCGCAGGACCAGCCCGCCTCATACTGCAGGATGCCGGCGTTGGCCGCCCAGGGCGCACCGGCAAGCACGGCCGGAAGCCCGGTGACCTCCCGTACCGCGCTGGCCAGACGCGCGAGGACCGGGGAATCGTCCGGTTCGAAGAAGGGCGGATAGAACTCGTAGGGTTCTACCGTCGCGGCGGGGAAGCGGATCCTCAATTGTTCCAGAAGGTCCTCCATCCCGGTTTCAGGCACCAGGCGCCAGTCCACTTCGATCGAACATTCGTCCGGTACGATGTTGGCCGCGCGTCCGCCGTGGATGGTGCCCACGCTCAGGGTCGGCGAGCCGAGCAGTCCGTTCCTGACGGCAGCCAGCCGCGGGGCGAATTCCGTTTCGAGCGCACGTATCACAGCGCACATCGCGACGATGGCGTTCACCCCCGCGTCCGGATTGGAGCTGTGGGCCGCCTTCCCGCGCGTGCCGATTTTCGTGCGCCAGGCTCCCTTATGGGCGCGCACGATTTTTAGCCCGGTCGGTTCGCCGATCACCGTCATCCCGGGCTTCGGGATAGAAGCGGCCAAAGCGCGGGCGCCCTCGCCGCCGGTTTCTTCACTGCACGTGGAGACGAAGCGCACGTTCCCTTTCAGTAGGCCTTTTCCCTTGGCCCTGAGGATGGCGGCCAACATGGCTACAAGCGATGCCTTGGTGTCGCAGGCCCCGCGGCCGTAGACACGGTCCTCCGCTTCGTCCAAGCGGAAGGGTCCTCCTCCCGGCACCGTGTCCCCGTGCGCCTCGAACATCCACGAGGGGCCAGGAAGATCTCCCGGAAAAGCCGCGGAGAAGTTGAAGCGGCCGGGCGCGACCTCGTCAACGGTCACGGCGGCGCCGCGGCTTTCGCAGATTTCCCTTAACACGGCTGCCTGCGCGCCTTCGCTCTCTTCCGTGCGGATGTCGATGAGGCGCGCAAGCAGATCGCGCATCTGTCGATCGGTCATGCAGATTGCTCCTTTCCTGTCACTTCGAATCCGGTTCCCGTCCATCGGACGGAGGGCCCGGCGGGAATATCCGGCATCGCCGGACCAAGACCGAGCGATTCCAACGGATTGTCGCGCGCCAACCGAAGCAGCAGATCTTCCTCCGCATGCCCCATGGATGCGAGGAAATTCACGCAATCCAGAAGGCAGGAGGCGCTTCCCGCGAGCCAAGGGCCCTCAAGGCTTTCGATCCTCCCGGTTTCGGTAAGCCTGATCCGGCTCCCGAAAGCATCGTATTCGCCCGGCGGCAGTCCCGCGACCGGCGCCGAGTCGCTGGTGAGGATCGCCTTTCCCGGAGCCTTGGCCAGGAGGAAGGCATTCAGCATCGAAGGCGGAAGATGATGGCCGTCGGCGATCATCATGATCGTGAGGGGAGAACCCAGCTGGGCCCAGATCGGATTCCGGTGGCGGTCGATCAAGGCTGGGCAGCCGTTGCCCAGGTGCGTGCTCAGCGATGCCCCCGCGTCCACGGCCCTCGCCACGTCGTCTTCGCCAGCCAGGGTATGGCCTAGGGAAACGCGGACGCCCCGGCCGACGGCCCGGCGGATGAGGGCGACCGCGAGAGGAAGTTCGGGGGCGAGGGTGAGGATGCGCAGCCGGCCGCGGCAGAGGTCGTACAAGCGGTCGAAGGCGGCAATGTCCGGAGGAAGCACGAAGCGGCGGGGATGGGCGCCCACGGCGCCTTCGGCGGCCGAAATGAAGGGGCCTTCAAGATGGATGCCGAGTATGCGGCTTCCGCATTCCGGATCATCGGCGGCGGCCGCAAGAAGGGGAAGCGCGTGCCCATAGGCGGCCCAGGACGAGGTGATGACGGTGGGGCAGAACGCGGCCGTCCCGCGCGCCGCCAGCTCCCGCGCCGCCTTCCGGATGCCTTCCATGGTCAGCCCCGTGGAGGAGAAATCGACGCCCCGCCAACCGTTCACCTGCAGATCCACGAACCCCTTCAGTCCCATTCTACGCTCACTTCAGGGGGGCGGCGAGCAGGCAGGCGCGAGGCCGCGGGCAGGTCGATGAACAAGGTGCAGTTCGGGTGGCGCCTCAGGATGCTCGCCGGGACCGCCGGGGAAATATCGGACTCGACGGTGAGGCGCAGAGCCTCGGCCTTCCGCATGTCGGGCACCGCGACCACCAGGCTAGCGCATTTCATGATCTGCCGCACGCTCATGGAAATGGCCCGCGCAGGCACGTCGGCCAGACTCGGAAACCAGCCTTCGCCCAACTGCTGGGCACGGCAGGCCTCGTCCAGGCTAACCACCAGGTAGGGTTCGTCGGCCGAGAAGTCAGCCGGCGGATCGTTGAAGGCGATATGCCCGTTCTCCCCGATGCCGATGCATCCGACGTCGATCCCGCGGCCCGAAATGAGGGCTCCCAGGCGCCGGCACTCCTGCGCGGGGTCGCTGGCGTCCCCGTTCACGTACACGAACTCCCGCAACCCCGGAAGGCGGTCCACGAAGCGTTCCTTCAGGTACTTGCGGAAACTCGCGCCGTGGTTCGCGGGCAGGCCGATGTATTCGTCCAGATGGAAGGCGGTCACCCGGGACCAGTCCAGGTCCGGTTCCGCGACCAGCGCGGAAAGGGTCTCGAATTGGCTGGCGCCGGTAGCGACGATCAGGTTCGCCTGGCCCTTTTCGCTGATCGCCTTGCGCAGCTTCGCGGCCGCCGCGCGGCCGGCCGCCTTCCCCAGTTCGATTTTGGACGAATGGACTATGATCAGCATCGCACCCTCCCGGACAGTTTCGCTACCGACACTATACGCCATATCTGACGGATCCGGGGAACCGCGGATTCGCCTTTCCTTGACAGATAGCGGGAAGGCCCTGAGAATTAACGTTAGTTTTGAAATCGTTCAGGAGGTGTTGAACATGAAGCGAGCATTGTTCGCCGTTTTCGCCCTTGCCGCGATCTCCTTCGCATCGGCCGAGGGCGCCAAAGAGCCTGCGCCCGCCGGTACCGGCTGGAAACCCACAAAACCGATAACCGTCATCGTTCCCTGGGGCGCGGGAGGCTCCACAGACCAGGTTACGCGGATCGCGGCAGGAGAGCTGGAAACCTCGCTCGGCCAGAAGATCGTCATAGTCAACCAGCCCGGCGCCTCGGGCTCGGTCGGAACCAAGGGCGCCATGGACGCGGCCAAGGACGGCTATACCTGGACCGCAGGCGCCGCCGCCGACCTGGGCACCTACAAGGTGCAGGGCATGCTGGACACCGACATCAAGGACTGGCACCTTTTCCTGAGCGTCGCGAACATCGGCGTGGTCTCCGTGAACGCGGATTCGCCGTACAAGACCCTCGACGAGCTTTTCGCCGCCATGAAGGCCAATCCGGGCCAGATCACCGTCGCTACCGCGGGACTGTCTTCAGCCGGACACATCACGATCGAAATGATCCGGAAGAGCATTCCCTTCGAATACAAGCACGTCACCTACGACGGCGGAAATCCGGCGGTCATCGCCTGCGTATCCGGGGAGACGGTGGCCGTCACCCAGCTCGCCGTGGAACAGGCCGATATGATCCGGGCCAAAAAACTACGCCCGCTCGCGGTGTTGGACACGAAGCCGCTGAACCTGAAGGGTTACGGAGAGATTCCCCCGATCACCAACTGGATCCCGGGCATGAAGGTCGGATCGAATTACTTCGGGATCTTCATCCCCAAAGGCGTCCCGGCCGAAGTAGTCAGCACCATGGAAAAAGCATGGCAGGACGTCATCGGGAATTCGCAGCTGATCAAGGATTACGCCCTTGATCGCGGCGCTGTCTTCAACCCCTCTTACGGAGAGGAAGCCCAGAGGCGCGCGTTCTCCTACCTGCAGCCGGTCGCCTGGCTGTACTGGGAAGCCGGAAAGGCCAAGGTGTCGCCCGATACCGTCGGTATCCCCAAACCGTAGAGGGTCCGCAACCCGCCGTCCGGGAGGGTTATTTCCTTCAGGACGGCCGTACCCATCTCCAGCGTTCCATCCGATTCCACG
>DPXI01000058.1 GCA_003527485.1 Treponema sp. | reverse complement strand
ACGTAAAATCGCGGCTGTCGTATAACGGCTATTACCGAAGCCTTCCAAGCTTCTGACGAGGGTTCGACTCCCTTCAGCCGCTGCGAAAAGAGGCCCGCCATCCGGCGGGCCTCATGATTTATGCGCTGAAGGGAGTCGAACGGTACGGCGCGCTCCGCGGAGCGGAGGAAGGCGGACAGGAGGTCCGCCGCCAGCGCCGGACCGCGGCCCGGAGCGACGAGGCAGGATTCCTCCGCGCCGCGGACGCGCGGCGCTTCGATCCATTCCAATAGGAACGCGGCCCGTAGGGACGCAGGCCGAGGAGCGGAGGGCGACTCTCTTCAGCCGCTGCGAAAAGAGGCCCGCCATCCGGCGGGCCTCATGATTTATGAGCTGAAGGGAGTCGAACGGTACGGCGCGCTCCGCGGAGCGGAGCGATATTCAGCTAGAGCAAGTCGCTGATTCTGCGGAACTGCGAGCGGAATTCTTTGACGACCATACCAGCCAAGAGGACATCGGCGGCATCCCGGGAAATATGATTATCGATGCACATTGCTTCGAGGATGCCGATGGTGCCGCTTACAAGAACACCATGGGCCGCGCTGGTCCGATGGGGGAAGAAATCATCGGTGAAGAATATTCCGCCGCGATGCTTCGCCGTGGCGATGCAAGCCGGTTCGCCCGAACCGATCATGAGGATCAACTCCCTGAATAGGATCGCTTCGACCGGCGATATGATCGTAGCCACCGATATGCGTCCTTTGGTCGATTCCTCCTCTATCGGGGCGAGTTCGCGTAACCTGCCGACCGATCTTGGGCCATTTCCATTCGAACCGTTTCCGTTAAAAAAAGCGATGGACCATATCTTCCGATGAGGAGTTAGAAAGCATCGCAGAGCGCCAAATTGCTGTGGGTAATGTTGTCGGAGTAATGGGGAATCGGATCTTTCGGAATGGAATCAGGTATTGGTATGATCGTCGAGTGACATTGCCGTGTCCAGGGCTATCCCGTGTTCAGCGAGCCATGAAAGAAGGTCGACAACGTGCATGCCCATCGCTTCCGCCAATCTACCCATGCTGATGAATCCGCCTTGATAAGCCGCGATCGCGCACTGGTGTTGTATGGGCTTTCCTTCTATTGATGTTTGTAACAAACAATGATTTCGTCACGGACAAGCCGGTCCTTGCAACTTTTCCTCGCCCGCGCCAACTTGGCAAGCTGTTCATCCATCTCCGGATCGAGCTTGATGTGCAGGATCGCTCCTTGAGAAATTGCCGTCCTCCCGGCCAATATTCAACTCATATGCAAAAAATATCGGACATTGAATCATAGAAAAAAATGGCTACGAGGCGATCGCCCTTATGCTTGGTTTTGAAAGAGCTGATTATGAACCCCACATCATCCCGGTAAAACTGGTACCCGAATCCAGTCTCTATGGTAAAAATGGGGGTCTCTATAATGGAGGTGATCACTGTCTAGGCCGTAGTGAACGGCATGATCCTCATCATCATCCATGTTCCAGAAAGCTCACGAGTCCATCGGCTCAAAGGCACCGTCTACGACCGTTCGCCGGATGAGAAGACTGCGTCCGGGTCGTGAAACACCTTGACTGACTTGAGAAGCTGAGGCTGGGGGAGAGGGGCTGTCGGGAAGGGCTTTCCTGCGAAGCCACCGCGAACAGGACCATGCTCCCCAAGACCGGCGCGCCGTGCTATAGTCCGCCGCATGGCGGGCGAATGCGAAATGCGCAAAATCGAAATGCTCGGTGTAGATTCCCAACGCTTCCGGGAGCTGGCGAAGTCGCGCATGCCGACGGGCGCGGGCTTGGCCGATAACATCTACGCGAGAGCTTTCCGGACCGGGCGGCTCGACGCGAGGGCGGAAGGCGCGTCCGAGGCTAATGCCCGCGCTTGGGAAGAATCGTTCGACGTCGGGCTGCTTGAGCTTGTCGACCGGGCGGATGATCTGGGCTCCGAAGGGACGACCACCAAACTCGTATTCGCCGTCCGGGACGGGCATCGCATCGAATCGGTCTCCATTCCGATGCACGGGGGCAACCGAACCCTCTGCATTTCCTCCCAGATAGGCTGCGCGCGGGGTTGCGCATTCTGCGAAACGGGCCGCGGAGGCCTGGAACGGAATCTTGCCGCCTCGGAGATCGTCGGCCAAGTTCTTTCGGCTTCCCTCGCGCTCGGCGTCCGTTTCCGGAACATCGTCTTCATGGGCATGGGCGAACCCTTGGATAACTTGGCCGAAGTGGCGCAGGCGATAGCCGTGCTCCGCGACCGGCGCGCCTTCTCGTATTCGATCGAACGCATGACCGTCTGCACCTCAGGCGACGCGGCGGGCATCCGGGCGCTGGCGGCATTGGGCCTGAAGCGCTTGAACCTATCCGTGAGCCTGAACGCAGCGCGCGACGAGCTCCGTTCCTCCCTGATGCCGGTGAACCGGAGCACCCCGCTTGCGTCGCTTGCGGCGGCGCTCGCCGATTATCCGTCACGGCGGAATTTCGTTCTGGTGGTCAATTACTGCCTCCTGCCCGGCCTGAATGACAGCCGGGAGGACGCCCGCGCCATTGCCGGCTTCTGTTCGGCCGTCGGACGCTCCCTCGTGAACCTCATTCCCTACAATCCCGGCAGCGAGCCCATCGCTCCTTCACCGACGGAATCCGAGATCGGACGCTTCATCGGACTGCTGGAAGCCGAAGGGGTACCGGTCAGACGGCGCGCCGGGAAGGGAGGGGCGGTGATGGCCGCATGCGGCCAACTCGGGGGACGCGGTCAGGGAATGGACGCCGAGCGGCCCGCACTTGATCAACCCTGCATATAAAACGTATAAATCTACACAAGACTGCATATTTATACGGAGACATCCCATGCTCGTGCTCAAATTCGGCGGAACCTCGGTCGGATCTCCCCTGGCGATCCGCAAGCTAATTGACATCGTCGGCGACAGCGAGCATACGGGGCGGACCCGCGTCGTCGTGGTCTCCGCTTTTTCCGGTATCACCGACGCGCTGATCGAGGCGGCCAGGCTTGCGGAGAGCGGCGACGGACGTTTCGAGGAAAAGCTCGCCGCGATGTCAAAGCGGCATCTGGATGCGGCGCGCGAACTCTGCGCGGCGCGCGAGTTCCGTAAGGCGCGCGAGTCCGGCGCGGCGGGGACAGAGCTCCGTACGGCGTGCGAGGCCGGCGTGGGGACAGAGCTCGCGGCGGCTGAGCTCGCCGCGGCTGAGCTCGCCGCGGCGCAGGAGTTCATCCAGATATCCTTTTCCGAACTCGCGCGTTCCCTCCAAGGCGTCCTCGTGCTGGGCGAATTATCGTCCCGCACCCTGGATTTCGTGATGAGCTTCGGCGAGCGGCTCTCAGCCTTCATCGTCTCCCGCGCCTTCCGCTGTACCGGCATCGAGGCAGATTTCCTTGACTCCCGACTGTTGCTGAAGACGGACGATCAGTACGGCTCAGCCCGATTCCTTCCTGAGCAAAGCTACCCGAACATACGTTCCGCAATGGAAACCAGGAAAGCCCTGCAAATAGCCACGGGGTTCATCGCCTCGACCGCCGACGGCAAAACAACGACGCTCGGCAGGGGCGGGTCGGACCTGTCCGCGGCCATTTTCGGCGCGGCCCTGGATGCCGATGAAGTGGAAATCTGGACGGACGTGGACGGCATCCTCACCGCCGATCCGCGGCTCGTGCCGGGCGCCTTCCGGATCGAATCGATTTCCTACATCGAGGCGATGGAGCTTTCCCACTTCGGCGCGAAGGTCCTGCATCCGCCGACCGTCCGGCCCGCCCTGGAGAAGGGGATTCCCATCCGTATCCGCAACACCTTCAACCCCGCTTGCGCGGGCACCCTGATCTCCTCTTCAGCAAGCGAAAGCCCCTATCCCGTGCGCGGCGTCAGCTCCATCAGGGACATCTCCCTCCTGCGCGTCCAGGGCTCCGGCATGGTCGGCGTCACGGGATTCTCTTCCCGTCTTTTCGGCTGCCTGGCGCGGAAACGCGTCAACGTGATACTCATCACCCAAGCCTCCAGCGAATTTTCGATCTGCTTCGCGGTAGTCCCCAAGGATGCGATGATCGCGGCTACGGCAATCAAGGAAGAGTTCGAACGGGAGATCGCCGACGGGGCGATCGAGCCTCCGGCGATCGAAAAGGACCTTTCCATCATCGCCGTGGTCGGTTCACGGATGAAGCATACGCCCGGGATCGCGGGAAAGGTCTTCCATTCCCTCGGCCGCAACGGCGTCAACATCGTCGCCATCGCGCAGGGATCCTCCGAGCTCAACATCTCCGCGGTGATTCCGCGTCCGGACGAATCCAAGGCCCTGAACGCGGTCCATGAGGCGTTCTTCCTTTCCGGCGTCCGGTCGGTGAACCTTTTCCTCGTGGGGACAGGCCTCATCGGCGGAACCCTGCTGGATCAGATAAGCCGGCAACGCGAGATACTGTCCGACCGCCACAAGATCAGGATCAATCTGGTAGGCCTGGCGAATTCCAGGCGGATGACCTTCGCCAAGGCCGGGATCGAGCCTACAAGGTCGAAAGAGGCGCTCGCCGACGGCGAGCCTTTCGACGGAGCGGCTTTCATCCGGCGTATGCGCGAATTCAACTTGCCCAACAGCGCTTTCTGCGATTGCACGGCGAGCGAGCTGGTTCCCGCCCTCTACGAGGAGATCCTCGGCGCCCTCGTCCCGATCGTGACCCCGAACAAGCGGGCCAACGCGGGCAGCTATGCGCGCTACCGTTCCTTAGTGGATTTTTCGCGGGAAAGGGGCGTTCCGTACCTGTACGAGACGACCGTCTGCGCGGGGCTGCCGGTCATTTCCACCCTGCACGACCTCACGCTGTCAGGCGATACCGTCCGCCGGATAGAGGCGGTGCTTTCAGGTACCCTGAGCTTCATTTTCAATAATTTCGACGGGTCCAAGCGCTTCTCCGCGCTGGTCCGCGAGGCGAAGGAAAAAGGCTATACCGAGCCGGATCCCCGGGACGACCTGAACGCGATGGACGCGGCACGGAAAGCTCTGATACTCGCGCGCGAATGCGGTTTCTCCCTGGAATTCGACGCGGTCGAGATCGAGCCCATCCTGCCGCCTTCATGTCTGGCGGCGGCGGACGTGAGTACGTTCTTCTCGGAACTCGAGAAGGCGGACGCCGACTTCGAGTCCCGCCGGGCTGCCGCAGCCGCGGCCGGCAAGGCCTTGCGCTACGTGGCGGTGATCGAGAACGGCGGTGCGCGGCTTGCCCTGCGCGAGGAAGCGGCGGACAGTCCCTTCCGTTCCCTCAGCGACTCGGACAACATCGTGGTGGTCACGACCGACCGCTACAGCTCCCTCCCGCTCGTGGTCAAGGGGCCGGGCGCCGGGGCCCAGGTCACCGCCGGCGGCGTCTTCGCCGACATCGTGCGGATAGCCAGGACCCTGGTGTAGCCGTCGTCCGGGATCATGGCTCCTGAATATCCGGGCCGGCCGCCGTTTTCAGTCTGAGGAATTTCTATCGCAGGTATGTCCCCTCGGCTTCGATCGAAGCGAGGGTTGCGTCCAGGATGCCGAATTCCCAGGCCAGGTCCAGGGCTGTGTAGCGGTTGCGCATCATCTGGGCCTGGCGCGCGGTCGCGATCGCCTGTGGCCTCGTCAAGCCGATGCTTTCCGGCCTTACGGGGCATCCGGAACGCTCCAGCATCGCGCGCAGTTCGCCGTAGGGCACCATGCGTTCCAGGACCCGCGCGCGCAAACCCGTCCAGCCGTCGGCGAGCTGTTCGCGGCGGCGGTGCAAGGAATCGGCGTCGGGAAGCTTGGCCAGTGCGGTATCCACCGCGGCCGAGGCGGCCGCGGCGGGGTAGGCCGAAAAGGCCGAGCGGACCTCCGCTTCCCGCTCAGTGCGCGTAGGCGGGGCCGCCGCATCGAGGCGGGGCGGTGCAGGGGAGGCGAAGAGGGTTTCGGTGAGGGCCGTGGCGCAAAGCGTGCCGATGGCGACCTTGTGGCCATGGGTGACCGGTACGCCGCCTACCGACAGTTCGCCCATTTCCCAGACATGGCTGAACAGATGTTCGCAGCCCGATACCGGACGGGAACTCTTGAGGTACTGCATCGAAAATCCCGTCACCGCGAGAGCCGAGAACAGGACTCCTACCGCGTCCGTGTCGCCCGCGGCCGCACCCTCCGAGCGCCGGAGGTCTTCCCGCAACCGGTCCTGGGTCATCGCCCATGCCAGCGGATCGATCGGCTCGCAACCGGGGGCTCCAGCCTTGCCGGCGGAATCGGCTATTATCCAGTCGGTGGCTGCGATGAGCTTGCTCGCCAGATCGCCGAAACCGGAGGATGAGAGGTAGGCCGGCGCGGCGGAGAGGATGGAGGAGTCGGCCACCACTGCCAGCGGAGCGGGGCACTCGAAGGTTTTTTTGAAGCCACCCTCCAGCAGGGCGGCTCCGTTGGATGTGTAGCCGTCCACCGACGCCGCAGTGGGAACGCAGACGTATCTCAGGCCCGCTTCCATCGAGGCTCTTTTAACCAGATCGTTGACCGTGCCCGAACCGATGGCGACGGGGACGATCCCGCCGTGCCGCGCGGCCTTTTCCCCGAACAGGCCGGCCAGCTCCCATGCGAAGGAATAATGCGCATGGAGGACGGGGAAAGCGGGGTAGACGAATGAGCCTGCGGCGGGAAGGCCCGCTGCCGCCAGAACGGCGGCAGCTCTGTCCCCCGCGGCCTTCATTGTATTCCCGTCGGCCACGATGAAGGCCGCAGCGCCCGGGAAGAAACGGGCGAGGATTTCCGGCAAGGCGTCCAGTGCGGAAGGTCCGATCCGGAATTCTTGGGTTTCCGTGGCTGAGGCGAGGCATTCGGTGATGGTCATCGTTTCAGTATACCGGAGACTCTTGGGCTATTGAATCGCAGCGAGACGAAAACGGCAGAGCCCGCTTCGCTCGGCGCGCGTTTCGTGGTATCTTCCCCGAACCGCTTTCCCCGGAGGATATCCATGCCCATCGCCGACGCCATTCGCGAAGCCCAGTCCAAGTCGTCCTGGATACGGAGGATGTTCGAGGAGGGCGCCCAGCTGAAAAAAAGGTACGGGGCCGACAAGGTCTTCGATTTTTCGATCGGGAATCCCGACGTCGAACCGCCCGCCGCCTTCCACGAGACCCTCGTGCGCCTGGCTACGGAGGACGCGCGCGGAACGCACGGCTATATGGCCAACGCGGGTTATCCCGCGGTGCGCGAAGCCCTGGCGAGGAAAGCCTCCTCCGACCACGGGGTCACCATCGACGGTTCGCGCGTCGTGATGGCCGTCGGAGCAGCAGGCGGCCTGAACACGGTGCTGAAGGCCATCCTCAATCCCGGAGACGAGGTCGTCGTTTCCCGTCCCTACTTCGTCGAATACGGAGCCTATATCGCCAACCACGGCGGGCGCATGGTCCTGGTCGACTCCAAGGACGACTTCGACCTGGACGTGGCCGCGATCGCGGCAGCTATGTCCCCGCGGACGGCAGCCTTCCTGCTGAATTCGCCGAACAACCCGACCGGACGGGTCTATCCCGCATCCACCATCGCAGCTCTCGCCGACGCATTGCGGGCGCACGGAAAGGCCTGCGGCCGCCGGCCCTACATCATCGCCGACGAACCGTACCGCGAGATAGTCTACAACGGGATAACGGTACCGCCCGTCCTTTCGGCATACGAGGAATCGATAGTCGTCACTTCCTATTCCAAGAGCCTGTCGCTGCCCGGAGAGCGCATCGGCTACATAGCAGTCGGCCCCGAGGCGGCGGAGCCGGAGGAACTCATGGGCGCCCTGGCTTTCTCCACCCGCGTCCTCGGTTTCGTGAATGCCCCCGCCCTCATGCAGCGCGTCGTCTCCGAGCTGACCGAAGCCCGGGTCGATGTCGGGATCTACGCGCACCGCCGCGACGCCTTCAAGAGCGTTCTGGACGGTGCCCGCATCGAATATGCCGAGCCCGAAGGCGCGTTTTACCTATTCTGCAAGGTTCCGCCGAAAGGTTCCGACGGAAGCCGCGACGATGTCGCCTTCACCATGGCCCTGAAGGACAAGCTCGTGCTCGCGGTTCCCGGCTCGGGCTTCGGCGCCCCGGGCTGGTTCCGCCTGTCCTACTGCATCGACGAGAAGACCATCGAGGCGTCCCGCCCGGCGTTCAAGGCGGCGGCGGACGGATGGAGATCGGCGCGCTGAGGAAGGCGCTCGACTTCGTCCGAACCTGACTCCCGCTCCCGTCAGGGCGGCACCCCCGCGCTCCTGATGGGGCGCGGGGCGAGACGCGCCCCCCGGAATCGGCCGGGATCAGCGGGAAGAGTTTTTGGACTTGGTGTACACGTCGAAGCAGACGGCTCCCAACAGAACGAGTCCCTTGATGGCCTGCTGCCAGTCCACGCTGACTCCCATGATGGACATGCCGTTGTTGAGCACTCCCATCACGAGGCCCCCGACTATGGTGCCGACCACTGTCCCTATGCCGCCCGATGCCGAAGCGCCGCCGATGTAGCAGGCGGCGATCGCATCCAGCTCGAAACCCGTGCCCGCCTTGGGCGTGGCGGCATTGAGCCTGCCGGCCACAACGAGGCCCGCGACCGCGGCGAGCAGGCCCATGTTCGCGTAGACCCAGAACATCACGCGTTGGGTCTTGACGCCCGACAGCCGGGCCGCCTTCTCGTTGCCGCCGAGGGCGTACACGTGGCGACCCGCGATGGTCCGCTGGGTGATGAAGGTGTAGATCAGGATGAGGCCCAGCAGGAGAACGAGCACGATAGGGATGCCGTTGTAGGCGCCGAGGCTGATCGTCAGGGCGTTGAGCGCGATGACCACCAAGCCGGCCTTGCCGATCTCGAGGCCCATCGGCAGAACTTCGAAATCGTACTTGAGCTTCCCCGCGCGGCTCCTGAACTGGGCCACGGTGAATATCACCGAGAGGAGGAGGCCCGAGATCAGGGCGATGATATTGATGCCGGCGAAGCGCCAATCCATGAGGGGCAGATAGCCCGCGGCGATGTCCTGGATGGAACGGTCGAAGGGCGCCTTGGTCTGTCCCTTCAGGATGACCATCGTGAGGCCACGGAAGATGAGCATGCCGGCGAGCGTCACGATGAAGGGCGGAATGCGCAGGTAGGCGATGAAGTAGCCGTGGAACGAGCCGACCAGCATTCCGATCGCGAGCGCGGCGGCTACCCCGAACCATACGGGGAGCTTCAGGTCGACCATGAGGACGGCGGCGACCGCTCCGACGAAGGCGACGACCGATCCGACCGAGAGGTCGACGTTTCCCGTGACGATGCAGAGCAGCATTCCGATCGCGAGGATCATCACGTAGCTGTTCTGGAGCACGAGGTTCGTGATGTTCATCGGTTTGAACAGGATGCCGCCGGTGAGGATCTGGAAGAATCCCATGATGAACACGAGCGCGATGACCATTCCGTACTGGCGCACGTTGCTCTTGAAGAACGCGCTGATTTTTCCCACTTTCCTCTCCTTGGATCAGGACGCGGCGCGCCGCTTGTCCTTGCGTCGATGGCTCATGATGCATTTCATGATGCTTTCCTGGCTGGCTTCCGAGCGGGCCAGTTCGCCCGCGATCTCTCCCTCGGTGACGACGTAGATCCTGTCGCACATCCCCAGCAGCTCGGGCATTTCCGAGGAAATCATCAGGATGGTCTTTCCCTCGGCAACCAGCTTGTTGATGATGGTATAGATCTCGTATTTCGCGCCGACGTCGATGCCGCGCGTGGGCTCGTCCAGGATGAGCACGTCGGGATCCGACATGATCCACTTCCCGAGGACGACCTTCTGCTGGTTTCCGCCCGAAAGGCTTTCCACCCGCTGATCCAGTCCCGCGCACTTGATCCTGAGCTTGTCCCGGTACACTCCGGCCGCCACGTTCTCGCGGTTCTCGTCGATCACGCCGCGTTCGCTTACCTTGGACAGGCTCGCGAGGGTGACGTTCGTCTTGATGTCGTCCAGCAGGACGAGACCGTAGTTTTTCCGGTCTTCCGTCACGTAGGCGATGCCCGCGTCGATCGCCTCGCCGACGTTGTTGGTCCTGACGGGCACGCCGTTCTTCAGGATGGTCCCGGAGTGCTTCACGCCGTAGCTTCTTCCGAAGATGCTCATCGCGATCTCGGTCCTGCCCGCGCCCATGAGGCCCGCGAAGCCGACGACTTCGCCCTTCCTCAATTCGAACGAGACGTTCTTCACCGTCATGCGCCCTTCGTTAAGCGGGTCGTAAGCGGTCAGGCCCTCGACTTTGAGGACGACGGCGCCGATGTCCGGCACGCGGGCGGGGAAGCGGTCCAGGATCTCGCGGCCGACCATGCTCTTGATGATGCGATCCTCGTCAACCGCGCGGCCGTTGTTGTCCAGGGTTTCGATGACCCTGCCGTCCCTGATCACGGTGACCGCATCGGCGACCCTGGTCACTTCGTTCAGTTTATGCGAAATGAGGATGGAGGTGACGCCGTGGGCTTTCAGCTCCGCGAGAAGTTCGAGCAGCTTATTGCTTTCCTCGTCGTTGAGCGCCGCGGTGGGCTCGTCGAGGATGAGTAGTTTCACGTTTTTGGAGAGGGCCTTGGCGATTTCGACCAACTGCTGCTTGCCGACGCCGATGTCGGCGATGAGGGAATTCGGGTTTTCGTCCAGGCCGACCTTGCGGAGAAGGTCCTGGGCGACCGAGACCGTCCTGTCCCAGTCGATCACGCCGTTCCTGGCCCGTTCGTTTCCTAGGAAAATGTTTTCCGCGATGGAGAGGTTGGGGATGAGGGCGAGCTCCTGATGGATGATGACGATGCCGAGGCGCTCGCTGTCCCCGATATCCCTGAAGCGGCATTCATGGCCGCTGATGAGTATGCGCCCTTCGTAGCTGCCGTGGGGATACACGCCGCTGAGGACCTTCATGAGCGTCGACTTTCCGGCTCCGTTTTCGCCGACGAGCGCGTGTATCTCGTCGTCCTTGACGGCGAGGCTGACACGGTCGAGGGCGCGGATGCCGGTGAAGGTTTTTGTGATATCGATCATTTCGAGCAGGATATCGGACATCTCTTCCGCCTTGGTATGGTCAGGTCCCGCGGGGGACGGAACCCGTATGGGCTCTGTCCCCGCGGGACCCTTCAGGAATCGGATCTATTGTACTACTTCAGCTGGTCCGCGGTGTAGTAGCCGGTATCGATCAGGGCCTCTTTGTAGTTGGTGATGTCCACGGAAACCGGGATTTCCAGGAAAGAGGGGACGACCTTCTTGCCGTTGTCATAGGTCTTGGTGTCGTTGACTTCGGCGTCCTTGCCCTGGAGCACTGCGTCGACCATGTTCGCCGCGCGCTTGGCGAGGGTCCGGGTGTCCTTGAACACGGTGTGGGTCTGCTCGCCGGCGAGGATGGACTTCATCGAGGGCAGCTCGGCGTCCTGGCCCGTCACGATCGGGAGCTTCTTGCCGCCCTTGCCGTAGCCGACGCTCTTGAGCGAGGACAGGATTCCGATGGAGATACCGTCGTAGGGGGACAGGACCGCGTCGACGTTGGCGCCGGTGTAGAAGGCGGTCAGCACGTTGTCCATGCGCTGCTGGGCGGTGGCGCCGTCCCAGCGGAGGGTGGCGACTTTGGCGAAGTCGGTCTGGCCGGACTTCACGACGAGTTTGCCGCTCTTGATGTAGGGATTCAGCTGATCCATGGCGCCGTTGAAGAAGAAGTAGGCGTTGTTGTCGTCGGGGGAACCGGCGAAGATCTCGACGTTGAAGGGACCCTTGCCGTCCTTCAGCCCGAGCTTGTCGACGATGTAGCTGCCCTGCTGGACTCCGACCTTGTAGTTATCGAAGGTCGCATAGTAGGAGACGCTCGCGCTGTTGCGGATGAGGCGGTCGTAGGCGATGACGGGGATCTTGGAAGCCGCGGCCTTCTCCAGGACGTTGGTGAGCGACTCGCCGTCTATGGAAGCGATGACCAGGCAGTTCGCGCCTTTCGTGATCATGTTCTCCAGCTGGGCGACCTGGGCGTCGATGTTGTCCTCGGCGTACTGGAGGTCGACCTTATAGCCGCGCTCTTCGAGGATCTTCTTCATGTTGCCGCCGTCCTGGATCCAGCGCTGGGAAGACTGGGTGGGCATGGCGATGCCGACGATGAGCTGCTTGGCTCCCGAAGCCTGCTGGCCGGCGGCGAACAGGGGCGCGGCCACGAGGGCTGCTGCGAGGGCGATGGCGGAAAGGGAAAGGATCCTTTTCATCGAGTTCTCCTTTGATCGGAATCTTTCGCGTTAGATTGCAATTTCGCCGTTTTTGAGCGGATTGCATACGAACGCTTTCGTATGTGTCCGAATCGTAAATCGGTTCCGTGAATATGTCAAATAAAATCGATGTGCTGGTCCTTAAAATGTTCGAATGCGATCATTTCGAACATTTTTTTGATTTTCGTTGCCGGATGGCCGCCGAGGGGCTATAGTGGACGCGTCGCTCGGGAGGGCGGCCCCCCATGTTCGCCGTAGAGCGTTTTCGCCTTATCCGCAATTACCTCGTAGAGCACCGCCAGGCGGAGGTGCACGCCCTCAGCGGCCTGCTCGATGTTTCCGAAGTGACGGTGCGCCGGGATCTCGAAAAGCTCGAGCACGAAGGCTTTCTTGTGCGGACCCACGGGGGCGCCGTGGTCATCGACGGCCACGATCGGGACGATGCCTATGTTGACATGAGCGCGGGGCGGCGGGATGCTATGTCCCCCGGCGCGGATCCGCTCGGTTCCCTTTCCGCGGATGACGGCGACGACCGGCCTTCGCGCGAGATCGGGGAACTGGCCGCGCGCCTGGTGGCCGACGGGGACACGGTCATGCTGACCGGCGGGAAGCTGACCCGCGCCCTCGCGCGGGCTCTGTCCCCCCGTTCGATGGTGACGGTACTCACCAACGACCTGGTCATAGCCCGGGAAGTGGCATGCCAGAAGGCCAACCGCGCGGTCCTGCTCGGCGGCGAGATCGACGGGGATGACCTGGCCGCCTATGGTCCGCTCGCCCAGGACGACCTCCAGCGTTTCCACGTCGACCGGCTCTTCGCCGTCGTCGACGGATTCGGCGACGCCCTTGAATTGTCGGCCTCCACCCAGCAGCGGGCCGCCCTGATCAGGGAAGCGCGGCTCCGATCCCGCGAATTCGTGATACTCTGTTCTTCCGGACGCTTCGAACGGAATGCGTTCTACCGTTTCGGCGCCGCGGCGCAGGGGGATACGGTGGTGACCGATCGCGACGTAGCCGCGGAGACGAAACAGCTCCTGTTCAGATCCAACGTCAGGGTGTTCACGGCCCTGGACGTGGTGGAAGGGACGGTATAGGCGGATGGAGAAACTCCTCCAGCTCGCCGGCGTCAGGAAAACCTTCCGCGACGGATTCGTGCTCGAAGATGTGAACCTCGACCTCGTTCCCTCGGAAGTGCATATGGTGGTGGGCGAAAACGGGTCGGGCAAATCCTCGATCATGAAGCTCATCGCCGGAGTGTACGGCTTCGATGGGGGATCGATGCGCTACCTCGGCACCGAGACCCGATTCTCGGGCATCCCGGACGCGCAGGCGCGCGGGGTGATGTACCGCCCCCAGGAGCTCCAGCTCTTCGACAACCTTTCGGTCGCCGAAAACCTCTTCTTCGACCATCTTCCCCGGACGCGGTGGGGCGCCATCGACGAACTGCGTCTGCAGGATGACGGAGCCCGCCTCCTGCGCGATCTTCAGATACGGATCGATCCGCGCGCCGGCGTCGGCACCCTCGGTTACGCGCAGCGCCATTTGCTGGAGGCGGCCAAGTCCTGCGTCGGGAACTGGAAGGTCGTAGCCTTCGACGAACCGACCGCGGCGATGGCCGAACCGGAGCGCGAGATCCTGTTCTCCATCGTGCGGAGGCTCAAGGACCGGGGCGTCGGCGTATTCTACGTATCGCACCGTCTTGACGAGATATTCAAGATCGGCGACAGGGTCTCGGTGGTGCGCCAGGGCCGGATCGTGGAAACGCGGGGCGTGAGCTCGCTGGACCGGGATTCCCTCGTGCGCATGATGACGGGACGGATCATGACGGAACGATATCCGCGCCTGGGGGGGACGAAAGGCCGCACGGTCCTGGAGGCCCGCGATTTGCGGAGCGGCGACATCCTGCGCGGTGTCGATTTTTCCCTGCGCAAGGGCGAGATCCTCGGAATCACGGGCCTCATGGGTTCGGGAAGGACCCGTCTTGCCCAGTGCCTCTTCGGCGCGACCGCACCTTCCTCGGGATCCATCCTGATCGACGGGCAACAAGTGGTCCTGAAGGGACCCGAGGACGCCCTCATGCGCGGCATCGCGCTGGTGCCCGAGGACCGAAGCGAGAATTCGATACTGCACCGGCAGGATTTGGTCCTCAACATCACGATCTCGTCCCTGCGCCGTTTTCGGGGCGCGGCGGGCCTGGACGGACGATTCATGAAAAGCCTCGTCAAGGATTATTCGCAGCGGCTTTCAATGAAACCGGGCCGTCCGAGCGACAAGCCGGACGAATATTCGGGAGGAAACCAGCAGAAAGTAGCGGTGGCCCGATCACTGGCGCGCCGGTCCAGGATCTACATCATGGACGAGCCGACCCGCGGAATAGACGTCGCGTCCAAAATAGACATCTACAACGCCATCGCGGAACTCGTGGCGAAGGGCGCTTCCGTGCTTCTCATATCGTCCGATATCGAGGAGATCCTCGGCCTCTGCGATCGGGCCCTCGTGCTCGCCGGCGGGCGCATCGCCTGCGATCTGCCCCGCGGGACGGCTACCCAGGAACTGATACTCAAATACGCGACCGCTGAGGAATAGCCCTGCCTGTCCGCGCTAATTCAGGTTCGTTTGCGACGGGTAGGCCGAAGGCACGATTTCGATGGTATATCGGGTGCCTTGGGACCCTTCGACCTTCATCGTACCCGTGATCTGCTGGACCAGGAGATCGACGAGCATGCGTCCGAAACCCTGGGACCCGGCGGTCAGGCCGACATCGAAGCCCGCGCCGTCGTCGGCTATCTCGATGACCGCCTTGCCGTCCCGCAGCGCCCCTCGCACCCATATGCGGCCTTCCAGCCGGCCGGTGAAGGCATGCTTCAGGGAATTCGCTATGAGTTCGTTGACGATGATCCCCAGGGCGAACAGGGTATTCGCGTCGAGCTTGAAGTCTTCGATGTCCTTTTCGACGGTGACGGGGACTGGCCCGCGCAGATTCGCGACGATGGAATCCACCAGGGGAGAGAGGTACTCACAGACGTTCAGCGCTCCGACGTCCACGGAACGATACAGCTTGTCGTACAGTATCATCACGCTCACGATCCTCTGCCTCGCTTCCAGCAGAGTCTCGCCCGCGCTCCTCGGCGATACCGAATGTGACTGCAGGGAAAGCATGCTCGCCACCACGCTCATGTTGTTCTTGATGCGGTGGTGCACTTCCCGAAGCAGCAGATCCTTCTCCGCGAGAAGGCGGCGAATTTTCTCTTCGGTCTTCTGCTTTTCGGTCACGTCATGAAGCAGGAAGAGCCTGCCGAGCAGGCGCCCATGGGTGTCGAGGACCTTCGAGATGGAGAGGTCGAAGTCACGCCGCCCGGCTGAGGTTTCGACCGGGAGGCTCGAGCTTCCCGAAGCGATCTCGTCGAAACGCGAGAAAATGCCGCTCCACGGGGGACATAGCTTGTCGGGGCCGAAACCGAGCGCGGTTTTCGCTTCCAGGCCGAAGGCCCGCCGGGCGGCGTGGTTCAGGTCGACGATGTGCCGGCGGTTGTCCATGACGACCGCCAGATCAGCGATACTGTCCACGACGGCGTTCCGCGCGATAGGCGCGATGCCGAAGAGCTTGAACCGGTACAAGGCCAGGATGTATGCGGCGCCGGTGACGATGATGGAACTCGGCGCGAAGCTGTAGCCGGCGATGGGCGTGATGCCCATGCCGAAAAGGATGTTGATCGTGACCGGGACGAGTATCCCGATGAATATGAGCGCGGTGTTCTCCTTGCGGAGCTTGGAACGGACAAGCGCCGTCGCGAGGAAGCCGAGTGCGATGAGGACCAGGGCATTGCCGTATTGAGTGCTGATCTGGTAGACGAGACCTCCCCGGTAGCGCAACACGGGCATGGTCGAAGAAAGGTCCATGACGAAATCGTAGCGAAATAACCTGTGCAAGGGGCTCGTGAGGGAAAAGGCGATCGAAACGACAGGAATCGCGAGCGCGAGAGCCGCATTCCGGCGCGTGATCCAACGCTCGTTTCCGGTGTATTCGAGCGCCAGCGCGAGTATGGCCGGCGGCATGAGGCGCGTCGGAATGTACATTATATTGGACAGGGGGATGCGGATGGCCATGATGTCCGTGATGAGGTTCGCCGCATAGATCATCGTCCACAGTACGCCGAGCCACATCATCGCGCCGAAGGGGCGCGCGGCAGGTACGTCCGGGAAACGCCCGGAGTACAGCGCGAGAAATACACAGGCAATAGCCGCGACGATGAGCGGCCAGATGAAGGGTGTGTATACCATGTTATCTCCATAGTCTCATCGCACAGCGGTTCCGTCAATACATTAGAAACATTTTGGAGAAAATAGATAATCCCAGGCAGAGAGCGCTGAGGGGCGTTTCTACCGAAAGGAACAAAACGAGTCGCGCCCCGCGCGGAACGATGGTAGAATGCGCGGAATCGCCAAACCCCGCGGAAGGAGAGAACGGTGTCGGACATCATTTCCCTGGCCCTTGAATATATCCTGATGACTGGCAATGCTTCGCCTCCGCCTTCGCGCTGGTCCCCTTCGGCCCATCCTTTGCGAAGCCGCCGGATCCGCGGGAGCCGCCGGAGCCGCCGGAGCCGCGGGATGAAAAAACCGCTCGACACCGCCATTAATGGCAGGTAAGCTGGACGCCATGCAAGACCAAGCCTTACTCGGCGACGAGGCAGTCGCCCTCGGCGCGATACACGCGGGTGTAACCGCCTCCTACGGCTATCCCGGCACTCCTTCCACTGAAATCCTGGAGCGCCTCATCGCGGAATTCGATGAAGGGGGACCGAGAGCCGTCTGGTGCGCGAACGAGAAGACGGCCATGGAAGCCGCACTCGGAGTCTCATTCGCAGGCCGCCGCTCCCTCGTCACCATGAAGCACGTCGGCCTGAACGTAGCCGCCGATCCCTTCATCAACGGCTCGCTGCTGGGAATCAAGGGCGGCCTCGTGATCGCGGTCGCCGACGATCCGGGCATGCACAGTTCGCAGAACGAGCAGGATTCCCGTTTCTACGCGGCCTTCGCCCTTGTTCCCTGCCTGGAGCCGCGGAACCAGCAGGAAGCCTACGAGATGACCCGCGAGGCATTCGACCTGTCCGAGCGCCTTTCCGTTCCCGTGGTGCTCCGGCTGACGACCCGCCTGTCCCATGCCCGCTCGGGTGTCCGCGTCGCGAAGGCACGCCCCCAGAATCCCCTCTCCAAGGCGGTCGACAGGACGGCCTGGATGCTGCTCCCCGCCTATGCCCGCAAACGCTACGAGCTCCTGCTCGGGAAGCAGCCGGACATGCTCGCCTGGTCCCAAGCCCACCCGGCGAACCGGCTGGAACTCGAAGGCCGCGACCGCAGCCTGGCGGTCGTGACCACCGGGCTCGGCGGCAACTACTACGAGGAAAACCTGGCCGATTTCGTCGCTTCCCGCGGTGGCAGGGAGCCCGCGCGCCTGCATATCGGCGCCTATCCTCTGCCGACGGCCTCACTGAGGAAGCTCTGTGAAGGTGCCGGGCGCGTGCTCGTGATCGAAGAGGGCATGCCCCTCGTGGAGGAAAGGCTCCGCGGCGTCCTCGAACAGCCGCTGGTCGTTTCCGGCAAGCTGGACGGCAGCCTCCCCCGGGCGGGCGAGCTGGATCCGGACAACGTGCGCGCGGCCTTGGGTCTGTCCCCGCGCCTTTCCGTCGCCGTCGATATTCCGAGGCTTCCCGGCCGGCCGCCCCAGCTCTGCCAGGGCTGTCCCCACACGGACAGCTACGAGACGATCAAGCGCGCGGTCGAAGGGAAAGCCTCGGTCGCGATCACCGCGGACATCGGCTGCTATGCCCTCGGCGCCCTGCCTCCGTTGGCGGTTCCCGAAACCATCGTCTGCATGGGGGCTTCGGTCAGCATGGCCAAGGGCGCCGCGGACGCGGGAATCGAAAACGTCGTTGCGGTGATCGGAGACTCGACATTCCTCCATTCGGGCCTCTCGCCGCTCATCGACGCTGCGGCGGCGAATACGAGCATGACCCTCGTGATCATGGACAATTCGATCGTCGCGATGACCGGTTGCCAGGAAACCATACTGCCTTCGGCGCGGCTTCCCGCTCTCGTCCGCGGCCTCGGAGTGGATGGAGCCCACGTGCTCGAATTGGAAGCCAAAAAGCCCAGCCTGGAGGCGAACGTCGCCGCGCTCCGCGCGGAGATCGAGTACCGCGGACTTTCGGTGGTCATCTTCAAACGCGAATGCATCGAAGCCTTCAAAAAGCGTAAGAAGACGGAAGCCGCGAAGGCGCGCGGCATTGCCGCCTGCGAAGATGCGGAATCGCCGACGACCGGTGCCGAAGGAGCGCGCGCATGAAGAAGGACGTGATACTCGCCGGCGTGGGAGGGCAGGGCGTCCTGTCCATCGCCGCCATAATCGCGCGCACGGCGATTTCCGCAGGTTTTTCGGTTAGGCAATCCGAAGTCCACGGCATGTCCCAACGCGGCGGCGCGGTGCTGGCGCATTTGCGAATCTCCGACGGGGACATAGCTTCCGACCTTGTGCCGCGCGGAGGCGCCGACCTCATCATCGCGATGGAACCGGTGGAGAGCCTGCGCTATGCGGCATGGTTGGCCGCCGACGGAGCCCTCGTGAGCGCCGCGGAGCCCTTCGTCAACATTCCCGACTATCCCGAACTCGCGACCATCCACGCCGCGATCCTGCGCTTTCCCCTTTCGCGTCTCGTGGAAGCCGAGACCCTCGCCAAGGAGGCGGGGCTCGCGCGCGCCGTCAACATGGTGATGGTCGGCGCCGCATCCCATTTCCTGCCGGTTTCGGCCGACGAGTTGGAGGGGACGATCTGCGAAATGTTCGCGTCGAAGGATCCGGGAGTCATAGAGGCCAACAGGAAGGCTTTCAGGCTCGGCCGCGGCGCCGCGGAGCCGGGGCGCGGAGGACGGGCGAAGTGACCTACCAGTACTGGGACAAGGAAACGGAGACCCTCCCGCGCGGGGACCTGGAAGCCTTCCAGCTCTCCTCCCTGCGCGCCGCGGTAGTACGGGCATTCGGGTCGCCCTTCTACGCCGCCCGGCTTGCCGAGGCGGGCATCGGGGGACCGGAGGATTTCAGGACCCAGGCGGACCTGAGACGGATCCCTTTCACCACCAAGGGCGATCTCCGCGCCGCCTTTCCCTACGGAATGCTCGCCGTGCCAAAAGACGAAATCATCCGCCTGCACGCCTCGAGCGGGACAACCGGCGTGCCGACGACCATCTACTTCGCCAAGAAGGACCTGGAGCGGTGGTCGTCGTACGTCGCCCGTTCCATATATTCCACAGGCTGTACAAGAAGCGACGTATTCCAGAACATGATCACCTACGGGCTTTTCACCGGCGGACTCGGCTTCCATTACGGGGCGGAAGAAGTCGGCATGCTCGTGATCCCTTCGGGACCGGGCAACACCGCGC
Organism: Treponema sp.; assembly: GCA_003527485.1. Taxonomy (GTDB): domain Bacteria; phylum Spirochaetota; class Spirochaetia; order Treponematales; family Breznakiellaceae; genus UBA12037. The sequence continues at coordinate 47,450 of DPXI01000058.1, read as the reverse complement.
GGCAATTCCGCCTCATGAAGGATTTCGGGACGACGGTCGTCCACGCGACGCCGAGCTTCCTGCTTCACGTGCAATCCAAGATGGAGGAGGAGGGCGTCGCCCGGTCCGAGCTGGCCCTCAGGAAAGCTTTCGCGGGCGCCGAACCCTATTCCGAGGATACGCGGCGGCGGATCGAAAAACTCCTGGCGGTCGACGTGTACAATTCCTACGGCCTTTCGGAAATGAACGGCCCCGGCGTCGCCTTCGAATGCCAGGCGAAGGACGGCATGCACCTCTGGGAGGACGGCTATATCGCCGAAATCGTCGATCCGGACACCCTGGAAGTCCTGCCCGAGGGCGAGACGGGCGAATTGGTGCTCACGATACTGTGCCGGGAGGCGACCCCCATACTCAGGTACCGCACCCGGGATCTCACTTCGTTCTACACCGAGGTCTGTCCCTGCGGGCGCACGCACCGGCGCATCAGGCGCATCACAGGCCGTACCGACGACATGCTCATCATCAACGGCGTGAACGTCTTTCCCTCCCAGATAGAGGAGGTGATCATGGCTATGGGCGAGGTGGGCAACAACTACCTCATCGTGGTGGAGAAGGACGGGGCTTTGGACCGGCTGACCGTCAAGACCGAAGTCGGCCCCGACATCTTCATGGACGATGCGCGGCCGCTTAACGCCCTGAGGGAGCGCATACGGAAAACCCTGCAGGCTTCGATCTCCATCAATCCGCACGTGGAACTCCACGAGCCGGGCGCCCTCCCGGTATCCGAGGGAAAGGCCAAACGCGTTGTCGACTCAAGACCCAAGGACGTCTGATACGATGAAGGATGCTCACTCGAAGGCGAAAACACGCCAAGGGAACGGAAATCTGAATGGAGATGGGGCGGGACACCATGAGGGGGTGCCTTCCCCGATTCTGGTATCCTCTGCGTCTCCGTGCCTCCGCGAGAGCTCTTAATATTATTCGAGGTGGTCAAATGATATTCAATCCGGAATACGAGTCGATGGAAACCGGCGCGCGGAGCGCGCTGCAGTTCGCGCGGCTGAAGAATCTCGTGGAGAAGCTTTACGGGAAGGTTCCGTTCTACCGGGCCAAGCTGGATGCGGCGGGCGTCAAACCAAAGGACATCCGGAGCCTCGCGGACATCGCGCTTCTCCCGTTCACCACGAAAGACGACCTGCGAGAGACCTTCCCGTACGGACTTCTCGCCTGCCCCGAGTCGGAGGTCGAGGAGATACACATGTCCTCCGGCACGACGGGCGTTCCCGTCGTCGATGCGTACACGCGGAACGACGTCGAGGCCTGGGGCGAGGCGATGGCGCGTACCCTTGCGGGGGCGGGCGGCTGCCGCAACGACACGGTACAGAATTGCTACGGTTACGGATTGTTCACCGGAGGGCTCGGCGTCCACTACGGAGCCAAGAGCCTCGGCGCCAACATCATCCCCATGTCCTCGGGCAATACGCAGAAGCAGCTTATGACGATGAAGGCTTTCGGCTCCACCATGCTGACCTGCACCCCTTCCTATGCCCTGTTCATGGCCGAGGAAGCCGCCGAGACCGGCTACGACCTGAAGGGAATGAAACTCAGGGCAGGCTGCTTCGGCGCCGAACCCTGGAGCGAGAACATGCGCAAGGAGATCGAAGCGAAATACGGTATCGATGCCTTCGACATCTACGGCCTGACCGAGATCACCGGTCCCGGCGTGGCTTTCGAATGCGAGGCGAAGGACGGTCTGCATGTCAACGAGGACCTCTTTTTCGCCGAGATCATCGACCCGGAGACCGGACGCGTCCTGGGCGAAGGGGAAAAAGGCGAACTCGTGTTCACTACCTTGTTGAAGGAAGGAACTCCGCTGCTTCGATACCGCACCCGCGACATCACCTTCCTCCGTCGGGATCCCTGCTCCTGCGGGCGGACCACCGTCAGGATGAACCGCCTTTTCGGCCGCACCGACGACATGCTCATCATCCGCGGCGTCAACGTCTTCCCGAGCCAGATCGAGCATGCGCTCATCGAGATCGAAGGGACGGACCCCCACTACCTCATCGTCGTCGACCGCGGTCCGACGCACCTGGACGAGGTCGAGCTCCAGGTCGAAGTGAAACGCGAGTTCTTCTCGGACGAGACGCGGGGCCTGGAAGTCCTGCGCTCGCGGATAGAGAACGTGATGAAGTCCAAGCTCGGCATCGCACTGAAGGTCAAGCTCGTGGAGCCGAAGACCATCGAGAGATCGATCGGCAAGGCGAAGCGCGTCATCGACAAGCGCAAGATCTAAGGAGGAACGTATGCAGATTCAGCAGATTTCCATATTTCTTGAGAACAATGCGGGGCGCATCGCCGAGGTCACGAGGGTAATCGCGAAGGCGGGCGTCAACATCCGGGCTATCTCGATCGCCGACACGGCCGATTTCGGCATCCTGCGCATCATCGCCGACAAGCCCGACGTCGCCCTCGCCGCAGTGGCCAACGCCGGATTCACCGCCCGCGTCACCGACGTGCTGGCTGTGGAGATACCGGACGAGCCGGGCAGCCTGGCCAAGGTGATGGAGCTCTTCAAGGATACCGGCGTCAACATCGAGTACCTGTACGCCTCGCTGGAGGGATCCAAGGAGAAAGCCGTCGTAATTTTCAAGGTGGAAGATATCGCGCACGGACTGAAAATTGTCCAGGACCACGGCCTCTCGACCTTGGAAAAATTCTAGGCTCTGTCCCCGCCGGACCCGGCGGGTCCGGCGGGTCCGGCGGCTATGTCCCCGAAAGGACGACCCATGACGGATCGCTGCCCGGCCTGAGTTCGAGTATCCGTTTTTCGCAGGGCAGCACCTCGGTCGGATCGTGGGTCACGTGCAGGAGCGTCGTTCCGCCCCGCTCGGCGATGGCGGACAGGAGTCCTAGTATCCGTCTGCGGTGCTCATCGTCCAGTCCATGGCATGGCTCGTCGAGGATGAGGAGTTCCGGTCCCTTGATCGCCGCCCGCGCGACGAGGACGGCCCGTTGCTCCCCGAAGGACAAGCCGCCGAAGCGTTCTTCTCCCCTTCCTTCGAATCCCGTGAGCGCGAGCCAGCGGCCGGCGATCTGGAGCTCCGAATCTCCCGGCTGGCGGTAAAGGCCGATCGAATCGTGGAAGCCGGAGACGAGCACCTCGAGCAAGCTATTGTCGTTCATGTAGCGGTATTCCAGGTGCAGCCGGTAGGAGACGATGCCCATGCGGGCTTTGAGCTCCCAGACCGTCTCCCCGCTACCTCGCCTCAGGCCGAAGATGCGCACATCGTTGCAGAACGCTTGAGGATTGTCCCCCGCGATGAGTTCCAGCAGGGTGGTCTTTCCGCTTCCGTTCGGCCCGCGGATCAGCCAGTGCTCTCCCGGCAAGACCCTCCAATTCACGCGGTCAAGCACCCTGCATCCTGACCAAGCAACGGTAACGTTCCGCATTTCGACGAGCGCTTCGCTGTTCTTGTCTTCCTGGTCTGTCCCCGCCGATCGTATGCCGGCGAGGGTCCCGGCCTGTTCTTCAGCCTCCCGGAGTTCCTCGTAGAGCGTTCCGTTTGCGGACGTTTCGGTCGGCTCGGCTCGCGAAGCTGCGCGGGAAGCGATGATGGCTTCGTATCCTTCCCTTCCACCGTTGTATGAGATAGCCCTATCCCTCAGTTCCACGACGCGGTTCGTTCCGGCGGGAATGCGTTCCCATCGATCCAGCACAACGATGAGCTCTGTCCCCTGATTGGAATCCGCGAAGGCATCCACCTGATCGATTGATAACCTGTCGAGGAGTCCCGCAAGAGCATCGCGCGAAGCTGCATCGAGTCCTTCGTAGGGGTCGTCAAGGACGATGAGGCTTTTACCCGATGACAAGGCGCGGCAGAGGAGTGCGCGGCGGATCTCGCCGGTCGAAAGCCGCTTTAGCCCGCGATCCAGTATCAGTCCGATGCCGCAAATCCGTACCGACGCATGGTTCTCCAGATTGTCGCCAAGGGGATGGAGGAGAGTCTGCTCGGGCGGGAGGGAACGGAAAAGGAACAACCTTACCGTCGTTCCCTGATCGATGCCGCCTTCGACGAAATCGGATTCGTCATTCGCCCGTTCGCTCTCGATGAGGGCTGCGGCTTCTTCGAAAGAGACTAGCATGGCCCGGCCCGCGAAGGCATTCCGCGCTTCGCCGCCTTCGGCCGGAACGATGGGTATCCTTCCGGCGATGGCCGCTGCCAGCGCGCTTTTCCCGCCCCCGTTCGGGCCGGTGATGATCCAGCTTTCCTTCGGAAGGAGTTTCCATGATACCGACGGAAGCACGGGGTGCAGCGCGTTCCCCACGCTGCAATCGCGGAAGAGGACGAGGGGTTCCGCGTTCACGGCTTTTCCTTTTTCGTGCGATCGAATGTCCTCCAGGCTCCTTCGGGATAGGTGAGCGGGAGGAGCTCTCCAATGGCCATACGGAGATGCTTTCCGGCCTCCGGTCCTCCGGCTGCGGATCGAAGTACGAAACCGATGTCGTATTCTCCGAAGGCCGGTCCGGCGTCGTACAGTACGAGGCCTTCCGCGAAGGGGCCGTTTTCCAGGACGAGACGGGGTACAAGGGCCAACCCCAGGCCGAGGCGGGCAAGAGCGAGGATTGCCTCGTTCCCGGCGCTCTCCGCTGCGATGATCGGCTTGAAGTTCCGTTCACGCGTCCATCGATCGATGCGTTCGCGGGCGAGGCCGGTCCGCGGCAGGATGAGCGGCACCGAAACCAGCACTTCTCTCAACCGGATGTCCTGATCGGCCGGGGACATAGCCGGTTCCGCGATCCGTGAATCGTGCCCGAGGTTGAGGTTCCCGAAGGGTCCGTCGCTGGAGGATGCGAGAACGAGGGGCGTGCGGCGGACGGAGAAGCAATCAAGGTCGGGAAAGCCTTCCGCCGGAAGGGCTGCCAGGGCGAGTTCAGCTCGCCCTTCCCGAATGATCTCAACGGCGCCGGCCGGGTCGCCGGTTTCGACCGATAGCCGGAGCTCGGGATGGCGGGCGGCGAGGGCCGCGGCGAAGGGAGGAAGGATAGAGTAGCAGGCGGTCACGGAGGCATAGACTTTTAGGAAGCCGCGAAGTTTCCCGTCTCCGGCGCCGAGGCGAAGCCGGAGTTCTTCACGGCGGTGGAGGCTTTCCGCCGCGAAGGCCTGGAAGGTCTGTCCCTCCGCGGTCAGTTCGACTCTTCGGGTGTCACGCTCGAAGAGACGGACGCCGAGTTCTTCCTCCAGACGAGCGAGTAGCCGGCTAAGGCCGGAAGGGCTCGTGTGCACGGAAGCTGCCGCCCGGGCGAAGTGCAGGCAGCGGGAAAGAGCTATGAACGCCTCCAGTTCGTGGAAATCCATATGACGAGGATAGGCTGAAAAATGAATATCGTGCAATGGCCCGGTTCATTGTTTCCCGTTCGTCAACAATGAGGAATTACCGAGATCAGAACACGAGTTCCATGCGGGTGCCGTTCGTCCTCGTGATCGTGAGTTCGCCCTTCAGCTGGGCGGCGAGCAGCTTCACCAGAGTTAACCCCAACGTCGAGTTCGCCTTTGCTTCCCAATCTTCCGGCAGGCCTGGGCCGTTGTCGCCGATGGCAAGAAGCTGTTTCCCGTCGGCATTCTTCCTGAATAGGACCGTCATCGCCGCGCCTTTCCGGCCGGAAAGGGCGTACTTGAAGCTGTTCGAAACGATTTCGTTTACGATCAAGCCGAGCGGAACCGCCTCATCCATGCTACATTCGGCGCTTTCAAGTTCCAGATCAATCCGAACCGATCCGGAGGTATCCATATAGGCGAGCTTGAGATCCTCCACGATCGCTCCGATGTAGCTGGCCGCATCGATAGAACCCAAGTCGTCCGATCGGTACAGCGACTCATGGATCTGGGCCATCGTCTTGATGCGTTGCTGGGTCTCGCTCAACAGCAGCCTGTCTTCCTCATGCCGAAGGGTCGACGCCTGGAGCTGGATGAGGCTCGAGACGACTTGCATGTTGTTTTTCACCCGGTGGTGGACTTCCTTCAACAGGATTTCCTTTTCGAGCAAGGAGTCCTTGATTTTCCTTTCGGCGATCGTCTTTGCAGTAATGTCCCTGACGATTACGAGCGCCTTGTCCTTATCCATCTTCACGATCCGGGCCTCGAAATGCCTTTTCCCGGCGATGACGTCGAGTTCGTATTCGCATACGACGACTTCATCCCCGTCAAGGGCCTGCCGGACGGACGATAGCAGGAGCGCGACGAAGCCCGGATTGAAGCCCATCTCCTCCGGCGTCCTGCCGAGCAGATCGGATTCAGGTCGTTCCAGCAACTCGGGGTTCGCAGTCTTGCATTCAATATACCTGCATTCACGGTCCATGATGATGAATAGATCCGGAAGCGTCTGGATGAACGCGCGGTTCTTCCGTTCGCTCGCCTCCAGATCCGCGGCTTTCTCCGAAAGCTCCCGCGTCTTTCCCGCGACCTGCTTCCTGAGAATGAGGGTGAAGGCGGCAAGGATGCAAACGAGAAAAGCGACCGAGCCGCCGACCGCCATGATGACGGCCGGATCCAAATGGCTGTCGATAGCCGAACCGAACCATCGACGCTCAATCTCCCGGTACTCCGCCGCAGGAATGGAATCGAATCCGGCCTTCAGGACCGCATAGAGATCGGAACCGTCCGGCAGCGGTTTCCTGTCCTTCCTGACCGCCCGGTGGAATTCGCCCGTATACAGATCGATGGCACTCCTGAAGGATCTGTCGAGCTTGTATTTGTACAGGTAATACTGCGCTGGCGGCTTATCGATGCAGAAGATTTTCACCGCTGAATCAGCTGCGGCTTTCACGATGGCTTCGTAATCGGGGTATTCCACCAGGTCGTCGATGCCCGATTTCCTGAGTTCGGTTATGCTTGCATCTCCGGCCTTCACAGCGACGCGGAATCCGCGGAGATCCTTCGGATCGGAGATACCGGATATGGATTCGTGGATGAACACCGGCACCTTGATCACCGCATAGGGGGGAAGGAAATCGTAGGTCTTTTTCCGTTCGGCAGTCTCGAAAACGCTGTCCAGAACGTCCGCTCCGCCCGCTTCCATCACTGTGATGCAGTCATCCCATTTCATCGGCAAAAGCGTGACGGGCCGTCCTGTGGCTGAAGACCATTCCTTCCATTGGTCCGGGATGATGCCTTGATTCTCGCCTGAAGCGGATTTGAAAGAATACGGCGGGTAATTGTCATCGTACGCCACACGTAGGGGAAGGCTGTCGGGCGTCGTTTGCGCCGGCAACCGACCGGCGGGGACGACGAATAGAAGGGCAGCCAGGATGAGCGTAGAGGCTATCGGCATAATATCGATTGTATCCAAAATATTTTTGAGCATCTATGCCTTGAAAAACATATATTCCTATATGTCAGCAGTAGAGTGATAATATTTCACTTTACGCATCAAATATTCTGGGATATACCTAATCTAGATTTTGGAAGGAGAATAGACATGAACTACTTCAATTCGTTGCCTTTCCGTTCCGCGCTCACTCAATTGGGGACCTGTCGCTTCATGGAAAAATCCGAACTTTCCGACGGAGTCGCCGTACTGAAGGGCAAGAAGATCGTCATCGTCGGCTGCGGCGCTCAGGGACTCAACCAAGGCCTTAACCTCCGGGATTCCGGGCTGGACGTGAGCTATGCGCTTCGCAAGGAAGCCATCGCCGAGAAACGGCCCTCCTGGAAGAATTCGACCGAGAACGGCTTCAAAGTCGGAACCTACGAGGAGCTTATCCCGACCGCTGATCTCGTAGGGAATCTCACCCCTGACAAGCAGCACACTCATGTCGTCAGCGCCATCATGCCTCTCATGAAGAAGGGTTCGGCCCTCTGGTACTCGCACGGCTTCAACATCGTTGAAGAGGGTATGCAGGTCCGGAAGGACATCACGGTGGTCATGATGGCGCCGAAGGGGCCGGGGACAGAGGTCAGGGTTGAATACACCCGGGGGTTCGGCATACCAACCCTCATTGCCGTCCACCCGGAGAACGATCCCGAGGCCAAAGGCTGGTCGATCGCGAAAGCCCTCGCCTGCGGAACGGGCGGGGACAAAGCCGGAGTGCTCTCCTCGAGTTTCGTGGCCGAAGTCAAGTCCGACCTCATGGGCGAGCAGACCATTCTCTGCGGCATGCTCCAGGCAGGCAGCCTCCTCTGCTTTGATAAAATGGTGGAGAAGGGCATCGAAAAGGCATGGGCAGCGAAGCTCATCCAGTTCGGATGGGAGACTGTTACCGAGGCCCTCAAGTTCGGCGGCATCACCGGTATGATGGACCGGCTCTCGAATCCCGCAAAACTCAAGGCCGCCCAACTCGCCGCGGAGCTCAAGAAAATCATGACGCCCTTGTACCGTAAGCATCAAGATGACATCATCTCGGGAGCCTTCAGCTCCACGATGATGGCGGACTGGAAAGCCGGCGACAAGGATCTGCTCGCTTGGCGCGAGGCCACTGGCAGGACTGCCTTCGAAACGACCGCACCTACGAAGGACGAGATCACCGAGCAGGAATATTTCGACAAAGGCATCCTCATGGTGGCAATGGTGAAGGCCGGCGTCGAGCTTGCCTTCGAGACCATGGTCGAGGCAGGCATCAAGCCGGAAAGCGCCTATTACGAAAGCCTCCACGAGACTCCCCTTATCGCAAACCTCATCTCGCGCAAGAAGCTGTACGAGATGAATAAGGTCATTTCCGACACCGCCGAGTATGGTTGTTACCTTTTTGACAACGCCTGCCGTCCCCTGCTTGCCGACTTTATGTCGAAGATAGGAACGGACGTGATCGGCAGAGGTCTGCTCCTCACTGACAATGGCGTCTCCAACCGCGAGCTCGTGCGCATCAACGAGGAGATCCGGAACCACCCGGTGGAGATCGTCGGGAAGAAGCTGCGTGCGTATATGACGGCCATGAAACCCGTGAAATAGCTGCCTGGGGCTCTCTTATAGAGAATGATACTGGACGATTTTAGCGAAAAGGCGGGGGAGAATCCTGAAAGATCAAGTTGCCGGACTTGGCCAAACAGGATGCCCCCGCTGATGAAAAGCATGACGGAAATTCCTGGTTGAGCGCGCATGTTTCTCGGACCTGCCTACGAGATTCAGGACGGTTTCGAAGAATACCTGAACGGCGATCAGCGCGCGTTCCCTTCGATGTTGCGCGTCATCGAAGATAACCTGCCCGTCAGCGTGCTCTGCGGCTCCGGGATGGGGCGGCCGGAATAAGTGATGTTGCCGTTCCGGAGAGCAGTCCTGGCGCGGGGGTTTTCCGGATTCCGACCAAGGAAGATCTCCGGAAGCGGTTGCACAACCCTCGGAATCTCCGCATGATCTGCGGAATCGATCAGATACCACGCTTGGCAACATTCTCGCGCCACCTTTCAACCGAGCCGGACAAGGCGATCATGACAGAGATGCTGAACGGCATGGCCAGATCATTCCACGAGTGGAAGATCATGGGGCACATCTCGCGTGATTCAACGGCCATACCAGCCCGCGAGAAGTCGACAAATACGAAAACGGCAGTCGCGAACCTGCCAGCAGGGACCCGAAAATGGGGAGACGCGAAAAGAAGAGGGTCCTCCGGAAAAGAAAGCGACCCGCCTGGAAAGGCTGCTCAGGATGAAGCTTGGCAAGTCATATCCGAGTTGAACATGCGATTTTCATGGGATTGCAAGAGGAGCAGCCAAGGGAACGCGGCATTCTGGAGGGGGGTACAAGCTCCACCTGGACATCACCGAACTCGGAGCCCCGGTGACGGCTATCGTAACGGGCGCCAATGTCCACGATTCCTGTCGCCATTCCGATGGAAAGCCGACGGAACGGAAGATGGCCATATTGAATTCTTTGAGGGATTCCGCCTACGACGCGAAACCATCGTCTCCAATATCCGCGGCATGGGGCGCATCGAACTCATCGATCACCAGAAACGATGGTTTGATGGAAGAACGCCGTTCGACCCGGGACAGAAGGTACGGTTCAAGATCAGATCGTCCGCCGGGCGCGCGGACGATCATCTGAAGGATTGGCCGCTTCCTGCCAGCTGTAAGTCCGCGGCATCAAGAAAGTCAGCTTCCGGCTCATGTGATGTGCCATTCGCTTGATTCCACTGAAGATCCTTCAATACTTCGTACCGCCATCTCCGCATCCTGCGCACCGAAGGAGCCTGACGGCTCATCTGGTTTGGGATGATAGGGACAGTCCGTCCGAATCCCCCGACGGATCCTGTTTGTGCCTTGATTTTTGCCCGTTTACAAATTCCGCTCCTATTCCCGCCAGCGAATCCCGGATTCAGGTACTCCGGAGGAATTCGTTGGATGACCTATGAATATGCCTCTTCCGTCATCGGCGCGCCTCGATCTTTCCGATGTGTCGGGTCGAATGCGCAGGCAGAAGCACGGCGAGCCAAAAAGGCAGGGGCCCAACGATGTCTCCCCTGCCTCGCCGTCGATGGTAGAGGCCTCCGTACCGCCAGTTCCATCTGAAATCGATTAATCCCGCCTTTACTGGATTTTCGTCGATATACTCGAAGGTCCTGAGATAGTCCGACAGGTTTCCCAGTATTCGCGAGAAGAATCGTCCTGCCCAGAAGTGGCCGATTACTCCGTGGCTCCGGTTATAATCCATGGCGAAGACGCTAAGGATCCATTGCATTATCCTGGATAGGTTTGCGTTGTCCGCAGGCTTCACAATAAAATGCACATGACTGCCCATGACGCTGAAATTATCGATGGAAAAGCTGAAACGCTTCTTGGCCCTGGAAACAACACCGAGGAAGAGTACCTTTGCCCGTGACGGGTTAAGGGTCAACTCCTTGCGATGCGTCTGGGCCGTTACATGATACCATGCGCCAACCTGCAGTACTCGTGACTTTCTCATGCGCTTGATACGGGCTGGGGATGCGCTGTGCTTCGAATGGTTTTCATTTGTTGAGGATAATTGAGGTCTGTCCCTGCGCTGCAGTCCCCGCGATGCAGCTCCACTGCGCTGCAGCTCCACTGCGCTGCAGTCCCCGCGATGAAGCTCCAGCCCTCTCCGATTTATGTTTCCCTTTTTCTCGAAGATTGATTTGAAGAGCGGCGTTAGTCATGATTACATTCCGACCGAAAAGTTGACATCAGAAAAGAAAACACCTCCTGGCAGTTCGGCAACAGACCATCTACCGACGAGTTTTGGTACGGTGTCCAACTCATTGGTAGGGTTATCGCAGACGCGTGCCGGCTAGACTATATCCATGCCAAGGCGGCCTTCGGGTAGCCGCGGCTTTCCGAAATCCAGGGAATTCCTTTATACTGTACCCCAGACTGCGAGGAGGAAGCGCATGAAGATTCTCATGACGACAAGCGAGGCGGTGCCGTTCGCGAAAACCGGGGGTCTGGCGGACGCCGTATCGGCTCTTTCATTATCCCTCGCGGCACTCGGACACGACGTGCGTATCGTCATGCCGCGCTACTATCCCATCGACCGGGCGAAGCTTGAATTGATCGAAGGTCCCCTCGGAGTACCGGTGGGCTGGGGTGAGGAATGGGCCGCCATTTATCGTACGACACTTCCCGTCCCTGCGGGGACAGAGCACGAAGTTCCCGTCTATATGGTTGACCACGAAAATTTTTTCGGTCGCGATGGGATTTACGGCATTCCCTCGGAGCCGGACTTCGCGGACAATCCGCGTCGTTTTTCGTTCTTTTCGCGCTCCGTGTTCCAACTCTGCAGGAAGTTGGGCTGGTATCCCGACATCTTCCATGCCCACGACTGGCCGACGGCTCTCGTTCCGGTATTCTTGAAGCACGGTGAACGTACAGGCCCATTCGGCAAGTCATCCTCCGTCTTCACGATCCACAACATCGGCTACCAAGGAGTGTACGCGAAGGAGTTCTTCCCGTACACGAAGCTCGACTGGGATTTATTCCGGTCCGCGGGTTTCGAAGATTGGGACAGGATGAATTTGCTCAAGGCCGGATTGGTATGCGCGGACAAGCTTACGACTGTTTCGCCGACCTATGCCGAAGAGACCAAGACATCCGCCTACGGTTTTAGGCTGGACGGCGTTCTTCGCGCGCGCGAGGGCGATTACGCGGGCATCCTGAACGGAGTGGACTTCGACCTGTGGAATCCTTCGACCGATACTTATATTCCCGTATGCTACGATCGGAACGATTTGTCGGGCAAGGCGATCGCCAAGTCTGCATTGCAGAAGGAATTCGGCCTGCCCGTCGATCCCGACGTACCCGTCATCGGCATGGTGACGCGTCTGACGGAGCAGAAGGGCGTCGGAGAGCTGTTCGGTCCGAGCTACGGATCGGCTTGGTCAATCTGTCAAGATATGGCCCTCCAGTTCGCGATTCTCGGATCGGGCGAGCGTTGGTGCGAGAACGAGCTCCGCAGTCTGTCCGCCCGTTTGCCCAACTTCAGGGCTACCATCGGATATAGCGAGCGACTGAGCCATATGATCGAAGCAGGTAGCGACTTTTTCCTCATGCCGAGCCGTTATGAGCCTTGTGGCCTGAATCAGATGTATTCCCTCGCCTACGGAACTCCGCCCATCGTCCGCAGGACGGGAGGTTTGGCGGACACCGTGGAGAACTACGTTCAGGAAACCGGCGAAGGGACGGGTTTCATGTTCGACGAGCTCACTCCCCGATCCATTTACGATACGGTCGGCTGGGCGGTATGGGCGTATTATAATAAGAGGGAAGATGTCGAGGCGATGCGCATCCGGGGCATGGAGCTAGATTTTACTTGGGAAACTTCCGCGCGCCGCTATCTCGCCCTGTACGAAAAGCTCGCCCGCTGACCCGGATCTGTTAAGCCGGAAGGCCGATCCTGACTGGAAACGTTGTTTTCCGCGCTTCCAGTCCGGCTATGTCCCTATTTTTTTGGGGCTACGAGGTCGCCCGCATTAAGTATGAGCACCGCGCCATCAATCCCCTGGATCGCGACAGCTCCCTCAGCGAATGTCGGAGAGGCGAAGGGATGCACGCCCATCGGCGATATGGCCTTCCGCGCGAGCTGCAGGTCGAAGCGTGCGAATGCGAGCGTGCTGCCGGAAGGAACGAGGGCGAACAGATCTTCTCCCGAAGCCCAGAGCGGACTTTCGGCGTACACGTCGTTTTCGCCTTGGCCGGTCATCTCCAAGGTGACCGGATCGAGCGAAACGAGACGGACGGCTCCGGTGCCCGAGGCGGATCCCGCGACGGCGATGATCCTGTCGGCGAAGAATGCGACGGCGCGGGATCGTATCGTATCGAGTACCGAAGCCTTCAGCTCCCTTCCGGTGGCGGGATCCACGAGAACCAGGCGCGCGAGGGGGGAGTCGGGGGCGACCATCCTGAGCGCCGCGATGCCTTTGATCCTCTGATCCGCCGCCGCGGCGGTTTCCGCGGCGATCGACGCTTGCTGGTCCTTCGCGATATCGGTACGTTCCGCCTTCGCTTCGGCCGTTTTTTTAGCGGCCAAGGCTTCGCTCTCGGACGCCTCCGCTCTGGCTTCCTGGACCGCCGCTTCCCGTTTGGCGATTTCCGCTTCCTTTTCAGCGACAGCGGTTTTCGCGGCTGTCGTATCGGGGACAGAGCTTGGGGCGGCGGCTTCGCTTTTCGCCGTTCCGGCGGCGCCGGCATCCGTACCGGTTTCGGCCTTTCCTGCCGTTCCGGGTCCGGCAGCGGCGGTTGCCTTCGCGGCGGACGCCTTCTCCTCCTCCGCGGCGATCCGATCCTTTTCGGCGGCGAGGGCGGTCTTCTCGGCCGCGATTTTTGCTTCTTCGTCCGCGATCGCCTCGCGCTTGAGGTCGGCGGTCTGTTTCGCGGCGTCCGCCTCGCGCTCCTTGAGGTCGACCATATCGCGACGGACCTCCACGCCTTTCGAATCGTCCTTCCGCAATTCGTCGATTACCTTCTTTTCGGTCAAAGGGCTCGTGTCGATTGCGGAGAGCGATCCCGGCCGGGCTTCGCCGAGGGGAATGACGATCAGAGCCCGGCCGGGCCATTCGTCGAAGCGGACGGAAAGCCCCGCCTTCTCCTTCTGAAGACCGGAGAGCACGCCGTCCTTGTAGCGGGAGGCGAAGTATTCCCAGTCGCCGCGTCGAACAGCGTTGTAGACGGTCGTGAATTCGGCGAGCAGGGCTGCATCGGCGGCCGTATAGCCGTAGGCGGCTTCCAGATAACCCTGGAGTATGAGCCTGAGATTACGGATATGGTCGACTCCGGCGTCCACGCCGAGACCGACGATATCCGCGTCTAGTTTCGAGTTCGCCGGCTGCGCTACCGAATGGACGGCGAAGTAACGGTCGGCGCTGCCCGCCCTGACGGCTCCCGCGCGGATCGCGGTCCCGAGGGCGACGCCGATGCCGCGTATGTCTTCTCGGCTCTCTATGCGCGCGTGCGGTCCTTCGTAGCTGATGAAGACGATGGAGGAATTCCGGCTGGATTCCAGTTCCGCGCGGTCAACCTCCAGCGCATGGACGCGGGGGAGCGCGGCCGATCCCAAAAATGCGGCCGCGCATATGAACGCGAATCGGCCAAATAATAAATGAAAGCGTTTTTTTGAACGAAAAAGGTCGGACCTCATCGGTTCCTCCTGGTTTCAGCGAAACGAAGTATTGGAATTATAGCAGATCGGCGCTCGGTCAGCACGGATCGAAGCGAAAAATCATTGCATGAGCGACTCCAGCTCCGTGACGGCCCGCGAACGTACCCGGGACGGACGTTCGCTGGCGGCGAGCGCGACCAGCAGTCGGATACCCTCGTCGCTGAGGGGAGGTCCCGAGAACCGGCAGAGGGCGCCGACCGAGGAGGTCAGGGACACGAGAAGGCGCTCGTCACGCACGGCCCGGGGAGGGAATACGGCGCGTGCGAAGGCAGCCATGGCCGTCCCCTCCGGATCGACGCCGATGGTCCCGATGGCGGAAGCGGCGGCCGCGCGGACCAGCGTCTCCTCCTCCTGTTCGAACAGGAGGCAGAGGAAGGGGATGTGCTCGCGCGACGCGAAGCGCGCGAGGAGTTCCACCGCGCGGACGCGAGCGAAGGGTAGGACCGCCGGATGCGTCGCTTGGGCAGACGGACCGGAATCGATCGTCGCCGAAGCGATTGCGCGCAGGCGCGATGAAAAGTCCTTTTCGTCTCCGGATATTTCTCCGCTGCGCAGCCTTTCCTCCACTGCGGCGAGGAAGGAGTCCACGGCGCTTTCCTCAAAGCGGTACGGATCCTCGATCTCTTCGCCCGGATACGGTTCCGAGAGTCCGTACGATCGCAGTGGAGCTCTGCCGTACAGGGAGGCGACGCCGGTGCGGATCCGCTCTTCTACCCTGTAGGCGTACAGTATCCAGTCGTTGCCGCCGGAAAACAGCAGTCCGTCGTCCGAAAACGCCGGCAATGTTGAGGCCCCTTTGATCCCGAGGTACCAGAGGCGGCGGCCGTCCCATGCGAATCCCGCGGCCCCCTTGTCGTCCAGGACGTAGACGCCCCGTTCGTCAAGGCTGAGGAGGGCGGAATTCGCTGAAGACGGAACGGGAGCCGCGCCCGTCCAGAGCTCTGTCCCCATCGATCCAGCACCCATCGATCCAGCGGAGAGCGCTGCGAGGTCCAGCAGGCCCGCCACCCCGTCTGACAACAAGTACGCGAGCTTTCCGTCCAGGGCGCCGAGCGCCGAGATCTCGCCTTGAAGGCGCGCAAGCGTGAAACCTGCCTCGGTCGCCCCATCTTTTATTGAGGGGAAGGCGCGTATTTCCCCATTCGGTAAGGCGACCGCGGCGAGCCCAGAGGAGAGTTCCGCGATCGTGAGGACGGGGGCTTCCAGCGCGACGGAGGAACTGCCGCCGAAGGCGTCGAAGCGGATCAAGCACCGATTCCGGAGGGCGACGAGCACGCCACCGGCAGCATCCGGGATGGCGAGGCAGGAAGGCGGAGCAGCCAGCGTCCTCCGCCAAAGCAGAAAGCCGGCGGGCGTGAAGCAACGGAGCTCGGTCGCGGCGAAGGCGAAAATGCGGCCGTCGAAACCGAATAGCGCGCCCTGGACGAGCGGACCGCCGAGCGCGCGTCTCCAGAGTTCCCGGCCGGAGCGGTTGACTGCGATGAGGGACCCGTCAGCCAGACCGAGATAGCTCGTCCCCTCCCTGGAGCGGGCAAGGTGGGGAAGCGCCTTTCCGGCGGAATCGTAGCGCCAGAGCTCTGTCCCCGAGATGCCGAAGGCCCGGAGACTTCCATCGTCACAGACGGCGACCACCGATTGGGCTTGGGCGGCGGGAGGCCCGACGATGCGGGCTCCGAGCGCCTTCCGCCAGCTTGCCTGCGCGGACGGCATGGAGGCTTCCTCCACGGCGGACGCGGGATGCAGGGGAAGGATAAGGACGAAGGACAGAAGGATTGTCCCCGAAGCTCTGTATACGAAGAGGTCCCCGGACTTCATGGCCTGGGGCTCCCGAAGACTGCGAATGCCTCGATGTGGGGAGTCTGCGGATAGAAATCATAGCAGGTAAGCGAGCGGAGCTCATATCCCGCCGCGGCGAGTTCCTTCGCGTCGCGCGCGAGGGTCGCCGGATCGCAGGATACGTAGCCAAGGGTGCCCACCTTCATCCGGGCGAGGCGGTTGCGCAGGCCTGTCGAGAGTCCGGCCCTCGGAGGATCGACGACCGCGAAACCGTAGCCTTCCTGTTCGCCCTTGGAACCCATGCGTGCCCACTCGTCATCGCTGATAGCGAAGTGCCGGATTCCATGACCCCGCACGTTCTCGCATGCGAGGGCAAGGGCCGTCTTGTCTCGCTCGACGAGGTCGATCCGGGGAAAAATGTCCGAGAGGAAAGCCGCGAATGTTCCGACGCCGCAATACAGGTCGGCCGCGCGAAGTTCCGGATCGGCGGATCGGGCGGCGGACATCAACTCGTCGAGCAGGTATTCGAGCGCGGTCGCGTTGCTCTGGAAGAAGCCGCGGACATCAATCCGCAACTTCTTTCCCCGTATCTCCACTATGCCCCGTTCCGTTGCGCCCTCGGCCAGGAGAAGATCGCCGTGCGCGTATACATTGAACCGGTCCACCTGGACGGGAGGAACCAGCTCGCGGGCGGCGAGCGCGGTCCGTATGCGCGATGCGGCAATAGGGCAATCATCGATGGGAAGAACGGTGTCCTCGCCCCTGCGCTTGAACCCGACTGGAGAGATGTCGGCGCGGCGCTTCGCCACGCGATGGAATTGTATGCGGTTGCGATAGCCATAGGGAGGGGAGGATATGGTTCGGATAGGCGGCGTTATCGCGAATCCGCCGATCCGCTGGAAGGCGTCGGCCAGCATGGCCGTCTTGGCTTCCGTCTGGGCTCCGTATTCGAGGTGCTGCCATGCACAGCCGCCGCAGGTTCCGAAATAGGGACAGAGCGGCTGGACGCGGAGCGACGAGCCTTCCATGATTTTAACGATCTCGGCCCGCGCGAAATTCTCCCGTTCTTCGACGACGCGCGCGCGGATGAGGTCCTGCGGAGCGGCGAAATCGGTGAATACAGCCTTGCCGTCGGCTCTGGCCACCCCCGATCCACCTGCAGCGAGCCGTTCGACCCTTAACTCAAGAATATCTCCGATCGCCATGGAATAACTATAACATGAGCCTGCGCACTGCGTCAGCGCGGACCCGGGACTGCAGGGCCGGCGCGCCCGCTTGACGCGTACGTCGAGGTCGCGCACAATGGGAGGATACGAAGGCCGCTGCCGCGCTACGCGTCGAATCGCAGACGGACGGGGGGTTCCGGCGGCCGAAACCGAGCGAGGCATCTTTGCGAATCCGCTATTCAGCCGCCGCGGACGGGCGGCCCCAAAAGAAAGCGTTCGTCTATACCAAGGGCGAGCATCTGATCGAAAAAAAGGACGTCGACTCCGATGCCCTCAGGATCGTTGAACGGCTGCGGTCCAGCGGCCATGAAACCTACATAGTCGGCGGCGCGGTGCGCGACCTTATGGTCGGGACCAAGCCGAAGGATTTCGACATCGTAACCGAGGCATCTCCCGCACGGATAAAGCGGGTTTTCCGGAATTCGCGCATCATCGGGCGCCGTTTCAGGCTCGTCCATGTCTTTTTCGGTCCAAAGATCTTTGAAGTCTCGACGTTCCGTTCGCTGAAGGACGGAACCACCAGTAATACCTACGGATCCGTGGAGGAAGACGTGCTGAGAAGGGATTTCACCTTCAACGCGCTTCTGTACGATCCGGAGGAGGAAGTCGTCGTCGACTATGTCGGAGGCTTCGCTGACATCAAGGCGAAGCGTCTAAAGCCGGTGATTCCCCTTTCGATTATTTTCAAGGACGATCCGGTCCGCATGCTCCGCGCCGCGAAATACGCGGCGTCAACGGGGTTCAAGATCCCCCTCCTCGTCCGCTGGAAGATCAAAAGCCAGGCCGATCTTCTGGCCCCGGTCTCGCCCTCGCGTCTTACCGAGGAAATCTTCAAGATCATCAATTCCACCCGCTCGACGGCCATTGTCGCTTCCATGGAGACTTTGGGCCTGTACCGCTTCCTGCAGCCGAACGCTTCGACGCTGATGAGGGCGGACAGGAGCTTTCGCGCTTGCTATATGGAGAGCCTCCGCCTCATGGACGCTTTCGCCGCCTCCGATAAGGAGTTGCCCTCAGGACGGCTCCTTTCCTTCATGATCAGGGATTTTCTGGATACCGTTGTCGAATGGAGGGGCGATCTCCTCGAAGCCTATAGGCGCGCCCTTTCCGAATGCAGGGCTTACGTCCTGCCGATGAATCCGCCGCGCATCGAACTGGAGAATGCCGTGCGTCTCCTGTTCCGCGAGAAGGGCGTAGCGGTCAAGAAAGCGCGCACCTTCGAGAAAGGACAGCGCAAGGAAGGATTACCGGAGATCCAGAGGGAGAGTACGCGCCAGGAGCCGGCCGCGGAGGAACGGACGGAGGATGGAGCGGTGAAGAGGCGGAAACGGAGGCGACGCCGCCGGAAGGGAGCAAGCGCCGCAGCGGATGCTCCGCAGGGCGCTTCCCCGGTTTCTCCGCTTACTTGAGGCGCGCCATGAGTTCTTCGGCCCTCGTCCCGTAACGGGCGGGGTCGGCGGATTTGGCCTTCGTCAGGTAGGTTCGCGCATCCTCGTTCCGTCCGTCGGCGGCGGCGTTCACGCCGAGCGCGTACGAGACGAGCGCTTCGTCCGCTCCGAGCTGCAGGCTGGTTCTGTACTGGTTTTCGGCGAGCGCATAATCCTTGCGCTCGTATGCGATCAATCCAAGGTAATAGTGCGGAGCGTAATGGGTGGGCCGCAGGCGTCCTGCGTCCAGGAATGCGTCCTCGGCTTTTTCGGCGTCCTTCGCCGAGTACGCGGTCCTTCCCGCTTCGATCAACTCCGTGAAGGTCTTCCTCCCTGCCATATAGGCGGCGAAATCCTCGCCGGCGGCGGTAACGTCGGTCCACCTCCCGAGCCTGTCGGCGAACGTCATGGCGTTCGCGGCAGCGGACGCCTCGGGATCAAGGAGCATGAAGCCTTCGTACATCGACCTTCGGTAGTCTTCATTCCCGGTGTTTAGAAGGAAGGACACGAGGGCCCAGGATGCGCCCTGGAACACGGAAGGGCTCATGGACGCCGACGCCTCCGCGTTCGCATCCGCGGTAAGCACTTTCTGGGGCGAGGGCGCCGAGGTTCCCCATGCTTTGACCGAATCCAGCCAGGCCAGGTTCTCTTCGTAGTGGAGTTCGCCCTTCTCGGCATCGTAGCCGAGGGTGTCGAAGAATATCGCGAAGCCCTCCCGGATCCAAGCAGGCGGATTAGGAATGAAGGCGCGCAGGTATTGCACGAAGGATTGGTGCGCGAAAGCCCGTGCCGTGGATTCCTTGCCGTCGCGGACGATCAGGAGCTCGGAGCGATCGGATTTGGCATAATGGAGATAGGACGCACCGTCCCGGGTCTCGCCGAGGGCCTCGGTGAGATAGGCGTCGAAGGAAGCCTCGTCTTTGAAGGCGCGCGCTTTGAGCCTGGACGGGAGAAGGGCGGGATCGAAGCGGAATAGCCGCTGGAACGCTTCGAATCGGAGGTCGAGTTCCCGGGCAAGCTGTCCGGCGTCGGCTTCTCCGAGTTCGGACCGCGCTTCGTAGCGCAGGCCTCTCGCCGTCGCTTCTTCGGCGCCCGCCAAAGTCGCCGCCAATGCGACGATCGCCATCGCCGTGGCCAATTTATTCATACCGATTCCTCCTTCACTCATACATCTGATTGCGTTACTCTGTCGATTATTATATTCACTTCTTCGATTAAAATACCCGTGAATCGTTCGATGTTCTTGATGAGGTACTGCTGGAGCTCCTGCATGTTGACGGAAAGCTCGGTGCCGAAGGGCACGTCGATGGTGATGATGATACGGTAGCCCGGCCCGTCCGTCCTCACGACGGTCTTCTTGATCTTGATTTCATGGTTGAATTCGTCCGCGCAATGGATGACCATCTGGCTAAGAGCGCTCTCCGATATGCTCACCCTTCCCCGTTTGGAGAATTCAGGACGGACCACCGCCTTCTCAAATACCTTTTGGGGGTTCATCAAGGGGACAGAGCTGCTCTTCTTGAGGAATACACGGACGGCGTCGTGGAAGATGTTGGGATAATTGCGCCTCACCTCGACGGAAGGGACCGGAATGACATGTTTCCCTTCTATTTTGCGGGAACGCAGGGCCGTTTCTATCTCCTCGGGCGTGGCAATGTCTTCTATCTTGATGATCTTGGACGGCTGGGGTAATTGGAGGCGAGCGGCGATTTTATTGACCATCTTGATCGAAGTGCCGATCACCAGGATCTTGCGGAACCGTTCGCTCTGGAGCCGGCGGGCGATCTCGTCCCTGTGCGATTTATCGTCGAAAAGGGCAACTTTCACCGCCGCGAGGAAGGTCCGTTCCTTCTTGGCCGAGTGTCCGGCGAGGATGCGGCTTTCGCGGATAAGCAGTCCGTCATCGATGAAAAGCTCGATACCGAATTTCTGGGCGACGAGTTGCGCCCTGAAGCTCTTTCCCGTGCCGCTCTCCCCGACCAAGGCATACACCCGCACGCCCTTGACTATCCAGTAGAGGTCGCTGAAGACGCTAAGCATGGGTCGTCGGTTCGAACGAATCGGTCGGCAGACGATCGGACAGCGCGCGGACGATCTCCGCGCCGAAGAGATCTGCCACCCGGCACAGGAAGCGGGGCGGGGGAGGGGCGATGAGCAGGGGGGGGAGGTTCAGGCCGTTACCCGGGGGAACGGCCAATTCATAGGCGTGGAGGAAAAAGCCTCCGTCCGCGTACGCGCCTCCGTACTTGACGTCGCCGAGAAGGGGATGTCCGCGGGAAGCCGCCTGCGAACGGATCTGGTGGGTCCTTCCCGTCCCGATTTCCACGAGGGCGAGCGTGCGTCCGCCCTCTTTCGCGAGGGACATAGCTCGCGTCGTCGCCGTCTTCGTCGCGCCCGCGCTTCCTCCCGCCGCGGCTTCCCGCGTGACGACGCGGGTCGTCTTCGCGTCCCCGTCGCGCACCAGTTCGTCGGCCCATTCCTCGATGCCGGAAAGTTCGCCTTCCAGGATCGCAAGGTAGCGTTTCCTGATCTTGCGGGAACGCAGGGCTTCGCTAAAAGCGCGCGCTCCACGGATGGAGACGGAGAAGGTGACGAGTCCGCTCGTTCCGCGATCCAGTCGGTGCAGCGGACCGGGCCTGAAGGACAAGGATGGTTCCAGCCTTCCACGAAGCCGTTCCAGTACCGCCTGTTCGAGGCTTTCTTCCCCATGGACGAGGACGCCGGCATCTTTGGAAACCACGAGGAGATCCTCGTCCTCCCAGACGATCTGGATATGCGTCAGGGGAACGGCGCCAATCGGGGATTCCGCAAGCTGCGGCGAAGGGGCTGTCCCGCGATCGACCGAGGCGGCCGCCGCGGCGTCGGGAAGGGTAAGGATCGAGCCGCTCCGGAGCCTGTCCGCGGCGGAGGCTCTCTTACCGTCCACCAGAATCCTGCCCGTCCTCAGGAGGCGATGTATGGCCGACAGGGGCAACGCGGCGAGGTGCTTGCGGAGGAGACGATCCAAACGCCGTCCGTCGTCGTCGGCGCCGATCGTGAGACTGACGGGCATGTCCAGGAGTCTACGCCGCGGGGGCGGCCCTTGACAAGAACGCGCTCCGTAAGGGATTGTAACGCGATGTCCTCATATGCGTCCCAGAGGACGAGCGAGATGATCGCCTTTATGGAAAGCCCCGTTTTCCTGTCGGCGTTCACCAGCTGGTTCCTCGCCCAATTAATGAAGGCAGTCATCGTCCTCCTTCGCTCGCCGCGGCGTTCGGCCCATGAAGTGACGTTGACCCTCCTCTGGAAGACCGGTGGCATGCCGTCGAGCCATTCCTCGCTCGTCGCCGCCCTCGCGACCGCCGTCGCTTTCGAGGAAGGGATCGGTTCGACCGTGTTCATCGTCTCACTCTGCCTGGCTCTCATCGTCATCAGGGATTCGCTGGGGGTCCGGCGTTCGTCCGGCCTGCAGGCCCGGACTCTCAACCGGCTCGGCGGAGAGGTCTCCTCCCGTTTCGGTATCGAATACGCTCCAGTGAAGGAGATCCAGGGGCATGCGCCGCTCGAAGTGGTGGTCGGTGCCCTGATGGGATTATTCATCGCCGTCGCTTTCGCGATACTCTGAGCCTTGATGAATGCGTTCGGAAGGGGATACGCCGCGGCGGTCTTCGCGACCGTCGTTCTATCGGCAGTCGCGATTTCCTTGGCGGTCCTGCATGGCGGGACCGCTCCTGCCGCCGCCTTCGCGACCCTTTCGCTGAAAGCGTCCTTCGACGACGCCGAGGCCGTCCGCAGGTTGGCGGACGAAGGAATCGGCGCCGTTGTGGCTGAATCCACCCAATGGGTGAGCGTGAACGACTTCGGCGAAATCGAGAAGGTGCCGCTTGCCGGCTACCGCGACCGCATCGAGGCCTTCGATCCACGGGACGACGGGTACGCCGATAAGCTCCGGACCCTTTTCGTGCGCGGCGACCGGCGCTACATCTACATTCCCGCCGTGTCCGCCTTCGGAACGGCTTTTATGGAAGACGGAGTCCGGGGCGCGGTCGCCCGCGCCTTCGCGGACGTCGATTTTTCCCTTTCGGTCGGGGGCCTCCCGCTCGCTTTCTTCGTTTCGATGGCAGCCCTGTTCGCTTCGGCGGCGCTCTCGATCGTCCTCGTCGGGGTTCCCGCATTCTTCGCCTTCGCGCTCCCCGCGCTTTCCTCCTTCGCCTTTTTCGGTCCCGCCGGTTGCGTCGCCGCCGGCTTCGCCTTCGCCGCCCTGTTTTCCCTCCGCGAGCTGGCGGATCAATGGAGAAGGGACAGAGGGAGCATGTCCGCGTTATGGAAGCGGTGCCGCGACGGGACCTTGCCCGACGCTCCGCGCGCCGCCGTCCTCATGATCCTCGCCGCGCTGGCTTCCTTCATTGCCGCCATACCCGTCCTCCTCACCATCGCCGGCTGGGCCGGTGCCGCCGCGGCCGCCTTGACTGCCCATTCGTTCGCCTTCCGTGTCAGGGCGGAACGCGGACACGCGCGCTTCGTGCCCATCCCATTGGCGCGCGCGAGTCTGGATTTCAGGCGGGAATCCCGTGTCCTCTCGCTGTTCGCCGCAGCTTCGCTCGCGGCACTTGTCGCTTCCATTCCGCTCGTTTCGGGCGGAGAACGGAACCTCGACGGCAAGGAGGGCAAGGTACCGGACTTCCTGAATACCGTCGCGTCGGGCGATTACCGGCGCCATGTCGAGTTCCAGCGTACCTTCGCGGCGCTCCGGCTGGGCAGCCAGGAGGACGAATACCGCGATTACCGACTTTCCGCGGAGGGACTCGTCGCCGTCTCCGCCTCGCAGGAGGACTCGCGCTCCGCGGTGCTGAGCGCGGGACGCTTCGAAATTCCTCCGGCCGAACGCATGCTCGATCGCTGGTCGCCCGACCCAACATCCGCAGCCGTTTCCCGGATCGCCCCCCATTCCATACTTGCGGTCCTCCTCTGCGCGGCGGCCGCCGTTCCTGCCCTCGCCGCCGGCGCGGGCGGCCGCCGGCGCGCCGGACATCGATTCCCTTATGATGAAAGGCGGATCGCCGCATGAAGATTTACGGATTCGTCCGGGGCGGTCTCGATTACGACGACGATTCGGCTCCTGCGCGCTCCCGCAGTTCCATTGCCTTCCTCCCCGCTCTTTCGGTCATCCCGATGATCCAGCACGAGGGAGCCGCCGCACGGCCTGTCGTCGCCATCGGCGATTACGTGGAAGAGGGGATGGTCATTGGCCGCGCGGAATCGAAGGGCGCCGCGAACGTGCATGCGCCGGTTCCCGGCCGCGTCCTCCGGTCGGTCCTCTGGCGAATGAGCGACGGAAGGACGAGCGAAGCGCTGGTCGTCCGCCTCGGGGGCGGTTTCGCCAAGCTCGGAAAAAGGAAGGAACTATTTTCCTGGAACGGACTCGCTCCGTCGGATCTCCAACGGCTGATCGCCGAACGCGGCGTGACCCAGCTTGAGAATCCGGGACGACCCGTCGCCGAGATCGTCGCGGCCGTCCGTGCAGCAGCCCGGAAGACAACCGTCGTCGCGACCCTTGTCTTCGACGATCCTTGGCTCGTGGCCGACTGGGCGGTGAGCGAAGAACGGACCGACGATATCGCCGAAGGGCTCGCCATCGTCATAAAAGCGGCGGGCAGCGCGGTCGCCGCGGTCGCCGTTTCGGCCCGCGACAGGCAACTCGGCGCGCGCCTCGTCTCCTCGATAGAACGGTTCGGCATCTCGGCACATCTGGTGACGGTCCGCGACAGGTATCCGCAGAGGAACTCCCGCGAACTGGACTATTCCCTCCGCTTGTTCGAGAAGAAGAACGGGATCGAATTCGGGGCCATCGTTCCGTTCAGCCCTTCGACCCTCGCGGCGGTCTATGATGCGGTAAGGGCGAACGTACCCTTGCTGGAACGCTATGTCGCCGTCGGGGGATCCGCGGTGAAGCGGCCGGCCGTGCTCCGGCTCCGTATCGGCGCCCGAATCGGCGATGCCATCGCCGAATGCGGAGGCTTCCTCGAAGAGCCCCGGCGCATTGTCGTAGGTTCTCCGCTCACGGGCAGCGCGGTCTCGGATCTGGACGTTCCGGTCACAAAAACCACCTTTGCCGTCGCCGCCTTGACCGACTGCCAGATCAGGGGAAGCGTCGTCCGGGCGTGCATCAATTGCGGCTCGTGCCGCCGTGTATGTCCTGTAGGCCTCGATCCGGAACGTCTGCACAAGCTGGCACTGCTCGGACTATACGAGCAGGCGAAGTCCGACGGCGCGCTCAGCTGCCACGGTTGCGGATGCTGCGCGACGGTATGTCCCTCCCGGCTCCCCCTCCGCGCGACGATCGCCCTGTGCGCCGCCAACGGGAGAAGGGCATGATCCTCGAAAAAACCACCATCGGTTCCGCCCCGCACGCTTACCTGACCAGGACGACGGCCCACAGGATGTGGCTCGTTTCTGCCTGCCTCGTCCCCCCCGTCCTGCAGTCGGCGGCAGGCGACGGCTGGCGTTCCCTGTCCGTCGCCCTTGCCGCCGTCGTCGCCGCCCTCCTTTCGGAAGCCGTGCTGGATGTGGGCACGGAACGCCGTTCCGTTGCCGACGGAAGCGCCGCCGCGACTGCCCTGGTGCTCGCGCTCCTCCTGCCGAACCTGATCAATCCCGCAGCCGCCGCTCTTGGCGCGATCTTCGCGATCGTCGTCGTGAAGCGGAGTTTCGGCGGGCTCGGGTCGAACTGGCTCAATCCCGCCGTCGCAGGCTGGCTTTTCATCCGGGCTTCATGGCCCGCCGCATTTTCGGCCGCACTTTCGCGCTCGCCGCTCAACGAACTCGGCGTCGCTGTGTCCAAGGGCCTTTCCGATCCGAACGGGTCGCCGCTGGCGATCCTGAAGGTCGCAGGCTTCAAGGCGAGCGGCATTGACACCCTCGTATCGCGGAGCCTGAATGACGGAATATTATCCTGGATGGGAGCCGAGCTTCCCGGCGGTTACGTCGATCTGTTCATGAGCGCGGATCCCGGCATCATAGCCGACCGCGGCGCGCTCGCCCTCCTGCTCGCGACCATAATACTCCTTGCGCATCGATCCATGCGGTCCGCCGTTCCCGGCGTATTCCTTTTCGTCCTCGCCGCGCTCGTCCGCTTCGGCGGCGCCCTTCCCTACGGAGGTTCATTCGGGGGCGGCGATGTGCTCTTTTCCTTCCTGACGGGAGGGACCATACTCGGAGCTTTCCTGCTCATCGCCGATCCCGCGACAGGGCCCAAATCGGAGCGTTCCGTGGTCGCGATCGCGGCCGTTACGGCCGCGATCGCGTACGGGTTGCGTTACCGGGGGGCCGAACAGTATGCGGCGCCCCTCGCCGCAGGCGTCGTGAACGCTTTCGTCCCCTACGTCCGCATGGTCGAGAGCCGCTACCTGTATTCCCGCTGGAGGCATTCGTGAAGGAAAGAACGCGGAGCGCTTCCGTCGATTATGCCCTGGTTCTTCTCTGGACCTTCCTCCCCGTGCTCCTTTTCGCGCTTCTGTCTTTCGGTACGGGCGCGTCCCGGTCGGCATCCCTCGCACGATCGGTCGATGCCGCCTTTTCGGCGGCCGCTGATTCGCGCCGGCTCGCCTCAGTTGTTCCTTCGCGCGGAAGCGACGGGGTCAAGGCCCTGCGCGGCAAACGCTTTTCCCTGAAGGAAAAAAAGGGCCTCGCGGTCGTCTTTACGATCGAGACTTCCGCCCAAGCAGGAACCTACATTGCCGTGCTCGGTCCCGGAGGGGAACTCTCCTCCGTTATTGCCTTGGCCCGTCCTTCCCGGGAAGCGTTGACGATCCCGGCGCTGGCTTGGATCTACGCGCAAGGCATCGCGGCATCGGAGACGAAAAAATGATGGATAGGACACCCGGTTCCACGGCGCGCGGTCCATACCGTTTCCTCGCCTATGCGGGACTGGTCGTCGGCGCCTCAAGCCGGTTGGCTCATGCCGTCGCTGTTTCGATAGCCCTGTTCACGGTGTTCACGCTTTCGTCTTTCATTCTCGGCGCTTCCGCACCGCTGCTTCCGCGGCGCGGTCGCCGTTTCGTCACCGTCTTCATCGCCTCCTTCACCGCCTCCTGCTTCCAGCTCCTTTTTTCGCTTTATTCGCCGGCGCTCGCCCTCGACCTCTCCTTCTTCATCGGGTTGGTTCCCGTAACCTTCATGGCCTCGTCGGCCTCGGAATATGCGCTGTCGCCGGGTACCGCCGCGCTCGCATCCTTGCGGGAAGCCCTCCCCGTGGCCGGGCTCATCTCGGCCTTTGCCCTCGTTCGCGAGAGTTTCGGCTACGGGTGCCTCACTTTCCCGGCCAGATCTGGCGCGTTCGTTATTCTCGGTTCCGATGCGTCCTCCTCCCTTGCCATACGCGTCCTGGTTTCCGCCGCGGGCGGCTTCATGCTTTTCGGCTACGTTCTGGCGGGCCTGAGACGATTGCGCTCGCCGTTCCCTGATTCGGCCGAGCAAGCGAGGGTCGAATGATAGCCCTCGTCGTACTTGCGGTCGCCGCATCGATAGCCGCCAATTCGGTCGTCCAGATGGCTCTCGGGGTCGGCCTCGTCGTCGCGCCTGGCGAAAGGAGAGGCGGGCGCTTCCTGGCTCCGGCCGCTGCGATGGCGCTTTCCGGCTTCCTGTCCTGGCCGCTTTTCGCCTATATCCTCGCACCTTTTTCCCTTGGATTCCTGGAGCCCTTGCTGCTTTTCCCCCTGGCGTCGCTGGCGAGCGTCGTTGCCGATCGGATTTTCTCCGGACGAGACGCAAATCGCGGCAGCGGATCCGCATACTCCGCTTTCGGGGGGCTGGCCTTCGGAAGCGCCTGGCTGGCGCTCCGCCTCTCATCGGGCATGCTGGAAGCGGCGGTGGTGTCCATCTCCTGCGCAGCGGGTTTCCTCGGTTCCGGCTTCCTTCTGGACAAGATACGGTACCGTTCACTTATCGAACCAGTACCGCGCGCCCTGCGCGGCGTACCTCTCGCCCTGATTTCGGCCGGCCTGCTTTCCCTGCTTTCGACCTTCGTCGCCGCCGCCGCTTTTACGGCACTGGGTGCGCTCCGATGAGTCCCGCGGAACTGGCTTTGGCCTTTGCCGTTTCCCTTTCCTTCGTACTGCTCTTTTCAGCGGCCGTTCTTCTGGTTGGCGAGGGTGAATCCCTTGCGGAACTTCCCGTCCCGCCCGGAGGCGATGACGGCGCTTCGATGCGCGCCCATATCGCGTGCGCCGGTCCCTCGTCCACTTCCCGCATACACGAGTATGAGGGCATCGCGGACTGCCGTGTCGCCGTTTCACCATACGGCGGGGACCGCGAGTGCCGGGACGGTTGCCTTGGCTACGGCACCTGCATCCAGGTCTGTCCCCTCGGAATTGTTTCGCGCGGGACCGACGGCCGGATAAATGTCGGCGAGGAATGCGATGGTTGCGGAATCTGCGTCCCGCTTTGCCCGACGGGAGCGATGAAGCTCCATCCCCGGGATACGAAGCCCCGGAACTCCTGCAATCTGCGAAGCACGGCCTCCGATGGCCAATCGTTATGCCGATTCGTCCATACTTCTGTCCGCGTCGATAAAAACGCTTTTCAGGCCGGGGATAATGGGCTAGAATTGCGGGATCGAGATGACCGGACGGCGGAATGCTAAACAATGAATAGTACAAAGTTGGTGATCGGATCCCATAATCATACGCCCTTCGGTTCGTGCGATGAGGATTTCGAGCGGCAATACCGCCTCAGATATAAACCCTTCCTGGCGACCCTGTACCGTTTCCCTTCCGTTCCGGCGACCATCCACTATTCCGGCGTCCTGCTCTCGTGGCTCGAACAGAAGCACCCGGAATTCCTGATGATCCTCCAGGAGATGGTCGACCGCAAGCAGGTCGAACTGCTGGGCGGCGGGTATTACGAGCCCATGATGCCACTGATCCCGCTGTCGGACAGGATTGGGCAGATCGAATTACTCACCACCTTCCTGCGCAAGCGTTTCGGCAAGAGGCCGCGCGGTTGCTGGCTACCCGGGCTGATGTGGGAGCAGAACCTGGCCGGTTCCCTGCAGACCTGCGGCATGGACTACATTTTTCTCGGAGAAGAACAATTCCGATCCGCGGGTCTCATGGGCGGCGCGGCCGAGCGGCTGGCGCTGACCGAGGACCAGGGCAAGCTTATCACCGTTTTCCCGGTCGCCGTGCGGCTCGGCTCCTCCCTTGAAACGGCTGATCCCCGGGAATTCGTGCATTCCGTTTCCCGGGGGGCGGAGGACGGAGCCGAGCGGATCATCACGGTCTTCCCCGAGCGCTTCGCCTCCGATTCCGGGGATGCTCAAGCGACGGAGGCGAGGATACAGGCTCTTTTCGAGGCCCTTTCTTTCGCCGATTCCCGCCTGGAATTGACTACCCCCGCGCGGATACTGAAGAGCCCCAGATCGGTACGCAAGGCCTATTTCCCGAGTTCCGCCGAACCCCGCGTGATGTACTGGGCGATGGATGAGGAACGCCGGAAAGGGTATGAGACGCTTTCGGCGCTCGAGTCGAAGGGCGCCCTGGACGGAGCAGGCTCCTTTTTCTACGGAGCTTTTCCCCGTCAGTTCCTGGTCCGCTACGGCGAGGCCAACGGCTTGTATTCCAAGATGATTTTCACCCACATCCTCATCAACCAGCTTCGCGGGGATAAATACCGCAAGCGGGCCGCCCGCGAGGAGCTTTGGAAAGCCCAGGGTTGCGACGCGTTCTGGCACATAGGCGACGGCGGCCTCCACGGCAACGGCCTGCGAAAAGCGGCTTACCGGTCACTCATCGAGGCCGAGAAAATTGCCCGCGAGAAGGGCGTTTTCTGTCCGTCGGTATCTCCGGTGGATTTTGACCTGGACGGGGAGCGGGAATATTTATTCCAGGGCGCCGAGCTCAACTGCTACGTGCGGACCGAGGGCGGAAGCGTCTTCGAGCTGGATTATCTGGCGAAGCCGTGGAACTATCTGGACACCTTCGCGCGTAGGCGGGAGGCATACGCCGAGGGCGAGATCGTCGTCGACGCTTACCGGCGTTCCGCCTTCGTCGACCGCCTGCTCGCGCCCGATACGGGCGTATCCGCGATGGCCGCGCTGAAGGCGTCCGGCGGCCGTTGTTGCGCCCTGGAGCGTTACGAGGAACTCGAGCTCGACCGCCAGCACCAGCAGCTGACGCTCCGTAATGCCCCCGTCACGGAAGGGCCCTTCGCTTCGATAGAGATCGTGAAGAAATTCCTGCTCAGGAAGAATACCCTGACGGTTTCCTACGCCCTGTGCAACAGGGGATCCAAGCCAGAGCGGTTCAATTTCGCCACGGAAATCGATCTCTCCTTCGCCGGGGAGGAACCCGCACTCCAACGCCTGTCCTACCTTCGCTCGTCGGCGGAGGCGGAGGCGCCGCTGGAGGTATCGGAGCTCAGGGGCATCGACGAGGTTTTTGTCGAGGACGGGCAGAACGGCCTGACCGTGGCGTTGGGATCCTCGTCCTCCTTCGATCTCTGGGTGATTCCCATCCGGGTTCTCGGGAGAATCGGGGGGGCGGTCCGCGAACGTTACCAATCCACCTGCCTCATGCCTGTACGCCCGGTCATTCTGGCGAGCGGAGAATCGTGGGAGACGCGCTACATCCTGAAATTCGGAAAATAGGATTTCGATCCACGTGCGGCGACGGCAGTCCGCCCGCGCTCCCATGTTTCCGCGAAGCCTAGAAATGCGCCCGCTTCCCGGTTATAATCCCGCCCACCATGAAGCGCAGACTGATCACTTCGGCCCTTCCCTACGTCAACAACGTCCCCCACCTCGGCAACCTCATACAGGTGCTTTCCGCGGACGTTTTCGCCCGCTTCTGCCGCCTGCGCGGCTACGACACCCTGTACGTATGCGGAACCGACGAATACGGCACGGCGACGGAAACCCGGGCGACGGAGGAGGGAACGACCCCCCAGGAGCTCTGCGACCGATACCATGAGCTCCATGCCGGCATCTACCGCTGGTTTTCCATCGCCTTCGACAAGTTCGGGCGTACTTCGACCCCCCTGCAAACCGAGATCGTGCAGGAGATCTTCAAGCGCCTAGACGCGGCCGGCTATATAACGGAGCGGACCATCGAGCAGTTGCATTGCGCCAAGTGCGACCGTTTCCTCGCGGACCGCTACGTGCGCGGGCTCTGTCCCCACTGCGGCTACGCCGACGCCCGCGGCGATCAGTGCGAATCCTGCGGCAAGCTGCTGGATCCCACCGAGCTGAAGGAGCCCCGCTGTTCCTCCTGCGGCGAACGGCCCGCGCTGAAATCCACGAAGCATCTGTACATCGATCTGCCCAAGATCAAGCCGCGCCTGGAGACCTGGATCAAGGACGCGAGCGCGAAAGGCTTCTGGGCGAACAACGCCGTCCAGATGACCCAGGCCTGGATCCGGGACGGCCTGCGCGAGCGGGCGATCACGCGTGACCTGAAGTGGGGAATTCCGGTTCCGAAACCAGGATATGAGAACAAGGTCTTCTACGTCTGGTTCGACGCGCCCATCGGCTACATCTCCATCGCAGCCAACCTCGCCGCCGACCGCGGCCTGGACTGGCGGGCTTTCCTGGATTCCTGGTGGAAGAATCCCGACGAGGTGGACCTGTTCCAATTCATCGGCAAGGATAACATCCCTTTCCATACGGTGATCTTCCCGTCCAGCCTACTCGGTTCGGGCGAAAACTGGACCCTGCTCCATCACATGTCCAGCACCGAGTACCTGAACTACGAGAGCGGAAAGTTCTCCAAGTCCAAGGGCGTCGGCGTCTTCGGTACCGACGCGATGGAATCGGGCATCGCCGCCGACGCTTGGCGCTTCTACGTCTTCTACAACCGGCCCGAGAAGGCCGACGCCGTCTTCACTTGGAAGGACTTCCAGGAAAAGGTGAACGGGGAGCTCATCGGGAACCTCGGCAACCTCATGAACCGGACGCTTTCCTTCGTCGTCCGCTACTACGACGGCAAGATCCCCGAAGGGCGGAGCGATGCGGAATTGTGGGAGAAGGTGCGCGGATTCGAGACGGACATAGCGGCGAAGCTCGACCGGGCGGAACTCCGCGACGCCTTCCGCACCGCCTTCGAGTTGTCTTCCTTCGCGAACAAGGCTTTCCAGGACGGGGAGCCGTGGAAGGCGCGCAAAGAGAATCCGGAGAAGGCCGCCGCCCTCATCCGCGATCTCTGCCACGTCGTGCGCGACCTGGCCATCATAATCCATCCCTACCTGCCTTCGAGCGCCGCGCGCCTGGCCGGCTTCTTCGGCAAGACCATCGGCGTTGGCGGCCTTTCCTGGAAGGATCTCGGCAAGTGCGAGGGGATCGATACGGTCACCGCTCCCGAGGTCCTGTTCTCCAAGCTGGAGGACGATCAGGTCGAAGCGCTCCGCGAACGCTATTCCGGCAGCCAGAAGGAGCGGGCGGAAAGGGAATCGAAGCCTGCCGACGGGGGAGAGACCCCGACTGCGAGACCCGCCNNCGGGGGACAGACCCCGACTGCGAAGCCCGCCGCAGCCGCAGCGCCGCTTCCGTCGGCGGAGAAACTCCGCTTATTCCCCGATGACATAGAAAGCGTCCGTTTCGCCCGCCTGCTGGACCTCCGCGTCGCGAAGATAATAAAGATCGAACGCCATCCGAAGGCTGAGAAGCTCTACATCGAGACACTGGAAATCGCAGGGGAGGAGCGCGTGATCGTCTCCGGCCTCGTTCCCTTCTACAAGGAAGAGGAGCTTCTCGGAAGGAAGATAGTTCTGGCGTACAACCTCAAGGCGGCCAAGCTCCGGGGGGTGGAGAGCCGCGGCATGCTGCTGGCCGCTTCCTCCAAGAACGCCGAATCGGAGACCGTCGAGGTCCTTGATCCCGGCGACGTGCCTACGGGGACGCGCGTCCTCGTGCAGGACTACGCCGACGGTGCCGTGCCGCCAGAGGAGATCGATATCGACACCTTCTTCTCCGTGCCGATAACCTCGGCCGCTTCGGTGGTGAATGTAGCCGGTTCGCCCCTGCTGGTCGGAGGCTCGGCCATCAGGACCGCGAGGGTGGTAGACGGCGAGGTCGGCTGATGCCGCCGGCCTTCCGCGGCGTCGCTCCAACCGACCTGGCCCGTTGCGACGCCGCACGATCCTTCCTGCAGTCCGGCTTCTGGGGCAGTTTCAAAGCCCGCTTCGGCTGGAACGCCCGCGCCTTCCTGGTCGACTGGGGCGAAGGCGGCAAGCTTCCCCTTCTCGCGATCCGGCGCAAGCTCGGCTTCCTCGGTTCCTTCGCCTATGTGCCCTGGGGGCCGGAGCTTCCGGACGGCCTTCCGGTTTCCGACGCCGAACGCAGCGAAGCCCTGGCGGCCCTTGCCGCGGCCTTGAAGGAGCTCTTGCCGCCCGACACCGCTTTCATCCGTTTCGATCCGCCCTGGACGAGCGTCGGCGACGGCGTGGACGCTCCCGTCCTGCTATGTCCCTTCCGCCGTTCCGGTGCGGACGTACAACCTCCCGACACGGTGATCGTCGGCCTCGGACGCGGCGAAGAAGAAATTCTCGCCGCCATGAAACCCAAGTGGCGGTACAACGTACGGCTCGCGGACCGCAAAGGCGTCTCCGTCAGCCGCGCCGACGCGGCGGGAATCAACGCCTTCTACGAGCTGTACCTCCGCACGGCCAAGCGCGACCGGATCGCCATCCACGGCAAGGACTACTACGCCGCCCTTTTCGCGCATGCGGCGGAAGCCCGCGCCGTTCCGCAGGACCTCCGCCTGTACCTCGCCGAATTCGGTGGGCAGCCGATCGCCGCGATCATCGTCCTGCTAAGAGGCGAGGAGGCCACCTACCTGTACGGCGCCTCTTCCGATTCGATGCGGCAGCTCATGCCCGCCTACGCCCTCCAATGGCGCGCGATGCGCGACGCGCGGGATGCCGGTTGCCTGCGCTACGACCTTTTCGGCATCCCGCCCCGCGCCGACGGCGATCACCCCATGGCAGGGCTGTACCGCTTCAAGACCGGCTTCGGCGGCGAAATCGTCCATCGTCCGGGTAGCTGGGATTTTCCGTACAAGAGCCTGCCGTCGAACCTGTTCTCATTCGCGGAATCCGCGCGCAAGAAGGTCCGCGACATGCGCAAGTCGCGCAGGAAGACGGGAGCCGCCGAGGGCGAGCGTTGATCCTTTCGCGGTAAGTCGATATATTGTCTCGATATGAATCTGGAAGCCTTCATCCTCGGAACGGGCGGCATGATGCCCCTACCGAATAGACATCTGACTTCGGTCCTCCTCAGGCGGGAAGGGGAACTCTTCCTCTTCGACGGCGGGGAGGGTACGCAGGTCTCCCTGCGCAAGCTGAACCTCCGCTGGAAAAAGATATCCGCGATTTTCGTCAGCCATACCCACGCGGACCACGTGACGGGGCTTCCCGGCATCCTCATGCTCAGCTCCCAGGTGGACCGCGACGATCCCCTGACCATCGTCGGCCCCCCACGCATCGCCGAATATATAGAAACCAGCCGGCGCGTTCTGGACATGTACATCAACTACGAGATCATCGTGAAGGAAGTCAGCGAGAAGTCGGTCGTCTACGAAGGCGACGGCTACCGGGTCCGCGCCTTTCCCCTGAGGCACACCAAGCCCTGCCTCGGCTTCGCCTTCGAGGAGGACGGCCGTCCCGGAGCCTTCCATCCGGAGAAGGCCGACGCGCTCGGCGTGCCACGCGGTCCCCTCTGGTCGAGGCTACAGTCCGGCGAGACGGTGCTCGCCTCCGACGGATCGGAGGTCAGGCCGGAACAGGTCCTCGGCGATCCACGTTCCGGCCGAAAATTTTCCTACGTGACCGACACGCTGGCCTTTCCCGAGATTGCCGACGAGGTGGCGAACTCGGACCTCTTCGTATGCGAAGGGATGTTCGAAAAGGACCTGGAGGAGAGCGCGAAGGAGAAGAAGCACATGACGGCCGAGCAGGCCGCGTTCATAGCGAAGGCCGCGGGCGGGATAAAGAAGCTCTCCCTCATCCACTACAGCCCACGGTACACCGAACACAATCTCAAGCAGCTGCTGAAGGAAGCCCAGGCGGTATTCCCCGACACGGTGCTCTCCAGGGATCGGGCGATCATGCCGATCGAATACATAGATTGAAGAGGTGAACGAATGATCGAAGTTTCCGGACTGTCCAAGCGCTACGGCAGCGTCCAGGCCGTGCGCGAGGTTTCTTTCAGCGTCGATACCGGTCAAGTCGTGGGCCTGCTCGGACCCAACGGCGCCGGCAAGACGACCATCATGAAAATCCTGACCTGCTTCCATTTCCCCTCGGCCGGCGACGCCCGCATCGAGGGACTTTCGGTTTCGGCGGATCCCGTCGCCGTGAAGCGTCTGGTCGGCTACCTGCCCGAGAACGCTCCTTTGTACGGAGACCTCATTGTGGACGAATACCTGACCTTCGCCGCCGAGGCGCGGGGCATGGATAAGGCGAACCGCGCCAAGCGTGTAGCGAAGGTCGTCGGCGACTGTGGACTCTCCGGCGTGCGGACCAAGCGCATCGAGCAGCTGTCCAAAGGTTTCCGCCAAAGGGTGGGTCTGGCCCAGGCCATCGTCCACGATCCTTCCATCCTGATCCTGGACGAGCCGACGAACGGTCTGGATCCGAACCAGATCCTGGAAATCCGTGAACTCATCCGCGAACTCGGCAAGAGCAAGACGATCATCCTCTCCACCCACATCCTGCAGGAAGTCGAGGCGGTTTGCTCGCGCGTTCTCATCCTGAACGAAGGCCGCATCGCGGCGCAGGGGACCGCCGCCGAAATCGCCGCCTCCATGAAGGGCGAGGATGCCTGGGACCTCGTGCTCAGGGGCCGGAACGCCGACGAGATCGCCGCGTTCCTTCCCTCCCTGCGCGGAATGTCGTCCTGTTCCGGCATCGACGTGCTGAGCGCCGGTGCTCTGTCCCTGCGCGTCGCCATGCGCGACGAAGGCGGCGGGAGCGACGGGCTGGACGGCGGCGAGCGCATTTTCGAATGGGCCGTCGCGAACCGGCTGAAAATACTGGGCATGGCGCGCAAGCGCATCAGCCTGGAGGACATCTTCGTCAAACTCACGGAGGGCGAGAAGAAATGAACCGGATATTCGTGCTCGCGCGGAAGGAACTCCGCTCCGCCTATAATTCTCCGACGGCCTACGCGGTCACCCTTTTCTTTCTGCTGTTCGTTTCGATCTGGCTCTTCTACGTCCAGCGCTTCCTGGCGATGGACTCGGCGACCCTGCGGCCTTATTTCGCCCTGTTTCCCGTCGCCTTCATCCTCGTGGTCCCCGCGCTCACCATGCGCAGCTGGGCCGAGGAACGGAAGATGGGCACGGCCGAAATCCTGCTGACGATGCCCTTTTCCGAATGGGAACTCGTGCTCGGCAAGTTTTTCGCCTCCTGGACCGTGCTGGCGGTCGCCATCGCGCTGACGGTCTTCGTACCCCTCACCGTCGCGCCCCTGGGCGATTTCGACGCAGGAGCCATAATGGGCGAATACCTGGGCGCCCTCCTGATGGGGGCCGCGGCGGTCGCCCTCGGCCAATTCGCCTCGTCGCTTTCCAAGAACCAGGTCAGCGCCTTCCTCGCCGGCGTGGTGGTGCTCTTGGTCGCCACCCTCGCCAACCTGGTAGCATCGACCTTGGAGCTTCCGCTCGCGCTCGCCGATTTCATCAATTATTTTTCCCTGTCCTTCCACTTCGAAAGCTTCGCCAAGGGCGTCGTGGACTCGAGGGATGCGGCCTATTTCCTCCTCGTCGCATTCCTTTTCCTGTTCCTGAACGCGCGGGTGATCCTTTTCAGGAAATGGAGCTAGAAACGTGAACAAGAAACAAGCCGTACTGCTGACCGTCGTCGGCCTCGTCGCGATCCTCCTCGCCTTCATGGACACCAAGAGGTTGTGGTTCCGCCTGGATCTCACCGAAGGCAAGGCCTATACGATCTCCCGCGCTTCCAAAGAGCTGTTCAAGGAGATCGAAGAACGGGTCACGATAACCTATTACCTCTCCGAAAAGCTTTCCAAGGTCCACCCCGTGCCCGCGGAGATCAAGGACCTGTTGCGCGAATACGCGGCATTCTCGCGCGGGCGCATCAGGGTCGTTTTCCAGGATCCGGTCAAGACGGGCACGGTGGCGGCCGCCGAACGCCTGGGCATCCTGCCCCAGCAGATCCAGACCGTGGAGAAGGACCAGTCGAGCGTCGCGACGGTCTATACGGGCATCGTCGTGGAATACCTTGACCGGACGGAGGCCATTCCGGTAGCTTTCTCCCTGGATACCCTGGAATACGATCTCACGACGAGGATCAGGACGGTAGTACGGGGGACCTCGCGCGAGCTTGGTATCCTCGTCGCCGATTCCGCAAAATCCTGGGAGAAGGATTTTCCCTATCTCGCGCGCGCCCTGGACGGAGCCGGTTTCAAGACCAGGACCTTCGCCGCGGGCGAGGCCCTTCCCCAGGCGCTTTCCGCCCTCCTCGTGCTGGGCGGCGCCGCCGACCTGGACGACTGGTTGGTTTACCGCATCGACGCCTATGTGCGTTCCGGAGGCCGTGCCTTTTTCGCCGTCGACGGCGTGTCGGTCGATTCGAGCGCCAACCTGGAGGCGAGGCCTGTCGGGAAATCGCCGCTTCTCGATCTGCTGGAAGCCTATGGAGCAAAGGTGTCCCGCGAACTCGTGCTGGACAGGGCAGCCCTCACCTTGCCCTTCCAGACCCGGTCTCCCGGCGGCGGCCTCCAGATGCGCCTTATCCGCTACCCGCACTGGGTAGCGCTCCTTGACCGCTATTCCAACCGCTCCCATCCGGTGACCGCGCGCTTCGGCGGACTCGACCTGTTCTGGCCCAGTCCCGTGACCGCCGTCCCAGTCGCAGGCGTCCAGTCGGCCGTGCTTGCTTCAACCACTCCGGAATCCTGGCGGATGACCAAGGATTTCACGGCGAATCCCGAAATGGAGATGCTCTTCCAGACTGAGGCTGCAACCACAAAGGGAAGCTATCCCCTCGTCCTCGCGCTTTCCGGCGCCTTTCCGAGCCCCTATGCGGGGAAGCCCAAGCCGGTGCGGGAGGGTTCCTCCGACGTCCTGCCCGACCTCCCGCCGGTCCCCTCCGAATCGCGCCTCGTCGTGGTCGGCGACGCCGATTTCGCGACGACCCTCATCCAGTACACGCGCAGCGAACGGAACCTCGATTTCCTTCTGAACGCGTCGGATTGGCTGTCCAATGACGACGACGTGCTTTCCATACGCACCCGCGCCGGAAGGGACACGCGCCTCGACGCGATCGCCGATCCGGATGAGCGCGCGCGCGCCGGCTTCGCCGCGAAGATGACGAACGTCGTATTCGTGCCGCTCGGCGTCGTCGCGTTCGCGATCTTCCGCGCGTTGCGCAGACGGAAAATGCAAATGAGCGTAAAAGGGGAAAACGATGAACTTTCAGCGTAGGATAGCGACGCTTTCGGTCGTTACGGGCATCCTCGCCCTCGTCTATGCCTTGTCTCTCATCTTCGATCCCGATCGCCTTGCGGTCAGGAACTCGAACTCGTCCTTGCTGGACGGGAAGCTTACGGCCAAGGTGGAACGCATCGAACTGCGTGCCGGTGCCGAAGCGGGAGGGGAAATCGTCGCCCTGGTGCGCGCGGACGGAATCTGGAAGGTCGAAAAGGAAGGCGCCGCCTTCCCGGCCAAGAAGGAACGCATCCAGGACCTTCTGGATACCCTGTCGAAGAAGTCCCCGTATCCGACGCGGGGGAAGACCGCGGCCTCCCACGTCTCCCTCGGCGTCGAAGACGCAAGCGCGGGCCGCATAGCTCTGTCCCCTCTCGACGGTTCTTCGCGCATCCTCGATCTTCTGGTCGGCAACCTGGATTCCACCGGTCAGGAAGTCTATCTGCGGAGGTCCGGAGACGAGCGTGTCTTCTCCGGATCCGACCAGCTCGCATCCTTCGTCTCGGGCGGCGCGCGCGCATGGCTCGACCTGCGCCTCTTCGCCGGGGCCGGAGCCCCTCAGCCCGAAACTATCCAGAAGATCTCGGTGGTTTCACGCATCGACCCCGCTTCGCCCTTCGAGTATACGATCGCGAGGGATGCGGCCAAGAAATGGGCGGTGCAGGCGGGTGGAGGGAGCCCGGCGGGAACGCTCGACACGCAAAAGACCGAGGCCTTCGCCAAAGGCATCGCGGCGGCGACGGCGGACGACATACTGTCGGCCTCGGCCGACCCGGGCGCGGAAGCGGCCAGCGTGACGGTCGAACTCGGCGACGGCAGTTCGCGCACGATACGAGTCGGGGACAAGCTGGAAGGCAACAAACGGAAGGCCGTGGTTTCGGGCGGCGCCTCCACTTTCGCGCTCAGCGATTGGTCCGTCGCGCGCATCGCCAAGCCGCTCGCCGAGTTGCTCGCGGCGAATTGAAAAGCCGTCAGTTCTGTTCGGCGACGAAGGCCCGGTAGCGTTCGGGGTCCGGTTTGAAGGCGACGATGGGGGAGTCGTCCTCCTCCAGCGCTTTCTCAAGGGCCCGCTCCGCCTCCATGATCAGCCGGTCCGTGTCCACGAGCCTGCCGGACCGGGAGGTCAGGCCGATCCGGAGGTCAATCCCTGCAAGGACCCCGCCCTCGTCCCTGAGCGCGTCGCGGAATTCATCCGACATGCGGAGGCCGCGATCCAGGTCGACGTTGGGAAGGATGAGGGAGACCCCGGAATCCCCGCGTTCGAACGCGAGATCCTTGAAGCCGAAGAAACCGACGATTTCCCGGGCCACGTCGCTTATCGACGACTGGATGCCGGCTGTCCGCGCGCTCGGAGCCATCACGAGAAAGACCAGATCCTGTTCGAACGAAGCGCAGCGATGGAGTTCCGATTCTATCCGGTCGTGCGCGTATTCTTCCCAGCCGAGACCGCTCCTGGGCGAGTAAAGGCCCACGGGGCTCCGCGGCCGTTCTTCCATTCCTGCCTTCACCGGAGGCAAATCTTCTGTGACCTCTGCGGAAACTTCCACGGAGAGATCAGGTATATCGAAAGCCTCGTCGACAATGGGAGCGGCGACCGGAGCCGCTTCGGGCCGCCCGGCCTTATCAAGGCCTGAAGGCTCGCCCGCGCGGGACCGGTCGTGGAGGTTCTCCTCCGCCGGGGCGGTCGCCTGAGCCTTGGAGCCGGGTACGGCGAGGAAAACGAGGGCGATGAGGAGCCCCGCCAATACCGCGAACAGGGCATCCCTGAGGACGGCAAAAACATCGGCTTCGGTGATGATCAGCGCCTGGGCGCTGATCGTCGCGTTGCGGATTCCTTCAAAGCGGAGAGGCGAGAACAATGGAGCCTCGCGGGCCCCGAATGCGCTGGCGAACCGGGGAGCTCCGTTTCCGGGCATAAGGTGCCCGCTCGTACGCTCGACCGCGTATTCCGGTCCCTCGGGACCGGTCACGATCGCCGCGGCGAGGGTGCGGGAATTCTCGATCCCGTCGCGCACGGCTTCCCGGAAAGGCGCGTCCATGAAACCGAGTATGGCCGCGGCCGACGCCCGGTCGACTATTTCCGCGAATTCCTTCCCGGCGAGCACCTCGTTGGCCGCGGCGCGGGATGCCAGCCTCACCGCGACGCTACCTGCCGCGACGAGGTATACGCAGACGCACGCGATCGCTGCGATGTTCAGGTATTTCGTTCTCATAAAAGCCATTATATACGGTTTTTTTCGTCCGTGCTAGAATCATGGAGGAGGAAAGAATCATGACGATTCGAAAACGGCTCCTTCCCGTCGGCTGGTATCCGTCGAGCCCCTCAGCCGTGCGTGCGGAACTCGACGCGATGACCGCCGGCCTCACGCGTTCGGACGCGTTGGCCTGCGTCTGTCCCCATGCCGGCTGGACCTTTTCGGGCCGAATCGCCGCGATGGCCATTTCAGCTCTGAGGTCCGACGCCGAAACGGTGATCATCTTCGGGGGCCATCTCGGACCTGGCGCCCGACCCCTGCTTTCGATGGAGGACGTCTTCGAAACCCCTGTCGGAGTCGCGGAGGCGGATGCCGAGCTGCGCGGCGCCCTTTCGTCCGCGTTCGAATTCCTGCCCGACCGCAACGCGGACAACACGGTGGAAATCCAGCTTCCCTTGGCGGTCCGCCTGTTCCCGCGCGCGCGGCTTCTCTGCCTGCGGCTCCCGGCCGACATGCGGTCGGCGGCCATAGGCGCGGAACTTGCCAAGTTCGCCCGGTCCCTCGGCCGGCGCGCGGTGGCTGTCGGCTCGACGGACCTGACGCATTACGGACCGAACTATGATTTCATGCCCGCCGGAGACGGTCCGGCCGCCCTGGAATGGACGAGCGAGGTCAACGACAAACGTTTCATCGACGCGCTGTTGGAGGGGGATCCGGAAATTGCGCTTGAGAGGGCCAACTCGGAACTTTCCGCCTGCTCTCCGGGAGCCGCCGTCGGCGCCCTCGCGTTCGCGCGGGAGAACGGAGCGGGCCGGGCGCGGAAACTCGGCTATGCGACGAGCGCGGACGTCCACCCCTCGGATTCCTTCGTCGGCTACGCGGCCATAGGCTGGTTCGGCTCCTAGTCCATCAGGGAAGCGGCGAGGACGGCGTCCAGCTCGGTCAGGCAGTATCCGCGCACCGCTTCCAGAAGCCGTGCGGGACTCGCCTCGGGCAGCTCCCGCCGGATCGCCGCGGCGGTCGGCAGGATCGTGGTCAGGATGTCGCTGCGCTCGTCGTCCAGAAGCGAAAGGTAGGATGCCAGGGATTCCCGGATGGGGGGCAGCTCACGCAGCCTCCGCGCGTACTCCGACAAGAAAGAACGGGCGGAGCTTGAAGCCCTTCCGGAAGCGAGCATGGGGATGTGTCCCTTCCTCCCGCCTCCCTTCAGCGGGAAAGCGATGGGCGCTCCGGGACCTTTGACGGGCACTATGGTCGCCCGCAGGGTGGGAGCCAGCCGCTCAAGCCGTTGGCGGTAACCCGCCAGCGGCTTGGTCTCGTAGCGCCAGGCGTTCCCGCTCCGTTCCAGTCTGAGGGATTCGTTTCTGAAGATGAAGGAAGCGAACAGCGATTCCAGCGGGGAGAGGCGGTTCTGCCTTCTCTGAAAGTAGGGGTGGATGTAGGTACCCCGCGCGTAGGGCTCTCCGAAGGGATAGGAAAAGTCCGCGCCGTACAGGTCTATCGTTTCCGCGCCCAGCGTGTCGGCGAGGGCGACGGCCGCGTAGGTGACGTTGCCTCCTGAGGTGTCGATGCGCGGAAACGAGCGCCAGCGCCGGGCGAGGTAGATCGTCAGCGGGTGGCCGCCCGAGAAGAAGCGAGGATTCGGGCTCCTGCCGGCGACCGCCGGAGGGCTGGCGAGGTCAAGGAAAAGGGGGATGTCCGCGGGCATCCCCCGCATGAAATGGTAGTAGCTGATGTGCTGGCAATCTATGGAGATGACGGCGTCGGGCTTCATTCCCGCCTGGAGCAGGGCGGGCAGGGAAGTGTCCGTCGCAAGGATATAGGCGTCCTTCCGCGCCAGCTCCAGCAGGGGCAACTGGGAGTCCAGGGACGGGCCGGCCGCGACCACAGCGACCCTGCGAGCGGGCGGAACGGGTGCCGTCGGGTTTTCCGCGAGGGAGAGGTTGCGGATCGCGTTGGCGAACCAGCGTTTTCCGAAATATGCCTGCACCGAGTAGTCGTCGGAGACGCGCTCTATCGTCGCCTTGACCGTATCCGCGGCCTTGCCGAAATCCTCGCTCGCAAGGTCGGTCCGAGGGCGGAGGGGCAGGACGGAGATGCCCCCCGCGAAGGCGGGGCGATAGCCGTCCAGGAGGGCCTCCTCAATATCGGCGGGCTTCGGATCGACGAGCAGGCGGAAACGGGGGTCGCGGAAGAGCGAAAGGTATTCCTTTTCGGCCAACAATTCGGCTACCCCGTCCGCATCGAAATCGATCACGAGCAGTCCGTGGATGTCGTCGCGTGCCAGGGCCGCTTCCGCCGCGTAGCCGCCTCCGAGGCCGAGGATGATGAGCATCGCGCCGCCCTTGACGGTGGCGATCACGCGGAAGGCTTCCTTTCGAGGATCGACCAGGGAATGCAGGGGACGCGCGGTCCCTGAACGGTCCACGCCCGCCGGCACGGTTTCTCCCTCACGCGTCGGCAGGAAGCGGTAGCGGCCGCGCGTCGTGACGGCGGAGCTCAGTTTCTTGCACAATTCATCGTCGGCTGTCGCCAGTGCGAGGAGGTTTCGTTCGAAAATCGTTCGGTTATCCATGGCTTCCGTTCCTTGCGATCGACGAGATGAACGAAACGACGAGGTCGTACCCGCCTTTCGCGGGGCGCCGGTCGTACGGCGTCAGGAGTTCGATCAGCGATTCTCCGAGCTTCCCGAGCTTCCCGGCGGCACCGGACCGGCTCTCCCGCAGGGAGTCCCGCTCCGTTTCCAGCTCGCGCAGCAGGGTCGCGGCCGCGAGTGAGGCTCGTTCCCCGCCGCCGATGCCCGGACCGTATTCTACCAGGCGCGGGGCGACGGCGCCGACCGCCTCCGCGATATTCTTCTGCATCGGCAGGAATGCCAAGGAGGGGTGGATCGGGCCGAGGGCGGCGACTCTATCCTTGAAGCAGGAGAGCTTGGAGGCGAACCAGCGGGAGTACAGGTCCAGGGCAGCCGCGGTGGAGACTGTCCCGCGGCGGTCGAATGCGTACGAATATTCCGGATGCAGGCGATCGGTCGCGTCCTCACGGAAGCGGTCCAGCGCGTTCGGCCGCGCATGGGTGCGCAAGTCGAGGGAAGCGAGGTCCAGGCCCGCCAGGTAGACGCTCCCGCTCGTGGAGGCGAGCGCCAGGTCAAGGGACGTCGCGGTGACCGTTCCGCGCTGGGGAGAACGGAATGCGGGGATGCCTGCGGCTTGCATGAGCGTATCCTG
Source organism: Treponema sp. (assembly GCA_003527485.1). Taxonomy (GTDB): domain Bacteria; phylum Spirochaetota; class Spirochaetia; order Treponematales; family Breznakiellaceae; genus UBA12037. The sequence continues at coordinate 3,595 of DPXI01000058.1, read as the reverse complement.
CCAGGGGGATAGGTCGGCGAGTGCGATGGACGGAAACGCCGAAAGGTTGGACGGGAAGGCGGAAACCAGGGTTGCGGCGACGCAGACGCCGCGGCGGGTGGCCTCCATCAGGTGGTAGCGGGCCCAGGCGCCGCCATCCGAGGAGATCGCGAGATCAACGCGGACTCCGGCGGCGAAGAGGGCAGGCAGGGCGGACGCCGCGGCGAATACCGAGCAGCGCCCTTCCTCCCGGGCTTCGCGCAGGACGCCGGCCGTTTCCTCAAGGGACGGACCGGAGCCGACGACGACGATCGGGGCGTTTCCCCGTTCCATGGCGCAGGGACGTTCAACCGCCCGAAGGAACCGGAACGCGTTCCGGATCCAGCGGCGGCCGAAAACCGCTACGGTCTCCTCGTTCGCCCGGGCGGTAGCTACAAAGTCGCGGATAGCGGAGGCGTATTCCACGGCCCGCCGCCCGTAGGCGAGCGATGCCGGCCGCCATTCCACGATTCGCGAACGGAGCGCCTGTACGTCCGAAGCCTCCCGTTCCAGAAAGGATACCAGGTCGAGGCCGTCTGCGGGCGTCCAGCAGGCGTCGGACGGGAAAATGGCGACGTCTTCACTGAAGAAGGGGGAGCACTGGATGGTCAGGATGCGGGCGTCCGGTGCGGCTTCCCGAAGGGGAGGCAGGAGGTAGCCGAGGCAAGGCGCGACCAGGAAGATGGTACGGACGGAAGCGTCCACGCCCGAAGCCGCGACGAAACGTCGGGCTTCAGCCACGGGATCGTACGCCGAATGCAGCGCGGCATCGTCGCGGTAGGCGATGACGGCTCCAGATCGCGCCGTCGCAAGGCGCTCTCCCACGCGGCTAACGGTTTCTCGAGGCGAAGGCGGAAGCTTCTTCGACGTTGGAGGCGAGGGCATCGGCGACCAGGGAGAAGGTCGTTCCCGGCATAGCCGAAGAGAGATTCTTGACGATGCGGTGGGCCAGGAGGTCCTTGTCGATCGAAGCGGGGACCGCGATGACCAACCGTACGTCCGACAGCCGTTCGCAGGATCCGACCGCTGAGACGGCGGCGCGCGAGCGGGCGAGGAAATCCGAGGCCCCTGTTACGTCCTTGGCCGTAATACCGGCGGAACGTTCGACGATGAGCATGCGCAGAGCGCCTTCGGCGCGGCGGGCGTCGAAGGCCGATGCGAGCGCGGATTTAAGGCCGTCATCGCCGTGGCCTCCTCGAGGCGCGTTCGGGGCGAAGAACGCCGCGCAGGCGGCGATCACCCGGGCGATCTCATCGACGGGAAGCGGACTGTCGGCGGCTTCGGCGAGCAGAAGCACGCACTCGGCCGCTCCATGCGGGACGGCGCTGAAGGGGAAGGCCCAGATCCGGGATGCGCCGTGGAGAGTCCCGATGCCGAGGTCTTCGGCCGCGCCGAGGTCGACGACGCCGCGATCGGCGATCAAGCGGGTGCCGGGTATGGAGACGCTCCGTTCTTCCTCGGTCTGGACGCCGAGCGACGCGTACGATATCCAAGCGTCCGCCTTCAGCGCGCAACACATCCCCGAATCGAAGGGGTAGTAGGCCTTTATGACCGAAAGCGCGGTTTCTGCGCTATTCGCTCCGGATCCGAGCCGCAGGATGCGATCGCGGCATGCGAGTTCCATGGGGGATCCGGCGGACGTCGACCCGATATTCAGGGAAGAGGCGGCGGACAGCAAGCCTCCGCGGTGCGGAAGCTTGACGGACGAACCATCGGCGCTGGTCCCGCGTCCGGTCATCCGCTCCATGAGTCCCATTTCAGGCGAGTCCGAGTTCTTCGAACAGCTTCTTGTACGTATCGAAGTACTCCGATTTCGCGAATTCTTCGATCTTGTCTTCAGGGAGGGATTCGAGCAACTGGTCCATATATGATAGTACGGTCTTCACTTCATGCCGAAGATTGTCAGGCAACGGTTCCGACTCGTCCGCGATCTTCTCCTCTTCCAGTTCGTCGACGGTCTGGAAGTCAGGGGCGGTTTCCGTAGCTTCGGAATCGACGATGAAGCCTTCCGGAAGGATTTCGGAGAAGTTTTCCTCCCCCGAGATCTCCTCGGGTTCGAGGATGTCTTCCTGAAAGCCGATGGACCCGATATCTTCTTCGAGGGCTTCCACGGATTCCACGGAGACGCCCATCGCTTCCGCTTCCTCGACGGGAGAAGCCGGCTCGCTATCGTCCAGCATCAATTCGATCTCGCCGTCCTCGGTGAGCCCGAGTTCCTCGATGCCTCCCGAAGATTCGTCCTCGGAGGATTCGACATGAAGGGCTTCCTCAAGGTCGAGATCGAGGTCGATATCGATCGAATCGAAAGCAGGCTCCTCGATGGGGGGTTCCTGGAGCACGGCGCCGCCGAGGTCGGGTTCTTCGATCACGGCGTCTGAAAGGTCGAGTTCATCGGGGTTCGGCGGAAGGTCGGCGTCGAGATAGCTCGTATCCTCGGGCGGGAAGGTCATGGGGCGTACGCCTTCTTCCCGGAGCTGTTCGATCGTTTCGTCCTCCGCGGGAAGCAGATCCTTCCGATCCGACAGGAATTCTTCGATGACTTCCTGGTCGTCCAGCCCGGCGCCGAGGTCCAGAGCTTCCCCTCCGGCATCCGACCCCGCTTCTTCGGTGAAATCGGCGGTGTTGAGGATATTGTCCAATTCATCGCCGGTAAGGGCTATCTTTTCGTCGTCTTCTTCGTCGAAGAATCCGTGCGCTGCGGCTTTCGGCTCGTCCGCGCTCGCGGCGGGTTCGGGTTTGGCTTCCATCCTCAGAGACGAAAGTTCCCCCTTGAGCGAGGAAATCTCGTTTTTGATGGAAGAAAGCTCTTCGGCGATACGCATGAGCAGCTGGGTGGAAAGAGAGACTTCCGAGGAGGGGGCGGGCGAGTCGATCCTCCGGGGTTCCTCGGCGAACTCGGTCTCTCCGTCCGAGGAGGAGAGTTCCACGGAAAATGAATCCCGTGAGTCCTGGATTTCGGGGCCGGAATCCATGCCCGCGTCTTCGATGTCCATTTCCAGCTCCTCAAGATCCGTTGCCGCGGCGGCGGTTTCCGGTGCTTTTTCCGATTCCGCAGGCGCTCCCGTCGAGAGCTCGCTGAGGAAATCGTCGAAGTCGGATACGGTTTCCAGCGATACCGAAGAGACCGAATCCGTAGGTTCGTCTCCGCCGGAAACATCAAGATCGAAGTTTCCGGTTTCCCCTTCGAGCCCGTCGTTGAAGTCAAGATCCATATCCATCGGCGCCTCTTCCGTCGGGGAGAGTTCGGAAGCAGCGGATCCTTCCGGGGAAAAGTCGGCTCCTTCCAGGAAATCGTCCATCGAAAGCTCGGTGAAATCGTCGGAGGTCGTGGGGCTCTCTTCCCCGAGCTCTTCATCGAACGAGGCGATGTCTTCAAAGGATGGGAGGTCGGAATCGAGGGGAGGAATATCCAGAGGTTCGGCATCGGTCAGGAAGGCGTCGCCTTCGTCCGTATCGAGCTCAAGATCGGGAAGATCCTCGATATCGGGAAGGGCCGGCTCATCGATCGTCGTTCTGTCTTCGGTTCGAGCGGATGCGGCTTGCGCCGCAACGGCCTGGGCCGCCACGGCCTGCTGGG
>DPXI01000045.1 GCA_003527485.1 Treponema sp. | reverse complement strand
CTTGCCCTGTTCAATGCCGCCGAGGACGCGGAACTTTTTTTCGAGGACTTTTCCCGCGCCGCCCGGAACTACCTCGGCCTGGACTTCGAGGCGCAGGCCGCCGGTCCCGCGGCAAGCTGGGAAAGCCTCCGTGGGATCTATGCCGAAGCGGAGGGCCGCTTCACGTCGGCGAGCCGGCTGGTGGTCCGCGCCCGGCGCTTCGTCCGCGAACGCTTCGCCGACCCCGATCTTGACCTGTCGGCCATCGCCGCCCACACGGAGGTCAGCAAGAACCACCTGAGCTGGGAATTCGCCCGGGAGACGGGAGAGAACCTGTCCGCCTTCATCGCCCGCGTCCGGGTGGAGGCCGCCAAACAGCTGCTGTCCGACACCAACCTGAAGACCTACGAGATCGCGGAGAAGGTGGGCTTCTCCAACGTGGAGACCTTCTGCCGCGTGTTCAAGAAAGTTTCCGGCACTACGCCGCGCGGCTTCTCTTCGTAATACGTCGTTACCATCGTCAATGAATCGGAAAAGCCGTCATGTACGGCTTGCGGAGGGCGGGGCCATACTGATCCCGACGGCGGAATTTCGTCCGCCGGGAAAACACAAGGAGGAATCATGATCAAGAAGATCATTCTCGCTTCGTTATGCCTCGCGCTACTTTCCGGAGCCGCGTTCGCCGCGGGCGGAGCCGACAAGGCCGCCGCCGAGACCGTCGTTCTGAAGATGGGAGACAATATTCCGGACCGCGCCGCCGGCTGGGGCGCCGTCATCGAAAAGATCAACGCCGACTTCAAGGCCCTCCATCCCCAAGTCCAGATCGTGACCGAGAGCTACCAGGACCAGGCCTGGCAGGAAAAGGTGAAGATCTACGCCACCGCCAACCAGTTGCCCGACGTGATCAAGTACTGGAGTTTCTCCACCCTGCTGAAACCCCTCGTGGACGGCAATTTCGTCGAANNGTTTCCGGCGACCTCTGGGTCATCTACGTGAACAAGAAACTCTTCGCCGATGCCGGCGTCGCCCTGCCGGCAACCTGGGAAGACGTCGTCGCCTCCGTGCCCAAGTTCAAGGCGAAGAACATCGTGCCGCTCGTCACCGACGGCAAGGACGGTTGGCCGCTCAGCATCATGTACGACAACGTGATCCAGCGCGTGACCGGCTCCTTCGCCAACGTCGACGCGGCCATCACCCGCAAGGCCAAATTCACCGACTCCGAATTCGTCCAAGCAGCCAAGTACATCCAGACCGCCGTCAAGGCCGGCATTTTCCAGGCCGACCTCGTCACCTCCGACTACGGCGCATCGCGCAACCTGTTCGGCCAGGAACGGGCCGCCATGTACCTGATGGGTTCCTGGGAGATGGGCCTCGCGGTCGATCCCAACTTCTCCCAAGCCTTCCGCGACAACCTGGACGTGATCAAGTTCCCGGTCATCGCCGGCGGCAAGGGCAAGGCCGACGACCTGGTCGCCTGGTTCGGCGGCAACTATATCCTGAACGCCAAAAGCAAGAACAAGGCTCTCGCCCTGGAATACCTCAAGCTCTACGCCGAGAAGTTCCCCGCCTACGCGTGGGACGCCCAGGCGGCCTTCCCCGCGCAGAAGGTGACCCCGAAAGCGACCGATACGATCGTCGCCAAGAAACTGCTGCAGATCGCGGCAGAGGCCAAGACGACCTCCGGTACGACCGGCCTGGACCGCTCGACCGCGGCCTTCAAGGAGGTCCACCAGGACCTGATGCGCCAGCTCGTCGCCGGCATCGTCACCCCCGAGGCTTTCTGCGCCCAGCTGGACGCGGCGGCCGAAAAGGCTTCCAAGGAATAATATCGAAGGGGCCGGGCACAAGCCCGGCCCCTTTCCGACCCCGCCGGGAGGCGAACCGAGTGAGATCCCTTTTCGAAGATAAAAAGACGGTCGCCGTCCTGGCGATCCCCCCGGTGGCGATCATGCTCTTCGCCATCATGGCGCCGCTCCTGGTGAGCCTGTATTTCAGCTTCATGAAATGGTCGGGCTTCGGGGCCATCAAGTTCATCGGCCTGCGCAACTACGTGGAGCTCCTGACCGCGGACAAGGTCTTTGTCCGTTCGCTGCTGAACGCCGTAGCCCTCATGCTCGTGACGATTTTCCTGCAGAATCCGGTGGCCTTCGCCGTCGCGGCGACCCTGACCCGTCTGGGCGAAAAATCCTCCCGCTTGCTCAGGACCATCTACTTCATTCCCGCGACCCTGAGCCTCGTGGTTGTCACCAAGCTCTGGGTCAACATCTTCAACCCCACCTACGGCATACTCAACAAGATCCTGAAACTCGCGGGAATGGAGGACATCGCCATCGCCTGGCTCAGCGACACCCGCACCGCCCTCTGGTCCGTCATCTGGATCATGATCTGGCAGGGCTTCGGCTGGGCGCTGCTGTTCTACTATTCGGGGCTGATGACCCTTCCCAAGGAAATCGAGGAGGCGGCGCGCGTCGACGGGGCGAACCGCATGCAGCTGTATACGAAGATCGTCATTCCCTACCTGCTGCCGGTGATCCAGGCGGTCATCGTGATCGACGTCGTCTCTTCCCTGAAGCAGATGGAAATCATCTACCTGTCCACCGAAGGCGGACCGGGTTTCTATACGCAATTCATCGCGGTCTACCTGTACCAGAAGGCATTCAAGTATTCCGAATACGGGTACGGCAACGCGATCTCCGTCGTGTTCGTGCTGATCGCCGTCGCGCTGACCATCGCGATCCAGCGCGCCTTCAAGAAAATGAGCGACGAATGAGGAGGGGCGAATGAAAACGAACGAATCCGCCATCGCGTCCCGCGCCTTCGGCCGCGCCGTGATGTGGATATTCCTTGCCGTACTTGCGGCCGCCCAGATTTTCCCCCTGCTGTGGGTGTTCTCCTATTCGCTGCAGAAATCCGGCGATCTCTTCGGCCCGGAATTCTTCAAGCTTCCCGTCGATCCGCAGTGGAATAACTATTTCCTCGCATGGACCAATGGCAGGATCCCCCTGTACTTGGCGAATACCCTGCTGATCGTCATCCCCTCGGTGACCCTGTCCACCGTCCTTTCCTTCTGCCTCGCCTACGCCTGCTCCCGGATGACCTGGAAACTCCAGCCGCTCGTCTGGTTCATCATCACCGTCGGCCTCACCATTCCCATCCACACGACCCTGCTGCCCAACTTCATCTGGTACCGTTTTTTCGGCCTCATCGACACCCGCCTGGGACTCGTGATCTCCTACGTGGCTTTCAGCCTGTCCTTCAATACGATCATCTTCGCGGGCCTTTTGTCCGGCATACCCCGGTCGATGGAGGAATCGGCCTTCATCGACGGCGCCTCCTACGCGGCCATCCTGCCCAAAATCATCGCGCCCATGGCCGCCACGGGCTTCGCCACCGTCGGCGTGCAGACCTTCCTGAACCACTGGAACGAATTCATCATGGCCAACACCTACATCTCGACCGAGCTCAAGCGGACACTGCCCTTTTCCATCATCCGCTTCCAGGGCCAGTACTCTTCCCAGTACGCCATCCAGTTCGCGTGCATGGCCTTGGTCGCCCTGCCGCCCCTGGCGCTTTATTTCATTTTCAACCGCTGGATACTGGCCGGGGTCGCCGCGGGCGCCGTCAAGGGCTGATCCGAAGAGGGNNCCTTCCCCGACGACTTCGCCTGGGGCGTCGCCACCGCCTCCTACCAGATCGAAGGAGGCGTGAACGAGGACGGCCGGGGCCCTTCCATCTGGGATACCTATTCGCACACGCCCGGCATGATAGGCGACGGCAAGAACGGAGACGTCGCCGTGGACCATTACCGCCGCTGGCCCGAGGACGTGGCGCTGATGAAGGCCCTCGGGATCCGCAATTACCGCCTGTCCCTCGCCTGGCCGCGCATCGTCCCCG
>DPXI01000044.1 GCA_003527485.1 Treponema sp. | reverse complement strand
TCGTCCCGGATGGGCAGGAAGAATTCCGCGTCATTCATCAAGGCCGGATCCAGGATCACGATTGAATCGACCTTTTCGTCCGCCGTTACGTTCACGGCGACGCGGAATTTCCGGAATGCCGCGAAAATACCCGCCGGTACGGCTACCTCGTAATCGCCTTCGTACTTTCCCGCCGCGACTCCGGCGACCTTCAAGCTTCCGGAAGGCATTCCGATCAAATCAAGGGCCGAGGCGGGGACCATTCCCGAACAGCCGATCATGATAGCCATCGCGAGGAGGAAAATACCGGCCGCCAAAGCGCGATACCGACCATATTTCACGAAACCGCTCATCGATTCCCTCCTTTTTGCGCGCGCACCGCCCTGTACAGGGCATCCCGCAAGGCACGCTCCCGAGGGTCGTTTATCTGATTGCCCGGAGACATACGGTCGGTCACGTAGGCGAAGCCGAGAGCGTACCGGCGGTCGCCGACGCCGATCGCGCCCGAAGCGCCAAGGAAGCCGATAGCGTTCGGATCGTCGCAGAACCAGAGGTTCCCGGGATTCGGCTTCTGGAAGCCGAGGCCGAAATAGGCCTCCATGTTCATGACTTTATCCAGGCGGCCCAAGCGCGGCGATTCGGGCGGTCCGAAAATGATGTCCACCGTTTGCCGCGTCAAGCCGATCGTATTCCCTCCCGCGGCGATTTCGCCGTACAGAGCGGCGAGCCCTCGGGCGGTGGCGACGCCGTTGCCGGAAGGGTTTTCCCCGTCGGTGAAAGCGGGACCATTGATGTCGGCTTTTCCGTCGCCCAAGGATTTCCAGAAGAGGGACTTTGAGTTGAGGATGGCTTTTCGCAGACCCGCGGGCATCTCGCCGAGATGCAGCATAGCTTCCGCGGGAGAAAAAGGTTTGAGCGTCGCTTTGCGGCTTACGTCGTATCCTTCAGGCAGGCCGATTGTGAAATCGGCGCCGAGTGGCCCGGCTATCTCCTCCTGCAAGTATCGATTGATGCTGCGATGCTTTGGATCGAGGCGGTTCACCAGAACCTGCATCGCGAAACCGATCGTACCCGCGTGGTAGCCGTGATAGTCGCCGGGAGTCCACATCGGTTCGGTGTCGGCGAGTATCCGCGCGAGACCGTCAAGGTCTTTCGGGTTGAGGGGTTCGGCGGTGAGCACGATACCCGCCTGGTGCGAAAGGAGCTGCCGCACGGTCACATCGCTCTTTCCCTTGACCGCGAACTCGGGCCAATATTCGCTGACTTTCGCGTCGTAATCAAAGAGGCCCCTCGAATGCAGGTGCGCGAGCACGAGGGCTCCGACTCCTTTGGTCGCCGAAAACACCACGACCGAAGTATCCTCGTTCCACGGCCTCGTTCTTTTTGGATCGGCCCAGCCGCCCCAGAGGTCCACGACCTTTTGTCCATCAACGTAGGCCGCAAACGCTCCACCCAGCTCGCCGCGCGAACGGAGATTCTTTTCGAATTCCGTCCGCAGTTCTTCATAACCGTCCGCCGTCCAACCCTGGACCAATCGCTCCGAGCGCGCGCGGCTGGTCGCGCAGCCGCTCATCGATAACGCCAGAAAAGCCGCGGAGATGAAAATCCCGTTCGGCACGATCGACCTCCCTTTCATTCTACGCCTCCTTGCTTCTCGCCTTCAGCGAGCTCCCGTACGGAGATTACCCGAATATTCGCCGAGGAGAGCTTTTCCAGACTCTTATGAAGTCTGGCTTGATCTTCGAATTCGCCTTCCAGCACCGTTTCACCGCGGTCGATTCCGGTGATAACCAGGGGCGCGATGAAATCGGCCCATAGTTCATCTATTTCGCCTTTGATCCGGATGTAATACGTTTCGATTGACATGGCGAAAATGTAGAAGTAATCCGGAGGGCCTGTGTATTGGCCGAAAGATATATTTTGTGGGGAGGCAAAGTGCAGACCGGGATAAACCCGGGTCCGCGTTCGGTATCAACGCGACAAATAACCGAGTTCCCTGGCGAGCGCCACGGTTTCCGTCCTGTTCGCGGTTCCGAGCTTCTCGGATATGTTATGCAGATGTGCCTTTACGGTGCCGACGCTGAGGAAGAGGATGTCCGCGATTTCCTGGTTTGGCTTGCCTTCGGAGAGCAGTCCCAGCACCTCGTGTTCCCTTCGGGTAAGAGCAGCCTCGCTGTACGCCGCTGTGCTGCACGCCGCAGTGCTGCACACCGCCTCGCTGTACGCCGCCTCGATCCGCGCGGATACTGTAGCCATCGCCGGTTCGGCATCGCGCGAGAGCGCGCCGACGCAGGATTCGTATGATAGCCGCGCCGCTTTTATCACCTGCAGGGCAGGCACATTCAGGCCGAAATCCTGGGCGAGTTCCTCCAGCGCGGCAAGCGTTTTCCCGGCGTCTGCCGGGAGTCCCGCATCGAGCTGCAGTTTGATGAGGAGGGCGTAGCCGGGCACGAGCGGATTCGGATTGCCGCGCTCCAGTGTGAGTTCAATTCCGACCTCCGTCTTTTCCAGCGCCTTTTCGGTAAGGCCCAACATGTCGAAAGCCTGGGCCATGTAGATGTAGACGGCGCCGCACCAGAGGGAGAATCCGTCCCCGTCGCGCGCGAGCTCCTCCGCCTCCCGGAGAAGCGAAAGGGAGCCCTCCGCGTCACCCGCGGCAAGGCCCAGCCGGGCGCGTTCGCAGAGGGCCTGGCCCTGCGTGTAGGCGTCTCCGTCGGCCGCCGCGAGGCGGAAACAGGTTTTGTACTCTTCGCTCGCCTCTTCCGCCCGCCCCAAGTTCGCGAGCGCGCCCCCGCGGATATAAGAAGCTACCGCGAGATCATGGAAATCGTCTTCGGGATAAAGCTTTTTCGCCTTCTCGGTCTCGGAGGCCGCAAGAACAAAATCGCCTTGCCGGTTCGCGCCCATTCCCCGGATCGACGCGATCCCGCCCGCCATGCGGCTTTTGATGGTCCCGGACGCTTGCTTATCCAAGCCCTCCTCCGCCCAAGCAAGGAGGGTCGGGACTTTTGCGGGCTTCCCGACGGTGGTCAAGAACCATGCGTACCAGATGCAGGTTTCAGGATGATCCCGAAATCGATCAAAAGGCAAGCGCTCGTACAGCCGCAGGAGTTCGGGAATCCTGCCGCTTGTATACAAGTATCGGCTGCGGGTTTCCACGTAGCGGAAAGCTTCGTCGGTGAAACCGCCCTCAAGGAGCTGGGAAAAACTGAGTTCAGGCAATCCTGCCCCGTCGTACCAATCGGCGGCCTTCTTTCGCAGGGCGGGAAGATCGGCGGTGATGGCGCGCTTTGCCCGCATACGGAGGAGATCTCCGAAGAGGTGGTGGTATCGGAACCAGAGCCCATTATCGTCCAGGCGAACGAGGAAGAGATTCTCCGACTCGATGCGCGCGATGGTTTCCACGGCGTCCGTGCCAGGACGGAGCAGGGAACACAGTTCGGCGGTGAAGGGCTCGGCCGCCGAACTCTTGAAGAGGAAGTCTACAGTTTCTCCGTCCAACCGCTTCAAAACTTCCTCCATGAGATAATCCAGTACGAATTTGTGGCTGGAGGAAAAATCGCGTACGAAAGCGGGCACGTCCCGCCTCCCTTCCAGGGAAAGACAGAGAAGCTGGAGGCCGGCGGGCCAGCCTTCTGTTTTTTCCCCGATAAGGGAGAGCGTTTCCGGGGCGGGGCTGATTCCGATCCTCGCCTCGACATATTCGGCGGTTTCCTGGGCGGAAAAGCATAGTTCCCGAACTCCTATCTCCGCAAGGCGGCCCTGAGCCCTGAGCCTGGCGGCGGGAAGGCGAGGCAGGTTCCTGGTCGAGATGATAATCTTCACACGAGGGGCAGCGTAGTCGGACAAGCTCGTCAAAAATTGGATTATCGCCTCATCCTCGCAGAGGTGGAAATCGTCAAAAAGGAGATGAAAGGCCTCCCCCGACCCCTCTTCCTTGAGCGCCTTCGCCAACGCCGCCGCCGGATGCTTGGCCGAGGAAGCCGTGAGCCCTGCCTCTCGGGCGGCGCTTGCGATGCGGACGAAGCGCTCGGAAAGGTGCGGCTCATGGGTTTCCAGGCCGTAGAGTAGAAGCGAGTAGAAAGCCGCCAAATCGGCCTCTTCCTCACCGAGCGAAAACCAAAGGACCTTCTTGGCCGTATGCCGCGCCCAGGCGGCCGCCGCCACGGTCTTGCCGAAGCCGGCCGGGGCGGAAAGGATGACGAAGTCTTTTCGGGAGGCCTCCTCGAAGCGTTCGAGGAGTTTTTCCCGGACGAGACCACCTTCCGGAATCTCGGGAAGGCTCAGCTTGATATCGAAGAGGAGAGACTGCGGCATCGATTCAGGCTACGATGATCGTAACGGCCTGTCAATCTCGCGAATTGCCGTAAAACCAACGCAGACGAACGGCACAAGACCCTGCCGCTCGGCCAGTACCAGACGGACTGGTCCAAGATACTCGCGGTCCTGACCCTGGCGGCGGTGCCCGTCATACTGCTGTACCTCACCATGTCCAAGCAGTTCATCAAGGGGCTGACGGCGGGAGCGGTGAAGGGGTAGCGCGCGCGTCGGGCGGTTACCGGGCGCCGGCCTTCCCTCCCAGAACCCAGGGCGAAAAGCCTATGGAGAGTCCGATGCCGAACGCGATGCTTTCCGCCGGAAAGCTTCCCGAAAAAAAATCCTTCAGATCGTCGATCGGCGCGGCTCCGGAATAGTTGGAGGAAAATTCATTCCAGCCGAGCTTGAAGTCGTATTCGTACGGGATGCGGTAATAAAGGGAAAGCCGCAGGGCGGCGAAACCTTTTCCGTCGTCCGAGAATAGGGCATTCGGCTTACCGAACCAGGAAACCACATCCAGGCCCGCGAGCGCGAACGGCCCCGTGCCCGACACGAATCCGTCGCCTATCTCGTCCACCAGGCCGTTGGTCAGCGAGTAGCCCGCGCCTGCGAAAGGCCGGATTCCGTTCAGGAAGGGAAAGAGCGGGTGGAACTCTACCTGGGCCGCGAGGGAATCGCCGTAAAGCGAGAACGAGGAACCCTGGATGCCCAGGATCCCGTCCCATACGAAGGAGCCGCCCGCCAGATAGGAAAACAGAAAAGCGACGTCCACGATTTCAGGCTTGCGGAAGAAGCAGCCTCCGGAAAAAAGAGCCACCACGGAGTCGCCGGAAATGGTCCCGTAGCCATTCTCTTCGATCCTGTCGAAACCCGATCCGCGGACGGACATGCCGCCCATTTCGATGGTGCCCATCAGGCCGAATCTCCACGCCCCCGGCGCCGCCCCCGGCGCCGCTTCCTGCGCCGCTTCCTGCGCCTGCGTTTCCTGCCCCATGGCTGCCGCCGCGAGCGCGAACGCGCAGGCGACGGCGGCGAACGTTCGCCTCATCAGGGTCCTCCCTTCCATGCCGCTCGGGCGGTGATTTGGACTTCGTCCCGGAACGAGTGTATCATGCGATCGGCCTGCCGCCATCGTCCATTCCACCAGCGTTTCGGATCTACCAACGATCCGCCCCCGACCGGTCCCTTATCTTACCGGCAGGCCGTCGGCTGGAGTATAGGCCTGGAGATCCGAGTCCGCCACGACGCACCGGTCAAGGCGGAATTCCGATCCGTCCGCGAGGGGCGGATCGGCGGAGACCAGGTACGTCGCCAATAATCCGTTGCGCGCGCTCGCTCCCCGGAACGGATCCTTCGTCATACGGCGGTTGGATAGGCCGAGCAGCGCGTCGACCTCCGACTCGCCTGCGCCGCCGAAGAAGTCGGCGTCGGGCGGAGGGAGCCCGGAACCGACCAGTTCCGCGCCGGGCGGGAGGACAAGGTCCCACTCGGCGAGGAATATCTTCTTGCCATAGAATCTCGTCGAGTCGAGCCGCACGTCCACCTTCCATTCCGTCACTCCCGCTGCGGTCCTCGCCGATTCTGTTGCCTTTACCTCCAGCACGAGCAAATCCTCGGAGACGGGTACGCCGACTGAGACGAGCGTAGCGGGATCGACACGTTGGAATCCTCCGCCTGCCAGCCCGATGTACAGGACGCCGGCGCCCGCAGACTCCGGGGACGGTCCCGCGCGGAGGTACCGGGCTCCACTCCAATCCTCTGGTCCGCTGACGTAGGACCAATCGGCTTCCCCGGCATCGGGGAAGGGCCGCAGACGGTCCAAAACCCCGTTTTTCAGCACGAAAACGTCCGCGCCCCAACGGGCGATGTGGTCGAAGACGCCGTCGTCATCGGCCCAGCGCGGATCCGGCGGTACGAGAGCGCTTCCGTCCGTCAACTCGTAGCGGTAATCCGAAAAGGGATTGCCGTCGCGTTGTACGACCGTGTTCCCGAGCGCGGCGTGCGCCTCGCCCGTGTAGATCCAGAGCCCTCCGTCCCGGGCTCCGAGGATGCGGTTCCCGACGAGCACGACGTCTTCGGTCGGCCATCCGTACGTTTCGTCCGGCTCCACGCTCATCGCGTAGGGTACCGGATCCAGGACCGTGTTGAAAAAGAGGCGGACGTCGCTCGAACGGGCGCATACGAGCGCGCTCGCGACCCTGAGGGGATTGAGAGCGTCCCGGTCGTGCTCGTAGACGAAGTTGCCGTCGATGAGGATGTCCGCGCCGACCCGGGACCTGCCGAAGTACAATCCATGCCTGCCCGCGTTCCGGATGTAATTGCCGACGATCCGGACGCCGGAGGGGTTGTCCGCGTGGATGCCGTAGCCCCACCCGGACTCGGTTCCGATTAGGTGTTCGAGTATATTTCCCGTCACGAGAACGTCCCCGTAGCTACCTTCGGTCCAGGTCGCCAGGCTGATGCCCACCGCGACGTCGCGGATCGCCAGGTTCCGTATCGTCAGCCCGCTCACGTCGCTCGTATAGCCGGGCCCCGTATAGTTGCCGATCGCGTGGGTGTTGACGGCGAGCGGAAGCGTCCCGACGATGGAGAAGCCCTCCAGCGTCACGTTCCGAAGCCGGCTTTCGATGTAGAAACCGAAATCGAGATCGGCCGGGAGGGAGACGATCGTCTCCTCCCGCCCGGCGCCCCGGACGACCAGATCCGTCTTGTCCTGGAGGATGGCGCCGTAGTCCCAGGAGCCGTGCCCGGTCATGACGAAGGTCCCCGGCCCGAGGGCGATTATCGTCCGGTCCGCCGCCTCCAGGATAGCCTGATGGAGATCGTCGCCGGGGTTCAGTTCCGCGAGGATCCATGCGGGCGGATCCCCGTCGCCCGAACGATCCGGGGCGGGATCGAGGAATCCGCAGGAAACCAGGGCGACCAAGGCGAACAGGAGGACCGTCATGCCTTTCCATCCATATAAACTTAGTCTAGCGCTGAAAAGGCGCGGGCGCGAATTCGTTCCCGTCGACCGGAATTTTACAGCCGCAGCTCCTTCTCCGTCCGCGAAGGCTGATGCGGCAGCGACCCCTGCGGCCTACTTCTTCCCGTATTCCCTCACCCGCTCGATGAAAGAGGCGGGTATCCTGCCGATCGTCCGTTCCCCGTAATCGAAGCCGATGATGCCGGTCTCGGCGACGGCCGCGACCGCGCCCTCGTTCTCGATGAGGTAGAAGAGCCTGAAGCCCCGGACCTCCATCTCGTCGATGTCGCAGCGTATCGTGAGTTCCGCGCCGCGGAAGACTTCCGCCTTGTAGTTGACGGCGAGGTCGCCCATGACGATACCGGTCCTCCCGTCTCCGAGGTCCGCTTCGGTGGCGCCGAGTTCCTTCAGGAACCGCACCCGCGCTTCATGGAGAAAGGATACGAAGCGCGCGTTGTCCATGTGGCCGCCGTAATTGATGTCGTCCACCCGCACCGGGCAGGTCGTTGAAAACCGGTACGCGAATCTTTCCGCGAGCTTGATTCTGGGCATCCGTTCCTCCCCTTATTCCGAAACAGCCTCATAACCGTTCCAGGCCATGGTGGCGTCAAGCGGCTTGCGGCGCTTCGCCCTGACCGCGGTATCCGTCGGGTATCCCAGGGCGATCACCAGGATGGGACGCTTGCCGGCCGGGATGCCGAGCAGGGAGCGGACCTTACGTTCGTCGAACCAGCCGAGCATGCAGGTACCAAGCCCGATTTCGGCCGCCTGAAGGCAGAAATGTTCGGCGGCGATGCCCAGATCGATCAGGGGCAGGCTTTTTCCCTTGACCGCCGAGCCGAGCGTCGCCGTCAGGTTCGCGCCTTCCAGCACGAGCACGGCCAGGATGGGCGCCTTGACGACGAAACGGTTGAGCGGCAATCCCGGGCTGGCGGTGGCTTCGGCCAGGCGGCGCTTCAAATCCGGTTCGTCCACAAGCAGGAATTTCCAGGGTTGGGAATTGCAGGCCGAAGGAGCCAGGCGGGCCGCCTCGACGCACGATTCCGCCTTTTCCCGTTCGACGGGCGTTTCGAGATATTCGCGGACGCTCCGGCGTCGGGCGGCCAGCTCCAGGAAGGTCGGGTTCATGCGGACATTCAGAGCGGAAAACGCGCGGATGTTCAAGCCCTCGGAGGATGGCGCCCGCAGCGGCGGCATCGGCATCGGAATCGGAGAATTCCGCATCGGAGAATCGGAGAATCGCACCGAAAACAATTGACAACCTAACCGAGAGGGTGTTAATGGTTATATATGGTATCTACCACTAGGAAAATCCAATGAAGGACAAGGACCTGGACATCATCCAGAAAAACGTCCTGGAATCCATGCAGGCCCAGGTGGAAAATTTCATCCGCGGCAAGATCGAGAACGGGGACTGGCCCCTGGGCTCCAAAATCCCCTCGGAACGCGATCTGTCCGAAAAGCTCGACGTCAGCCGGACAACGGTACGCAACGCCGTCCAAGCCCTGACCAACCGCGGTCTGTTCGAACGCAAGATCGGCCAGGGCACTTTCGTCCGCGTGCAGTTGGCCCCGCAAGCCAGCCGTAGTCCTGACCACGGCACCATCGGTTACGTGATTTGCAAGGAACGATCCCAGCGCAAGCCTTTGGCCTCGGAGGCCTTCTACTTCGATGTTTTCACCGGAATAGAAGAAGAAACGGTCAAAGCGGGCCGCCACCTGCTGTTCTCCTATCTGGACGACACCAATCCCGATGAAATCAACGCCTTCACCGCATTCATGGACAAGATCGACGGCCTCGTGTTGGAGGAGGCCCGCAACCCCGAACTGATCGACCGAATCCTGGAGCGCCGCCTTCCCCTGGTGCTGATAGGTCCCACCGCCATCAGCCGCCCGGTCGACATGGTGACGATGGACCTGGCGGGAGGCGTCAGGACCGCGGTCCGGGCCCTGGTCGAAGGCGGACACCGCTTCATCGGCATGATCAACGGCCCCTTGCGCCTGGAATCGGCGCGCATCCGTTACCTGGCCTGGCAGGAGGCCATGCGCGCGGCCGGCCTGGACGCGGAAGCCCGTTTCTCCGACGGCGACGAGGGCTGGACCCCCGAATCCGGCTTCCAGGCTACCCAGCGCCTGATCGCCCGCTGTCCCGAACTCACGGCGCTGGTCTGCGCCAACGACCTGCTGGCCATCGGAGCCCTGTCCGCCCTGAACCGCGCGGGCATCAAGGTGCCGGATCGGATCAGCGTGATCGGCTTCGATGATACCGAACTTGCCCGCCATGCCACGCCGCCCCTGAGCAGCATGCGCATCCATTCGCGGAGCATGGCGAAAGCCGCGGTCCGCCGCGTGGTGGAGCGGATCGAAAATGAGGAGCTGCCGCCGGTGGTGATCGGCTTCCCCATCGATCTGGTGGTGCGCGAGTCGTTCCGGACGCTGACATGAAGGAGGTGAGCGGTTAAAAGCGAAGAGACAGCCGCGGTATCGAGTTAGCCGGCAAGCACAACATCGGTACCACGGCCGCCGGATGCATTGAATATGCCACTTCAGCAGGCGAAAGTACAGCATCCGGCTTCCTGTAGGCTTCCCGTTTTCCGATCCAGATGATCCAAAGGAGAGAACGAATGAAGAAATCGCACTCACTGCTGTTCGTCGGCCTTGCCCTTTTAGCCGTTTCCGCCTGGGCCGCGCCCGTCGAAATCAGTTACATGGCCTGGTACAACAATACCGAATCCGAGGGCCAGGACGTACAGAACCAGATCGATATTTTCAACGCGCAATACGAAGGCAAGATCAAGGTCAAGCTGGTCATGGTTCCCCGCGAAGGCTACGAGGCCAAGACGAACACCATGGCCGCCGCCAACAAGCTGCCGGACGCCACGCTTCTTTCCGAAGCCATGGCGCTCGACTTCGCCTCCGCGGGCTTGCTGGCCGACGTCAGCAGCATGTATCCCAAGGGCGAGGAGCCGCTCAAGTCTCTGGCGTTCACCTTCAAAGGAAAGCCGGTCGCCTTCAGTTCCGCCAACGAGGTCCTGCTCACCTACTACAACAAGAAGCTCTTCGACAAGGCGGGCGTTCCCTACCCGCCGGCCAGCGCGGAAAACGCCTGGACCTGGGCGCAGTTCCTCGACGCCGCCAAGAAGCTGACCATCGACAAAAACGGCAAGAACGCCGCCCAGGCCGGATTCGACTACAAGAACATCGTCCAGTACGGCTGCGACTTCAACCGCGAGTGGTGGATGTGGCCGATCGCCTGCTATTCGAACGGCGGCGGGCTGATGAGCCAGGACGGCAAACAGCTCCTGATCAACAAGCCGGAATCGCTGGAAGCGTTCCAGGCCATCGCCGACCTGTATTCCAAGCACCACGTCGCTCCCTCCCGCGGCGACCTGCGCTCCATGGGCAGCATCGACGTCAACCTGCTGACCGGGAAGGTCGCCATGGCCACCAGCGGCCAATGGGAAATCGGCGTATCGCTCAAGAACTCGGTGCCCGAAGGGCTCGACTACGGCGTCGGCGTCCTGCCCAAGTTCAAGAAGGCGCTCACCTACAATACGGGCGCTCCCTACGGCATCTTCAAGAGCTCCAAGCACCTGGGCGAGGCGATGACCTTCATCCGCTGGTACGCCTCGTCCACCTATCCGGACGGAACGTTCAAGCCGATCACGCTGGACGGCATCACCATGCCCTTCCTGGCCAAGTATTACGCCAGCGACAAGGCCATGCGCTCCTGGGCGGATCCGGCCGTCACCAAGACCGCCCGCCCTCCCTTCGACCAGTACAAGACCGCGGTCATCGACTACGCGGCCAACAACGCGATCCAGGTGCCCTGGTACTACTTCCCCGGGTATAACGGATTCAACGACATCCTGTCCTCCGGAATAGAGGCGGTATGGAACGGCGAAGTCACCGCCAAGGACTACATCGCCAAGATCATGCCCAAGCTCCAGACCTACTTCGACGCCCACAAGAACAAATAGGCATCACCATCCGGCGGTTCCGGCACGGACCGGGACCGCCGTACCCATGAGGTCGCATCCCATGCATAGAAACAGCTTGAACAGGAGGCCGGGCTTGGCCTTTGCCCTCCTGCTGCCGTCCTTCATCGGCTTGATCTTCTACACCCTCCTGCCCCTGATCGGCGTCGTCGGATACAGCCTGACCAGCTGGGACATGCTGAGCCCGCCGGTCTTCATCGGGCTGGAGAACTACCGGAACATCCTCACCGACGATTTCTTCTTCGGGTATGCGGTCGGAGCCACCCTGTACTTCGCCGTCGGAGCGACGGCGCTCGGAATGGTCTGGTCCTTCCTGATCGCCCTGCTGCTGAACCAGCGCATTCCGGCCCGGGGGTTCTGGCGCGCGACCTTCTACCTTCCCTACGTCATCCCGATCATCGGAACCACCATCATCTGGGGCTGGATGTACCAGTCCAGCTTCGGCCTTTTCAATTTCCTCATGAACAAGATGGGATTCGACAAGGTGGACTGGCTGGGCAAAAACGCGACCGCCATGCCGTCCATCATCGTCATGACCATCTGGGGAATCGGCAACCTCATCGTCATCTTCCTCGCCGGCCTGCAAGGGGTTCCCCGTACCTACCTGGAAGCCGTGGAAATCGACGGCGGAAACGTCTGGCATAAATTCGCCCACATCACCCTGCCCTTGATGTCTCCGATCATTTTCTACAATTTCCTGATGTCGGTTGTAGCCAACCTGCAGTCCTTCGGCCCGGCCTTCGTCCTGACCCAGGGGGGGCCGAACAGTTCGACCCTCACCATGGTCTATCTGATCTGGAGGGAAGGATTCCAGCGCAACCGGATGGGCCACGCCTCGGCCCTGTCGGTCATCCTGTTCGCCTTCATCGGCCTCCTGACCGTACTGATCTTCCGGTTCACCGGCAGCCGCCAATTCTTCGAGGGAGACTGAGCGACATCATGAAAGCCACGACGAAATACAATATCCCGGCCGCGCTGATCGTGGCCGCGCTGGGCCTGCTCAGCCTCTTTCCCCTCTTCTGGATGGTGCGATCCTCGTTGATGTCCAATCTCGAGATATTCCGGTATCCCCCCTTGCTCCTGCCCACGAAATGGCGATTCGACAATTACGCGAAGGCCTTCACCCTGCTGCCCTTCCACCGGTATTTCCTGAATACCCTGATCATCGCGATTCCGGCCGTATTCGGCGTCCTTACCACTTCCTCGATGGCGGCCTATGCCTTCGCCCGGCTGGAATTCCCCGGAAAGAATTTGATCTTCAGCCTGGTCATCGCTTCCATGCTCATGCCGATGGCCTGCACGATCATCCCGATTTTCGCAGGCTGGGCCTCCCTCGGGCTGATCGATACCTTCCTGCCCCTGATCATCCCGCCGTTCCTGGGCGGCGGCGGAGTCAACATCTTCCTGACCCGGCAATTCCTGCGGACGATCCCGCGCGAGCTGGACGAAGCCGCGCTGATCGACGGCGCCAGCCACGTACGGGTGATGACGGCCATCCTGCTGCCCCTGATCAAGCCGGTGCTGATCACCATCGGGTTGTTCACCTTCGTCTACAATTGGAACGATCTGATGGGTCCGATCCTCTACCTCAATTCCAGCGACAACAACACCATCTCCCAGGGCCTCGCCAATTTCCGAAGCGGCTTCGGAACGGATTACCGGGCGATCATGGCGATCACCACCCTGACCATCTCGCCCGTCGTGGCCGTCTTCCTGGTCGGCCAGAAGTACTTCGTCGAAGGCATCGCGCTGTCCGGACTGAAGGCCTGAGCGCCCGGCCCCTCATTCGCATCCGCATCCGCATCCGCATAATATAAGGAGACCGAACCATGAAACAACAAGCGCTCGCACTCAACGCTGTCCGGCTTTCGGGCGGGTTCTGGCAGGAGAAAACCAGGCTGGTGGCGGAAGTTATGCTTCCCTACCAATGGAATGCCCTGAACGACCAGATTCCCGGCGCCGAACCATCCCACGCCCTGGAAAATTTCCGGCTTGCCGCCGGCGAAGCCGCGGGCGCCTTCGCCGGCATGGTCTTCCAGGACAGCGATGTCGCCAAATGGCTGGAAGCGGCCTGCTACAGCCTGGTCAACCATCCCGACGCCGAGCTGGAAGCCCAGGTGGAGGAAGCCGTCCGCCTGATAGCCGCAGCCCAGCAAGGCGACGGCTACATCGATACCTGGGTCACCCTCCAGGCTCCCGACAAGCGCTGGACCGATCTGGCCTGGGGCCACGAACTGTACTGCGGAGGCCACTTGATCGAAGCCGCCGTAGCCCATTTCCGGACCACGGGCAAGCGCCATTTCCTTGACGTCATGATGAAGTACGCCGATTGCGTCATCGCCGAATTCGGACCCGGAAAGCCCCACGGCCTGGATTGCTGCGGTCATCCCGAGATCGAGCTGGCCCTTATGCGTCTGGCCGAAGCCAGCGGGCAGCCGCGCTTCGCCGAGCTGGCCGAACACTTCCTGGACGTGCGGGGCCGCGATCCTGAGCGTTTCCGTGATCGGAGACCGCTGGCCTTCGTCTTCCCCCCTCTCACGAAAGCCTTCGAACCCGACTACTTCCAGGGCAATGCCCCGCTCCGCGACCAGCGCGACGCCGACGGACATTCGGTCCGTGCCATGTATCTCTACACGGCCCTCGCCCAGGTCTGGGGTCTCACCGGCGAGCCTGCCCTGAAAGCAGCCCTGGACCGGCTGTGGACCAGCACCGTCGAACGCCGCATGTACGTGACCGGCAGCCTCGGATCCCAGGCCAACGGCGAGCGCTTCACCATCGACTGGGACCTGCCGTCCGATACCGCGTACGCCGAGACCTGCGCCTCGATAGGCCTGATCTTCTGGGCCAGGGAAATGCTGGCGGCCGATGGCGACGGACGCTACGCCGACACCATAGAACGGGTGCTGTACAACGGAGCCCTGTCCGGCGTCTCGCTGGACGGCCAGCGCTATTTCTACGTGAATCCTCTGGAGAGTATCCCCGAGGTGGCCCGAGCCCGCCAAGACCATGAGCACGTCAAGACCGAACGGGTGCCCTGGTTCGGTTGCTCCTGCTGCCCGCCCAACATCGCCCGCCTGATCGCCTCGGTTACCTCCCTGGCGTACGGCAGGACGGCCGACAGCCTGTGGGTTCACCAGTACATGAACTGCGAGGCCGACCTTGAGCTGGGCGGCACCGCAATTCATGTCAGCCAGGAAACCGATTTCCCTTGGGACGGCGCGGTCAGCCTGAGCTTGGAGGCGGCGAGGACCTGCCGCTTCTCCCTGCGGCTGCGCATCCCCTCCTGGTGCCGCGCCTATCATTGCTCGGTCAACGGACAGGCCGTGCCCGACGAACAGGATAAGAGTTACCTCCGCATCGAACGGGACTGGTCGTCCGGCGACCGCGTCGAACTGGCGCTGGACGTGGAAACCCGCTTCGTCCGGCCGCACAGCCGGATCGCCGAACTGGCCGGCAAGGTGGCGGTGATGCGCGGCCCCCTGGTGTACTGCGCCGAGGAACTGGACAACGGATCGGACCTGCATAACCTGCTGGTGGATCCGGCCGGATCCGTCGGCGGAAAGTCCCTCCCGCAAAAGACCGACTCCGGGGTAGTCTTGCAGCTGTCGGGATCCCGGGAAAAGGAACATACGGAAACCCTGTACTGCGAATATCAGCCGGAGGACATCGGCGAGGCCGGACAGATCACCCTTGTTCCCTATTACCAATGGGGCAACCGTCAGCCCGGACAGGAGATGCGCGTCTGGCTCCGCAACGCGGGCACGGGCAGGGTTTGAAGGAACCCCGGTGAACATCCGTCTCCGATCGTCTGGAAACGAACGGGGCGGGGTCGAACCGGGAAAGCACGACCGCGCGCGGCCGCCGCGGCCGCGCTTCAGGAATTCCCATTGCCGTATTCCGGCAATGACCGCATACTGCATGACGTGATGAAAATCCCCGATCTGCACCTCGCGCTTTCCCGCAAGAGGAGCTTCAAGTATCGCCTGATCGCGGCTTTTTGCATCGTCTCCATCTTTCCGGTCATCCTGGTCCAGACCGCTTCTTCCTACAACATCGCCGGCATACTGCAGAAGAACGTCGATGCCCTTGAGCGTTCCAATCTCGTTCAAACGAGGAAGATCATCCGGACGAAGCTGGATTTTTACGGGGATCTCCTCTACCAGCTGTACACGGATGATCGTATTATCCGGCTTATCGACGAGATCGAAGCGGGAGCGGACGTGGAGTTCAATTCCAGCCTCCTGCGCCGCACCATCCACACCTATGTGTACACGATGCCGTACGTGCAATCCATCACCGTCCTCACCAGCGGCGGCCATATGGTGTTCGACGACCTCCTGACCGGCTACAATACGAAGACTTCATGGATCGACGTCACGGGCGGCCAACCGGCGCGGATTTTCGATTCCGTGATCTCGGGCGACGACACCCTGATCATGTCGTCCAAGCTCGCGTCCTTTTTCACCTCCAGGCCATTCTATCTTTTTCACCTGGCCCATCGCGTCGTCGACTATAAAGACATCCGGAAGAAGTCGGCCGTCGTCATCCTCTCGATCGACGAGGGAATGCTCGGCGAGATCTGCGACGAGATCATGGAACCGCAAAGCCCGGGTAGCGCCGACAACACGGTATTCATCCTGGACTCCGCGGGCACCATCATCTCGTACCCCGAAAAGTCCAAGATAGGGATGAAGGTCGACTTGCCGAAGGACGAGGCGGGAAGGCGGGACGCCATAAGGCGGACCGTATGGGGTGAAGGCTCGGTGAAGCGGACGAACCTTTCGGTATACGAACTGCTTGAGCCGGAGACCGGGTGGAGCATCGTGGTCGCCAGGGACCAGGGCGTCGCGCACCGGGAGATATCCGATCAGCAGCGGCTCGCGGCGCTCGTGGTGCTGTTGTCGGTCGCGGCCCTCCTCGCCATCATTTTCTACATCACCGGCAGGCTGACGCAGTCCATCGACTCGGTGGTCGCGGCCATGAATTCGGCGGGTCAGGGGGAATTCTCCGTCCGGCTTGAGAAGGACCGGAAAATGCCGCTGGAGATGGAGAAGATCGCGGATAATTTCAACCGCATGATAGAAAAGATCGAAAGCCTGATCCGTGAGGTCCAGAGCGCGTCCGTCAAACGGAAGGACGCGGAAATCGCCGCGCTGGAGGCGCAGGTGAACCCCCATTTTCTGTACAACACCCTGGACACGATCAACTGGATGGCCATCGACCGGGAAGAGTTCGAGATAAGCGACGCGATCCACGCCCTCGCCCGCATCCTGCGTTACGGCATCGACAACAGCAACGGGGTCGTTGATATACGGGCGGAGGCCGAGTGGCTGCGGCAATACGTCTTCCTGCAGCGGACGCGGCTCAAGAATTCCTTCGATTTCAAAATGGAGATCGATCCCGGGGCCCTGGATTGCCGCATCCACAAGCTTCTTTTCCAGCCCTTCGTGGAGAACTCCATCATCCACGGGTTCAAGGGAGTCGGGCGTCCGCACGAACTCAACATCTCGATCCGAAAAGAAGGGGACAGGCTGCTGACTATCATCGCGGACAACGGCAGGGGCATCGACGCGGCGGCGGCCGGAGAATCCGGCATGGAGAGCGGGAGCGATCCGGATCCGGACAACCATGTCGGCATGCGCAACGCCGTCGAGCGGATAAGGATGTATTACGGCGACGCGGCCCGGGTCCTCGTGGAAAGCGCGAACGGCGAAGGTACCCGGATATTCATCGAGATTCCCGCGACATGAATCGGAAGGCGCACGAAATGAGGATAGTGATCGTCGAGGACGAAATCAGGATCCGCGAAGGCTTGGCCAAGCTGATCCGCAAGATAGCCCCGAATTATCAGGTCGTAGGCGAGGCCGAGGACGGACTGGCCGGCATCCGGATCATAGAGGAAACGAGGCCCGACCTCGTGATCACGGACATCCGCATGCCCGACATGGACGGTCTCGCGATGTTGAACCGGCTCAAGGAGAAGGCGGTCCGCGCCAGGATCATCGTCCTCAGCGCTTATTCGGAGTTCGCGTACGCGCGGGAAGCGATCAAGATCGGGGTATGCGAATATCTGCTCAAGCCCATCAATATCGCCGATCTCACGCGTTCGCTCAAAAACGCGGAGGAAGCGATCTCGACGGAGCGCGACTCCCGCGCCGCCGGCGGAAGCAGGTCGTTGGAGAGCGTGCTTCATTCGGTCCTTTCCGGCGACGGAACGATAACGGACGACGAGGAAGCCCGAATGGCCGAGCGCTTTCTCACGGACGCGAACGGAAGCTGCGCGCTCGTCTCCCTGTATCTCGGAGACGAATATACGACGGCCTCCATTCGGGCGGCAGGCCAGGCAAAGTCGATTCTATTCGCCGGGAAGCTTCCGGATTACCGTATCCTGGAACTGCCGAAGGCACGGAAACTCGCGATATTCCTCTTCGGTTTCGGAGAAGCGGAACCCCTCAGGCTCTGGTTCGCCAGCGTATTCGTCCCGGAATTGAGAAGAACGGGCCTCAAGGATTTTTGCTGCGCCTGGATTTCGTTTCCGGGCCTCCCGGGCCTCAAGACCGCTATGCGGCGGCTGGACTCCTGTCTTGACTGGAATATCGTACTCGGGGACGGAAAGCTGATTTCCTGTCCAGATGTGGAGCGGACGCGATTCGTCCCCCTGTCCTACCCGATGACGATGGAAAACCAGGTTCGCTCCGCCCTATGCGCGCAAAACAGCGATCGGTTCCGGTCCGGCATCGACGATTTCCTGCATTACCTGCACGCCGATACGATACGGTCCCCCAAGGAAATCAAGGAAGCTTTGATACGCTTCTTCTGGGCCGTACTCAACGCCGCGCGGGAAGTCGCGTACGACAAGTACGAAGGTCTGGCTCAGCAGGATATCCTGGAAAGGATCACGTCCGCGGTAACCTGGTCCGAGCTTGAGTCGGCCTCCGCGATCCTGATGAGGCTCGCGCCGGAACTTCCCCGGGGCGGACAGGACGACTGCTATATCATAAATCGAACGAAGAACCTCGTGCATGAATTCTATTCGCGGGGAATCACGCTGGAGGAGATCGCGTCCATGATAAACGTGACCCCGGAATACTTGAGCTCGCAATTCCGCCGCGGGACGGGCGTCAATTTCAGCGCCTATATAAAAGACTACCGGATGCGGAGGGCGAAGGAATTGCTCATCGGCACGGAGCTCAAACTGTATTCCGTTGCGGAGAAGGTCGGTTACGCCGACGCCAAATATTTTTGCCGCGTATTCAAGGAGTCGACGGGCCATAGTCCGTCGGATTACCGGAGAGCTAATAAATAACGAATAACGGCGGCACCTTATCTTTCTCCACCATTGTTAGGATCTTGGGCGTTGCGGTCACCGGAAACCGCCCCTACCATGACGCTGCGATCAGACAAGGAAACGGTCGGTTTCCGATCGCGAAATCCGAAGGAGGCAGTCCATGAGAAAATTGATTACGGCGATGCTCGCGCTTCTCGTCGCGGGCGCGGTTTTCGCAAGCGGCGCGAAGGAACAAGGCACGGTAGCCGCGGGAGGCGCGGGGACCGCGGGAGGCGGAGAAAAGAAGACCGTGACGATTTGGTCCTACTGGGAAACCGTCAAACACCAGGAAACGTTGGCCAAGGTCTGCAAGGACTACAACGCGTCGCAGGACAAAGTGGAAGTGGTCGTGAAGTACGTTCCCTTCGCCGACTTCAAGAAGCAGCTTTCGATCGGCGCCGTGGCGGCCGAGCTGCCGGAGATCGTGATCATAGACAACCCCGACCATGCGTCCTACTCGGCGATGGGTATTTTCGCCGACATCACCGACAAGGTCGCTTCCTGGCCCGGTCTCAGCCAGTATTACGAAGGGCCCCTCAATTCCTGCAAACTGAACGGCAGGCTGTACGGCATCCCCTTCGGCAGCAACTGCCTTTCCCTCTACTACAACGAGGACATGCTGAAAGCGGCGGGCGCCGTTCCCCCGAAGACCTGGGACGAGCTCAAGGACGTCGCGGCCAAAACCACCAAAGGCAACGTGTACGGATTCGGCATCAGCTCGCTCCAGAACGAGGAAGGCACTTTCGGCTTCCTCTGCTGGCTCTGGGGCACGGGAAATACCTCTTTCCAGATCGGCAACGCCGGCGGCGTAAAAGCCCTGTCCCTGGTGCGCGATCTGGCGAACGGCGGCGCGATGCCCAAGGAAGTCATCAACTGGACGCAGGGCGATACCATGAACCAGTTCATCTCCGGAAACCTCGCGATGATGGTCAACGGTCCCTGGCAGGTCCCCACCATGCGGCAGCAGGCTCCGAACCTGAAATGGAACGTGGTCCAGCTACCCGTAGGCAATGTCCCCGCTTCCGATCTCGGGGGCGAGAACTTCGGCGTCATCAAGGGCGACAAGGTCGCCGAGGCGCTTGATTTCATCAAGTTCGCCACTGACGCCGAGCGGATCAAGACCTATATCAACGACTTCGGCTATATCGCGTCCAGGAAGGACGTCGCGGCCACCCAGTTCACGAACGACCCCGTAATGAAGGTCTTCGCGGCCCAGATGGCGAGCGCCCAACCCCGCGGCCCCCATCCCCGCTGGCCCGAAATTTCCGACGCGCTCTCCCTCGCCATGAACGAAAGCATCATCGGAATCATGACCCCCGAGGCCGCCGCCGCGAAGGCGCAGAAGACCATAGACGCCGTCACGAAGTGACGGCAGGGAAGCCCGGGACCAATCGGCCCCCGGGCTTCCCTGTCGGTTCCTGCATCAGGGGCCGGTGCGGTCCGTATCAAAGATTTCCGTTGTTCGGGGAGATGAGGATGAGGACGAATCGCTTAAGGACTTTCTTCCAGTACGGGAATATCGGTTATCTTTTCGTGTTGCCGGCCGCCGTCTATATGATGGCGCTCGTCGGGTATCCGGTAGTCAGCAACTTCATCCTCAGTTTCCAGGACGTCACCGTGGCGACTCTGAGCGCGATCGATAAACCGTTCGTCGGGCTGCGGAATTACCGGACGCTCCTCTCCGACGGCGTGCTGCGGAACTCCGTCATCAACTCGTTCTTGTTCACCGTTTCCTGCCTCGTCTTCCAATTCGTCATAGGCTTCGCCCTTGCGCTCTTCCTCAATCGGCGCTTTTCCTTCGCCAAGCCGATCCGCGGCCTCCTCATGATTCCGTGGATGATACCGATGACCGTCACCGCGCTGATGTTCAAGTTCATGTTCAGCACGAACGTCGGCATCGTGAACCAGCTCCTCCAACTCGCCGGGCTTGTCGGACAGCCGGTGGAATGGCTCCTGAAGCCGAACCTGGCGATGTTTTCCCTGGTACTGGCGAACGTCTGGATCGGCATTCCGTTCAACATGATCCTGCTCTCCACGGGCCTGACCACTATTCCTACCGAACTCTACGAAACCGCGTCCATAGACGGCGCCAGCAGGGCCCAGGCCTTCTTCCGCATCACCCTCCCGATGCTCAAGCCCGCAATCGAATCCGTGCTGATCCTGGGCTTCATATACACCTTCAAAGTCTTCGACCTGGTCTTCGTCATGACGAACGGAGGTCCGGTCAATTCGACCCATCTCCTTTCCACATATTCGTACAAACTTTCTTTCTCACTGTTCAAATACAGCCAAGGCGCCGCGACGGCGAACATCCTGTTCGCGATCCTGTTCGCGGTAAGCATCGCTTACCTGTGCTTCGTGTACGACGATCTGGAGGCGACCCGATGAGGCGCGCCGCAGAAGCGAACGAAAAAGCGAACGCGTTGCTTTGCGCCGCGGCCGTGGTCGTGCTGGCCGTCATCATGTTCCCCATCTATTGGATGGCGGTCACCTCGTTCAAGACCGAGATCGAAATATTCCGGGTGCCGCCGACTCTCTTCCCGAAGGTCCTGAACACCGATTCGTACGCGGCCCAGCTCCGGCACGGCGACTTCAACATGTTCGGCTCTTTCAGGAACAGCTTCGTCATCTCCTTCGCCGCGATGATCATTTCGCTCCTGCTCGCCATCCCCGCCTCGTACGGCATCGCGCGGTTCCAGTTCAAGGGGAAGCGTTTTTTCATCCTGAGTTTCCTGATCACCCAGATGTTGCCCGTTTCCGTGATCCTCACTCCGATGTTCATCATTTTCAGGGACCTGCACCTCCTGAACAAGCACGTTTCTGCCATCCTGGCCGACGCCACGATAGGCATCCCCTTTTCTATACTCGTCCTCCAGAGTTTCTTCTCCTCCATACCGAAGGAGCTCGAGGACGCGGCGCGGATGGACGGGTGCAACCGCTTCCTGTCCTTCCTCCTCGTCTTCGTTCCGATCGCGTTCCCCGGCATCATCGTGTGCGCGGTGTTCTCCTTCCTCTACGGCTGGGGCGACCTCGCGTACGGCATGACCTTCCTTCAGGACCAGGCGATGCGTCCGATCACCGCGGGCATGTTCAATTTTCTGGGGCAGTACGGGACGAAGTGGAGCTACCTGACGGCTTTCGCCGTCGTGACGATACTTCCGGTTACGCTTATTTTCTTGTTCATGCAAAAGTACATCATCAGCGGCCTCACCAGCGGCGCGGTGAAAGGCTAAGGGGGATTAAATGGTACGCAAAGAAGGGAATCGACTCATCCGCGAATTCGACGGGGAAAAACTCTGGATAGAAAGCTGGGGAAAGAACGCGCTCCGCGTCAGGGCCACAGGTTTGGCCGCGATCGACGAGAGCCGGGACTGGGCTTTGCTCCCCGCGGCCACGGCAGCGGCCACGCCCGCGGGCGCGGCAGCGGCAGCAGGCGCGGGCGCGGGCGCTGCCGCGGCCGAATGCAAGATTGAGATTGCAGGAGAGCGAGCGACCATCGCGAACGGCGGGATCACGGCCAGTCTCCGGAACGGCCGCCTCTCCTTCTTCAATAAGGCAGGCGAGCCCCTGCTCAAGGAGCGCTGGCTCAACCGGGACGAAGGCAACGAGTTCTACAGCGCGATCAACCTGGGCGGCCGCGAATTCCGGCCGATCCTGGGCGGTAACCACCGGCTGACCGTGCGCTTCGCCGCCGCCCCGGACGAGAAGATTTTCGGCATGGGCCAGTACCAGGACGGCAACCTGGATCTCAAGGGCTGCGTTCTGGAACTGGCCCACAAGAACTCCCAAGCGAGCGTGCCGTTCCTGATCTCCAACAAGGGCTACGGCCTACTCTGGAACAATCCGGCCATCGGCCGGGTGAGTTTCGCGAAGAACGTCACCGAGTGGACCGCCGAGTCGACCCCCCAGCTGGATTACTGGATAGTCGCGGGCGACGCGCCCGCCGAGATCGAGGAGAGCTACGCGGCGGCCACCGGCACCGTCCCCATGATGCCCGACTACGCGATGGGCTTCTGGCAGTGCAAGCTGCGCTACAAGACCCAGGACGAGCTTCTCTCCGTAGCGAGGGAATACAAGAAGCGTGACCTCCCGCTCTCCGTGATCGTTTCGGACTTCTTCCACTGGCCTATGCAGGGCGAATGGAAATTCGACCCCAAGTACTGGCCCGATCCCGACGCGATGGTAAGTGAACTCAAGTCCATGGGGGTAGAGCTCATGGTCTCCGTCTGGCCCACGGTGGACAAGAGGAGCGAGAACTTCAAGGAGATGCTGGAGCACGGCTACCTGGTGCGCGCCGAGCGCGGCGTGCGGACCACCATGGACTTCATGGGGAATACGGTTTTCTTCGATCCGACGCATCCCGGCGCCAGGGACTTCGTGTGGAAGGCGGCCAAGCGCAATTACTACGACAAAGGCATCAAGATATTCTGGCTGGACGAAGCGGAACCCGAATATTCCGTGTACGACTACGACAATTACCGCTACCATCTGGGGACCGACCTGGAAGTGGGAAACATCTATCCGGTCATGTACGCCAAGACCTTCTACGACGGCATGGAGAAGGCGGGTCAGAAGAACATCCTGAATCTCCTCCGCTGCGCATGGGCCGGCAGCCAGCGTTACGGCGCCCTCGTCTGGTCCGGCGATATCGACGCGACCTTCGAGTCCCTGCGGACCCAATTCGCCGCCGGCCTCAACATGGCCATCGCGGGCATTCCCTGGTGGACCACCGACATCGGCGGTTTCGGCGGCGGCGATCCGGACGATCCCGCTTACCGCGAATGCCTCATCCGCTGGTTCCAGTACGGCGCCTTCTGCCCGGTCTTCCGGCTCCACGGCTTCCGCGTCGCAAAGGATCCCGGTTTCAAGCTGATCCATGATGACGGGTCCGATAGCGACGCCGTCTTCTCGGGAGGCCCGAACGAGGTCTGGAGCTACGGCGAGGAAGCGTACGGCATCCTCTCCCGTTACCTCTTCCTGCGGGAGCGGCTCAAACCCTACATCGCGCGCCTCATGCGGGAAGCCCACGAACGCGGGACTCCGCCGATGCGGCCCCTGTTCTACGATTTCCCCAAGGACGGTACCGCCTGGGAGATCGAGGATGAATACATGTTCGGAAGCGATCTTCTCGTGGCGCCGGTCATGCGCGCCGGGGAAAGGGAAAGGCGGGTCTATCTGCCCGAAGGCGCCCGCTGGACCGAGGTCTGGACGGGGACAAGCTACGGAGGAGGAACGACGACCACGGTTGCGGCCCCACTGGACCGGATCCCCCTTTTCGCCAAGGACGACGCCGTACTCCCGATCCTGGAATAGGAGGTTCCGATCGGCCGACTCGTTCGCCACGGCGGGGAAATCCTGCTCTGCCGCAGCGACGAAGGGTCCGCCGCCCACCCTGTCCGGACCGGTCTCCGCACTACCCAGCGCTCCCGTCTATGCAACGTTTCGATCGATGCGTTACATTCAGCGAATGCGTGAAGGCATTCGCTGAATTGAGTCCCGAAATCAAGACGCGCGGAGAACGCCCTGCGAAGAGAGGGATCGGCGCCGCGGGGAAGATAACGCTTCAATGCATTTTCTGGTACCTCCTCGCCGCCGCGGCGTTCACCGCCGTGGAGTCGGCGACCGTATCGGCGAAAGTGGACCGCGAGATCGCAGAACGCATATTTGCTTTCGAAAAACGCGCGGAACCGGCCCTGGTTCAGGCGCTTTGGAACCTTGATCGCGATCTGGTTTCGCTCATCCTGGGCGGAGTGGTCG
The DNA here is from genome assembly GCA_003527485.1 of Treponema sp. Classification (GTDB taxonomy): domain Bacteria; phylum Spirochaetota; class Spirochaetia; order Treponematales; family Breznakiellaceae; genus UBA12037. The sequence goes on along the minus strand of DPXI01000044.1, from coordinate 4,671 downwards.
ATGACCCCGCCATCAGGCGAGTCGAGCTGCGCGACGAGACGGGCGGTACCATCGCAGTCCTGGCCGCCGCGGATGCCTCATACGGGCCGCCATCCGTCGACGGCCCGCCGCTGACATTCCCGCTGTTCCGCTCTTCTCCGGAGAGACCTGCATGGCCTGTCGGGACGTTGATCGTATACCCCTCCGCCGGACTCAGGACCGAGCGCATCAGGGACACTTTTCTCTTCAGCCTCGAAAGGACCGCGCTGCTGGTCCTGCTCCTTTCCGTCATTCTCTCGATTGCGGTCGAAAGGGGTCTCGGCCGGCCGTTGCGCGAATTCGCCCGAAGGATTTCGGAGGTGGATCCGGCCGATCCGGACAAAAGCCCCATCATTCTCCACGGCGCGCCGGTCGGGGAGCTGACGCTGGCGGCGGAATCCTTCAACGCCATGGCCGATAAGGTGGGAGAGTCCATGACCGCCCTGACCGAAAGTCGCGCCCGTCTCTGGAGCGCCTTCGACGATTCGCCCATTTCCCTGTGGGAGGAGGATTTCTCCGAAGTCAAACGCCGTATCGACGAAGAAAGGAGAAGGGGCGTGACGGATTGGCCCGCTTATTTCGGGAGCGCCGAGCGGGTAAAGGAATATCGCCGCCTCATCAAAATAATCGACGTGAATCGGTCGACGCTGGCGCTGCTCGGCATGCGCGACAAGAGCCAAGTGATCGGCGCTTTATTCGATTTCGCCGATGACCATGAGATTCTCGCCTTGCGGCTTGAATTCGTCGCGATCGCTTCCGGCGCGCTCTCCTGGGAAGGGGAATCCGTCCACCAAACGAAGGAAGGCCGGAAGTCCGCCCTTCGCATCCGTCTGGGCATCGTCCCCGGTCATGAGCGGAATTGCGACCGTGTTCTCGTTTCCATGGTCGATATCACGGAGCAGAAACGCGCCGATAACGTTCTGCGGCAGTCGCTCGCGGAAAAGGAACTCCTTCTCAAGGAAGTCCACCACCGGGTGAAGAACAATCTCCAGATCATCTGCAGCCTCATCAGCATCCAGCGCGACACCGTGGATTCCTGCTCCGAAACCGCGGAGTCCCTGGCGGATATCGAATCCCGCGTCCTGTCGATGGCTCTGGTGCACGAACTGCTCTATGAAACCTCCGATTTCGCCGCTCTCGATTTTTCCGGATACATAAGGCGGCTTTGCGACCGCATCATCTCCGGTTACGGCGACCTCCACGAGCGTATCCGGATCTCGGTCGAAATCCAGGACGAGGTACGGCTCGTCCTGGAGAAGGCGATTCCCTGCGGGCTCCTGGTCAACGAACTGGTGGTCAATTCCTTCAAGCACGCCTTCCCCGACGGGCGGAAGGGCGCTATAAGCGTCTCGATGGAGAGGATCGGAAAGGATATCCGGTTGCGCGTTGCGGACGACGGCATCGGCGTCAACGACCTTTCGAAAATGAGGAAACCCAAGTCGATCGGTTTTCTGCTCATCGATAGTCTGGCCAAACAGCTCGGCGGGACGGTTTCGTTCAGCGGGACCGGCGGCTTTCTGACGGAATTCTCTTTCCCCGATATGCCGAACTAATAAACGCCGACGGTCGGCGGGAGCGGATCAGTACCCGAGAAAGGCGGAGGCGAAAAGCCCGTACGCGCTTCCTGTCAGGACCCAGCCCTCATCCGTCTTGCGGAAGTAAAGGACGGCCGACTCCGCATCCCCGTACTCGTCGGGGGGCAGCGTAACGACCAAAGCGCCCCGCTGGAGCCTCTCGTCCCAACGATTTTCGACCGAGTATCCGCCTTCGCCCAAAAGGGAGAAAAGCGGTTCAAGCCTATCCCCCAAAGACTCGAGCCCGGAGTCGGACGGAAGCGTCGCGGGATCGAAGGAACCGTCGATGAGGCCTGCAAGGAACGCCCGCCGGAAATCCTTGTCTTCATTGAATCCTGTCCAGACCCAAGTCCCGTCAAGTTCCTGGGCGTAAAAGTACACGGCGTCCACAGGGGTCTTCTTTTCGGCGCTCAGCAGGACTATGGTGGCAGCGGCACGACCCGGAACCTGGCCCGCGGCCGTCCGGACTTCTTCCTGCCGCATCAGCCATCGGCGCGAACCTGAGCCGTACCCTTCACGGATCAATTCCGCCTCGGGTCCGTCCTCGGAGGCCCAGAACGAAGCGGTGCAGTCGGCCTCGATGGCGGCCGAATCCCCGGCGTTGAACGCATCCACCAAGCGGGCGGTTAGCGCTTCGGCCGGATCAGGTTCGATCGCGCCGAGCGGGAAGGAAATCATCCACCCCAAGGCAAACATCATCAAGGATACGCGCATTGGCGGCCTCCCCGGATCGATCCGGCGATCCTCATTCAGACATTCTCGGCGACAGGTAAAGCGCGGGCAGCGGAATCATGGTAGATCACGATCGCGTCTTCAGCAAGGCCATTCCTTAAGGCCGTGCGGGCGGCGTCCCGGCGGCTCAGGCGCCTGCCGGATTCCCCTCCGCGCCGGGCATGTCCACCCAGAAGGTCGTGCCCTCCCCGGGGATCGATCTGAAGCCGACATTTCCGTTCATGTAGTCCCGGGCAAGCATGCGCATGCTGTAGGTGCCGATGCCGTGTCCCTTGCCCTTGGTGGAGAAGGAACGCTGGAAGACCTGCAAGCGGACTTCCTCGCTCATCACCGCGGGATTGCGGACGGTGAAACGGACGCGCGTCCCCTCGGGCGCCGTCCAGGCGGTGACCGCTTCGCCTTCGGAAGAGGCTTCCAGCGCGTTCTTGACCATGTTTAAAAGCACCCGCCTGAGCAGCACGGGATCGGCGGAGAGGGAGGCTTCGCGCATGGCCTCTTCTTCGATCCGCAGGATCTTCCCCTGCTCGAACCGGCCCACCGACGACTGGGCTGCGACCTCGCGCAGGATCCGGGAATTGGAGAGCGTTTCCGGTTCGACGTCAAGGTCGCCGCGTTCCATCGCCAGGAAATCCCGCTGTTTGAGGACCTCCTCCAGGAGATGCTCCGTGGAAGCGAGCATCGCTTCCAGGTATTCGCCCGCCATCGAGCCGTACTCCTCCTTCAGGAGGGTAGCCCCCGCCTGGACGGAGGTGATGCTGTTCACGACGTCGTGGAAGAAGATGCGCTCAAGGACCTTCCGGCGGTTCGCGTCGCTTATGTCATTCAGGGTTACGAGCGTGTATTCCTTGCCTTCCGAACGGATGGACTTGCCCGTCACCAACAAATCCATGGGCTGGAGCTTCCCGTCCCTTTCGACGGTGAGCCTGCATTCCTGGCTCACCCGTCCGCCCGTTCTCTGGGCTTCAAGCACGGTATTGATCACTCCGCAATACCGGCAGGCTTCGCTCGTGCCGCAACCGCCCGCCGTTTCGCGCGCATGGATGCAGGAGACGAGTTCTCCCGTGCGTTGACCCAGGAATTCATCGCCGCCGATTCCCAACAGCGATTTCGCCGCATCGTTGGCGAAGATGATCTGCCGCTTGGTATTCAGGACGAAGGCGATGTCCGGCAGGGCGTCCAGGATGGCGTGGAAAAGTTCCGAGGATTCGATGCGCCGCGCCTGGTCCCTGATCGTCGTGAGCAGGTCCCTCTCTGGCGGGGCGAAGAAGGTGGCCGGAGTATCCATAACCTCCAGTCTAATGCAACCGGGGAGCGTTATGAAAGCGGGATACTCGATGCCTCGGCGGCAAGCCTTTCCGTAATCGGGATATCGGCCGGGGCGAAATCGAAGGAGCCCAGTTCTTCGGGGAGGACCCAGCGGATCTCACTGTGGACCGCCAGGCGGTATTCGCCCGCGGTCCTTTTTGCGCCGAACGCGAGCAACCTGACGGCATGCGCGTCATAACGGTACAGGCTCTCGGCGAAGAGGGCTCCCGTTTCGATCCGGATCCCCAACTCCTCCTGGATTTCCCGCACGAGGCAGGCTTCGGGAGTTTCGCCCTCCTCCACCTTGCCTCCGGGGAATTCCCATTTTCCGGCTTGATGGCGGCCTTCCGACCTCCGGGCGATGAGGATCTTGCCTTCCTGCACGATGATGGCGGCGGCGACGAGGATGCGGGTCGGCATGGGTCGGCTACAGGCAACGGCTACAGGCATCGGCCCGTGTAGCGGGAGTACAGGAAGAGGGCTGCCGTCATCAGGGCATGACCCATGTCCTCCCCGCCCACCAAGTCGATCGCCTCCTGCTGGGGAATCAGGATCACTTCGATCTCCTCGTGCTCGTCCAGGACCTGCGGCCTCACCAGCTTGCAATCCTCGGCGACGAAGGCGTGGAAATGGTTGGTCATCATCGCGGGATTGGGGGAAAGGGAGCCGAGGGGGATTATCATGTCGGCGGCGTAGCCGGTCTCTTCCAGCAGTTCCCGGTGGACGGCGAGCACGGGATCCTCCCCTTTGTCGATTATTCCGCCGGGAAATTCGATGGAAACCCGTCCTGTACCGTGGCGGTACTGCTTGATCATCACGAAAGCGGGCCCGTCCTCCGTCTGCACGACCGGAATCACGCCCGCCCAGTCGCAGGCGTCGATCAGGTAGAACTTCCCGTGTTTGCCGTCGGGCGATTCGCGCTCGGCTTCGGCGACTTTGAATATTCGGCAATCCAGAAGGTTTCGCCGGCTCCGCTCAATCCATTCGCGGTTTTTCCTCATGGGACCAGTGTAGGCCCGAAAGCGGACCGAGGCAAGCCGCC
>DPXI01000039.1:1707-3160 GCA_003527485.1 Treponema sp. | reverse complement strand
CGGCGCCACGTTGCGCGCCGGATCCGTCGTGAATACGCCGAAGACGCCGCACTCGTCGCGGAGCTTGTCGTCGTTCATTTACCTATCCGGTTCAGGATCTCGATATAGGCTTCCTTCACGTTGCCGAGGTCGCGGCGGAAGCGGTCCTTGTCCAGCTTCTCGCCCGTCTTCGCGTCCCAGAACCGGCAGGTGTCCGGGGAAATCTCGTCGGCGAGCACGAGCTCGCCCGAATTCGTCCGGCCGAATTCGAGCTTGAAGTCGATGAGCCTGATTCCGCGCTCCAGGAAGAAGGCTTTCAGGATCTCGTTGATCTTCGCGGTGATGCGGTAGATCTCGGAAAGCTCGGAGAAGGTCGTCGCGCCGATGGCCACGGCGTGGTAGTCGTTTACCAGGGGATCGCCGAGGGCATCGTCCTTGTACGAGATTTCGAAAACGGTCGTCCTTAGCTCGGTGCCTTCGGTTATGCCGAGACGCTTGGCCATGGAGCCCGCCGCCACGTTGCGGACGATGACCTCCAGCGGGGTGATCTTCACTTTCTTGCAGAGCACGTCGCGGTCGTTCAGCCGCGCGACGAAGTGGGTCGGGACGCCGGCGGCGGCCAGGATTCCGAAGAGGTGGGCCGCGATGCGGTTGTTCAGGACGCCCTTGTCTTCGATCTGGCCCTTCTTCTCTCCGTTGAAAGCGGTCGCGTCGTCCTTGTAGTGCATGATCACGAGATCCGCGTCGTCCGTCGCGAAAACCTGCTTGGCCTTCCCCTCGTACAGCTGCTCCAGCCTCTTCACGTCCTTGGGATCTTTCACAGCTCCGCTCCTTGCGCGCTCTCCGCGGCGAAATCGGCTTTCATCCTCTTCCGGAAGGCGAGGATCTTCTCTTTCATCTCGGGGTATCTGAGGGCGAGGATCTCGCAGGCAAGGTAGGCGGCGTTCGCGGCGTTGTCCACGCCGACGGTGGCCACCGGGATGGGTTTGGGCATCTGGACCACCGAAAATAAAGCGTCCAGGCCGCCGAGGCCGCCGGAAGTCAGGGGGACGCCGATCACGGGAACGATGGTCATGCTCGCGATCACCCCGGGGAGATGGGCGGCGAGGCCGGCGCCCGCGATCACGAGATCCAGGCCTTCGGCCTCAAGGCGTTCCAGGGTTTCCTTGAGCAATTCGGGGACGCGGTGGGCGGAGAGTATGTGGGACGAAAAGGGGACGCCGAAATCGCGGAGCACGTCCGCGGCTTTCTTCATGGTTCCCTGGTCCGACTTTGATCCGTAAATGATGGCGACTTTCACGTGGACGGCCCCTCCCGACGTTGGTCGCCTCGGCCCCTCGGAGCCACGTCCCGCCAAGCAGGGGAACGCGCGGAAGTCGAGAACAGGAGCCCATAGACGGGAAGTTTCGCCGCGGTGCGGCGGCAGCTTCGCTGCGTTCGCGATGCGGCGACCGCTTAGCGGCAGGCTTCCCGG
>DPXI01000039.1:0-1686 GCA_003527485.1 Treponema sp. | reverse complement strand
TCCTGCTCGTGGCCGTCCCGGTCGCCTGCGTGATACTCGTGATATCTTTCATGTTCCGCCGGGAAGCGGTGCGCATAGCGCGGGAGAGGACGACGGAGGCCGTGGAACGTTCCGCGCGGGCTCTGGACGCGGAGGCGCTGGGTTTCGCCCTTTTCACATCCGCCCTCGTGAACGACGGGGTCCTGCAGGCGCGCGCCCGCGCCTACGCTTCGGCTTCCGATCCGGAGGCTCGTTACGCCGCCGCCCGGGACATCGAGGCGAGCATCGCCTGGTTCTTCCGCATCACGAGCCGCATCGGCACGGTCATCCTCTTTTTCGATGACGGAGGGCGTTTCGTCTATACGAATTACCAGACGAGCGGCATCGACCCGGAGGGCGCCCGCGCACTCTGCGCCGATCCGCGGAGGCCCGACGGCGAGGTCTGGTGCCTGGACGACCTGGAGGTGCTGCCCTCCGCCCTGGAGAAACCGCCGGTCCTTTCCATGGCGGTGCGGCCCAGGCCGGGCGACGCGGCCGATTCGAACATAGAATCCATTCTCGTCTCCTTCCGGATTCCCGCCCTCGACGCGATAGCGGTTTCCGCCGCGGCCGAAACCGATGCGGGGAGCGGGGACGCGCGGGGCGGCGTCGTCCTTGTGGCGAATCGCGCGGGCACGGTGATGCTATCCGACCGCCGGTCGATGAAGGGACGGAGCTTCGCCGAGGTCGCCGCGGAACTGGAGCCCCGCTCCCTCGTGATAGGATCGCGGATCGAAAGTATAGGGTGGACCTTCGCCGAAGCCATCCCGTTGCGCGTTTTCACGAGGAACGTGGACCTCATGACGCGCTGGGTCTTCGCCGCCTTCGCCCTGGTCGGACTACTGTTCGTCCTTTATACCCGCTCCTTCTTCGGCGACATCGTGAATCCCTTGCGCGCGGTCATCGCGCGGATGGGCAGTGTCGCGGAAGGGGATTTTTCCGCCCGGGCGGACGAGGCCGGGCCCGTCGAGTTCCGGCGCCTGGGGGCTGCCTTCAACCTGATGGTAAGCCGCATCGACGAACTCACGCGGCAGATCGTGGCGGAGCAGAAGGAACGGACCCGGACCGAGATCGAAGCGCTCCGCTTCCAGCTCAATCCACACTTCATCTGCAATACGCTGAACGCCATCGGNNGATTCCATCAAGCGGATGACGACCGCGCTCACCCGCATCATGCGTGAGACCCTTTCCGCCGACGACACCATCTTCCCCCTGGAGGAGGAACTCAAGAACCTGGAGAGCTACGTCTACATCATGAAGATCCGCTTCGGCGATACTTTCTCCTATTCGACCGAGATCGAAGACGGACTGGCCTGCATCGGCGTTCCGACCATGCTGCTGCAGCCCCTGGTGGAGAACGCCGTGCTCCACGGCCTGCGCGGCCTCCCGCCAGGCCGGTCCATCGTGGTGGGCGCCAGGCGGGAAGGGGAGTTCGTCCGGCTCGAAGTCCGGGACGACGGGATAGGCATGGAAGCCGAACGGCTCGCATCCCTCTTTTCGGGGCCGAGGGAAGGCGGCCGCGGCTTCAACAGGATCGGCCTGTACAACGTCAGGCGGCGGATCCTTCTGAGCTTCGACCCGCCCTGCAACCTGGCGGTGGAAAGCTTCCCGGGCGCAGGCACCATCGTGAGCCTGCTCATCCCCCTTCTCGCCGCTCCCGCAGCCCGC
>DPXI01000091.1:15974-23317 GCA_003527485.1 Treponema sp. | reverse complement strand
GCCTGCTGGGCCGCCACGGCCTGCTGGGCCGCCAGATCCTGTGGCTCGCTTTTTACCCAAACGCCGTATTCGTCGAGTTCGTCCGAGGATCCGATCGTACTCCGATCGCGATAGATAGAAGGATCTTTGTCGACTGCCATCACGTTCTCCCACTAGACAAGACTCTGATACGGCCATTATCGGTTAAAAGGGCGCGAACCGTTACCGCATACTTGCCTAAATGTATCGCACGCATTTTCACGTTGTCAATAACGGTCGTTCATGCGATGGGAAAGCTCAAGGTCTTGGTCCCCTCTTCCGTTAATTTCTGGGATGAAGAGCGATAAAATACTCGTGGCGGCCTGGATGGCGATAGCCGTCTACGGTTTTTCTTCTGTGGCCATCGGCAGCACCGGCTTGCTCGCCTACGGGAAATTGTATGCGGAGAAGGTCCGTCTCGCGGAGAATATGGAAAATTTGCGTTTGATAAATGACGAACTGGAAGGTTCCCTGACGGCGCTCCGTTCGGACAGCGATACCATAGCCGTCTATGCGCGGGAACTCGGATATGCCCGGAAGGATGAAAGCCTCGTTCGCATATCGGGCCTGCCGGCCGCTTCCCGCCGGGTCGCGGCGGCCGGAAACCTGTTGGCCGTCAAGAAGCCGGTCGCCGTGGACGACACGACGCTCCGCATCGCCTCCCTTTCGGCAGGCGCGCTCGCGCTTCTCTTCATCATCCTCGCCGGCCGGAACGGCAAGCGGCCGCGGGGTTTTCATGGTATCTGAACGCATCCGCCCGGCCGCCTTCGTCGTTGCCCTCCTCATCGCCGGCGCGCCTTGCCATTCCCAGGACCGGGCGAATCTTGCGCTGACCATACTGTCGGTCCCTCTCATAGCTGCAGGACAGGGCTTGTACTGGAATTCCCTTCTGGGCGGGGACGGCGCGGAAAGCCTGACCGGCATCAGCGCCGACCGGGAGGCCGGCGTCTGGGCCGGCGTCGGCATCAGTTGGCTCGGCGCGGGCCTGTTCGGCGCGAGCCGCTGGAGCGCACTAAGGGCGGCACCGGACGTTCCTGCCTACAAGCTGTTTTCCGCTCCTTTCAGCGCGGAAATCCTGGGAGACGAGCGGGTATTCGCACCCGTCGCCGTCGCCGCGGCGGCAAGGATAGCCGCCATGAAGGACGGCGTCTGGCAGGATTATTTTGCCGTTGACCGTCGTTACTTCCTGGGGTACGAATGGGACCCTTCGGCGGCCCTCGCCGCGCGGACCGCAACCGCGGCCTTGGTCGCGCTTGGGAGCGCCGTGGCTTCCGAGTCGCTTCTCCGCGGCATAGTCCTGGAAAAATTCGGCTTCGCTTCTTCGGTCGCCTCCGAAGGGGCGATCGTCGTCGCCCCTTACCTGGTTTTCGGGCCGAGGCGGAGCGACGCGGAAACCTGGTACGGCAGGAGCGATCCCGCCTTGATGACGGCGGAAATGCTGTTCGCCGCGTATTCCGGCCTCCTCGCCTCATCCTCCGGGGATCCTCGCCGCAGCGTTGCCCTCCGCTTCTGGCTTGAGACCGTCCTGTCGACCCTTTCGTACGTGGAAGCGATTGTCGCCGATCCCGATGGACCGACGGAAGGTTTGGGCTTCGGTTTGAGGCTATCCTACTGACCGAAGGGCGGATTCGGCGCGCTGTGCGATTCGGCGCGCTGTGCGATTCGGCGAGCGGTGCGATTCGGCGCGCGGTGCGATTCAGCGTGCGATGCGATTCAGGGCGCGGTGCGATTCAGCGCGCGATGCGATTCCATTCGGCTTCACGCGTCGAACCGTGGACGACCTCCAGGATGCGGTCGGCCTCCCAGCTCACGGAAGTCGCCGTCTTGGTTCCCCGAAGCGTCTCCTTCCCGGCCGCGAGCCTGAAAGTCCATTCCATGGGCCGGGCGATGCGCGAAAGGGCGGTCGCGACCTTGAGGGGCACGGGAGCGTAGAATTTGTCCGTATTGGGCGAGGTCTGCACCACCCTGACCGAATCGTCCTTGACCGCGTACGAGAGCTCCATACGGGCTCCCGACGACAGTACCGCGACCGCCTTGCCCCCGCGCATGAACTTCACGAGCTCGATTCCTTTGTCTCCCTGCCAGCTCCCGATCAGGTCGTTTTCCGCTATGGAGCCGACGAAGGCTTCCGCGCTCCGGACGCCTTCGCGGTCGAAAATTTTCCTGACCAGGGAGCGCGCGGACAGGGCCAGTTCGCTCGTGCTCCTGTGCACGACCGATACTGACCGCTTTTCTCCGTTCTTCGTCCTGATGACCTGAAGCGTGAGCGCCCGGTCATCCCCCAGGGCCCCGACGGAACCGGTAAGGAGGTAATCCGCCGAAAGCAGGGCCCCGATCTTGATCGAATCGGCCCCGGCGTCAGCCATGCCGGCAACCGCGGAGAACTCCCATTCCGAAAGCACGGCATCCCGATCCTCGGCTGCGATGAGACGGAATTCATCGAGCTCCGAGACGTATGACTGGACGAGGTTTTCTATGGTACGCGTTTCGTCGATACCGACGCCGGAGGCTTCGAAGGGAAGTATGGCTACGACCGCCCGCGTGGCCGCTTCCTGGGCCGGGGCTGACAGGACCGCGAGGAAGTACGATAGGACGGCCAAGTACTTTTTCATCAAGGTTAAAATATAGCCCGCCGGGAACGGCGGTACAAGGGTCCGGATTGCCGCATCGAAAACTCGACGGCGGGTTTCAGCCCTTCGTGCCTTGGCGGAAGTCCCGGGCGACTTCCCGCTTGACGTCGCGGTCGCGGAGGTCCGCGCGCTTGTCGTAGGATTTTTTCCCCTTGCACAGGCCCAGCTCAACCTTTACCCTGCCGTTCTTGAAATAGAACGAAAGGGGGATCAGGGTAAAGCCCTTTTCCTCGACTTTACGGGTGATCTTCTTTATCTCCTCGCGGTGGAGGAGCAGGCGCTTCTTCCTGTCGGGATCGTGATTGAAAACCGAAGAAAAGGGGTTCTCCGAGATGTGGAAGGCCCGCAGCCAGATCTCCCCGTCAATGACCTCGGCCCAGGCGTCGGGGAATGAGATCTTTCCGTCGCGGATGGATTTGACTTCAGTCCCCATGAGTTCCATGCCGCATTCATAGGTATCCTCGACGGCGTAGTCGTGGCGGGCTTTCCGGTTGACCGCGATCGTCTTGACGCCTTCGCTCAACGACCGCTCCCTTCTCCGATCGCGATCGCGATCGCGATCACGGGCCGGAAGCCGACGAATTCGGAACAGGTCTCGGGAGGGAGGGACGCCCGCGTCCCGGCGGCGACCGGATGGGCGGCATTCGCCCAGGAACCGCCACGAACCGAACGCTCGGGGGAGGATACCGCCGCGATCGCGACGGCGGGAGCGGGCAAGAAATCCACGGGAGCGAAGGGATCGTCGCACCATTCCCATAACCCCCCTTCCATTCCGCTGCCCGGAAAGGCCGCGGCGCGTTCCCATTCGGCTTCGCCCGGGAGGCGGACGCGGGCGGAGGAGAGGGCGGGCGGCAGGGATGCCTGGAGCCAGTCGCAAAAGGCCGATGCTGCGTGCCAGGAAACGCCGGAGGCGGATTGCGAGGGAAAGGCCGGGTCGGTCGAGCGCGTGCCGTAGCTGTCCGTCGCGAGTCCTTCGGCGATCAACTCCGCCTTGCGCCCGGTTGACCAAAGCGGATTCGCCTTGACGAAAGAATCCCAAACATCCTGCGGGACCTCCGTTTCTGCGATCCAGTAGGAAGGGATCTGCAGCGATCGGGGGAGGCTCTCTCGGGGGACGAGGACGCCAGCCGGAATTTCCCGGAAGACGAGGGATCCGACCGTCATGCGTCTGAGCGAGGCGAAACCGGTCGCGACGGCGGCGGGCCGTGAGGACGGGGAGGCCGCGCGTTCGTTCTCCGCCTCGTACAAGCGCGAAGAAGCCACCAGGGAAGCGGCGTCCTTGGAAAGCACCGAGGCGAGCCAAAGCGCCGAGCCGTCGGTCCTGTCCAGATAGCGGACGGCAGCCGACGCGGCATTGAGAGCGCCCAGAGGTGACGGCGCCAGTCCGGCCGACTCCACGAGGGACAGAGCCCTGGCCAGATCGCGCATGGCGGCTTGCGTGGCCGCGAAGCGGGCCGACGCTTCGAGCACGCCTTCCATGCCGACGCGGTTTTCCCCGGAACCGGCGTAGGGGCCCGCTCGGTACGCGGCCTCCGAAAGAACCGGGGGAATCTGATAGGTCGCCGATGGTTCGCCGGCGAAGGACCAGCGCGCGAAATCGGCGCCGCCTGAAGCGAGGGCGAGGGTCGGCGCTTCGGCCTTGAGTTCCGCGAAGACCGCCTTGCGGGCCGGCAGGAAGGCGGAGGCGAGGAGGCGGCTTCCGATCCGCTCCCGAGTCGAGCGCGGCACGAAAGAGGGAGCGGAAAATCTTAGCTCGCGCTCGCCGGGGGAGATGAATACGGAGCAGGGCGTCGAGCCGGAGTAGAGGCCGTCGACATAGACGGCCGCGCCCCGCGGTTCCGAATCGAAGGCCACGACGCTGCCGGGTTTCATGATCCCGGGCAGGATCAGGACGGCGAGGAGGGCTATCACGATGGCGGACGCGTACAGGGCAGCGAGCCAGGCGCCCGGCCGAATTCCGAGGATCGGCTTGAGTTCGACGCGGTCCTCGGGGAGCTCAACGCGTCGTTCGACCGGTTTTCCGAACATGCGGCGCATTATAGGTACGCAGTACGGCCTTGTCAACGACGACCTTCCATGGTAGGTTTTTGCGGATGGCCACCAGCAGCGACTTCATCGACGGTCTCCAGACCGCCACCGAGCGATTCCTCACCAAACGCCGAATGACGAAGCGCATCAAGCGCGAGAAACAGAAGGCGAAGAATCCCATAGTCGATTGGATCGAAGCCTTCGTGTGGGCAGCGGGCGTCGTTCTCCTCGTGAACCAGTACTTGTTCCAGGCTTATCAGATTCCTTCGGGATCGATGATCGACACGCTCCTCATCGGAGACCGCATTTTCGTCAACAAGCTCGTCTACGGGCCCGAACTCCTGCCCGGCATCGCGAAGCTGCCCAGCCCCTTCCAACCGAAGCGCAACCAGATCGTCATCTTCGAGAATCCTTCCTATTTGTCCAAAGGTCCCGCCTTCGACGTGGCCCAGCGGGTGATCTATATGCTCACCCTCTCCATCGTCGACATCGACAAGGACGAGAACGGCGAGCCGCGTCCGCACTTCCTGATCAAGCGGGCGGTGGGAATGGAAGGCGACGTGCTGACGATGGAAAGGGGCGAGATGAGCTTCCGCTTCCCGGGAGAGACTTCGGATACGAAGGAACGGGATTACCTTGCCGCCGCCGGAGCCGTACATCCCGTGAACCGCCTGATGGCGGAATCCGACTATCCCGTCGTCGAGGCGGCGGGGCGGGCCGCCGCGTACGACGACCTCGCCCTCGCGGCGCCCGCGGAGCTTTCCGCCGCATCCGCCGGGATTTCTTCCGTCCGGTATCCCGACTACCTCTCCTATGATCGATCGCGCCTTGAGGTTCTCCGGGCCGCTTCGCCTCAAGACGGCCGCTACGCCGCCCTGCTGGCCCGATACCGTCTCGGCTGGTACGTGCCGGAAGGACGCATTTTCCCGATGGGCGACAATCGCGACAATTCGCGCGACGCGCGCTACTTCGGTGCGGTGAAGAAGAGCAAGGTGCTCGGTGAGGCGATGGTCAAGTATTGGCCCTTCGCCCGGATCGGGCCGGTCCGTTAGGCCAGGGGGCGGAGCGTGTTCAACAAGTGGCGCAAATACTCCTATGCGGCGCAGAAGACCGAACGGAATCGCGTCCTTAAGGCGCTCGCCTGGTTGTTCTCCGTTTTTCTCGCTTATGCCCTGATCTCCACCTTCCTCGTCTATACCGTCGTCATCGAAAACCGGACCATGGAGCCGAACATCCAGCTCGGCGACCGCTTGCTCGTGACGCCCGTCGCCTTCTCCAGGCTTCCTTTCTTCGCGCATTCCGAAGAAGGCGGCCGGGCGCTTATCAAGCGGGGACAGATTGCGCTGGTGACCGACGGCACCGGGAAACGCAGGCCTGCCTTCCTCGCTTTCGCGGACTCACTCATCCGCTTCCTGACCGCCCAGCGCATCGGCCTTTCCGCCGACGCCTCGCGTCGTTTTCTGAAACGCGTCGTGGCCTTGCCGGGCGACCAGGTGTCCATGGAGAGTTTCGTCATGCGCGTGCGGCCCGCGGACGAATCCTACGCGCTCACCGAGTTCGAGCTTTCTCCGAGGTCCTATGACCTGAAGGTGGAAGCCGTGCCGCCCCTCTGGGACAGCGGCGTCCCGTTCTCCGGACACATGGACGCCCGCTCCCTCGGCGCCGACGAGTATTTCCTCGTCTCGGACGACCGCTCCAATTCGAACGATTCCCGCACCTGGGGACCGGTCCCTTCCTCGTCGATCCTCGGCAAAGCCATCTTCCGCTACTGGCCTCCGAAGCGTATCGGCAGGCCCTAGGACCGGAGCGTCCGTGGAAGCTTCGCTTTACGTCCACGTCCCCTTCTGCGCGGGCGCCTGCGATTATTGCGATTTCTATTCGGTAAGCGCGGGGCGGAAAGATCCCCGTCTGGACGCCTATGTCCCGAAATTGTTGGAAGAGGTCGCGGAAAGCCTGACGCTCTTCGGCGTGCAGGCGGTGCCGACGGTCTTCATCGGCGGAGGCACGCCGTCCCTCCTCGGGAGCGCGCGGATACGCGCCCTTCTGGACGGACTCGCGGTGCTGCTCCCTTCCCGGCCCCGGGAATTCACGATGGAGGCCAACCCGGAATCCGTCGACGCAGCCTTCATCGATGCCTGCGGGGAGGGCGGGGTGGACCGGCTGAGCGTCGGCATCCAGAGCCTGGATCCGCGCGCGCGGAGGGAGGTCGGCCGCATCGGCCCAGGCGAATCCGTCGCCGCGGCCCTGGACCTGATCCGTTCGCGTTTCCGCGGCAGGCTTTCGGTGGATCTCATCTCGGGACTGCCTTCCCAGGATGAGGCGTCCCTCCTTTCGGACATCGCCGCCGTGGTTTCCGCGGGCGCAGACCACGTTTCGCTGTATTCCCTGACCTTGGGGGAAGGGACGCCTTTGGCCGCGCGTTCGGCTGCGGGAACCGTCCGGCTGCCGTCGGGCGACGCGGCTGACGAACTCTGGATTTCCGGCCGCGACGAACTGGAGCGCCTGGGATTGGGGCAGTACGAGATATCCAATTTTGCCCGGCCGGGTTCCGAATGCCTCCACAACCTCCGCTACTGGCGCATGGAGAGCTGGCTCGGCTGCGGCCCGGCCGCCTCCCGAACGGTAGTGGACGAGCCGTCAGCCACGGCCGTCCGCCTGACGCGGGAA
>DPXI01000091.1:0-15937 GCA_003527485.1 Treponema sp. | reverse complement strand
TTCCTCGTCGACTGTCTCGCCGAGCTGGACGGATCCTATTGCAGGTACGAGGAAAGCCGCCGGTAGGTCTGGTTCACGATGTCCTTCCGTTCCGGCGGCACGTCGTCGCCGAGCTCGTCGATGAGGGATTCCACGCTGGAGAGGCTTTCGTTCAGGGCGGTATGGAAACCGCGGGAACACTTGAACCAGTAGCTACCGTTCCCGTCGGTGAAGAGGCAAAGGAATCCGAGATCGGTCTTCCCCGTCTTCCAGAGCGCGCTCGCGAGCACGAGCGGAAGGGCTTCGATCAGTTCCACCAGTTGCCTCGCCGAGGTGAAATTCTTTTTCCGGGGCCATTTCCGTTCGATGGCCTCGTCCAAGGCGAGGGAGGGCGCTATGGAAAGGATGAGCTCCATCTTTTCGCCCGCGAGGATCGTGAACTTTCGTTTCAGGGTGATGACGCCGCGCAGATCCTTATATATCGAAGAATAATCGCCGCCGATCCTTCCGAGCACGCGGGAGAGCCGTTCCCAGGGTAGCACCGCTGCCTTGGCCCCCTTCATTTTCTCAAGCTCGAAGACCTCTTCCCCTATCTTGATCCGGTTGGTGAAGTCGCGTGCCTGTTTGGGTTTCGCCTCCGCCTTGTCCGCCCTGCCTATCAGCCCCGCGTACAGCTCGGGGCTGATGCGTGCGATGGCGCTTTTGGGCAGGGGGGACACCGACATCGCGTACATGCGCGTCGTGCGCACGATCTCGCCGGCCACGATATAGGCCGGATCCTCGCGGAACATCACCGAACCGGGATGGATCAGGATACGGTCGGCGGTGAGGCTGCGGTACATGTCCCGGCCTTCGCGCACGCATACGAACTGGATGAGGCCCCGCGCGACCGAGCAAAGATAATCCTCCACCGGGCCGCCCGAGAGTATGGGGACGCCCATTTCCGAGACGATCATTTCCAGCTGGTCCTTGACGTTCGCGATTTCAGCCAGGGCCTTTTCGTCCAAATAATTCTTCTCGCAGAAGGCCCGCCGGTCCTTGGCCGCCTTGAAGGAATGATACAGCTTGATGTTCGACTGGAAGTCGCCGGAGGGATCGCGGAAGGCGTGGTGGGCCCGGCGGGCGTCGGTCTCCGCTCCCGGAGGCAGCACGTAGGGGCTCTGGGTGGAGAGGAAGGCCGCGGCGATGACGGTCTCCTCGGTGACTTCGGGGTAGTTCAGGATCGCTTCCACGATGATACGGGATTGCCGTGGCGCCAAGGGGAATTGGGCCATCATCTTGCCGACCTTGGAAAGGTTGCGGTCGGGGTCCAGGGCGTCCAGCAGGTTCAATGTCTCGATCGCCGCGATCAGGCCTTCCCGGTTGGGCGGGGATATGAAGTCGAATTCCTCGAATGCGGTCACGCCGAGTTCCGCCATGCGCAGCACGACCTCGGAGAGGTCCGTGCGGTAGATCTCCTCGGTGGTGAACAGCTCGCGGCTTTCGAAATCCTTCCTGGCGTAGAGCCGGTAGCAGGTCCCTTCCCTCGTGCGGCCGGCGCGGCCTTTGCGCTGGTTGCAGGAAGCCTTGGAAATCGGCCCCTCGATGAGGCTGGAGGTGAAGGTCCGCGGATTGTAGTGGTTGAGCTTGGAGAAACCCGAATCGATTACGGTGGCGATCCCGTCGATGGTCACCGAGGTTTCCGCGATGTTGGTGGAGACGACGACCTTCCGTTTGCCCTTCGGCGCGCTCTGGAAGACGCGCTCCTGTTCCTCCTTGCCGAGCCTGCCGTACAGGGGCACGCAATGGACGAAATTCCCCGAGGGACCAGCGTACAGGCGCTCCATGCAGTCCTTGATGACTTTTTCCCCGGAAAGGAAGACCAGTATGTCGCCGTCCCTCTTTTCAGAGACGACCCGGTCCACGATGGCGTCGATCTTGTCCAGCTGCGCGTCGCTCACTCCCCGCGATCCGAGCGCGGGATCGGAGACCGGCGGATCGTAAATGAGGGTGACGGGGAAGGTCGTCGCATCGATCTTGACGATGGGGCATTCGCCGAAATACTCGGAGAAGATCTGCGCGTTGATGGTCGCCGAAGAGACGACGACCTTGAATTCGGGTCGCGACTCCAGCACCCGCTTCAGCAGGCCGAGCACGAAGTCGATGTTCAGGCTCCGCTCGTGGGCTTCGTCGACCATGATCACGCCGTACTTGGAGAGGTACGGATCAAGCTTCATCTCCTGCAGCAGTATGCCGTCGGTCATGATCTTGATGGCGGTGGTCTGGTCCGTTTGATCCTCGAAGCGCATTTTATAACCGACGATGCCGGGAATTGTGGCGCCCAGCTGGCGCGCTATGTATTCGCTGACGGAAACCGCCGCGATGCGGCGCGGCTGGGTCACGCCGATGATGCCGTTCCGGGCATAGCCGGCTTCGTGGAGGATGATGGGCATCTGGGTCGTCTTGCCCGATCCGGTCGGGCTTTCGACGATGACGACCTGGTGGTCGGCAAGCGCCTTGAGGATGAGGTCCTTGTGCTCGTAAACGGGCAAATCGTGGGGATTCATTGGATCATTGTATTACGAAGCGGGGACGATCCGCAATGCGCCCGGCGCCGCGCCGCCGGAGAGGCGCTTATAAGGAAATTCTTTCGTTCGCGGAAGCGGTTTTTCACTTGACAGATTCCGGCACCTCCGATAACTCTTGTTCGAGAACTGACGGTAAAAGCGAATCAATGGAGGAATATCGGATATGGCAAAGCAGAAGTACGTGTACTTCTTCGGCGAAGGAAAAGCCGAAGGCGACGCGAAAATGAAGGACCTGCTCGGCGGCAAGGGCGCGAACCTCGCGGAAATGACGAATTTGGGCATCCCCGTCCCTCCGGGATTCACCATCTCCACCGAAGTGTGCGCGGCCTTCGTGGAAGCCGGCAATAAGTACCCCGCGGGACTGGAAACCGAGGTGTCGGAGCAGCTGAAGAAGCTCGAGAAGATGATGGGCAAGAAGCTGGGCGACGCCAAGGACCCCCTGCTCGTCTCCGTCAGATCCGGAGCCGCCGTCTCCATGCCCGGCATGATGGATACGATCCTCAACCTGGGCATGAACGACAAGGCCGTCGTCGCCGTCGCCGAGAAAACGGGCAATCCCCGCTTCGCCTGGGACGCCTACCGCCGTTTCATCCAGATGTACGGCGACGTCGTCATGGGCGTGCCCCACCACGAGTTCGAAGAGGCCCTGGCGGCCGTGAAGAAGGCCAAGAAGGTGGAACTGGATACGGGCCTGGGCCCGAAGGACCTCGAAAAACTCGTCTCCGATTACAAGAAGCTGGTCAAGAAATACGCCAAGAAGGACTTCCCCCAGGATCCCTTGGAGCAACTCTGGGGCGCGACCGACGCCGTGTTCGGTTCCTGGATGAACGAGCGGGCCATCAAATACCGCGATTTGTACAACATCAAGAAGCTCAAGGGTACGGCCGTCAACGTGCAGTCGATGGTGTTCGGCAACTTCGGGGACGATTCGGGCACGGGCGTATGCTTCAGCCGCGATCCTTCCACCGGCAAAAACGAATTCTACGGCGAATTCCTGATGAACGCCCAGGGCGAGGACGTCGTCGCCGGAATCCGCACCCCCGAAAAGATTTCGGGCCTGGCTAAGAAGAACAAGAAGGTTTACGAGCAGCTCGTGGAGATCAAGGACCGTCTGGAAACCCATTTCAAGGACATGCAGGACATGGAATTTACGGTCCAGCAGGGTACCCTGTACATCCTGCAGACCCGCAACGGCAAGCGCGCCGGAGCGGCCGCCGTCAAGTGCGCGGTGGACATGGTCGCCGAAGGCCTCATCGACAAGAATACCGCGATCCTGCGCGTGACCCCCGAGAACCTCGACCAGCTTCTCCATTCGATGGTGGATCCCAAGGTCCTGAAGGGCGCCAAGTCCCTCACCAAAGGCCTGAACGCCTCCCCCGGAGCGGCTTCCGGAAAGATCGTGTTTACCGCGGCGGAAGCGGAAGAATGGGCCGGGCGGGGCGAAAAAGTCCTCCTCGTCCGCAAGGACACGAGTCCCGAGGATATCGGCGGCATGGTCGTTGCCCAGGGCATCCTCACCTCCACCGGCGGCATGACGAGCCACGCTGCCGTCGTCGCCCGCGGCATGGGAACCCCCTGCGTCGCCGGCGCCAAGGGCGTCTCCGTCCAGGGTAAGAAGGTCGTGATCGGCGCGAACACCTACAAGGAAGGGGACTGGATCACCATCGACGGCTCCACCGGCGACGTCTACGACGGCGAGCTTCCGGTCGTGGTGCCGAAGATNNTTCGACGTCAGGACCAACGCCGACCAGCCTGAGGACGCGAGGCGCGCCATTGAATTCGGCGCCCAGGGCGTCGGCCTTTGCCGGACGGAGCACATGTTCTTCGAGAAGGAAAAACTCATCCATTTCCGCGCGATGATCCTCGCCGACGATGAGGCCACCAGGAAGGAAGCGCTCAAGAAGATTCTTCCCTTGCAGAAGAAGGACTTCTTCGGCATTTTCAAGGCGATGGGCGGCAAGCCCGTCACCATCCGACTTCTGGATCCGCCGCTGCATGAGTTCGTTCCCCATAGCAAGGAAGAAGTCGCGGAGCTGGCGACCCACCTCGGCGTCAAGGCCAAGGATCTGCAGCCCAAGATCGACAAGCTCCACGAATCCAACCCCATGCTCGGCCACCGCGGTTGCCGCCTTGCGGTCACATACCCGGAGATCTACGACATCCAGGTCGAGGCTATCGCCCTCGCCGCGGTCGACTGCGTGAAGAAGGGCATCCCCGTGAAGCCCGAGATCATGATCCCCATCGTCTGCGACGAGCAGGAACTCCGTCTCCTGCGCCCGAGCGCCGAGGCCATCGTGACCCGGGTACTGGCCAAGGCGAACGTGAAGCTGGACATCTCGATCGGAACCATGATCGAGGTGCCCCGTGCCGCGCTTCTGGCGGACAAGATCGCCGCATACGCCGACTTTTTCAGCTTCGGCACCAACGACCTCACCCAGATGACGTTCGCGTTCAGCCGCGACGACGCCGCTTCCTTCCTTCCAGCATATCTGGAGAAGGAGTTGCTGGAAACCGACCCCTTCAAGTCGGTGGACGAGGAAGGCGTCGGCATTCTCATGAACTGGGCGACCACCAAAGGCCGCAGCGTCAAGGGCGACCTCAAGGTAGGCATCTGCGGCGAGCAGGGCGGAGATCCGGCGACGATCGACTTCTGCTACCGCACCGGCCTGAACTACGTCTCCTGCTCCCCCTTCCGCGTTCCGATAGCGCGCCTCGCGGGCGCCCAGGCAGTGATCAAGAACAGCAAGAAGTAGATTTCCGTTCCGGCTCGGGCCGTGATGGATAGATAGGCGGGTCCGTTCCGAAAGGGACGGGCCCATTCTTTTATTGTCGTCGGAAGGAATCCGGTAGCCAGCATCCAGCAGCTCGCTTAATGTTGCCTGTTATGTTCCGATCGGCTACCGGCTACCGGCTTCCTGCTACCGGCTTCCTGCTACTTTCATCCCCCTTCCGTTTTATTTGTCCTTTTTACCCCCGCGGCCCTATATTAGGAAGGGTTCCGATAAGGAGAGCGCGAAATGGAAACGGCGACGATGGAGCAGTGCGACAAACAGATGACCCGCGAGGACCTGGAACGGAAGCTGAGCGGGAAGCCCGATTTCATCCTTGAGGAGCACTATTGCAGGGCGAAAAATGCCTTCTGCGAGGATGAAGGCGTCTGCGTCGAGCTCGTCGCCCACGCCGAACTCCCTACGCGCTTCGGGACCTTCACCCTGTACGGCTTCTACGACGCCAAGAACGACAAAGAGCACACCGCCATCGTCAAGGGCGAGGTGCTCGGCGGCACCGCAGTGCCCGTCCGCGTCCATTCCCAGTGCCACACCGGTGACGTCCTTGGGAGCCTGCGCTGCGATTGCCGCGATCAGCTGGAAGCGGCGCTCAGGTACATCGAGGAGCGCGGCATCGGCGCGGTCGTGTACATGAAACAGGAGGGCAGGGGGATAGGCTTGCTGAACAAGATCAAGGCCTACCAACTCCAGGATCTGGGTTTGGACACTGTCGAAGCGAATCTCTACCTCGGATATCCGGGGGAAGCCCGCGAGTACGCGGTGGCCGCGCGGATCATCTCCCTTCTCGGCATCAAGTCGGTGGCCCTGATGACCAACAATCCGGACAAGATCGACAAGCTCACCGCCGAGGGAGTGAGCGTTGATGACAGGATCCCGATCGTGATCCCGCCGAATATCCACGACGCCGCCTACCTGGACACCAAACGCGATCGGATGAATCATTTGTTTTAATCCCCAATGAAGGTAACCAGTAACCTGCATCCACTATCTCGCTGACTACTGGCTACTTTCTTCTGTTTTCCCCGACACCGTACCGCAGAATACGGTACCGCTTGACCTTAACCGCGACGATGACTATGCTCGGAGGGCGCTCAGGGAGTCATTGAAGCCCGGATCGCCATTCTGTAAGGAGGAATGAAACATGAAGAAAGCGTTCATCATTGGAATTTCCGTTGCCGTCGCCCTCGCGACGCTCGGCTGCGCCAAGAAGGCGGCCCCCGTCGCCCCCGCGGCCGCCGCTCCCACGACCACCGTCCGCCTGCTCACCGACGCCACCGGAATCGACGACAAGTCCTTCAACGCCGCCGCTTGGCGCGGAATCCTGGATTTCTACGGCGACAGCTGGGAGAATCAGGCCAACAAGGGCAAGCTTTACGACGTCGTGACCGCACAGACCCAGGACTTGTACGTCCCGAACCTCAAGCAGGCTTCGGACGAGAAGTACGATCTCGTGATCGTCACCGGTTTCACTTGGTCAGACGCTCTCGGCGAGGTCGCCCCCCAGTACGCCAACCAGAAATACATGATCGTCGACGTCGACTGGGTCAGCGCCCCGAACGTCATGCAGGTCACTTTCTCCGAGCATGAGGGATCCTACCTCGTCGGCGTCGCGGCGGCCCTGAAGGCCAAGGCCGACGGAATCGCCAAGCCGAAGTTCGGCTTCATCGGCGGAATCCCCGGTCCGGTCATCACCAAGTTCGAAGTCGGCTACGTCCAGGGCATCAAGTCCGTACTCCCCGATGCCGAAGTGGTCGACTACTACGCCAACGACTGGGGCAAGCCCGAGCTCGCCAAGGCCCAGGCCAAAAACTGGTTCGATTCCGGCGTGTACGCCATCTTCTCCGCGGCGGGCGGCACGGGCAACGGCACCATCGCCCAGGCCAAGGAATACCGCTCCCAGGGCAAGAACGTCTGGGCGATCGGCGTCGATTCCGACCAGTACGAGGACGGAGTGTATGTCGAAGGCAAGTCGGCCGTGCTGACTTCCATGCTCAAGCGCGTCGAGACCGCTTCCAAGGTCGCCTTGGACTCGGTGAAGAACGGCACCTTCAAGGCCGAGGTCGTTGTGCTGGACACCAAGTCCGAGGGCGTCGGCTTCTCCGCCAAGAACGCCGAGCTCGGCGCCGATATAGCTTCCCAGGTCGACGCCGTCAAGGCCAAGATCATCTCCGGTGAGACGAAGGTAGCCGCGACCCATGCCGCAGCCAAAGCCCTCCCCGGTTTCCCCCAGAACCTCCAGGCGAAAGACGCCCAGTAAGCGTTTCCGCTGACTGGAACGGCCGGTTTCCCACTCGGGGGCCGGCCTTTTTTATTTACCCTTTTCCCTTCTTCCGTATATAATGCCCTTCCGATACGCAGGAGGTGCCGATGCCGGACAACGCGATTGAGATGGTCGGAATTACCAAGATTTTTCCCGGCGTGGTCGCGAACGACGGCGTGGACTTCTCCGTCGCGGTGGGTGAGATCCATGCCCTGCTCGGGGAGAACGGCGCCGGGAAGTCGACCCTGATGTCCATCCTGTTCGGCCTGTACGACTGCGATTCCGGTACGATAAAGGTCCGGGGGAAAGAGGAGCGCATACGCAGCCCCAACGACGCCACCGAACTCGGGATCGGCATGGTGCACCAGCATTTCAAGCTCGTCCATAACTTCACCGTGACCGAGAATATAGTCCTGGGACTGGAGCCACGGACGGGGACGGGCGACGTGGATCTCGCGAGCGCGGAGAAGCGCGTGGCGGAGCTTTCGGAGCGCTACGGTCTGTCCGTGAATCCGCGCGACCGGATAGAAAGCATCACCGTCGGGATGCAGCAGCGGGTCGAAATCCTGAAGATACTGTACCGGAACGCGGAAATCCTCATTTTCGACGAACCGACCGCCGTGCTCACCCCCCAGGAAATCGACGAACTTTTGGACATCCTGAAGCGCCTGAGGGACGAAGGCAAGACCATCGTGCTTATCACGCACAAGCTGCGCGAGATCAAGGAGGCCGCCTCCCGCTGCACGGTGCTCCGCAGAGGCAAGCTCGTCGGCGTTGTCGATGTGGCGCTCGCGAGCGAGGAACAGCTCGCGGAGATGATGGTCGGCCGTTCGGTGAGTTTCCGCCTGGACAAGGCGCCAGCCAAGCCGGGGGAGGTCGTTCTCAGGATCGAAGATCTCACGGTGATCGGTTCCAAGGGCGTTCCCGCGGTACGCGGACTCTCCCTGGAGGTCCGCGCTGGAGAAGTGGTCGGCGTGGCGGGCGTGGACGGAAACGGACAGTCCGAGCTGGTGGCGGCCATCGCCGGCCTGCTGCCGGTCAAATCGGGCCGCATCCTGCTGAAAGGCCGGGACCTGGCGCACGCGAAAATACGCGAGCGGATACAGGCGGGCATCGGCCTGGTGCCCGAGGACAGGCACAAGCACGGGCTCGTGCTCGATTTCCGTCTGGACGAGAACCTCGCGCTGAAGGACTTCATGAAGGAGCCCTTTTCGAACCGCTGGGGCTTCCTGGATTTCGCGGCCATCGCGAAGCACGCGGACGAGCTCATTGCCCAGTTCGACATCCGCGCGGGTTCGGGAGCGGCCACCAAGGCCTCCTCCATGTCGGGCGGCAACCAGCAGAAGGCGGTCATCGCCCGGGAGATCGACCTCTCGCCGGAGCTGCTGGTCGTGGCCCAGCCGACGCGGGGCCTTGACGTGGGAGCCATCGAATACATCCACCGCCGCATCATCGACGAGCGGGACAAGGGGAGGGCCGTGCTGGTGATTTCATTCGAGCTGGACGAAATCCTCAATCTGTGCGACCGCATAGCGGCGATCTCCAAGGGGGAGGTCGTCGGCGTCCTGGAGGCCTCCGAGGCCGACGAACGCAGGATCGGCGCGATGATGGCCGGCATGAAAGGAGGTTCCCGTGCGCGCCAGTCGTGATGCCCCGCTCCAGGACCGCATATTGGACACGTTCACCTCCTCCGACGGCCTCGTTTCCGTCGCGGTGGTCCTGCTCGGTTTCCTGATGGGTACCCTGCTCGTCGCCTTGGTGGGAAGGAATCCGGCCGGCATGTATTCGGCCATCGTGCAGGTGGTCTCGGGTTGGGACCTCCGAAGGGGAATCTGGAATGCCCGCTACATCGGCGAATGGCTGGTGATGTCCATTCCCCTCGTGCTCTGCGGCCTTTCGGTGGCTTTCGCCGGCCGCACGGGCCTGTTCAACATCGGCGCCGAAGGCCAATACGTGGTAGGCCTCACGGCCGCCCAGTTCGTCGCACTTTTCGCTCCCCATACGGCCGGCCTGCACTGGGTACTCGCGATCCTGGCGGCGGTCGCAGCCGGAGCCCTCTGGGGCGGCATAGTCGGAGCCCTGAAGGCGCGCTACAGCGTCTCCGAGGTGGTCGCGACCATCATGATGAATTATATCGCCTATTTCTCTTCCCGCGTCCTGACGCAGCTCATTCCGGGCGCGAACACCTACCGGACGCCGACCTTTCCCGACACCGCGCGGCTGGACAGTCCTTTCCTCCAGGCCCTAACCAACGGCTCGCGCCTGAACTACGGACTATGGCTCGCCGTCGCCTCCGTGCTTTTCTTCTGGGTGGTCATCGGCAAGACGCGGCTCGGCTTTTCGTTGCGCGCGACGGGGCTGAACAAGGACGCGGCCCGCTACGGCGGCATCAACGTCACCGCGAGCGTCACCACGGCCATGGCGATATCGGGCGCCTTCGCGGGACTGGCCGGCGCCGTCGTGTCCCTCGGCTCCTTCTCCTACGGCCGCGTGCTGGGAGGCCTGGACGGCTACGGTTTCGACGGCATCGCGGTAGCCCTGGTCGGCAACAGCACCGCGCTCGGCACGGCCCTGGCCGGCCTGCTTTTCGGCATGCTGAAGTCGGCCCAGCCCCTGATGCAGTCGCGGCAGATTCCCAAGGAGATCGCTTCCATCATCATGGGACTCGTCGTGGTGTTCATCTCGCTGCGCGCCGGCGTGCGGATGCTGGTGGAATGGCGCATGAAAGAACTTGCCCGCAAGGGGAGGACGATCGAATGACGGATTTTATCGGATTAGTCGGAAACTTCGCCCAGATGCTCCCTTCCATCCTCATGATCGTGTCGCCCATCCTCATCGCCGCGGTCGGCGGCCTCGTGTGCGAGCGCTCGGGCGTGGCCAACATAGCCCTTGAGGGCCTGATGGGCATCGGGGCTTTTTCCGCGGCAGCCACCCACGTGCTTCTGGAATCTTCCTTTAACCTGTCCATTCCCCTGGCCCTCCTGATCGCCACGGCGACGGGACTGGCCTTCTCCGTAATCCACGCCTTCGCCTCCATCACTCTGAAGGCCGACCAGATCGTCTCCGGCACGGGAATCAACCTCCTGTCCACGGGCATCACCGTCTTCCTCTGCCAGATCATTTTCAAGCAGGAGCGGACGGAGCCCTTCCGCCTGGGCATGATGCCCGGTCCCTTCGGCGTCTACCCGACCGCCTGGATCGCGCTCGTCGTCCTCGTCATCGCCTGGTACTTCCTGTACCGCCGCCCCGTCGGCCTGCGCCTGCGCGCCTGCGGCGAGCATCCCCAGGCCGCGGCCTCCGCCGGCATAGACGTGGTCCGCATCCGCTACATCGCCGTGCTGGTTTCCGGAGCCCTCGCAGGCCTAGCGGGCGGCTGCCTGGTGCTGACCCAGACCATCCAGTACACGGTGTTCACCATCAACGGGGCGGGCTTCATCGCCCTGGCCGCCGTTTCCTTCGGACGCTGGCTGCCCAAGGGCGTCCTCGGCTCCTCCCTATTGTTCGGCTCCTCGGTGGCGCTGGCGATCTACATGGTGAACATCCAGTCCCTCCGCTTCCTTCCCAGCGAATTCTTCTCCGTGATGCCCTACGTCATCACCCTGGTCACCCTCGTCGTCTTCAGCGGCAAGGACTACGCCCCGCGCGCGGTCGGCCAAGCCTTCGACAAAGGAAAGAGCTGAAATGCACCATCTGTATGCCCATGATGCGGGAACCCCGCACAACGCCGCCGTTCCCGGGGAGATCGCCCCCTTCGTCCTGATGCCGGGCGATCCGCTTCGCGCAAAATTCGTCGCCGAGAATTATCTTGAAGGGGCCGTCCAGGTAACGTCCGTGCGCGGCATGCTCGGCTTCACCGGAACCTTCCGGGGAAAGCCGGTTTCCGTCATGGGATCCGGTATGGGCGCGCCCTCCATGGGGATCTACTCCTATGAGCTTTATTCCCATTACGGCGTCGAGCGCATCGTCAGGATCGGAACCTGCGGCGGACTTACGGCGGAGGTGGAGGTCGGCGACCTCCTGTTCGCCATGTCCGCCTCCACGGACTCAAGTTATGCGGCGCAGTACGAGTTGCCGGGAACCTTCTCCCCCTGCGCCGATTACGGGCTCCTGGAGAAGGCGGTCGCCGCCGCCCGCGCGAAATCCTTCCGGTACTGGACGGGCAACATCTTCTCTTCCGACGTCTTTTCCCTGTACAGCGCCCGCGGCGACGAAGGCTGGAAAAAATGGGCCCGCATGGGTTGCGCCGGCACGGACATGGAGTGCTACGCCCTGTACTGCAACGCCGCGTACCTGGGCAAGAAGGCTTTGACCCTGCTGACCTGCTCCGATTCCAACGTCACGCGCAAGGAGCTGACCGCCCTGGAACGGCAGACAATGCTCGTCAGCATGTTCGAAACGGCCCTGGAGTTGATTCCCTGATGGAGCCTCCCGCACGAGCCGAGGCGGTGCTGGAGGCGATGGCCGTCCGCTACGCCTGCAAGCTCTTCGACGCGGAACGGAAGGTCGATGACGGAACGCTCCGGCTCATCCTGGAGGCCGGCCGGCTTTCGCCTTCGTCCTTCGGCCTGGAGCCTTGGCTCTTCGTGGTCGCCGAGTCGGCTGAGCTGAAGGAGCGCCTTTTCACGGCCTGCTTCGACCAGGAGAACCTGCGGACCGCTTCTTTCGTGGTCGCGATCGCGGTGCGGACCGAGCGCCATTATGCGCCCGATTCCCCCTTCGTCCGCTCGCGCGCCGGACGCTTCCCGGGGGGCCTGCCGGTCTTCGTCCAGGACTATCAAGGTTACTGGGATTATCTGCGGGCCAACGGCCTGGTGGAGCACTGGGCGCGCGCGCAGGGCTACATCGCGTTGGCGAACATGATGACGGCCGCGGCCGCTGCGGGCGTGGACTCCTGCGCCATCGAAGGCTACAGGGAGGACGAGGTCCGCTCCGTCCTCGGCCTGGACCCGCAGGACTGGCGCGTGTCGGTGTTGGTCCCCTTCGGTTATCGCGGCGAGACGGAACGCGAAAAGATTCGCGAGAGCCTTGGTTCGATAGTGCTGTTGGCGGATAATGACAGGAATGATTCTCGGCTCTTGACCTCTTCACAGCCGATCAATTAGTTTGAAGCGGGGGAATGCATGGATACTACGGTCGAAGCCAAGCGCTACAAGCGCTCGCGCCAGCGGGAACGCATCCTCGATACCCTGCGCCGTACGGATTCGCACCCGACCGCGGCGTGGATCTACGATGAACTCAAACGCGATTTTCCGGACCTGAGCCTCGGCACGGTCTACCGCAACCTGAACATCCTGCATGACCAAGGCCTGGTGCGCGTGCTCCAGTCGGGCAGCACCTTCGACCGGTTCGACGCGGACACGAGTGTCCACTACCACTTCGTCTGCCAAGCCTGCGGCAAAGTGGAGGACGTCGCTTTTCCCCTTCCGCATGATTTGGACGAGCGCGCTTCGGCCATGCTCGGCCGGGTCGTGACCGGCCATCGTCTCGATTTCTTCGGCCTGTGCAATCCTTGTTCCTCCGCTGAGAGCGCGGATCCGGTGGAAACCGGGAAGCTTTGACGGATTTATAGGAGCGATCGCTCGAAGAATCCGTTCCTCGCGCGGGCCGCGGCCCGTTCCATCCCTCCGACCGCGCGTCCGACATCGCCCGGTTCCAGATTCCCGAAACCGATGCGGAACCGGGCCGCCCCGTCGTTGCGGTCGTTCCAGAAATCAGGGCCGGAGGAGATGAGGATTCCCTCCGCGCCGCATCCTGAGACGAAGGAGGCGACATCCAGTCCCGGTTCCAGGCTGCCGAGTAGGCAAAGGCCCGCAGGCGGATCGTCGAAACGGAGCCCGCTTTTCGAATTCGCCAAAGCCTCCCTCAGCGACTTCCGCACCGAGGCGTAATGCGGCCTGACCCGTTCCAGATGAGCCGCATACCGGCCCTCCCTGAGGAAGCATGCGAGCGATCGCTGCATCAAGGCCGATCCGCAGATATCGTCGGCGGATTTCATGACAAGCAAGGTTTCGATGGTCCGCGCGTCGGCCGTCACCTCCGCGATGCGGAGGGCGGGCAGAAGGCATTTGGAGAAGGTGCGCACGCGTATCACGCGGGAACCCGGAATCGAAGGCGCGAGGGCGGCGAGGCGCGGGAGCCTTTCCCCGAGGTAGTCCAGATCCCCGAGGTAATCGTCCTCCACGACGGTGAAGCCCTCCCGCGCCGAGGCGCGCAGCACGCGTTCCCGGGCCGCGGGGCTCCAGCTCCTCCCGCCGGGATTGCCGTAGGTCGGGACGCAGTAGAACAGGTCCAGGCGGCCTCCCTCGCAGGCGGCGTCCAGATCGTCCGGGTCGGGTCCGTCGCCGTCCGAGGCGATCGGGACCAGTTCGGCCCCGGCGGAACGGAACGCAAGCCGCGCGCCGGGATAGGTCGGGTCCTCGATCGCTACGCGGGCCCCCGCTCCCGCCGTCCTGGCGAGGAGGCTGATGGCCTGCTGGGCGCCTGCGGTCACGAGCATTCCCGAGCCGGGCTCCGAGTCGATGCCGTCGTCCCTGTCCAGTTCGGCAAGGGCGCGCCGGAGCGCGATCGAGCCCCGGTAATCCTCGTAGCCGCCCGCTCCGGGGTCGTCCTCGGCCGTCAACGCGAGGACGCGCGCGAATTCCGCGGCCGGATGGAGGCGGAGGTTCGGTTCTATGCGGTTCATGGAAAGTTGTACTTCACCGGAGTCAGTGCGCGAAGGATCGGCGCCTCGTCTGCCCGCCACGGCGAAACCCGACCGCGCGCGCGAAACGACTAGGCGCCGGGCGACCAGATCGTCGTAGGCAGCCGCGGCGGTAGCCGGGCTTACGCCGAGCCGGGCGGAGAGGGAGCGGATGGAAGGCAGGCGGGAGGACGCGGCGAGGGCGCCCGAGGCGATGGCGAGCGAAAAGGCCTCCGCGATCTGGGATCGGATCGGTTCGGCCGAACTTCGATCAATCTGTGCTATTACAGAAAACATGCAGAACGGCCTCCTGTACCTTGATTGTATCGTATCACTTTGCTAGGCTTCAGTCCATTCAGGAGGCGATAGATGGGCGTTGTTTTCGCGAAGCGCATGTCGGCCATGAAGCCGTCGTCGATACGGGAGATATTGAAGGTCACCGAACGTCCCGACATCATCTCCTTCGCCGGAGGCTTGCCGGCGCCCGAACTGTTTCCGGTCGGGGACATAGCGCTGGCGGCCGGCCGCGTGCTCGCCGACATCGGCCCGCGCGCCCTGCAGTACGGCACGACGGAAGGCATGCCGGCCCTCCGTTCGCGCATCGCGCTGGAGATGGAAACCCGCGGCGTCGGCTGCTCCGCGGATGATGTCATCGTCACCACCGGCTCCCAGCAGGCCTTGGATCTGATCGGCAAGATCTTCATCGATCCGGGCGCGACCATCCTCACCGAGAATCCGACCTACCTCGCGGCGATCCAATCCTTCCAATGCTTCCAGGCCCGCTTCCGGCCCGTGCCGACGGACGACGAGGGCATCGTTCCGGAAGCGGTGGACGAACTCTCCCGGGACGCCGACGTCCGGTTCCTGTACGTCATTCCCAATTTCCAGAATCCCACCGGGCGTACCCTGAGCGCGGCACGGCGGAAGTCGCTGTACGAGGTGGCCGTCCGCCGCGGCCTGGTCATCGTGGAGGACGATCCTTACGGCAGGCTGCGCTACCGAGGCGAGCACATTCCGCCGATCAAGGCCCTGGACGAAGCGGGGAGGATCGTCTACCTGAGCACCTTTTCCAAGACCGTCGCGCCGGGCTTCCGGACGGGCTGGGCAGTGGCCCCGGCTCCTATACGGGACAAACTGGTGATCGCCAAACAGGCGGCGGACCTGCATACCTCCAGCTTCGATCAGCTGACCCTGGAGCGCTACCTGCGCGACTTCGACAATGCCGCCCATGTGGAGAAGGTGCGCGCGGCCTACGGCGAACGTTACGCCGCCATGGACGCCGCGCTTTCCTCCAGCCTGGGAAGCGGTTTTTCGTGGACCCGGCCGGAAGGAGGAATGTTCCTGTGGGTGACGGGACCCGAAGGCCTGGATACGACGGACCTACTCCGCCGCGCCCTTGAAAGGAAGGTGGCTTTCGTTCCCGGCGCCGACTTCTTCCCCGGCGGCGGCGGCGAGAATTGCATGCGGCTGAATTTCTCCAATTCTTCCTGTGAAACGATACGGGAAGGGGTTTCCCGCCTCGCCGATCTGTGCGCTGGACGTTGAAGCCGGCCGGCTTCAACGGAAGGGCGGCGCTGGACAAAGCGGAGGGTATTTGGTATATTCGTCCGGCGATCGGCGCCGTA
Organism: Treponema sp.; assembly: GCA_003527485.1. Taxonomy (GTDB): domain Bacteria; phylum Spirochaetota; class Spirochaetia; order Treponematales; family Breznakiellaceae; genus UBA12037. The sequence continues at coordinate 38 of DPXI01000091.1, read as the reverse complement.
CCCAAGCGGTAAGGGAGAGGTCTGCAAAACCTTTATGC
>DPXI01000057.1:24559-42988 GCA_003527485.1 Treponema sp. | reverse complement strand
TCGAAATCCACCCGCTCGAAGTTCCAGCGCATCGGCCAGTCCACGCGCCAGCCGAGCTTAACGGCCTTGGTCGTGCGGAGGTCCACGGTTTCCTTGCGGCCGCACTCGCAATGGTAGCTCACGCCCCATTCCCCGTCCCAGCCGTCGATCTCGGTCGTGTCCTTGTTGCAAGCGTCGCAGAACACGCTCACCGGCCACCATTCGCCCTGGATCTTGTGCTCGTCGTCGCGGACCTTGTCCAGGATATCCTTGAGCGCCGCGCGGTGCTCAAGCGCCTTGCGCATCCCCTCCGCGTACATGGAGGCGCGGTAGCGCTCGGACTGGTACAGGAAATCCGGCTTGATCCCGACGATCGGCAGCACGGACTCCACGTCAACCTCGTGGTGGCGCGCGTAGCTCCCGTCCCTATCCCAAGGATCGGGGACCATGGTGATCGGGAAGCGCAGATGCGCGGCCAGCAGCTCCTGGTTGGGCATGTTGACGGGAACCTTGCGGAAGACGTCATAATCGTCCCAGGAATAGATGAAGCGGACCTTCTTGCCCATGTCGCGCAGCGCGCGCACCACGAGATCCACGGAAATAATCTCGCGGAAGTTCCCGATATGCACCGTGCCCGAAGGGGTGATGCCCGAAGCGCAGGTATAGCTATCCTTTTCGCCCTTCTCGCGGATGATCTTCTCCGCTGTCTGGTCGGCCCAATGCAGGTTCTTGTTGTCCATAGTTGACCTATTATATCGAAGAAAGGGAGGGCGGGGAAAGGGGAGGAGGGGGGCGTCAAGTTTCCGGCCGAAGGCGATCCCATCAGGCACGCCCCCCGCCGCGGGCTTCCCCGCGCGAGCGCGGGGCGATCCCGCGGCCCCCCGGGGATCCTTTTCAGACCGGAGGCAGCTGGAATCGTCCCTCCAAGATGCCTTGAACGGTAAGATCCTCATCCAATTCTTCCCAACGCAGGGCAGTACCGTCCAGACGCAATAAAACCTTCCGCAACGCTTGATCTGTCGCGGCTTTCAGGAGTTTGAATCGATTCGCAGGAAAGCCGATTATGCGTTCGTCGGCGAGCTCCACGAAAATGGTACGACCCTCGACCCATATTCATAGACCAGACGTTCGATGTCCCTGATCGTACTGGACGACAGTCTCACGCTTGACGCCATTCGTATCGGATTAAGCCGGAATTCACCTCGCCATCATCGCAGGATATGCGGCGGCTCAGACCCCTCATCGGAGTAAAAGTGGAATCGGAACCGCCCCATACGTAATACCGTCGGCAGGATAAGCGATTCATGGGAGAAAGGGAAAGGACAAGGGGACTGAGCCCGGGGAACTTCAGCTGGGGTCAGACCCTGCGGGCGCACCGGGTCGAAATACACGCGCTTCACGGTTAAGTACCAGACCTCGAACTGGGTCTGGCTTTTGATCCGGTACCAGGAGCCCCAGAAGGACGGGTCAATCGATGGTTCCGACAGTTATCCGCCGCCGGAATCTCTCGCCGACGGGCCGCAGACCGCGAGCAGGAGGAAAAGCGCCGAAAGGATAGTCGGCGGAAGCGGCCGCCTTATTGCGGCACGCTTGCCTGTAGTAATTCTTGCGCCAAGCATTCGATAGGCACCCAAGTCACATCCAGCCCCGCGACGGTCCGGGTGTACATAGAAGTCAGGTCTGACGCGACGACGAGGTTGCGCCCCTGAGGGTGCAATTTCCGGAAGGCGAGCATCCCCTTCGGTTCAAAGGCATCGGCTTTCCATTTCACTTCTATCGCTGTAGGCGGCTGTCCGCGCGGAACCCTGATGAAATCGACTTCGTGCTGCTGTTTGTCCCGCCATGTCATGATCTCCCGTGTCTGCAAGCGGGCCATCAATTCGTTCAGGACGAGATGCTCCCAGAAGAAGCCTTTTCCCTTTTCGGTCACCTCGTGGAGACCCTGAGCCCATGCGACGAAGCCGGTATCGAAACCGTACACCGCCGGTGTCGCCGTGATCTCCCCGGCGATCCGTCCGTGGTACGGCCTGATGACATGCACGAGGTAAGTCGCTTCCATCACGCTCAGATAATTCATGATAGTCGGCCGGCTGACGCCGCAGGCCGCCGCGAAGGACGAGGCTTCGAAACGGCCGCCGCTTTGGGCCAGAAGCAACTCAGCGAATTTCAGGAAGGACGAGCGGCGCTCAAGGCGGAAAAGTTCGAGAATGTCCCGTGCCCAGTACGCTTCGAACCATTCCGTATATTCACGATCGTCACGGGTTCCGGACAGAAAGAAACCGGGTAGCCCGCCGTTGAGGAAACGACGGTTCCGGTCCCTGTAATCCGGGAAACCGGTATCCGCCTCACAAAGCGGGGTCAGCCACAACTCGCCTTTCCGTCCCGAGAGCGTATCCCTGAACTTCGCGGACGCCCCCAGGGTGGAAGAACCGGTTGCGACAATCTTGAGCCCCGGAAAATAGTCCGCGGCTATCTTGAGCAGGGAAGCAGGATCCCCCAATCGATGGATTTCGTCCAACACGAGAATTCCATCGCCCATCGATCCGAGAAATCCTTCGGGATCTTCCATTTCCCGCCGCACCGAAGGCAGTTCGCAGTCAAGGAAGCGGGCCGCTTCCAATCCTCGGCACAGAAGCGTCTTCCCGGAACGCCGGACGCCCGACAACCAGACCACGTTCCGCCGCGTCCACAATTCATGGAGCCTGGATTCCCACCATCCGCGCTTGATCATGGGACAAGTTTACGGGAAAACATGACCAAATGCAAGTCCATCTTCGTTCAATACAGACTAAACGCAAGTCATCATGACGTTTGGTTTCCCGTTATTCCTGCGTCGCGGCGGCGGAAAGGACGGCGGCGCCGGGGCGACAGGTGTCGCCTGCGTCTTCCGGGGGCATTGAACCAAGCCCGACAGTGGCGAAACCTGGTACATCTCGATCGACTACGTCCTCGTGGACGTAATCGAATAGAAGGCGGCAGGAATCTTGACGACGAAATTCCGGGCGGACGGCGCGACCCTGATCCTGAAATCCGGCAACGCGATCATTGCCTCGGACGGCGTATTCCGCCTGATCCGCAACGGCGGCAGGTCCGTGAAGGCGCGCTTCTTCGTCACGGATTCTAACCTGCAAGGCAGCGCGCACCCTCGGCCTCTTCGACCGGATCGTCAGTACTGAACGCAACCTAGCCATACAAAAGCGTCCTGGGCAACTCCTTCGCTTCCTAACATCGAACGGCGCGCGCAGTCTGGAGATCAAGGCCCGAGGAGCTTTCCTCCCAATGCGCGGTTGACGGGACGTCGGTTTCCGCATGGTGTGCAGGGGCGAGTAATTTCCTTGTTTGGGAAAGGGGGCGGTAGCGGGCTGCATTTTCCGACTCGCCATTCAGGAGCCGCACGTCGGCCGATTTGGAATCGCGACGACGCGGAATAATTCAACCCATCAACAAACCAGGCATCCGTTGGATATGATAGTATAAACGACATGAGAAAAGCGTTCGGGCGCATCATAGATCTCGGCGTACCGGAGGACATGGGAGCGGAAAAAGCGAAGTACATCAGGATGAGCAATCTCGGCTCGCTTCTGATGATACTCGTGAACGTACCGTATATGATCCTTTGCCTGAGGAACGGCTGGACTCTTGTACTGGCCGAGCTGTTCGCTCTGAACGCGTTCCTGACCTTCACGCTTCTTATCAACAGAAGCGGGCGGCATGTTCTCGCCTCCGTATATTTCGGCGCGCTCCTCAATTTTCACCTGATTCTGGTCACCGTCGCGATGGGCAGGGATACGCTCCTGCCCCTCCTGATTTTTTTTACCGCCGGCGGCGCGATCATGCTCTTCGGACGCGGGAAGACGGGTCTGATGATCGCGACCGTCGCGCTCATCTTCCTCGGCTACCAAATCGCTCTCCTCCTGGAAAGCGTTTTCGGACCGGTCTACCGTTTGACGCCGAGCCAGGTGGCCGAACTGAAGAGCTACGTCGAGTACAGCGTTTTCGTGATGATCGTCGTCAACGCCGTTATCGGAAGATTCGGGGCCATCTCCGCGGAGGATCGCCTCCGGGCGGAACGGGAACGATCGGAGCGTCTCCTTGATCTGGTCAAGGAGCAGGATAAACAAAAAACGCATTTTTTCCAGAACGTTTCCCACGAAATTCGTACTCCGTTGACCCTGATCCTGGGCTCCCTCGACGACCTTCTCCATGATGAGGGAGATCCTCCGACGAACGGAGCGCGCGCGCGGCTGGAAATGATGTCGCGCAACGCGGACCGTCTTTTGCGCTTGATCAACCAGCTGCTGGATCTTTCGAAGATCGACGCGGGCGGAGTGCGCGTGAGGGCCGTAAAAGGGAATCCGGCCGAATTCGTCGGGAGCATAGCGGAGACGTTCCTTCCCTACTACAAAAAGAGAGGCATCACGCTCCGGATGGAGAAGAAAGACGGAGTGGACGACCAATATTTCGACCGCGAGATCGTCGGGAAAATCGTATCGAACCTCCTTTCCAATGCTTGCAAATTCACTTCCGAAGGCGGGCATGTAACGGTCTCGCTGGGGAATAGCGAGGACGGAAGCGCCGTTGAGATCTCCGTGAAGGATACCGGAATCGGGATCGCTCCGGAGGAGATCGACCGCGTATTCGACCGTTTTTACCAAGTCGACGGCTCGGTCTCGCGGTCGCGGGAAGGCACGGGCATCGGCCTCAGCCTCGCGAGGGAGCTCGCGCTCCTTCATGGAGGAGAGATCACGGTTTCAAGCCGGCCGGGGAACGGTTCCGTTTTTACTTTTATTCTCCCGAAAGGAATCGCCTGCCCCGCGGAAGACGAAATTGCCGCGGACCGACCCGGAGACGACCCCGGAAGTCCTTCGTACTCCGCGCCGGAGACTTCCGATCTCACGCTTCCTCCCGCCGCGCCGAACGTCGAGCGTTCCGATCCGGAGGACCTGCCGACGATACTCGTCGTCGACGACAACGCAGATATGCGGGAGTACGTGCGCAGGGGACTTACGGGATTCTACCGCGTCGTCGAGGCGGCGGACGGGATCGACGCGTTCGCCAAAGCGGCGGAATGCAGACCGAACCTGATCGTGAGCGACGTCATGATGCCGAAAATGGACGGACTGGAATTTTGCAGGGCGGTCCGCGCCGACGATAATCTGGCGAACATCCCGATCATCTTCCTGACCGCGCGAGTCTCGCCCGACTTCGCGATCAAGGGCCTGGAAGCGGGCGCCGTCGACTATATCTCCAAGCCCTTTTCCTTTGAAATACTCCGGGCCAAGATCGGCAGCGTTCTCAGGCGGGACGCGAAACTGGAACGGGAGGCGACGCACGACGGACTCACCGGTCTTTTCAACCGCACCGCATGGGAGCAGGAAACGCGGCGCGATCTCGATCGGCTCGCCAGATACGGCGGGAAGGCGAGCATCGCGTTCCTCGACCTGGACGATTTCAAAACCGTCAACGACGTCCACGGGCACCGGGCGGGGGATGAAGTCCTCATCGCGCTCGCGAAGAGGATTACGCGGGAACTTCGCGTCTCCGATCTCGCCGGCCGTTACGGCGGCGAGGAATTCGTCATCCTTCTCGCCGGCTCGTCGGGGGAAACAGCCGTTCGGACGATGGAACGTATCCTCAAGGAATTCCGTGAGAAGAATCCCCTGAAAAACGGTTCCGCCTGCACATTCAGCGCCGGCGTCGTAGAGATAACGGACGCGAAATCAGCCGGGATCGCGGATTTACTCTCGCGCGCCGATGCCGCGATGTACCGCGCGAAAGAAACCGGCAAAAACCGGGTCGTCCTTTGGGCCGAATAGAAGAAGAGTTGTCGAAGGAAGCGAGCCCGCGCGCCGGAGCCGGCCGGGCGTCGGGGCCGGCAAGGCGTCGGAGCCGGCAGGGCGGAGAGCGAACCCAAGCGCTGCGCGATGGCGGCGGGGGGCATCGCCGACGGAACGGACCGGAAAATCATCGACCTGCTCCGCCGCGAAGCGGATGTCCTGAAAGCGGTCTTCCACCCGGACGTGCCGTATTGCCTGGCGTCCTTCGATCATCGCGACGAGGAAGGGTATTGGCTCGTCCTCGTGCGGGAGTTCGTTCCGGGCGAGGATCTACGGAGCCGACAATTGTGAGGCCCCCTACCCCCTCCAGAACTCCGGCTTGAACAGGATCACCACGGTCCAAAGCTCCAGGCGGCCCGCGAGCATGGCGAAGGACAGGGTCCACTTCACGTAATCGGGGAAGGCGGAATAGTTCATGACGGGACCGACGGCGTTGAAGCCGGGGCCGATGTTGCCCAAGGTGGCGAGGGAAGCGCTGAGCGAGGTAACGAGGTCGGCGCCGGAACTGGCCACCACGAGCATCGTCGCCAGCATTATGGCCATGTACAGGGAGACGAAGCCCGCCACTCCGTAGACCAGGTCCTTGCGGCCGACTTTGCCGTTCAGGCGGACGCTGAAGACGCCCCGGGGATACAGGAGGCGCCGCATCTCGTTGCCCGCCTGTTTGAAGAGGACTACGAGACGTACGACTTTTATGCCGCCGCCGGTGGAGCCCGAGCAACCGCCGACGAACATGAGGAAGAGGAGAACGGCCTTGGCAAACTCAGGCCATTTGTCGAAGTCGGCGGTGGCGAAGCCGGTGGTCGTGAGTATCGAAGAAGATTGGAAGCTCGCGAAACGGAAGGCGGTGAAGAAATTGCCGTACAAGGGAAGTATCGAGACGGCGATAACGAGGGATGAACCGAAAAAAACCGCGAGGTAGGCTTTCAGCTCGGAATTGACGATGAGATCGCGCCATTTGCCCTTGTACAGCCGGTAGAAAAGGCTGAAGTTCATGCCTGCGAGGATCATGAAGGTAGTGCAGACCCCGTCCACCCAGGCGGAGCGGAAATGGCCGACGCTGGCGTTCTTCGTGGAGAAGCCGCCGGTGGCCATCGAAGCGAAGGCATGCGTGGTCGAATCGAACCAGTCCAGACCACCGGCCATGAGCAGGGCAACCTGCAGGGCAGTCAGGCCGAAGTAGATGAACCACAGGATTTTGGCGGTCGCCGTGATCTTGGGAGCGACCTTATCCTTCTCAGGTCCCGGCGTTTCCGCCTTCACCAGCTGGAAGCCCCCCACCCCGAGCAGGGGCATCAAGGCCACGGTGAGCACCACGATTCCCATGCCGCCGAGCCAGTGCGTCATGGCCCGCCAGAAAAGAAGCGACCGGGGAAGGGCTTCCACGTCCTTCAGGATGGACGCGCCGGTCGTCGTGAGCCCCGAGACGCATTCGAAGACGGCATCTGCGAGCGAGGGGATATGGCCGGAGATCATGAAGGGCGCGGCGCCGAGAAAACCCGTCAGTATCCAGGCGAGCGAGACGAGCAGGAAGCCGTCGCGGGAGCGGAAAGCCATGGGCGCCTTCCTGCCGAGGAAAACGGCCGCCAGGGCCGCCGTCAGCGCCGCGGCTATGGGGATGGCGAAGGCGCGCGCCGTGCCCGTCTCGCCTTCGAACAGGGCTATCGCCAATGAGGGAAGCATGGCGAGGGCGACCAGGCCGAGCAGGAAGGAGAGGACGCGCAGCAGGACCCTTCGCTTCATGAACGCGTCCCGAACAGGCGCTCGGCTTCCATTTCGCCGCCTTTCTTGACGATGAGGGCGACGCGGTCCCCCGCGGCGAAGGCGTAGTCTCCCCGCGGGATGAAGGCGTCTTTGCCTTCTCCGCCGCGGGATACGAGCATCACGAGGGCGCCGGCGGCGATCCTGAGTTCGTCCAGGCGCGTGCCGAGCACGGGAGCGTCCGCGCCGACATCCATCTCCAGGACTTCCACCGATCCGTCCCCGACGCGGTGCACGCCGCGCACGTTCCCGCCGAGCAGATGGGATAGGATGGAATCCACGACGACCGATTTCATAGGGATCACCACATCGATGCCGAGGCGGCGGGCGATGGCGGCGTAGCCGGAACCGCTCACGAGGGCGACGGCCCGGTCGACCCCCCGGGACTTNNGCGACGAAGCCTTCGTCCGAGATGTCCTCGTTGAGCACGAGCGCCTCGGGGAAGCGCTCGGAGAGCTGCTTGCAGAGCGCGTAGTCCTGTTCGATGATCACCAGGTTGCGCGAATGCGACGGATTGAGGAAGCGCATGACCTTGGAGAGGGCGGACGGTGCGGGAAGCCGCCAGTCCGCAGGTGATCATGTTCACTTCGTCGGATTCGGTGACGCAGACGAGGGCGTCCGCCTTGGCGATTCGCGCGTCCTCCAGGCCTGCAGGCTGTTGCCCTCCTCGTAGAGCACGAGGCAGTCCAGCCGGTTGGACGCGTGGCGGGCCGTCTCCTCGCTTCTCTCCGAGAAGACTACACCCTCAATTCGGCCCGAGAATCCCGGCCCGCAGGAGCTCCAGGAAACCGGGATAGGTCACCGCCGCGCTCTCGGCCGTATCGATCCCGATCGGTCCGGAGGCCCCGAGGGCGGCGATCGCGAGGGCCATCACCACCCGGTGGTCGTCATGGCCGTCGACCATGCCCCCGCGGAGCTGCCGGCCGCCGCGGACTACGAGCCCGTCGGGGAGCTCTTCGATCGAAGCGCCAAGGGATCGCAGTTCGGCGGCCATCACGGCGATGCGGTCGGTTTCCTTGATGCGCGCGTTCGCCACGTTCAGCAGGCCCGTTTCGCCGCGGGCGTAGCAGGCCACGGCGGCGAGCGAGGGAAGGGCGTCGGGCGTCGCGTTCAGGTCCAGGTCGGCGCCCACGAGTTCGCCCGCGCGGGAAACCGTGACGGTCCAGCCTTCGTCGCCCCGCTTCCATTCGACCCCGCAGCCCATCCGCGTCAACATTTCGAAGACGGCCTTGTCGCCCTGCGTGTCTTCGGGATCAAGGCCCAGGAGGGTCACGGTTCCGCCGGAGATCGCAGCGGCGCAGGCGGGGAAGGCCGCGGAGGAGAAATCTCCGCCCACGAGGCCGTTCACCGGCTTGTAGCGGGCGCCGCCGGGGATACGGAAGAAGGAGCGGTCGGCGGACGCTTCGTAGCTGACGCCCTGGGCGTCCAGGTACGCGAGGGTCATCTCCACGTAGGGACGCTCGTTCAGCAGGGGAATGTCCAGCTCTGTGATGGTGCCCGCGGCCGCCAGGGGCGCGGCCAGCAGGATGGCCGACAGGTACTGGCTGGTGGGGCATTCCAGGCGCGCGCGGCCGCCGCGCCAAGGTCCGCCTACGACCAGAGGAGCGCAGCCGTTGGAACGGGTGGATTCGGCGCGGGCGCCGAGGACAGTCAGGGCTCCCAGAAGGTTTCCTGCGCTGCGGCGGCGGATCTGTTCGTCGCCCGTGAAGACCGTCAGGCCATCGCCGAGCGCCGCGAGCGCGAGCGCGAGGTACAGGGTGGTACCGGAATTTCCCACGTCCACGACGTCCTCGGGCGTCCGCAACTTGCCGCCGCCCGAACCCGCGCCGACGCCCGTCACGATCCAGCGCGCCAGGCGCTTCCCGTCCGCGCCGACGGGGTTCGCGCTCCCGCCTCCGGCGGGTGCGCCTCCGGCGGGTGCGCCTCCGGCTGGGCCGGTGGCGCCTGCGTCGGTGGCGCTCCCGCCGGGCGCTTCGCGGACTTCTTCGATCGTCGCTCCGAAAGCCCGGCAGACCTGGACGCAGGAACGGGCGTCCAGGGAATCCAGGGGATCCTCAAGGATCGAAGTCCCCTCCGCGAGCGACGCGATCAGGAGGCGGCGGATGGTGTGGGACTTAGAGGCCGGGACGCGGTAGACGCCTTCGAATCGGTGGGGACTGATGACTGCGCGCATGGACACAGGGTAGCGATAGAGGGGAACGAGGGCAAGGCGGGCAGTGAAAAAAAGCGGCGCAACAGCTATAGTCGGGATGGAGAAACACATGCGAACGGGAATCGAAGCACTCTCCAGCCCTCAGGCCGCGCCGTTCGTCACCCGGGCGGCGGGCGCTCTCAGAAACATACTCGCTTTCTTCGACCGGGACCGGAACCGCTGGACCCTCATGCGGCTTCCGGCGGACAGGAGGTCCGTGGCGGACAGGATGTCCGTGGCGGACAGGATGTCCGTGGCGGACAGGATGTCCATGGCGGAATCCGGTCGGCGCGCGAGCGCGCGCGACAGCGCGGCAGGCAGGATCTTCCAGCTGCGCGTGGCGCCCGAAGGCCGGTTTCTGCCCGACTTCAGGCCGGGCCAGTTCGCCTTCGTCTCCTTCCCCGGCCGCGGCGCGCTCGCCTCCCCCCGCCCCATCGCCATCGCTTCGCCGCCGAGCGAGAACCGCTTCCTGGACTTCTTCCTGAAGGACGAGGATGACTGGACCCTCGCGGCGAAGTCGCTTGAGGCGGGAGGCGGCACGGGTTCGGGCGACGAGCGGATCCGCGCCCGCATAGACCTGCCTTTCGGCCGTTTCAGCTATCTCGCCGCTCCCGGCACGGGGCGCTTCGTCTTCATCGCCGGAGGGATGGGTATCCTCCCCTTCATCTCGATGCTGCGCTTCATGGCGGACGCCGACGGCGGGCGGAAGGTCCTCCTGCTCTGGGGGGCGCGCACCCACGAGGACCTGCCGGCCAAAACCGAGCTGGCGGAGGCGCGCGAGCGGCTCCCCGGTTTGCGCTTCGTCCCTATCCTCACGCGCGATCCGCTGTGGACGGGGGAGCGCGGCAGGATCGACGCGGAAAAATTGGCGCGCATCGTGCCGGTTTTTTTCGGAACGCGGGCCGGGGACTTTGAATGGAATTCGGCCTCGTATTGGCTCTGCGGGCCGGGCAGGTTCGAAAAGGATCTCGGCTCCATCCTGCGCTCTTTCGGAGTGGGGAAAGCCGCGATACACTCATCGGCGTTCGCACTTTGATTTCGGAGGGTATATGGAACAACGGCCTGACGACCTGACCGGCATGGAGAGCTCGGCGGCGCGCGAATACATCGCGGCCCATATCGCGACGGCCAAGCTGACCGAGAAAAGACTCGCCGAACTGGACGCGGAACTGGCCAAGTGGCGGTCGCGCGCCGAACTCGCCCGTTCCAAGGGAGCCGAAGACCTGGCGCTGGCGGCGGATACCGAAGCGGCGCGCATCCAGACGGACCGGGACAGGATCTCCGCCGAAGCCGCCGAGCTCAAGGCCCAGATCGAAAGGATGAGGGGCCAACTGGGAGGACTCGCCGCGCGGGAGCGAACCATAGACCCCGACCTCCTTGAGCAGGAACTCCACATGGCCGCCGGGGGCACCCCGGGCGAGCCGAATCCCGTCGCTACCGAGCGGAAGTTCGCCGAGATGGAGAAAGCCGCCGCGGCGGACGACGCGCTGGCGGCCCTGAAAGCGAAACTCGCCGGCGACACGGGGGCGGGAACCGGGACCCCGACTGAAGCCGGCGATGCAGCGATGGAAGCCAGCACCCCGATGGGAACCGGCAGTCCGGGGGAAACCGTAACTCCGGCAGAAACCGGCAGCCAGGCGGATTCAGGAACCGACGAGTGAACCGCGTCCCGCTTTTCCCGGAGGCTCCGCGCCCCCTCGTCTTCGCCCACCGGGGCGCTTCCTCGCTCGCCCCGGAAAACACGATGGCTTCCTTCCGCAAGGCCCGGGGACTGGGCTGCCCGGGACTGGAGTTCGACGTCCGCCGCTGCGCCTCGGGCGAACTCGTGGTGATCCACGACGGCTCGCTCGCGCGCACCGCCGGCCTGGACAAGAAGGTGGAAGACATGGATCTGGCCGAACTCCGCGCGATGGATGCCGGGTCCTGGTTCTCTCCGGAATTCGCGGGTGAGAAGATTCCCCTTTTGGATGAAGTCCTGGACGAGCTCGGCGACGAAATGTATATGGACATCGAACTCAAGACGCGGCTGAAAAAAGACGATCCCCTCCCCACCCTCGTCCTGAAAGCGATCCGGGACCGTAGGCTCGAAAATTCGACCCTGGTCTCATCCTTCAATCCCCTGGCCCTCCGCGCCTTCAAGCGTCTCGCTCCGGACATCGCCACCGCGGTCATCTGGTGCGACGACGAGGAGCTTCCCTCCTGGCTCCGGCGGGGGCAGGGCCGCTGGATCTCCGGATGCGATGTCCTGAAACCCGCGCACGCCAAGGCGACGCCCCTCTCCCTCGCCCTGCTCTCGCGCCTCGGCGGCAGGCCGATGCTGCCCTGGACCGTCGACGACCCGATGCTCGCCCGCCTGCTGGTCGCGCGAGGCTGCGTCGGCGTGGTGACCAACCGGCCGCAGGATATCGTGGGCGCGCTCGGCTGACGTACTGACGTGCGCGAACCGATGCTCCCGGGAAGTCCACGCTGCGGTTGTGATGAGAATCGCGCGGCTTGTGGATGGTAACGGGGGGTGTCCATAGGGAACGCAGGGGAGCGTTTCCGCAGGCTACTGCCGATTCCGTCGCGCGGCCGAAGGGCTGCGCCTTCAACCTCTTCCATTCGGATTCGTCCGAAGGACGAAGGACCGAGCGACCCTGTGTTCCCTATGGACAGGACCCCCGTTGAAATTTCCTTACCGCGCGATTCGCATTCGCGTTGAAGCGTAGATTTCCCGGGCGCTTTCCGATTGCCCGACGCGGGGCATCCGGTCTATCCTTCGACGATGGAAAACAGGAAGTCAGCCCCGGAGAGCAGCCGGGGGGCATCGCTCGTACGGCATGGATCGACATTATCGGCGCTGACCCTGGTATCGCGGGTGCTCGGGCTCGTGAGGGAGATGGTCAAGGCGGCGCTACTGGGGACCACCGCGCTGTCGGACGCGTTCACCGTCGCCTTCATGATCCCGAACCTGCTGCGGCGGCTGTTCGCCGAAGGTTCCATCGCGGTGGCCTTCATCCCGACCTTCAAGGGCTACCTGATCGAAGAGGACAAGGAGAAGACGAAGGAATTCCTGTCGGCGACCTTCACCTTCCTGTCCTTCTTCGTGACGGTCGCCGTGCTGATCGGCGTGGCGGCCGCGCCCCTGGTCGTGCCCATTTTCGGCATCAAGGAGTTCGACGAAACGGTTTTCCTGACCCGCATCATGTTCCCCTATCTGGCCTGCGTTTCGGTCGCCGCCTTTTTCCAGGGCATCCTGAATACCGTCCACGTCTTCGCGCCGACCGGCTTCGCGCCCATACTCCTGAACATCGTCACCATCGGCGCGGCCCTCCTGCTGTCGCCCTTCACGGCGAATCCCGCCCGCGCAATGGCAGTCGGCGTCATCCTCGGCGGTCTCCTTGAAGCCCTCGTCCAGCTGCCCTTCGTGCTTTCTCGCGGCTTCCGCTTCCCGCTAATCTCCCTGAAACGCGCCTTCACGAATCCGGGGACCCGGACCGTGCTCCGCCTCATCGGTCCGACCATCGTGGGAATGGCGGCCTACCAGCTCAACGACCTCGTTTCCACGGCGCTGGCGGGCAACGCGGGAGCCGGCGTCGTCTCCAGCCTCCAGTATTCGCTGCGCCTGCAGGAGCTCATCCTCGGCGTCTTCGCCGTCTCCATCGGCACTGTGCTCCTGCCCGACCTGGCCGGGCACGCAAAATCGGGCCGCTGGGACGAATACAACGACAGGCTCGTGACGGCGATGGACATCATCGCGCTGATCACCATCCCCATCACCTTCTTCGCCCTCGTCCAGGGCGAATTGCTCGTGCGCCTGCTCTTCCAGGCTCGCAGCTTCGACGAGAATTCCGTGCGCCTGACGACGACGGCCTTCATGTTCCATATTCCCGGCCTGTTCTTCATCGCGCTGAACCGCATCCTCGCGCCGGCTTTCTACGCCCAGAGCGACTCCAAGTCGCCGACCATGGCGGGCATCGCGTCCTTCGCCGTCAACATGGCCCTGGCGGCACTGTTCGTCGGCCCCCTGCGTGGAGGCGGCGTCGCCCTCGCACTTACCGTCGCCAGCGCCGTCAACACGGTCCTGCTGGTCGCCTTCCTCGCCCGGAATCCGAAGGTGGCCGTCGGCCGGGCCGTCCGCTCAGCCTCGGTCTATGCGCTCAGGCTCGCCCTCATCTCCGTCGCGGCCGCGGCGCCGCTGGTGTTCCTGGGCGGACGCATCGCCGCCCCCTTCGCGGGGCGCGGCCGCCTCGTATCCTACGGGTTTCCCCTCGCGATCTCCACGCTGCTTTATGCGGCCGTGGGGATAGGCCTGCTGGCGCTGACGAAGGACGAACAGGCGAAGGCGGTGGTGAGGGCTTTCAGGAGGAGGGGGAAATGAGGACGAAAACCTCGGCTTACGGTACCCATTTCCATCCGAAAGCGATCAACAATCCGCCGTACGCAGGATTGTCACCGGAAGGGATGGAAGGGATGGAAGGGATCGAAGTTGATCCTCCGTTCCTTGGAATGTTCACCGGAATATACTGTCGGGCTTCGAAGGTGAAAGACTGATTTCTTCCTATGCCTGATTCGATACCGATGCCGAAATGGGCTGCACCGTCAGGGACCTCGGCAAAAGCCGTTCCGGTCAATACGGGCCAAGAGTCAACATATCTCCCCTGCCAGAAAAAGGGACCGGTACTTATCCATTGCGTCTCTTTCCTGGATATGGATATGTTCCCGTCGATCCGGATCGCGTCGTACCCCGCTTCCAGATCCATCCGCATGCCGGCAAGGTCGAACGTACCCCGAATGGCGGCTCCGATCCTGCTGGCCTGTATGCGAGTCCAGGTCAGGCGCTCCTCGCCGAGAATCGAGCCGAACAGGAACAGGTAGTCGCTTCCGCTGAAATAGCCTTCGCCGGAGGGAATGGTCAACTGCGACATATTGAAGTTCAACGTGATGGGAAATGGTAAATCCAGTTGGAGGCAGACGGAATAAAAAAGGGGCTCGAAGTCGTCACACTCGGCATAGACTAACTCCGCCGGAAGCGGCGCTATTCTGGCGGAAGCCATCATGGCTGAAACATTTAACCCGAATCCGCCGATTTTCAAAGCGACAGTCGATGCCGCAGCCATCACGAGGGGAAGATCGCTGAACATGACAGGTTCCTTCGCTTCCTCCCGTTCGATCGAAGTACCTGACAACAACGAAAGCGAGGAAGACCAGAGCGGACTCTCCATGCGCGCGCTGATGGCTCCGGTCAGAAGATCGGCTCCGAAAACTATCGATTGGAAGGGATAATCAAAGGAAGCCACTCCCGAAAAGGCAGGGGCAAGCCCTCCCGTGATACCTATACCCGCGTTGCCGGTGATGGGGAGATAGAGGAACGCATCGCCGTACGGTCGTCCATTCTCGATCCAAACCCCGCCGCCCGCCAGATCCGCGATGGAGAATCGGAAGCCGGCCGCTTTCAGTTCGCTTACGGCATCCACATCGGTTTCGGGATAATCCCAGCGGAAGGAAACGGCGTCGATCCGCCCCCAGGCCTCAGCGGCAAGAGACCCTGCGGCAAAGCCGACGCTACCCAGCACGGAATCCGCAACCAATTCCTTTTCCTCTCCATCGCGGTAGCCGTACATGAGCGAGGAGCGGATTCCGATTCCGGACGATACCGGTTCAGGAAAACCGATGGGTTTGGCGCTTACGGAGGAATCAAACACCCGCAAGAGGGAAAGGCTCGAAGGATGGGCGCTCAGTTGAAACGAGGCGACCAGAAAAATAAGAAGACCAGGTAAGAGCCTCATGCCTCAGAGCGCGTTCGGATTGAACACGCGGTCGGGAATCGGAGATGAATCTTCCATCCCCGTTACCGTCAACTTGGTGGAACCGCCTGACTTGAGATCTTCCATCACCGCGGTCTTCGGATACGGTCGACCTCCCCGTTCGGCAAGCTCCGTAACACGATAGCGCTTCAAAAGCGTTCCATCGTTGTCGAAATAATCCACCGACCTGACAAGCCCGTCCGCCTTCCCGAAACGTACGAGCCTGGCTCCATCGTCGGTCTCGGCGCGTACCGCGACGAGGGAAGCGTCATCTTCGGAAACGAAGACGGCCGAACGCGCGTCCGTCGCCGCGTCAAGGAAATCTGCGGCTGTAAAATCGGAACCGAAAAGGCGCTCGTTCTTGTTTCCTTCAGCGAGACGTCTGACCGCGTTTGAAGTCTTCAGCCATTGCCGGGTGCCTGAGGCGTCGCGGATCCGCAGGAAGGCCATCTTGTTCAGAAAAGCGGGAGCGGTCACAACCGCTAAGGTCTTTTCCGTGTCACTGCCGCGCAAGGACTTCAGCGACAGGCTCCGCTCCTTGACGGTCCCGCCCCCGCTGATGCTCATCGTCATGAGAAGCGAATAAGCCGGCGCATCGCTGAAGAGGGTGGCCTCTGCGAGGACGGCGAGGGCATCGCGTTCCAGGGCTTGCACGGATACGGCAAGGACGAACAAAAAAGCGGCACGAATAAGGAATCGCATAATACCACCCCGGGCGTCTGATTTCTTCGCTGACATCAATATCTATATGTAAAATTTAGATGGACCGTTTTCCTTGTCGCGTATTGTCCGAGGGAATCATCCTCGTCCCCGAAAAAGAAAGGCGCCGAAAGGGACAAAGCCGTCATGTCGGTAAAGCGATACCGCGCGGAAACGACCAAGGCCGCGCTCCAGTCCCGAAAATCAACGGCCAAGGTCGAATCGCCTGAAATCCGCTCCTCCCCATCGTACAGGCGCAACGCGAAAACTCCTGCCCTGTCCAGACTCGGCGGCTCAAAGTCGTCCGGCTCATTGCCGAACAAGGACCATGTCACCTCCGCGGTCGCCGCGATGCCGACAGGCCCGATCAGCGTCGTCCAGCCCAAGCCTCCGGTCGCCCCGAACGAATCGTAGCTCCCGGCCGCAGGCCATTCGGTGGGTTCCGCGGTACTGAAAGCGAATCCGGGTGGTTTCGTAGCGGCCCCGAAAGTCGCCGAAGCATCAAGCCAATAGCTGACGTCAGCGCTCGACCCCGACGCGGACAAGCCGAAAGCGGCGATCAAGTTGCGCAGAGGCTTCAGATAGATATCGAAACTATTCATGTCGTTCGTCCGGGATGGCCATACGGCCATCGGGAACAGGGATACCGACCGTTCCCGGCCGTAAAAAAATACGGCGCTCACATCAGCCACGGATGGATTGAAGGTCAGGGAAAAGCGATATGCCGGATCGGGCGTGAAAACTTCGCCGGAGACCCCATCGAAAAAAACGGAATCTAGCGCCGCATAATAATCATAAAAGGGGATATAAAAAGAGAGAGGAATATCAGCCATGGGAAACCACGGACTTTGCGTATCGGGAAGCGCATAGGCGGGAGCGAAGGGAGCGGCGAATAGCGCGAGGGACCATGCATCCCCGAAAAAGCGAAATTCCCCGGCGTCCTCGTTTTTTGTTCGGGGGGTACCTCCGGACTCGAAGATGGTCGTCGGATCGGAAGCGCCCAGGAAAGCGCTCCGATGGAAGAAGAGGGCCGGGCCGGTGTCCGCGGGGAAACGGCCAGCCCGGATCCGGAAACGGTCTCCGAGGTCGACCCGGACGTACAGTTCGTTGACCGAAAAGGCCGCATCCGCGGGACGGGTGCGCTGCTCCGCCAGCGCCGAGAATCGGAACAGGGTGCCATGCCAGCTCGCTTCAAAAGCTGGCGCAAAAAAAGCTGAGCCCCAATCATCCCCTGCTCCCGCATCCCGGACATACGAAAAATCCGCCGTTCCCGATGCGCGCACGGCGAAGTCCCCTTCAGCGGGATGGGCGGCGCGCGGGAAAATGCAGAACGGGATCAGGAACGCAAGCGCTATGCGCAGGGGGGATGAATCGCATGGCATGGGAATGCTCCGATCGGCAACGAAAAGCCGCCGATCGCGCGAAGCGCGGCCGGCGGCCTGTAGATCATTCGTGAAAGGTCAGATGACTACTTCGTCAACCAGTCGAGTATCGCCGTATTCATGCCCGGGCTGCCAGCTCCGCCAAGCGGTATATAATAATTCCCCGCAGCATCCACAGGCTGATACGTGAGCGCGAACATATCGTACGATCCAGGATACAGGGCTTCAAAGCTATCTTCTTTCAGTTTGAGCAATATACATTCAGAAGATGACGTGGCCGTCGCGACGGTGCTCATATCGATCTCTCCATAGTAATAATAATCAGCACCATAAACCTGGAACCCTGTAGTTGTCGTTTCGAACAGGTTGGGAAGGCTGAATATAGCGCTGGCGTACAAAGCGGCAGGATTGAAGCTGCTGTCATCAACACCGTCTTCATCCATATCCAGAGCCATCGCCGTACCGCCGCTTATCGCCGTGGCGAGTTTCGCGGCTTCTGCTTTGGCCTGCACTGCATATTCGGCTGCTTGCAGGGCAACTTCATCCTCAGCGGCGATGATGTCCAGATAATCCTGAGGATATTCGAAAGCAGACGCGCTGACGGTAACGAGTTCCTTGAAATGCGCCTCCGTCATTGCCGTAAGCGGAGACGCGAGGGCATCCAGGGCCGCCAGCATGGAAGTCTTGGCCGCCGTTCTGGTGGTCTGGCTCCGATCGCCCAGGAAGCCCGCTTCCACCGGATTCGGCGTACTCGCCATCAGACTCTCAACACTGTCGGGTAATCCATCCATGTC
>DPXI01000057.1:0-24500 GCA_003527485.1 Treponema sp. | reverse complement strand
ACCAGGTCGATCGCGTCGTTGAGACCGGCAGGATTGCGCGACAACACGTTCGCGAGCAGGACCATCACATAGCTCTGGACGGATCCTTCTGGATTGCCGGTGTCGGTGACCAGGAAGTTGAAGGTAGAAGGAGTCTGGAGACGCGGAAGCAGGGTTGTTTTTGTCAGATCAAGGACATCGTCCCAATCATACTTGGTAAGGTTGGTCGTATCAAAACTGACACTCCCCTCATACACATAGTCCAATCCGGTGGCGGAGGGGGCAAAGGTGCCATTGCCGCTCTGCACGTAATTCCCGTACTTGTCATAAATATACATATACCTATCTTGGTATGCGCTGGTAGGGGTGAAAGTCCCCCGGATATAATCACCGTATTCGTCGGCTACCAATTCCTCGCTCGTCCCGTACCAAGTCTGATCGAACCAGGTATCCGAGAGCAGCTCGTTGAGGGTGGAAGGATAGCCGGCAAGGCCAATCCTGGTCTTCATGAGGGAGACGATATCGGTCTGGATGGAAAGGGCCGCCATGTCCATGAAGGCGGACCAAGCCATCGCGTCAGCATCGGCAGGGTCCTTGGCGAGCGCGGAATGGAAGCTGGTGCGGGCGCCGTCGAAGTTCTTTGAGCCGAGCGCGCTTATTCCCTGCTGAATCATGTATGCGGCGCTCTCCGTCTGAGCAGCCGGAATATCAAGGATTATGGTCGCATCATCACTCGCCGAGAGGTAACCGCCTACATTGGAGACCCGGAGGTTGAATACATACGTCCCCTCCAGAGACAAGGCGACCGAAGCCGACAGCGATGCCTCACCGGTGATTGTAACGGCGGGTCCGCCGACCTGCACCCAGAGATATTCAACGCCGCTTGCCGTGCTACCGGTGCCGGAAAGGCTGACCGATCCGGCGGCCGATAGCGTCGCCGGGTTAGCTGTCGCAACGGCTACAGGAGCAGTTTCGCTGATCACGGCTCCAATCTCGGTTTCAGTAGGCGCTGTAATGTTGGATCCGCTACCGATACCGTCGGAGATGGCGGAACCGACACCGGCGGAATCAATGACAATTTCCACTGTCGTATCGGCGTTGGCCTTGGTGACGCCCGCGGCTACGGCCGTGAGGATTTCCGTGGCACCGGAAGCGATAGAGGTATCATTAGTAGCGGCGGTGGCTACGCCGGCGGACACCGCACTGATTACTTGCCCGGCGATCGCGTTTACGACGGCGGCATCGACCGTATCGAGCCCGGCCGCGGCGACCATCGCGCCGGCGGTGATCGCCTGCACGAGGGAAGCGGGATTATCTTCGCCGACAAGCGAGCTTTCAACGGCGCCTTGCACCATCGCCTTGACGCAATTTCCGACATTCGCCGATGAAACCGAGGAAACGCCGTTCAAGGCCGTTACCGCGGCGCCGAGCGTAGACGCCACCGCCTCCGCGCGCTGCGTGGGATCACTGATGGAGGAGGATACGGCCGCGGCTGTATCCGCCGCCACGATCGTCATTACCTGCTGGATGGTAACGCTTGCCGAAACCATCGCA
Source organism: Treponema sp. (assembly GCA_003527485.1). Classification (GTDB taxonomy): domain Bacteria; phylum Spirochaetota; class Spirochaetia; order Treponematales; family Breznakiellaceae; genus UBA12037. The sequence goes on along the minus strand of DPXI01000057.1, from coordinate 22,967 downwards.
ACCCGCTCAACCTTTCCCGCGGATGTGACAACTGCGGTTGCGGTGAGTTGGTAGATCGCGGAGGTCGTTGAGGTATCCAAAAACTGGAGGTTTACACCCGCTTCAATTCCGCCTATGAAGGAAGGGATGATCAGGTCCATTTTGGTGGAATTCGACAATCCGTCGTTCGTGATTTCAGTCAAGGCCCTTGTCTTGATGGCGGCGATCTGCGCGGAATTGAGCCCGATAGCCCGAATGGACCGGGAGGAGGGGGATGCCGTTCCGCTGAGCGCCGCGCTTTCCCATTCAGCGGCGAATGATTCAGCGAGCGTTGGGGTCTTGGATGTCTCGTCTTTCGGGGGTCCGAAAAAACCAGGACAGGCAGTAAACATAACGGACGTCAATGCGACCGCTAAAGAGAGAGAGATGATCGACATGGTTCTTTTCATGATTTGCCTCTTTAAAAACCGGGATATTTTGCCATAAACAGCAATTCATGCATTATAGATCCGTTCCTGTTTATTTTCTATTCTCTTTTCCGATATTTACTGCCAGGAACGGCACCAGGCCGTGGTAGACGGCTGTGCGGGCAGCCGAAGGACCAACCGCTGAAGAGGATGCGTCTAATACGATGGGACGGAAGCGTCGGTTTTGAGCGATGAAGAAAAGGCGCGGAGCCTTTCGCAACGATCGGGATCGATTAAATAATTGGGCTTCCGCAATCGATGAAGAGAGCCAAGTCGCCGACCATGGCGGGCATCGCGTCCTTTTCCGTCAACACGGTCCTGTTGGTCGCCTTCCTCGCCCGGAATCCGAAGGTGGCGGTCGGCCGGGCCGTCCGCTCAGCCTCGGTCTACGCGCTCAGGCTCGCCCTCATCTCCGTCCTGGCCGCGGCGCCCCTGGTGCTGCTCGGCGGCCGCATCGCCGCCCCCTCCGCGGGACGCGGCCGCCTCGTCTCCTACGGGCTTCCTCTCGCGATCTCCACGCTGCTGCACGCGGCCGTGGGGATAGGCCTGCTGGCGCTGACGAAGGACGAACAGGCGAAGGCGGTGGTGAGGGCGTTCAGGAGGAGGGGGAGAAAGCCGAACACCCCCGCCGGCTCCTGCATCGGAAGCCCGGCGCGAACGGAGTTCGCGATGGACAGTACCCAAGGCGGTGAAGGAAAAAACTCAACCATATCTTCCCCTTGCCGATGGAATAGCCGCGCTTCTCCGAGAAGGGCGCCGCAACGAAAGCGGATTGAAGCTGTCAGGATACCGCGCGCGTCATGTGAAAGGTTCCGCTACGGAATAATCCATGACAAGGAGTCCTGTGCTACTATGGTATCGTCGGCACATGCCGGGGGATCAAACCCGTGGATTCAACCTTGCTCGCAACAAAATTCTACATTCCTCCGCCCCGCGTTAAAGCTGTCGAAAGAACGAAACTGAGCCGACTTTTGAATGAGGACCTGTTTCGGGGGGAAGAATTCTCCCGGAAGCTGACACTCGTCTCCGCTCCTGCGGGTTTTGGAAAAACATCGCTGGTCAGCGAGTGGCTTGCCAATCACCGCGTCGGGACTGCCTGGCTTTCCCTGGATGAAAAGGACAACGATCCTGCCCGTTTTCTCACCTACCTTGTTTCCGCCCTCCAGACGGCCGAACCGAATTTGGGAACCTGGGTGCTCAACGCCCTCCAAGTCCCCCAACCGCCTTCACTGCCAACTCTGCTCACCCGGTTGGTCAACGATTTGGCAGGCAGCAACCAGAGGCTGATCCTCGTTCTGGACGATTACCACAGTCTGAATTCCCCTTCCGTGGACGGGGTCCTCAACTTTCTGATCGACAAGCTCCCCCCGCGGATCCACCTGGTACTCGTCACCCGTGAGGACCCGGGGTTCCCTTTGGCCCGCTATCGCGCCCGCAACCAGATGATGGAACTCCGCGCTGTGGATCTCAAGTTTTCCGCCGTCGAAATCGGGGACTTCTTCCTTCGCGTTATGGGAATCAACCTTTCGGAATCCGATATCGCCGCGCTGGAAGCACGAACGGAAGGTTGGGCGGCTGGACTCCAGTTCGCGGCCCTGGCGTTGCAGGGAATCAGGGATCAACGCGCCCGGACCGAATACATCTCTTCCTTCAAGGGTAGCCACCGCTTTGTCCTGGATTACCTCATCGAAGAAGTCCTGTTCCAGCGCTCCGAAGCTGACCAGGCATTCCTTATGGCTACATCCTGCCTCGGACGTTTCTGCGGGGCCTTATGCGATGCGGTAATGGATTCGCCCGCCGGTACGAGCAGGGAGACCCTGGAAACCTTTGACCGGGCAAATCTTTTTCTGGTCCCCCTCGACAGCGAGCGCAACTGGTACCGATACCACCATCTCTTTGCCGAGCTTCTTCAACAGCGTCTTATGACTTCCCCACCCCCCTCATGCCCCGATAAGAGCATGATCCACTCGCGGGCCAGCCTTTGGTTTGAACGGAACAAGTTCCTGGTTGAAGCCTTCCGCCACGCGGCGGCTGCGGGAGACGCTGCGCGCGCGGAGGCGATTATCGAAGACCAACGGATGCCGACCCATATCCGGCGTGCGGTAATGGAGGTTATCGATTGGCTGGGCGCGCTTCCGGAAACGGTCAAGAACACCCGTCCCTCGCTATGGGTGAAATCCGCCGGGTTTTCCCTGCTGGCTGGCCTGACGACGGGGGTTGAAGAATGGCTCCAGTCAGCCGAATCCGCGCTTCGGGGCAAGGAAGACAGCGAACCCTTCCTCTTCGGACAGATTGCGACAAACCGGGCAACCCTAGCGTTGAGCCAATACCGCATTGAGGACGTGAAAACCCACGCACGACGGGCCTTGCAGCTTCTTGCCGACGATTCCTCAAGCTTCCGTCTGGCAGCGCGCTGGGATCTGGGCATGGCACAGCATTTTGCGGGGGAACGAGCTGAAGCCCGCCGTAATTTGGAGGAAGTTCTCTCGGATAGCCGTTCCAGCGGAGACCTGACTTTTCAGATTCTATCGGCCCTCGCCCTGGGAGAGATACAGGAGAATGACAACCAGCTTTTCATTGCGGCTGGGACTTTCCGCCACGTGATACAGCTTTCCGGCGAACATCCCCAACCGAACATGTGCGTGGCCTACCAGGGCTTGGCGCGAATCCACTACCAGTGGAACGAACTGGATAAAGCGGCTATGTATGGGGAACAGGGCCTCGAATTGGCGCGACAGTATGACAGTTCCGTCGATCGGTACATTTCGTGCGAAATTTTTCTGGCCAAACTCGAATTGGAAACGGGCAAGCTGGCACTGGCGGAAAAGCGTCTGGCCCAGGCTGAACAAGAGGCGCGGACGAATCGCTTCCTGCACCGCATTCCGGAAATCACATCAGCCCAAGCCCTTCTCCAGCTCCGTACTGGCCGTACCCCGGAACCCGCCGGTCTTCCGCAGCCGATGCAGATCCGGATCTTCCTGGCCAGCGGAAAAGGCGAAGAAGCGGTCGGGCTTCTGGAATCCTGGACGGCACAGATGAGAGACCAGGAAGATGAACGGCTGCGGGGGCTGGTACTCCGCGCTGTCGTCATGGAATCAACCGGAAACCATGAGGCAGCCCTGAACGCCTTGGACGACGCGCTCTGCCTCGCCGAAGGCGGGGGATTCCTGCGCATTTTTGTCGACGAAGGACCGGTCATGCGCGCCCTGGTCCAGGAGGCCCTTGGACGGGGAACGCTCACGGAATATACGGAACGCATTATTTCCTCGTTTTCCAAGACCAATGAAGGAACGACGGAAGATGTCGCCTCCAGGGCGGATCAGAAAGGCCAAGACCGGCTAAGCGACCGTGAACGCGAGGTTCTTCTACACCTTGCGCAGGGCTTATCCAATCAGAACATCGCGGAGAAACTCTTCATTTCACTTCACACCGTCAAAGTCCACGTCCGGAACATCTTCGACAAGCTGGGCGCGCAAAGCCGGACTGCGGCTGTAGCGAAAGGGCGTTCGCTCGGACTTCTCCCATAAACAAGCTCCCGGATACTCTCCCGAATACTCCTCCGAATAATGCTTTCGAGGTATGCTCCGCGTCCTCGTCATCCCCTACTGTAGGGCAACAGTAAAAGGAGGATGGACATGAAGAGGATTTCCAATATTTTGGCGCTTGCTATCCTGATGCTCGCAATAGCTACATCCGCACAGGCAGAAGGAGCGGCGTCCGGCAATCCGGGATCGATCGCTGTCGAGATCGAGAATCAAACGCCCTGCTTCCTGTTCGGAGGATACCAATTGTCGGTGGGAGTGCGTTATGGGCGCTTCCGTATTCGAGCCAGCACCCAGGACAGCGGAACGGCGGATTTCGAGGATAATGGAATCGACGACCGCGATGAAAGGTTTTCACGCGCGTATGATGATGGATCCTTCAGCGTGACCGTGGATTATTTCCTTAACGACTACTTTTTCGGCTATGCGTGCCTAGCCAGCAATAGATGGCTTGTGGAGGACAAGGACAATTCGGCGGGCGATCACCTTCGCACGCTCGACGCCGGTCTGGGCCTGGGATTGCAATATGTTTTCTATAAAGGCCTGTTCATCCAACTCACCGGCCAGGTGAATTTCCGTGAACGCCAAAGCCTCATCATCCAAAGCAGCAGGTATACCGTTCCCGGGATCGATTACAGTCCTGGACTACGCCTGGGTTACCAATTCCGATAATTCAGGAGGGACGGGTGTGGAAAAGGGAATCAACTTCAACAGCCCTGCCGTCTACCGTATCCGGCTTCAGGAACACCTTGAATCCGATTGGAAGTTTTGGTTCGGCGACTTTACGGTCACGCAGGAAACCGATGGCGGAACCCTCCTGACGGGAATGGTAGCCGACCAGGCAGCGCTCCACGGCCTGATCAGAAAACTGAGGGACCTTGGCCTGACTTTGGTCTCTCTTCAAAGAATGGAATCACAACCGGAAAAAGGAGGATCACTATGATTAATTCAAGGACGAACGCCCGGATCACCGGCGTCTTGTTCATCCTGGGAACGGTGCCGCCGATCGTCGCGATGGTTCTTTGGGGACAGTCAATCTCGTCCTCGGATTACCTGTCACTGATGGCGGCAAACGACAATCGTATTCTGCTTTATGCGCTCGGCGTCATGTTCATGGGCTTCGCCTGCGCCGGAATCGGGATATCGCTGTACCCTGTCCTCAAACCCCATGGTGAAAGCCTTGCTTTGGGGGTTATTGGTTTCCGGCTCATGGAAGGGACAATCCAGGTTATAAGCGCCTTCACCATCGTCGCCCTCCTTGCGGTAAGTCAGGAATTCGTGAAGGCGGGCAACCCTCCCGACTCGTATTTCCAAAGCGCCGGCGCGGCGATCAAGGCAGTGAGGGAGTGGATTGCCAACGGGGCCTTCCTATTTCCCTGGTGCATCGGAGCCACCATCTACTACGCCATTTTTTTCAGGACGCGACTTGTGCCACGCTGGCTGTCGGTTTGGGGATTGCTTGGGCTTGTGTTGATGCTGGTGGGCGCCATTGCCGGAATGTTCGGTTTGACGGCTTCCTTTTCGGCGGTCCAAATGGTCTTGATGCTGCCCATCATGGTGCAGGAACTGGTGCTTGCCCTCTGGCTGATCATGAAAGGATATAAGGAATGAAAACTTTCAACATGGAAACAACGGAAAAGAGATCGCGGCTTCTCGGACTGGCATTTCTGATCCAGTTCGTGACGTCCTTCACCAGCGGAGTCATCGTGCTTCCGAGGGCTACCGGAGTCAATGGTTTCGCCCTGCCCGATAGCATCGGCCGGACCCTGGCCAACATCGCCCGAAATGCGGGGCTGATCCAGCTCACCATCCTCATGGAACTCGTCACGGCGGCTGTCGTCATCTTCCTGGGCGCCATGCTGTTCACTACCGTGAGAAGGCAGCACGAAGGACTGGCTTTGACGGCTTTTGGTCTGTACGTCCTGGAAGGATTACTTATAGCGGTCAAAATGCTCCTGCTCTTCGCCCTCCTGGTTTTCAGCCGGCAATTCATCGCCGCCGGTAATCCCGGCTCGCTGGAGCCGATGGGCAAGTTGCTGTACGAAGTTATGGGATACTCGTCAAAAATGCTCAATTTCGCCTTCTGCCTGGGCGGAACGGTTTTCTACGCTCTTCTTTTCATGGCGCGTACGGTTTCCCGGCCATTGTCGCTTTGGGGTCTGATAAGCACCCAGGGGGTCTTGGCGGGAGTCGTGATGGGGTTCTTCGGGATAAGCGCGCCAATCTATGTTTACGTCCCCTACATTCCCTTCGAACTCGTGATCGCCTTATGGATCCTCGCCAAGGGCGTGAAAAAGGAAGAGGCGAATTATTGATCCGGCAATCATTAATTTTTCCAGACTCGGAGCCAGAGCGGCCGCGAAGGCCTTAACCGGCTAAGGTAGCCGCGGCCTGAGTGAAGCAGCCGATAAAAGATATCGCCGCCCGGTAAGCGTTGAACCTGCCGGGATTCGGATTCTCCTGGCGTTAGCCTAACCTCACGCTTAAGCTGCGAGGACCGCTAGGTCCGAGTCCGGTTGAAGCGCGCGTTAGGCTTTAGGGATATCATGAGATAAGCGGCAAGGAACTTGCCGCGTCGCTCAGGTGGAGGTAGCATTGACTGAGGATCAACGGAAAAGATGAAGGCTGGGGGTCTGACTGGGATCCGGAGGTGACAAAGGAAGCCCGTTTGGGGATTAGCCAGCCTTCACCTGACGATCTAGTGGGACCGCGCTTTTCAGCGCGCGAGCCCGAATAGAGGTCTGGGTTTCGCCCGATCCGAACCGTTGATGCTACAACGAGCAGGAGGTTGCCATGAAGAGGGAATACATCGGCGTCGATCTCCACAGCACTCAGATAATCGTACACCGAATAATCATCAACGATGACGGTACGGTCGAGCGGCGCGCGGTCTGCATCGAGGCCGGATCGGGGGCGCACACGCTGGCACGCATCCTTTCGGCACGGGATGCGCGGGTGTTCCTGGTCAACCCTCTGCAGATGGCGCACATTTTCCTGACGGCCAAGAAGACGGACAAGGTTGACGCCAGGAAACTGGCCGATGCGTTGAAGCGACACCTGGAAAGCAACGACCCGGGCGATGCACTGCCGGAAGTATACGTCGCCGATGCGGAAGCGCAACGGTTGCGGATGCTGGTCGCGCAGTACCAACGCATCACGGCGGACATGACCGCCTTGAAAAACAACCTGTACGCGCTATTCCGGCAATGGCTGATCCCGTTGGAGAAGGGCCAGGTTATTGATGACCTGGAAACCTGCCTCGCACATCCGCGCGTTCCGCCGAAATTGACGATGATCGCCCGGGGGGAAAAGGAACGGTACGGCCGGCTGGAAAGCATCAAGGCCGAGTACCGCGCCGCCATCGAAAAGCTGGGAGTGATCCGCTTCCGGGAACCAGTGAGCCTGCTGATCGGGATTAGCGGCGTGAGCGTGTTCGGTGCCGCCTGCATTATGAGCGACATCATCACGATTGACCGCTTCAAGACGTGCAAACAACTAGCCAGCTACCTGCGGGCAGCGCCGCGCGTTGATGCGTCGAACCAGACGGTCCATATCGGCAGGTTGAACAAAGCCGGGCGGAAGATGGCCTTCGAAATCCTGTTGCAGAGCGTGAACCACCTGATCGATGGCAATCCGCACCTGCTGGCGTTTACGCAGCGCACGGTCGGAAAATCGCGTAACAAGATCCGGGCCACCGTCGTGGCTCGGACCATCCGGCAGATCTTCTACATTCTCAAGAACCGAGAACCAAACCGATACCTACGCATCGATTGCTTGAGGACGAAGCAAAAGCGAATGGGAAAAATCCTGCAAACGCAAGATTGCGCTTGACAGGTTATCTCATAGAGGGAAAAATCCTGCAAACGCAAGATTGCGCTTGACAGGTTATCTCATAGAGGTCAGACCCTAAGGGTTTGTCACCGGCCAAGGTTGCAACGGCCCGGATTCAGGAGCCGAGAGAAAATGCCGCCGCCCGGTAAGCGTTGAACCTGCCGAGATTCGGATTCTCTTGGAGTGAGCCTAACGTCACTGGATAACCTGCGAGCTGGTTCTTACAGCGAGGTTCATCCGATCGTTAGGACTTTATCAGTGCTCTATCCCCGTTATAGATTATCATGGATTCAGACCTGTTCCTGTGGGATTCAATATATCTATAATTTTTTGATAGTCTATGATCTTGACAACCCCATAATATTTTTGCTTACCACTTTGAAAGATAATAATCACTTCCCTATCTTTTTTTCGAAATTCAATAGATATTTGTGATTTATCTTTTGCTCGAAAATAAAGTTCCTCATGAATTAGTGATTTTGGGGCTGAGGTATTCCAATGAGCCTTTTTAATGATTTCAAAAACTGCGTCATCAAGAACCATCCCTTCTTTCTTTACACTTGAGGAAGAACTTGGCTTGCGAATTTCGATCTCATATATATGAGTGCTTAATTGATCTATCTGCTCCTGAAATCCAACTCCCCCACAAGCGCTTAATACCGAAATTAGAAGTACAAATACATATATGGTTTTCATTTCTACTCCAACCTTGCGCTATCTTTGGATCGAAGTATTTGCTTAAAATCATTAATGTATTCGTTTGCTTTTACAGGATCTATTAAGACATTTGTTTCGTACGCATCCCCATAAGGTTTCATCGTTTGATCAGGAGTATTATTGCTTTTCAGTTGAGCTGATCCTTGCGGAATTTCACTAGCCAATTTCTGAATAGAAGGAGAAGATGTACCAACTGAGAATTTCAAACCTTCTCCATTCCAAACTTGACTTGAAGTCTTTGTCCTAAAAAAAGTACCAGTAGAGATAGAAGTTACATCACTTGTTCCTTTAAAATTCTTAAATATATCTTCAGAAGATAAACTAGAAGGAAGACGAGCATTAAGCTGACCACATTCTATGACAAGTCTGGTACTCAACCCATAATTCTCTTGATTACTTATGCTTACAGGGAGATAAACATCATAGCTTTCAAAGGTATCCAAATTGGTGAATCGAGCATCAATTGTGCCAATTCCTAAACCTGCTTCCAAGAAAAAAGCCCCTACAGTAAATTCTTGAAATTCTGCTTTCCAATTTGTCATTCTAAGGTCTTGATCAGGTTTTACGACATTATTCGCTCTTTTTTTTTCTTCCTTCGGTTCCACACTCAGCTTTGATTCCGGTTTACCCGAATCATTATCGCCACAGTCGGTATTCTCAACTGCTACATCATTTTTCGCATTTGTTCTTTTTTGGTATTCGTAATCATCTAGTACACCCAATCCCGTCGTATCCGTTCTTGTAAGCGGCCTGCTCGTATAAGCATACCAATTCTCCCCATCCCTCGCCGGGTCCTCTGTTATGAATCTCCCGAGGTTTGGCGTCATACACCGCGCATTGAAGTTGTACAAACCGGTATCGCTATCAAGTTCTTTACCGGTATATGTTGGTAAGAAGCCGATGCCGCCGTTGCTGCGGATGGTGCTTCCCCCTACTCCCTTCCCTCATCCTGAAGATCGATGTCCACCGCGTCCCAGGGATACTTGATCCAGACGTCGGGGATGACGACGCCCTCGTAGGCGACCTTGATTTCGCTCGGGTAGACGGCCTGCTTGGGCTTGTCCTTCTGGTGCAGGACGGCCACGCGGATTTCGGCGGGGGAGTTCTTCAGCAGCTCGCCGACGCAATAGACTAATGTGATGCGGGTGTCGTCCACTTCGTCCACCAGGAGCACCTTCTTACCGGCGAGCTTGCGCTCCACTTCGTCTATCCACTGGACCTTGACGGGAACGGGGATGGGCGAGGCGTCGTCAAAGTAGCGGCGCAGGCCGACCACGTAGATGTCCTTCTTGAGGAAGGTCTTGAAGATGCGCGCGGGGATGAAGCCGCCGGAGGCGATGGCGACGATGACGTCGGGCTCCCAGCCGGAGGCTTCGATGTCGGCCGAAATCTTGACGACGAGCTTGTGGACGTCGGAATACTTGACGATCAGTTTTTCCATGGTCAGCGTTCTCCCCTCTTGTAGGCTTCTCCCAGCATCGCCGGGGCGAACAGGCTCCGCGTATCCTTCCGCAGGCCCTCCAGGGCGAGGGCCGTGAGGGTCGCCAGGTAGGGCAGCATTCCGAGTATGCTCGGCGGAACCCCGAGGGGCTGCAGCAGGTATTGGAGCACGAAAATGCCGCCGAACAGGAGCGAACCCCAGAAGGCGCGCACCGGATTCCAGAGCGCGAAGATGGTCAGTGCGATCACGATCCAGCCGCGGCCGCCGGACATGCTCTCGGTCCAGCTGGCCGAATAGGAGAGCGAAAGCTGGGCGCCGGCCAGCGCGGCGAGGGCGCCGCCGGCCATGACGCAGAGCCATTTCACGAGGCCCACGCGGACGCCCAACGAGTCGGCGGCCTTGGGATTCTCGCCGACCGCGCGGACGCGGAGGCCCGCCTTGGTATGTTCCAGGAAGAACCAGAGCATCGCGCCGGCGATGAGTCCCAGATAAAAGAAGGGATCCTGCGAAAAGAGCACGCGGCCGACGACGGGTAAGTCGGAGAGGAAACCGAAATCGACCGGGCCCAGGCGTTCCGCCGCGGCCTTGCCGACGAAGGGCTTGCCCCACATGCCTGCGGCCCCCGTGCCGATCATCGTGAGCGCGAGGCCAGAGACGACCTGGTTGGCGCGCAGGGTGACCGAGACGAAGGCATGGATTGAAGCGAGGAGGGCCCCGCCCGCGAGGGCGCCGAGGATGCCTATCCAGGCCGAGCCCGAGGCGGCCGTCGCGGCGAAACCGGCGAAGGCGCCGAAGGCCACGAGGCCTTCCATGCCGAGGTTGAGCACCCCCGCCCGCTCGGTGAGGATCTCGCCCAGGGTTCCGATGAACAGGGGGGTGGCGAACACTAGGCTGCGGTACAGTACCGTGACGATGAGTTCATCCATGGCGGTGGCCTCCGCGGAAGGAAAGGCGCAGGCGGTTGCGGACGAAGTATTCGCCCATGATGAGGAAGACGAGGATCACGCCCTGGAACACCTGCACGGTCGCCGCGGGCAGGCCCATGGCGATCTGGATGGAATCCCCGCCGACGAGAATTCCGGCGAAGAAGAGGGCCGCGAAGGGGATGAAGCGCGGATCCAGGCCCGCCAGGCGCGCGACGATGATGCCGGTGAAGCCGTAACCGGCGGAAATCGTGTCCGGATAGGTCATGTGCTTGTGGTTCGTAGCGATCTCGCTGAAACCGGCGATGCCCGCAAGCCCTCCGGAGACCAGCATCATGAGTATCGTGAGCTTCTTCGCGTCTATGCCGGCGTAGCGCGCCGCCTCACGGTTCTCGCCGAGCACGCGGATCTCGTAGCCGAATTTGGTCCGCCTGAGCAGGATATGCGCGGCGGCCATCGCGAGGCCGGCGACGACCACAGTCAGGTAAGGAATGCGGGTGCCGGGAAAGGTCGCGAGCACGAGCTTGTCGGCTATGTTGTCGGTGTAGGGAAAACCGTGCTGGGTCTTCCCCTTCCAGGGCCCGACGATCAGGAAGCGGACGAATTCGGCCAGCACGTAGTTGAGCATCAGGGTGGAGATGGTCTCGTTCATCTCGGCGCGGTTCTTCAACAGGGCGGCCAAGAAAGCCCAGAAGGCGCCTCCCGCGGCTCCGGCCAGGAGCATGAGCGCGATGGCGATCGGCGCGGGGAAAGCGGTGGGGCCGAGGGTCAGAGCCACCCAGGTCGCGCAGGTCGCGCCTGCGAGGATCTGCCCCTCCCCGCCGATGTTCCAGAATTTTCCACGGAAGGCCACCGCGAGGCCCGTTCCGACGAGGGCCAGAGGCAGGGCGCGGGAAAGGGTTTCGCCGATGCCGTAGCTGGTGAAGAAGCCGGAGCGGAAGATGCGCCAGAGGCCCGCGACGGGGTCCTTGCCGCTGGCGGCGAAAATCGCGGCCATGGTGAGCAGACCCGCCGCCAGGCTCGCGGCCAGGATCAGGGCGCTGAAGAGGACCGTCGGTTCGTTCCGGTCTTCTTCGATCAATCGGATCGTCACGGAAGAGCCTCCTGGGGTACCTGCTTGCCGCCAGCCATCATGAGTCCGACGTCCTCCACCGGCGTGGTGCTTGGCTCCACGACGCCCATGAAACGGCCGCGGTACATGACCGCGACCCGGTCGCAGATCGCGTAGATCTCCTCCAGGTCCTCGGACACGAGGAGGACCGCCCCGCCCGCGTCCCTCCGCTCGATCAGGCGGAGCCGGATGTACTCGGTGGCGCCGACGTCCAGGCCGTAGGTGGGATGGCTGGCCACCAGGAGGGCGGGGCCGCCGGAGATTTCCCGGCCGATGATGAGCTTCTGTATATTGCCCCCGGAAAGGTTCTTCATCGGCGCGTCGATGGACGGGGCGGAAACGCTGTATTTTTCCACTATTCCCTCGGCGTGGGCGCGGATCACGTCGTAATCCAGGAAGACGACATCGGAGAAGGGCTTGGCATGGTGGCTCTTGAGCACCGCGTTCTCGTAGATGAGCAGGTTGGGCACGATGCCGAACTTGATCCGCTCCTCAGGCACATGGGCGACGCCGAGTCGGGACATGACCTTGGCCGATTCGCCCGCCGTCTCCGCGCCTTCCAGCAGCACGCTGCCCGATTTGGGCTTGCGCAGGCCCGTGATGGCCTCCACGAGTTCCCTCTGGCCGTTGCCGGAGACGCCCGCGATGCCGAAAATTTCGTTGCGGTACAGGCGGAAGGTGACGCCGGACACCATTTCGGTGCCTCTGTCCCCCATCACGTGCAGGTCGTCCACGTCCAGCACGTTTGAGCCCCGCGGCAGCTCGGCGCGCGGCATGGAAAGTACGACGTCCCGGCCGACCATCATCCGGGCGAGCTCCTGGCGGGAAGTGACGGCGGGGTCGGCCTCGCCGACCAGCGCGCCCTTGCGCAGGATGGCGACGCGTGAGCAGACGTCGGTGATTTCCTCAAGCTTGTGGCTGATGATGACGACGGCCTTGCCCTGGGCGGCCATGGCGCGCAGGGTGGAGAAAAGCTCCTTGACTTCGATCGGGGTAAGTACGGAGGTGGGCTCGTCCAAAATCAGAAGCTCGGCGCCGTACATGAGGGCCTTGACGATCTCCACCCGCTGCTGCTCGCCGGCCGAAAGCTGCCAGACGGGGGAAGCGGGATTAACCTGCAGGCCGAAATGCCGGCCGAATTCTTCGATGCGGTGGATCGTAGCCTTCACGGGAAAGAAGAAGGGGGCCTTCTCGTCGCCGAGCACGACGTTCTCCGCCACGGTGTGGTTCTGCACGAGCATGAAATGCTGGTGGACCATGCCTATCCCTGCCCGCATCGCGCCGCGGGGGGAATCCATGGAAACCGGCTTGCCGCCGATGAGGATCTCGCCCCCGTCCGGCCGGTACAGGCCGTACAGGATGTTCATGAGCGTGGTCTTGCCCGCCCCGTTCTCCCCGAGCAGGCCGACGATTTCCCCCGGCCCCACATGGAAATCCACGTCGCGGTTGGCGAACACCCCGTTGAAGCTCTTCGAGATGCCCTTCATCTCGACGCCCTCGAATTTCCCCACCCTGGAACCTCCGACGATCCACCTGGTATCAAGAAATAATAAACCACAGACGGACGCGGACGGATCATCCGCGTTCATCTGTGGTTGGATTCTTTTTCCTCGCCCGTGCCTTAGTTCGCTTCGGGGAGCTTGCCGAGGACGTTCTCCACGTAGTAGTTGATCGACATCAACTCGGGGATGGAGGCCTTGGCGCCTGCGCCGTAGCGTTCCTTGCCGGTGTTGTCCTTGATCGGACCGGTGAAGGGCTCGAATACGTCGCGGCCTTTCTTCATCTGCTCGAGCCGCTTCATCACGAGGTCGTAGGTGGAAAGCTCGCCGAGATCTGCGGTCTTGATCTTGGTCGACTTCAGGACGTCCACGTACTTCGGGCTGATCGGCTCGCCGAACTTGCCGCCGAGTTCCGCTCCGCCTTCGGCGGTCAGGTACAGGAGGTCGCCGGTTTTCCAGCTGCCGTCCTTGATGCCGAGAAGGATCTTCTCGTACAGGGGCACCCAGTTCACGAGCTGGCCGGAGACGAGGGATTCGGGTCCCATCGCCGCCATCGGGCTGTAGTGGCCGAAGGTGTAGACGGGCTTGCCGGCCTTGGTGCTTTCTTCGCCCACTTCCACGACGGAAGCGGAGTCTTCGGTGAACGCCAGGGCGTCGCAGCCGGAGGAGATGAGGGCCTGGGCGGCTTCGCGCGCCTTGGCGGGATCGTACCAGGAGAAGATCCAGCGGACGTCGACGACGGCCTTGGGATTCGCGTCGCGGACGCCGAGGGCCCAGGCGTTGATGTGGCGGACGACTTCAGGGATCGGGAAAGCGCCGACATAGCCGACCTTGCCGGTCTTGGTGAGCGAACCGGCCATGAGCCCGTTCAGGTAGTACATCTGGTACAGGTCGGCGAAATAGGTTCCGACGTTCTCGCTCTGCTTGTAGCCCGAGCAATGGAGGAAGAGCTTGTCCGGGAATTTCTTTCCCGCTTCGATCGTCTCATCCATATATCCGAAGCTGCAGGTGAAGACGACATCCATCTTCTCGTCCTGGATGAACTGGGCGATGACGGGGGACGCTTTGCCCTCCGGCACGCTTTCGATGTACTTGGTCTTGAGCCACGAGTACTTCTTCTCCAGCGCGACGCGGGCGACGTCGTGGGCGTTGGTGAAGCCGAGATCCCCGATGGGACCGACATAGACGAAGCCGGCGTTGACCGTCTTCTCGGTGGTGGCGGGTGCGGCTTCCTTCGCTCCCCCCGCATAAATAGCGGCGGGCAGCAGCAGGGCGGCCAGGACGGCGAGCGTTTTATTCCCCATTCGCATCGTGTTCCTCCTCAGGATTGAGCGGATGCTTGAGCGGCCGCTCTTGGCTTTTCGTTATATCCGCCGCTCGCCTGAGCGGTCAAGCTGAGGGTATAGGAAAAACAGCTTTATTCCGCGCCGGACCTCATATTCGTCGATAACCTTGCGGCCTGATCCGGGATTGGCCAAGGTGCTATTTTTTCGTAATATGTGTTACAAGTAATAAGGAGCCGCAAATTGGCGAAACTGGAAAGGATCAAAACGGATTCCCTGCGCGCGCAGGTCTACGGCCAGCTCAAAAAAAACCTCATGGAAGGCGTCTGGAAAACCGGCGAGAAAATACCGTCCGAAAATGAACTATGCCGGTCCTTCGGGGTAAGCCGGGTTACCGTCCGGGCGGCTATCCAGCAGCTGGAAATCCTCGGCCTGGTCGAGACGAAGCATGGCGGCGGGACTTCCGTCAAGGAATATTCCAGCATGAACGCCATGAATGATCTCCATTCCCTGATGCGGATCAGCAAGAACCAGGACATCATCACCGTTCTGGAATTCCGGAAAATAATCGAAAAAGGCGCGATCGGTTTGGCCGTATCGAGGATTTCCGATAAGGACATCGAAGATCTCGAAGAAACGTATGCGGCCCTCAGGTCAAGTACGGAAGCGCCGGAATCCTTCGCCAAGGCCGACTATGCGTTCCATTACCGGATAGCGCAGATAGCCCGCAATCCGATCATCGCCAAAGTCTACGACGTCATCGACGGTATCCTGTCCGCCGCGATGGTCGATATTGTCAGGATGCTCGGCCCCGAAATGGGACTCAGGTACCACCGCAAGCTGATCGACGCATTGAAGGCGGGCGACAAGGCGGCCTGCGAGGAACTCATGGAAGCGCACATCGAGGTGACCATCCAGGCCATCCTTGCCGCGGATGAGCTTGCTCCCCAAGCCCGTGCCGAAAACGCCTGAACGCAGGTTGACAAAGACGTAATCCGATACCAAAATAACTTGTCACACAACCCTTATGTTATCTTTTACCGATTCCGTTCCGGCATTTCGAAGGAGACCATCCATGATCACCGTTCAGGGTAAAATCGCCATCGTGACCGGCGGATCGAGAGGACTCGGCAAAGCCATCGCGAAGAAGCTGCTCGATGAGGGGATGACCGTCGTCATCGCCGACATCCTGGAAGAGGAGTTGAAAAGCACCGCGGACGAGTTCACGGCGCAGGGACTGAGGGCGGATCCGTTCGTCGCCGACCTGGGAAGGGTATCCGATATCAACGGACTAATAGCCTACACGGTCAAAAAGCACGGCACGCTCGACGTGCTGGTGAACAATGCGGGCATACAGATACGCAAACCGGCCGTCGACTTCGAGGAAGCGGACTGGGACAAGCTGATGGGAATCAACCTGAAGGCATTCTACTTCGCCGCGACCGCCGCGGCGAAGTTCATGATCAAGCGGGGACGCGGTTCGATCATCTGCATCTCTTCCGCCAACTCCACCGAGTACACGAGCAAAAGGTCCCTCTACAACATCTCGAAGGCGGCGGTGAACGGTTTGGTCGGCACCCTCGGCGTGGAATGGGCCCGCTACGGCATCAGGATCAACGCCGTAGCGCCCGGTTACGTCGAGACCGACATGGTCAAGCAGGGCATCAAGGACGGCATCATCAACCTCGACGAAATCCTGAGCATCCTGCCGATCAAGCGAATGCTTCGTCCCGAAGAGATCGCGAATGCGGTCTGCTTCCTGGCCTCCGACGAAGCGAGCGGAATCGTCGGCCAGACCATCTTCGTCGACGGCGGCTGGAGCAAGAACGGACTGCCCGAAAAGAAGGATCTGTAGGGCGAGATGGATTTCGCGTCCGGCCGCTCCGAGCCCTCCAAAAGTTTCCTTTTTTGTTGACAGCAAAAATAACTCATGTGATAATCACTTGTCACACAAGTGACATTGAAGTGCGCCTTGTCCGTCTCTTTTTAAAAAAAGAAACGTCCGCGGAAGATCCGGGACGAGGCGGCTGCCTTGGCACGGACTCCCAAATACCGAAGACGAATACGATCACTACATCATGGGGAGCGAATATGGAAGAGAGCACGAATAATCCCGGTATCATGCGCCGGGCGGAAGCCGCCGTGGGGGTCGCGATCAAGGTCGTCATCGCCTTGCTTCTGGTCGGTATGGTGGTACTCGTTTTCATGAACGTCATCTTCCGCTACTTCCTCAACAGCGCCATCGCATGGTCGGAGGAAATCTCGCGGTTCATGATGATCTGGCTCTCCTTCCTCGGCGCGGTGATCGCCTTCACCCGAAGCGAACATCTGGGCCTGGATTTGGTCGTCAAGGCGGTCCCTCCCAAAGCATCCCGGGCGATAACCATACTCGCCGACCTGCTGGTGCTTTTCGCGCTCGGACTGCTCGTCTCCGGGGGATACACGCTGGCGCGCGAGACCCTGCTGAGCGGCTGGACCTCCCCCGCCACCGACACGCCCTACGGCCTCGTCTACATGGTCGTTCCTTTCAGCGCGGCCCTGCTCTTCCTGCAAGCCGTCATCAAGCTGATCGAGCATGTCCGCGCGATCGCGTCGTCAGCAAAAGGAGCCGAATGATGCTCGTCGTATTCCTGGCCGCCCTCTTCGGCTTCATCCTCCTCAGCGTGCCTATCGCGTTTTCCTTACTGCTCACCGCCTTCGTGCTGATGATGGCCATGGGAACGGTCTCGCTGCCCATGCTGGCCCAGAATATGGTGCGGGGGATCGATAGCTTCCCCCTCATGGCGATACCCTTCTTCCTCTTCGCCGGCGAGCTCATGAACGTCGGCGGCATTTCCCGGCGGATCGTCAGCTTCGCGCGGGCCCTGATCGGCCATGTGACGGGAGGCCTCGGTTTCGTGACGGTCATGGCGAGCATGCTGTTCGCCGGGGTGTCCGGCTCGGCCGTTGCCGACACTTCCGCGATCGGATCGATCCTTTACCCGGTCATGAAGCGGGAAGGTTACGACGAGAAGAGAAGCGCCGCCCTGTTCGCCGCAGCGGGCACCATCGGGCCGATCATCCCGCCGAGCATCCCGATGATCATCTTCGGCGTCATGGCCAACGTATCCATAATCAAGCTTTTCCTCGGCGGCATCATTCCCGGAGTCCTCATCGGAATCGGGCTCATGATCGGCTGGTTCNNGCCAAAAGCACGGCGGTCGTCATGCTCGTATGCGGCGCGGCTACAGCGGCGGCCTTCCTGATCACGACGGCGCAGATTCCCGCTCTCCTTTCCGGAACCCTGCTCAAGCTGTCCGGAAGCAATCCGATGCTGCTCATGCTGTACATCAACATCCTGCTGCTCCTGGTCGGTTGCGTAATGGACCTGACGCCGGCCCTCCTGATCATGGGACCCATGCTCATGCCCATCATCCTCAAATTCGGCATCGATCCCGTGTACTTCGGCGTCGTCATGATCGTGAACCTGTGCATCGGCCTGATAACGCCGCCGGTCGGAAACATCCTTTTCGTGGGATGCAGCATAGCCAAGATATCGGTGGCCGACATGAGCAAGGCGATCGTCCCGAACATCCTCATCATGGTCGCGACGCTTTTCCTCATCACGTACGTGCCTGGCCTGGTGACCTTCATCCCGAACTTGGTCGGTAGATAATTTATCTGACGGAGAAGAAAAGGCCCCGTTGGGGGCCTTAGCTAAATAGGAGGATCTTTGATGAAGAAGTACCTGTTGATGTCCCTCGCGGCGATGATTTCGTTCGGCGCCTCCTCGGCTTTCGCCGAAGGCGGACAAGAAAAATCCGCGGCTCCGGCTCCGGCCGTCGTGATCAAGATTTCCAACGGCGTGAACGAGTTGCACCCCACGTACCTCGCCACCAAGAAATTCGCGGATTTGGTTATGGCCAAGCTCCCCGGCAAGTACGACATCCAGGTGTACGCCAACGCGCAATTGGGCGACGACGTGCGCGCCACCGAATCCGTCCGCATGGGCGGCGGCGTCGAGATGGTGGCCACCTCGGCTTCCCCCCTGGCCGGCCTGCTTCCCCAGCTCATGGTGCTCGACCTCCCCTTCCTCTTCCCGACCGAAAAAGCCGCCGACGCCGTCCTCGACGGTCCTATCGGCGCCAAGATGGCCGCCAATCTTGAGGCCAAAGGCCTGAAGATCCTCGCCTACTACGAGAACGGTTTCCGCCAGCTGACCAACAGCGCCCGCGACGTGCACGCGCCGTCCGACCTCAAGGGCCTGAAGATCCGCACCATGGAAAACCCGATCCACCTGGCCACCTGGAAAGCCCTCGGCGCGAACCCCACGCCGATGCCGTTCTCCGAGGTCTTCACCGCGATGCAGCAGAAGACCATCGACGGCCAGGAGAATCCCATCCCGACCATCTACCTGTCCAAATTCAATGAAGTCCAGAAATTCGTGACCCTGACGGGCCACGTATACGGACCCCACATCCTCCTGATCAACAAGAAGATGTTCGATGCCTTCCCCGCCGAGGACCAGAAGATCATGCTCGCCGCCGCCCAGGAATCCGCGATTTTCCAGCGCGCGACGAACCGGAAAATGAACTCCGACTACGTCGATTCCTTGCGCAATGCAGGCATGACCGTCACGATCCTGACTCCCGCCGAACAAGGCGCCTTCCAGAACGCCGTGGCCCCCGTCTACGCCCAGTTCGAGGAAAAAATCGGAAAGGACTTCATCGGAGAAGTCCTGGCCGCGATCAAAGCCGTTAAATAGCGAACGGGCCGGAACATCGGCCACACTGCCTCCGCGCCCGCGGAGGCAGTGCTTTGCCGGGAACCTTCACTCAATTCCCCTTGATCGGTTTCAGTTAGGCCTCTCGGATATTGACATGGGGAACAGCCTGGGTATAACTTGTCACACAAGTGATGTGTAAAAAGGCCACAACCATTTTCAATGCACAGGTTCAGCGCACGGGAGAAAATGATGAAGGACAATCCGTATCTGAAATGGCTCAGCTCCGGGACGGAATCGATATATTGGCACGACTCCGCGATAGTCGCGGAGCAGGAAACCGCTTTTTCCAATGGGGCCGCGGGGATGACGACCAATCCCTTCCTGATCAACGGGACCCTCTCCACCGACAGGGCAACCTGGAAACCGTCGCTTGCCGCTTTGGATCAAAACCTGGCGGGCGACGAAAAAGCGTTGGCATTGACCAAGATCGTCGCCGGATATTTCGCCGGAAAAGTCGAGCATATTTTCAGGGCGGGCGAAGTCGGAAAAGGCTACGTATGCGCGCAGACGAATCCCAATCGCACGGGCGATTCTGAATACATGGTCGGCCAGGCAAAAATCCTGGCTTCCTGGGCTCCGAATATAGTCGTCAAACTTCCCGCGACCGCCGCGGGAATACGGGCGTACGAAGAATGCGTGGCCTCGGGACTCAATGTCGCGGCCACCCTCAGCTTCACCGTTCCTCAAGTGCTCGCCGTCGCCGAAGCGGGACGCAAGGGAAAAGCGCGGGCTCTCGCGCAGGGCGCGAAGCCGGGTCTGGCGATCGCCGTGCTGATGGTCGGCAGGCTTGACGATTACCTGCGGGATGTGGCGAAGGACTCAGGATCGGGCGTCAGGGAGAGCGACATCATCCAGGCGGGCACGGCCTGCATCAAGCGGGCTTATTCGATCTATCGGGAAAAAGGTTATGACGCGATCCTCATGCCGGCCGGATGCAGGGGCGCTTATCACGTCACCGCCCTCGCGGGCGCGAGGATGATCATGTCGATCGCGCCGAAGATCGCGGATTCGCTCGCCGACAAGCCGGGACCGTTCAACGAAGGAATCTCGGATCCGGTTCCGGGAGATGTGATCGATCGCTTGATGACCTTGCCGGAATTCCGGAAAGCCTACGAACCGGACGGCATGAAGCCGGAAGAATTCATAACCTTCGGTTCGACCAACCGGACGACGAGCCAGTTCATCGAGTGCGGATGGAATCCGCTGGTCAATATGCCGATGCGGGATAATTGAAGGCCGGTCTACGGGATGCGTTCGTCAGCCGTCCGGCACTATCCGGGAGAATCGCGATGATGTTCAACCTGAAAGGTAAGACGGCCCTCGTGACCGGCGCCGCGCGGGGAATAGGTTTCGTTTCCGCCGAAAAACTGGCGGAGAATGGCGCCGCGGTCGTATTGGGCGACATTAACGAGGCGCAAGTTCTGGAATCGGCCGCAAGGCTCCGGGAGAAAGGCCATGAAGCCATCGGCGTCCCCATGGACGTGACTGATGACGGGAGCATAAGGAATGCGATCGAATTGGGCGTGGGGAAATTCGGCGGCATCGATATCGTCGTCAACAACGCGGGAATCCTGAGCGCGGCAACGATCGAAAACATGCAACGCCGTGAATGGGACCGGGTATTGGATGTCAACTTGAGCGGGACCTTCTTCGTGATCCAGGCGGCGCTCGCGCATCTCAAAAAAAGCGAATCCCCCCGGATCATCAATATTTCGTCCTTGACCGGGCGCAATGGCGGTTTTGAGGGATCCATGTGTTACGCGGCCTCCAAAGGCGGAGTCATCGCGATCACGCGCGGCATGGCCCGCAAGCTCGCGCCCTTCCGGATCACCGTCAACGCGATCTGTCCCGGATCGATCGAGACCGACATCCTGAAGGGATACTCCCCCGAAGCCGTCGAGAGACAGAAGAGCAACATTCTTCTCGGACGCCTGGGGCGGCCGGAAGAAATCGCCGCCGCGGTATGCTACCTGGCTTCCGCCGAATCGGCCTTCGTCACGGGCGTGACGCTCGACGTGAACGGCGGCGCATACATGGGCTGATCGGGAAAGGCGATGCGGTTCGCGGATGGACGCCGACGCTGGACGATTATTGGTACTTCGAGAGGTAGGAGGATTTTTGATGGTAAGCGCAACATTGATCAAGGAGCTCAAGGGCAAGGCACTTCAGCTCCGTTACAATCTGCTTGAATTGATCGGCGTCGGCAAGGCCGGCCATCTCGGCGGATCGAGCTCCCTCGCGGAGACCATAGCCGTCCTGTATTTCCACAAGATGAACCTGGACAGGCAGAATCCGAAAAGCCCCGACCGCGACCGCCTGGTGCTTTCCAAGGGCCACGCCGCGCTCATCCAGTACGCGGCGCTCGTTGAGCTCGGCTACTTTCCGCGGGAAGAACTCAAGAAGGTGAAGAGCCTCGGCGGATTGTTGCAGGGCCACCCGGACCTGAGTATTCCCGGCATCGAAGCGGTCACCGGATCCCTCGGCCAGGGCCTTTCGATCAGCGTCGGCATGGCCCTCGCGTTGCGCCTGGACAAGAAAGCCTGCCGCGTCTACACGGTCATGGGCGACGGTGAACAGTCCGAAGGACAGCTCTGGGAAGCGGCGATGTCCGCAGCCAATTTCAAGGTGGACAACCTGACCGCCTTCCTGGATTGGAACAAGATCCAGGCCACCGGTCCGACCAAGGAAGTGTTCAGCATTCCCGACCTCGCGGGGAAATGGGCTTCCTTCGGCTGGGAAGTATTTTCCGTCAACGGCCATGACATCGGCGAAATCATCGAAGCCATCGAAAAGGCCGCGATGGTCAAGGGAAAGCCTTCGATCATCATCCTGGACACCATCAAAGGCAAGAACTTCTCCTTTGCCGAGAACAACGCGGCCTACCACAACGGAATACTGGACGAAGCCAAATTCGCCCAGGCGATGAAAGAGCTCGATGCCCAAAAAGCGGGGTTGAAATGATGGAAATGATGAGCCTGCGCAAGGCCTACGGCGAAGCCCTCGTGGACGAGGGCAGGACAAATACGGACATCGTCGTTCTGGAAGCCGACCTCGGTAAATCCACCATGTCCTGCCTCTTCAAGGACGCGTATCCGGATCGCTACTTCGAAATGGGTATCGCCGAGCAGAACATGGCCTCCGTTTCCGCGGGTCTCGCCTTGGCCGGCAAAATTCCCTTCTACAGCACCTTCGCGGTGTTCGCCGTCGGACGCGCCTACGACCAAATCCGCTGCTCGATCGCGATCCCGGGCGCCAACGTGAAGATCTGCGGCTCCAGCTGCGGCCTTTCCGACTTCGGCGACGGCAAGACCCACCAGTCCATAGAGGACGCCAACATCATTTGCGCGATTCCGCATATGACGGTCCTCAATCCCTGCGACGCGGTGGAGACCAGGAAGATGGTCAAGGC
>DPXI01000136.1:50899-64768 GCA_003527485.1 Treponema sp. | reverse complement strand
TGCAGGTATTTGTAGTCCGCGTCCTTCTTCAGGCCGTTCTCCTGGCCGAAGCGGACGATGCCTTCCCAAGTGCCCTGGTTGAAGGACTTGTCGTCGATGCCGCCGATATCGGTGACGAGGCCGACGCGGAAAGTCTTGGCCGCGGGAGCCGCGGCCTTGTCGGCGCCGCCCGCCGCGAACGCAAAGGATGCCGCGAGAAGAACCGTCAGGGTTGCCGCTACGATACGTTTCATGTTTCCTCCTTAAAAATGGGACCGATGTGAAAAACAACTATACGCCCGCACTCTTGCGCCGTCAAGGAAAGGCGGCGCGGCGGGAGCGGGCGCGAGCGGGTGCGGCAAGAATTATTCGGGGAGTTCGGCGACGATGGAGACGCCGGAGGAGGAGCCGAGCCGGTCGGCCCCCGCTTCCAGCATGGAAATGGCGTCGTGGTACGAGCGGATGCCTCCCGAGGCCTTGATCTTCATCGAGTCGCCGACGGCCTTGCGCATGAGCTTCACGTCCTCGATGGTGGCGCCACCCGTGCCGAAGCCTGTGGAGGTCTTCACGAAGTGCGCGCCGGCCTTCTTGGCGAGCTCGCAGGCGATGCGCTTCTCGTCGTCTGAAAGGTAGCAGGTTTCGATGATGACCTTCACGGTCGCCTTGCCCGCAGCCTTGACGACGCCGCGGATGTCGTCCTCCACCGCCTTGTGGTCGCCCGCCTTCATCGATCCCAAGTCGATGACCATGTCCACTTCATGGGCGCCCTGCTTCACGGCGAGCCGGGCCTCCTCGGCCTTCGTCTCAGGCGCGTTGGCGCCGAGAGGGAACCCGATCACGGCACAGGTAAGCACCTCGGATCCGGAAAGCTCCTTGGCCGCCAGGGTAACCCAGCGCGGGTTGACGCAGACCGAAGCGAAACGGTGGGCGCGCGCCTCGGCGCACAGCTCACGGATCTGTTCCGCGGTCGCGGTCGCTTTAAGCACCGTATGATCGATCGTCTTGGCGATATTCGCCTTGTTCCATTCCTTGGGCATGATTCGCTCCTATTCGTAATGAGTCCACATTCTCAGTATCCGGACGGTCCTTACTTCGATCAATACTTGATATACCAGGCGGTGTTGGATATTTATCCTTCTTGAATGGGCGCCCGACAGATCGCCCACCAATTTCTCGAAAGGCGGCGGATTCCTGAACGGATCCTGCCGGATCAAGTCAAGCAACGCCACCGTTTTTTCCTTCAGCCCCGTCTCCGCGATCTTCCTTGAATCTTTCACCGCCTGCTTCGTGTAGACGATGCTCCACGTCACCAGTCCAAATCCTTCGCGCTATCGGAAAGAGGTTCCCTCATCCCCTGCAGGATTGATTCCCTCATTCCCGGAATCGCATCAAGATATAGGGTTTCCTGGATGGATCTCCAGTCATCCTCCGATATCAGGACTGCATTATTCCTTTTGCCTGAAATAATGATAGGTTCATGGGAGTCGTTGGTCTGATCGATGAGGCGATACAGGTTGGCGCGCGCATCGCTGGCATTGAGTACTGACATTTTCACCTCACCTAATAACGTACGTCATGCCGTACGCATTGTCAATGAGATTGTGACCCGCCTCACCCCCGCTCGCCGATCAGGGACTTGAGTTCGCGGATGTCCTTGACCAGCTTGGTGCGGTCCAGGCTCTGGAAACGGCGGGGGACCATCTCTTTGGAGGTGCATTCCAGGACTGCCACCAGGTTCTGCAGTTCGATCTCGAAGGGATAGGCGGGGGGGACGAAGTCGGACATGGCTTCTTCCATGTCATCCTTGGTGACGAAGCTCCTGTCCTCCATGGCGGCGCGGAATTTGGCGCGGATCAGGACGGCTTCCAGGTCGGCGCCCGAGAACTCATGGCGGAAGCGCCTCAGTATCTCGGCGGCGGGGAACTTGCGGATGGAAAGGTCCAGCTTGCGAACGAGGGTGTCGAAGAGGGCTTCCTTCTCCGCGTCGGTTTCCGGGTAGAATAGGGCCAGATGCTCCTCGGCGCGGCCCTGGCGCTTCAGGTCGATGGGAATGAGGTCCGGGCGGCAGGTGATGAGGAACCAGATGATCTTGCCGCGGTATTCGGTGTTGCCCATGAAGCTGGCGATCTGGCCGAAGACGCGGTTGGAGGTGCCCGAGTCGCCCTCCTGATCCCGGTCGCCCAGGAAGGCGTCCGCCTCGTCTATCATGACGGCCACGGGCGACATGGCCTGCAGGATGTTGAGCACCTTTTCCAGGTTGGATTCCGTGACGCCCTGCCACTT
Source organism: Treponema sp. (assembly GCA_003527485.1). Taxonomy (GTDB): domain Bacteria; phylum Spirochaetota; class Spirochaetia; order Treponematales; family Breznakiellaceae; genus UBA12037. The sequence continues at coordinate 62,506 of DPXI01000136.1, read as the reverse complement.
GGACCTGAAATTGCGGAATTTGACCATCGGGATGCCGATTTCGCCGGCGAAGGCGCTCACCATGAAGCTCTTGCCGGTGCCGACCGGCCCGGCGATAAGGTAACCCATGGGAAGAACGTCCATGCGGCCCTGCTTGAGCGCCCGGGCGGCGTTCTTGAAGCGTTTCTTCACGAAATCGTGGCCGGATACGTAGGACAGGTCGTGCTCGGTCTCCATGAATTCCAGGAGGCCGGCCGCTTCGTTTTCGATGATCTCCTTCTTTTTGAGGCGGATGTATTCCATCGAAAGGGCCTTGTCCTCCTGGTAACTTTCGGAGACAAGGCGGTTGAGGTTCATAAGGTTCAGGCCGCTCGTGATCGCGGCGACGCGCTCGGTCGTCAGCCCGCGGTCAAGTAGAAGGTTGCCCTTGCCCTCCAGGAATTGCAGGAAGCTGGCCCGGACGGTCTGGTCTGGAATGGGGATGGTGATCTTGACCGTGGAGGGGGAGCCGACGATCCGCGGGGAAAGGTCGGCGAGGTTCTCGGTGAGCAGGAGCACGGAGACGTCGCCACGGGTGAAGATCGGGTCGTGCGACCAGCGGTTCAGGGTCACGAGGCAGTAGCGGTCTTCCTCGGAAAGGCGGGCGATGTCGCTGGCGGGGATGACGGTCTCCGCGTAGTCCATGATGAGGACGATGCGCTTCTTCTCCGCGATGTTCATGAGGAAGTACTTCTCAAGGTAGGAAAAGCTCTTCTCGGGCTCAGTGGAGACGAAATCCTCAGCGTCGACATCGGGAAAACGGGCGGACATTGCTTTCTTGTAGTCCCTTGCCATCTCCGGCGTGCAGAAGGAGACGCCCGAGGAACGGTCGTAGAAGGCGATGATGTCGCGGTTTCCGAACAGCACCTCCGATACGTATTCCTGGATGCGGACGAAGATGAATTCGCCCTCATTCATCTTGTGGGGGAGGAAATCGCGGATGTTGCCGTGGATCAGGTAGAGGTTCGCCGTCTTGGAGCAGTATTTATAGGAAAGTTCCTGGGCCCATGCGGGCAGGATCTTGATGAACGGAAGGTTCTTCAGGATAAGCTGTTCGGACACCGTTCCCCCTTGCGGACCGAGCCGCCCGGAGCAGTATATCCGAACCTGCTTGCGCGGGCGAGGGGGGGAGGGTTACACTGCCTGCTTCGGAGGAAGCGAATGGGTTTGACGGAGAAGAAGGAAGTCGCGTGGGTAGCCGCGGCGGACATGGGACTGGGTCACAAACGGGCGGCGTGGCCGCTGCGCTTCCTCGGCGTCAACGGCGTGCACATCACGGGCAGCGACGCGGCGACGAAGCCTTCGGAAAAAGCGCTTTGGGACAAGCTGCGCGGCGCGTACGAGAGCGCCTCCCGCCTGAACCGCATTCCCGTCATCGGGAGTTTCCTCTTCAAGCTGTACGATAAGCTCCTGGCCATCCCGACGGCCTACCCCTTCCGGGACCTCTCGGGGCCCACGATGCAGACCAGCTTCGCGTTCAACTTGGTCAAGCAGGGAATCGGCGGCTCCCTGATGGATCTGATGAAATCCAGGCCCCTACCCCTCGTTTCCACCTTCTACATCCCCTCCCTCGCCGCGGACGAGGCCGGCTGGGGACGCGTCTACTGCGTCATCACCGACACCGACGCGAATCGCGTCTGGGTCTCCCGCAATCCGCGCCAGAGCCGCATCGAATACCTGGTGCCCTGCGGCCGCGCGCTCAGACGCCTGAAACAGTACGGCGTCCCCGACGAGCGCATCTACATGACCGGGTTTCCCCTCCCCCTGGAACTGACGGGCGACGATACCTTGGACGTACTCCGCAGGAACCTTGGCAAGCGGCTCGCCCGGCTTGATCCGAGCGACCGCTTCTGGAGCCTCCACAAGCATTCCGTGGAGCACTTCCTGGGCCTTGAGAACTGTCCCGCGGAGCGCGGCCGCGAGGCGGGACCTATCACCGTCACCTTCGCGGTGGGCGGCGCGGGCGCCCAGAAGGAAATCGCGGTCACCGCCCTGGAATCCTTCGCCCCGCAGATAGAAGCGGGCAATATCAGGATGAACCTAGTCGCGGGAGTCCGGCGGGAAGTGAGGGAGTACTTCGAGAAGGCGGCCGCGGCCGTTTCGGAGGGCAAGCCGGAGATGGCCGCGGGCATCCGCGTGATCTTCGGAGAGAGCGACGCGGCGTACTTCGACGCCTTCGCCGAATGCCTTCACGAGACCGACGTACTCTGGACCAAGCCGAGCGAGCTTTCCTTCTATTCGGGGCTCGGGTTGCCGATCCTGATGGCCCCCACGATCGGGGCGCAGGAAGACTGCAACCACGAATGGCTGCTGGAGGTGCAGGCGGGGATAGACCAGAAGGATCCGCGCTTCGCCCGGGAGTGGCTGTCGGACCTCCTGACCGACGGCAGGCTGGCGGAAGCAGCCTGGGACGGCTTCCTCAAAGCGCGCAAGTACGGCACCTACAAGATCGCGGAACTGGTGAGCACGGGCGCCATGTCAAGGGAATCCAATCCGCTGAAACGCTAGCGGACCCGACGCTCCGGAGAGCCGGAATTCCCCTTGCGCCGATGCCGGCCGCCGTGGTAGCATCGGCCCAACAAATCCCATAGCGAGGTATCGTATGTCCTATAAGATCACCGATGCGTGCGTCAATTGCGGCGCGTGCGAGGGCGAATGTCCGGTCGAGGCCATTTCCGAGAAGAACGGCACGCGCGTCATCGATCCGGCCAAGTGCCAGGATTGCGGCGCGTGCGTCAGCGCCTGCCCGACCGAAGCGATCATCGAGGGATGATCGAGCCGCCGGGCGGTCCGGCGCGAACACCGGGATTTTCCTTGAGCCTGCGGTTGCGGCTCCCGGGAAATCCCTTTTTTATGCCCTTCCGGTTCGTCGCGGCCGCGATCCTGGCGTTTTCCGCGGTCTCCGCGACTGCCGAGCCCCCCTTCGTCAAAAAACTGGACCCCTCCGACACCATCTTTGCCCAATACCTGGCGGACGTGGAGGACGCGCGAAGGCTGATCGCCGTGCCCGCCGGCCCAGCCGGAGACGCCGGGGCGGTCGCAGCGCTCTCGGTCTACGAATACCTTCCTTCCCGCGGGGAGGAACTGATAGCCATCGCCGCCCGTTGCGGCGTCCCCTATGCGACCATCGCCACCCTCAACCGCTTGCCCTCCCCCGATTTCATGGAGTCGGACGCCGTCCTCCTGCTGCCTTCGGTCCCCGGCCTATTCATCCCGCTGGAACCCGGAACGGACCTGGAACGGCTCATGGCGGCCGCGCGGCAGAACGACGGCGGCATCATCGTAACCGTGCGCGCGCGCGGAGGTGCGACGCGTTTCCGCTTCCGCCCGGGCGCCGATTTTTCCGGAACCGAGCGGGCGTTCTTCCTCAACGCGGCCTTCCGCTTTCCCCTCCCCGCGGGCCGCGTCACGAGCGCCTTCGGTCTCCGGAGAAATCCCGTCACCGGAAACTTGCGGGTCCACGAGGGCCTGGATCTTGCCGCGGGCGAGGGGACGGAGGTTTTCGCGGCGCGGGGAGGGACGGTTTCCGCGGTCGGGAACGATCCCGCGCTCGGCCGTTTCGTCATCGTGAGCCACGAAGGCGGATGGAAAAGCGTGTACGGCCATCTTTCGGCGGTGAAAACGGACTTGCGGAAGGAAGTGCGATCGGGTACCTTGCTGGGACTGGTCGGTTCCACGGGACAGTCGACGGGGCCCCATCTCCATTTCGAATTGCGTCGAAACGGCGAAGCCCGCGACCCGGCCGCCCTGATTCCGAGAGGCTCAGAACGATGAAACGCATCAGCGGCGCAACCTTCCTCATGCTCGTCATTTCCGTCGCGGCCGGCGCCGAAAATTTCCGCACTCTAGTCGCAGGCCAGATCGCCGTGTCGGCCGATTCGGCTTCCTCCGATCCGGCCGCGCTTCCGACCCTCGGCCTTTCGTATATCGATTCCGCGCTGATCGCGCTGAAGACGGATCCCCGTTTTCTTCGCGGCGTTGAACTCGAACTCAAGGTTCCCCAGGCTTACCTAAAATACAGGGGATCGCTCGCGATCGCGATCTACAAGGCGATCGGCGCCGTCCCGACGGTCGGCGTCGCCGACGTGAGCGCCGAGAGGATCGGCTTCGAGCTCATCCCGAACAAGCTGCAGGCCGTATACCAGATCCCCGCGCGGAAAGGCCATGGGCTCAAGGCTTCGCCTTACGTTTCCATCCCGACGGGAATCGTTCCCCCCGAAGCTTTCCCCCTGCTCTTCAGGATCTGGCCCGTGATCAAGGGGTTGCCCGAGGAGCTGGAGCAGTTGCGTTTCTCGCTGACCGCGAAACCCATCCTCACGGATGAGGGCGCGCTCAAGCTGACCCTCCGTTACCCGGAAAAACTCAAAGACCGCAATGTCACCCTCCGTATCGACGACGAAGTCCGCGACCCGGCGATCAAGGAATTCATGTTGAAGGAAGGCGAGCACAATCTCGTCATCGTCTCCGACGATTACCGGAACGAGAGCCGCGCCTTCACCGTGGAACGGGGCAAGATCCTCGAGATCGCGCTTGACCTCAAGGATCCCACGCCGATAGTCTCCGTCGAAGCGCCCGAGAACGCGCGGATCTACTTCGACGGGCAGGCCGTCGCGAATCCGCTTGCGAGCTTCCCCGCGGAAGCGGGAGACCACGAAATACGCTTCGAGGTCGGGGATTATTCGGTGGTCAAACCCGTCGTCCTGCTCCGGGGCCGGTCCTACCGCATTTCCTTGTCCATCGACGTCGTCGTCACCGAAAGCGAATAGCGCCGAAAAGGTTAAAGGGAGTTCTTCCCGGTCCGATATTCAATATATCGGACCTATAGTTCCCCTCCCAAACACCTATACTTCCGATGGCCCCTCGGGGCAAGGCCGGTGCGAACCGGCCTCTTTTTTTTTGCCCCCCGCGCAAAGGCGGCGCGGGTTCCCGGAGCCGGCGCGGCGCGGGTCCGGGCGGCGCGGGCTCCCCGAGCCGGCGCGGCGCGGGCTCCTGGAGCCGGCACGGCGCGGGTTCCCGGAGCCGGCGCGGCGCGGGTCCGGGCGGCGCGCAAGCTTGACAAAAGCCCTTCCCTTCCGTACGCTCAGGCCCATGCCCTCCCCCACCGACCGGACGCGAAAAAAGACCCTGATCATCCGGGTCGTCGCGGCCGTGACTTTCGTCACAGCGGTGCTGGTCGGCATCGCGGCGGGATTGTCCCTGGCGGAGACGGTCAACGTCCGGAACCAGGAAAATTTCGTGGAGTTCGCGCCCGCCCTGCCGACCAAAATCTTGGACATCGACGGCGACCTCATCACCGAATTCTCCGCGGAGGAGAAGCGCGAACTTATTTCCATCGACGAGCTCCCGAAGCACCTCATATACGCGGTGATCGCGCGCGAGGATCCGGATTTTTTCCGCCACCGCGGATTCAGCCTGAAAGGGATTGCGCGTGCCGTCGTCGGGAAGCTGACCGGCCGGAACCTAGGCGGCGGTTCCACGATCACACAGCAGGTGGCAGGCACCCTGTACGCTGACCGCTCCGACTATTCCTACTGGCGGAAGCTCCGCGAACTTTGGTGGGCGTTCCAGATCGAACGCAGATATTCGAAGAACGAGATCCTGGAACTGTACCTCAACAAGATGTACATGGGCGCCGGAACCTACGGAGTGGAAGCCGCCAGCAAGTATTACTTCGGCCACAGCGCGCGGGCGATCACACTGGCCGAATCCGCCATCCTCGTCATCCAGCTTTCAAGCCCCGCCCGCTACAATCCCCTTGACAACCCCAACATCGCGCGGGACCGGCAGCAGAGCGTATTGAAAAAGATGGTGTCCCTCGGCTTCACCACCAAGGAGGAAGCTGACGCCTCCTTCGCCGAATACTGGGACGGATACGACTATACGCGCGTCTCCAGCTCCGCATATTTCTCCCGGGACGACAAGGCTCCCTGGTTCAGCGAATACGTGAGACGGCAGATGGAAGGCATGCTCTACGGATCACTGGACCTGTACAAGGACGGATTCGTCGTGCACACCACGCTGGACTTGGATTTTCAGATGGCTGCCGACAAGTACATCGCCCGCGGCCTGGAGCAGGCGAACGTTGAATACAAAAAGACCCAGGGCGCCCGCTTCGAGCAGGCCGAGCAGCTCTACGTTCCCGTCGTCGACCTTCTATCGCTGGTTTTCGACATCGAGAGCGTCCACGCGTCCTCCGACGTCCAGTCAGAATCCAAGGCGCTCGCCAAGTACGTGACGGAAGTGAATCCGGTGGTCGACGCGGCGGCCCTCCTGTTCGATCTGGGCGACTTGAAGACGGCGACCAACGGCGCCTACGCGAGCCTGAAGAAGGTGGCGCAGAAGAATACGGTGGAAGGGGCGCTCGTCTGCCTTGAGAACGACACGGGCTATGTGAAGGCTCTCGTCGGCGGCTCCAAATTCGAACAATCCAACCAGCTCATCCGCGCCACGCAGGGCCACATCATGCCGGGGAGCTCCTTCAAACCCCTGTACTATTCCGCCGCGATAGACTCCCGCAAGTTCACCGCGGCTTCCCTCATCTACGATTCGCCCGTGGTTTTCTACAACGAGGACGGAACCCCGTACATCCCGCTGAATTTCAAGGGCGAATGGAAGGGACCGGTGCTCTTCTGGTACGCGTTGGCCCATTCCATGAACGTCCCTTCACTGAAGGTCCTGGACGGGATCGGCTTCGACGCGGCGATAGACCGCGCGGCCGTGTTGCTCGGCGTGGAAGGGGAGGACAATATCCGGCGCACCTTCCCGCGCTTGTACCCGTTGGGCCTCGGCGTCATCGGCGTCGCCCCGATCCAGATGGCGCGCGCCTTCGCCGTTTTCGCCAACCAGGGCCGGGAAGTCACGCCCATCGCTATACGGGCGGTGGAGGACCGGAACGGCCGCGTGATCATGGACCCGGAAAAGGAGCTCAGGCTCCAGCAGAAACGGAAGGGCGCTGGTATACAGCTGATCAGCCAGCAGAACGCCTATACCATGACGACCCTGCTGGAGAAGACGGTCGAATCGGGAACCCTCGCCTGGGCCTCCGGTTACGGTTCCAACTTCACCTTCAAGGACAAGGACGGCAAGAAATACACGATCCCCGCCGCGGGCAAGACCGGAACGACGCAGAACTGGGCCGACGCATGGACGGTCGGTTTCACGCCCTACTATTCCACGGCGATCTGGTTCGGCTTCGACTCTCCCGGGAACTCGCTCGGCGTCACCCAGACCGGAGCGACGATAGCGGGTCCTGCCTGGGCCGATTTCATGCGCGAAATCCATCAGGGACTCCCGCGCAAGGATTTCGTCCGCCCTTCCACCGGGCTGATCGACGTGACGGTCTGTTCCGTATCAGGACTGTTGCCCACCGCGTTCTGCAACGAGGGAACGAACACGCTCACTTTCCTGAACGGCACCCAGCCGACCCGGTACTGCGACGTCCATGAAGGTTCCGAGGCGCGCACGGCGCGATCCCTGGAACTCATGCGGACCGATACCCTGGCGATCGACGGCGCCGAGGTCGAGAACGGTCTCAAGATGCCCGAGCTCCGTCTGGACCTGCTCGGAGACAAGCCTCCCGACGCCGCGGCGCCGCCCCCCGCGTTCGGTTCGACCGGGAATTTCAACCCCCTGCTGGATTGAGCCCGCGGGTTGCGTCCCGCAACCCATTTCCCGCAACCCACCGCCCACAACCCGCCGCCCGCGACCCGCTGCCCACAACCCGCCGTCTGTAGCCCTCAGTCCCTGATTTGACTGCCCACGTCCGGTGGTTCAGACTTCATGAGGGGAGCATCAGATGATCATAGATGCTGAAGGATCGCAGGCAGAACTTTATTCCGCCATCGTGAAGGCCGATCGGGCGGAGGCGACCGCCATCCTGGCCGCCGCATGCGGAACCTACGGCTACAAGGCGACCATCAATGAAATCCTGGAACCCTGCCTTCGCTATGTCGGCGAGCGTTTCGTGAAGGACAGGCTGTCCCTCGCCCAAGGCTACGTCGCAGGCAAAGTCGCGGAGGACCTTCTGGAACGGATCGAATCCGAGAACGGCCCCCTGGCCCTCACTTCCGATAAGCGTAAGTCGGCCGTAATCGGGAACGCGGAGGACGACTTCCACGCCATCGGCAGGAAAATGGTGGGCACCTTCCTTATGATCGAAGGCTGGAAAGTCATCGACCTCGGGAATGACGTCCTGGCCGAGGCCTTCGTGGACGCCGCCCTTGAGGCGGAAGCCTCGGTCATCGGCGTTTCCGCGATGATGCTCACGAACGCGCGCAATATTTCCAAGGTGCGCGACGAGATCGGACGAAGGGGCCTGGACGGGCGGATCTCTCTGGCGGTCGGAGGGGCCGTCTTCGTGATGCGGCCGGAACTCGTACGGGAGGTCGGCGGCGACGGCACCGCGCAAACGGCCCTTGAAGCGGCCGGTCTCTTCGACCGGCTGATCCTGCGGACGGGAAGCCCGAAATGACGGGACTGCAGCGTCTCGCCGCTGTCCTCTCAGGGACGCCCGCCGACGGCAGGATGGTCGCCCCCACGCTTTCACTGTACGGCGCGCGCTATTCGGAAGCGGAACCGCAGACCTATTACCGCGACAGCGCCTCCTACGCGCGCGGACAACGCGGCGTCGCCGAACGCCTGGATCCGGACGTCCTTTTCGGGCCTTTCGCCCTCGCGCTGGAAGCGGAAGCGTGCGGCGCCGAGCTGGCCTGGCATGGCGACGGTCCGCCCATAATCCGGAAACCGGTGCGCCGGCATGCGGCGTGCGCCCCCGAAGCCGGCGGAGCGTCCGGACCGGGCCGGGGCAATCTCCCGGAGAGCGTCGCGCGGCTCGTGGACGAGTTCGGCGGAGAGAAACCCGTCGCCGCCATCGCGGTCTCCCCGACCGATCTGTACGCCCTGGTCTACGGCCTGGACGAATGGCTGGAAATTCTGCTCTTCCATGAGAAGGAGGCTGGCGAATGCCTCGCTTCCGCCGAGGAACATTTCGCGACGCTGGCGGCGGCCTATGCGCGCGCCGGGGCTTCCTTCATAGCCCTTCCCGTGGAATTCGCCAATCCGAGGATATTGACCGAAAAACTGATCATGGATCTGACCCTGCCCTGCCTGGCAAGGACCTTCGCCGCATCACCGCTCCCCATCGTCTTCCATCACGGCGGCCCGCCCCTTGCGGAGCGCATCGGCCTTTTCAAGGACCTGCCCAAGGTCGCGGCTTTCGTGCTTGACGAAAAGGACGACTCAGGCTATGCCCGCAGGACGCTCGGGCCGTTGCCGGTGCTCATGCAGGGGCCATCGGGCCCGCTCATGGCCTCGCGCGGCACTGCGGGGACAATCGCCGCCGCCCGGCGCATCCTCGAATCCGCGGCCGACGATCCGCGATTCATACTGGCTACCAGCGGCGCCGACATTCCCCTTTCCGCGGACGAAGAAACCGTACTGGCTTTCATCCGGACCGGAAGGGAGTGGCGATGAAAGAAACGCGGCCGATCAGCCTAGTCGCATGCGGCATCTTCAAGGAAGAATTCGCAGCGCTGGGCGAAGAGCTGCGTAAACGCTTCTCCCCGACATTTCTGGATTCCATGCTCCACATGGATCCGGAGGAGCTTGACCGCAGGCTCGCCGGAGCCCTTCCGGCCCCCGGCACGGCCGCCGTCATCCTGTACGGGGACTGTTCGCCGCACATGCGCGAGGCGGCTGACGAGCCGGGGCGTTCGCGGACGGAGGGGATCAACTGCTGCGAGATCTGCCTGGGCAGGGACCGCTACCGCCAGCTGAGGAAAGCCGGAGCCTTTTTCCTCATGAACGAATGGGCGAGACGGTGGGAGGAAGTCTTCAAGAAAGAGCTCGGTTTCGATAATCCCGCACTTGCCCGCGCGTACATGAGCGAGACGATGAGCGAAGTGGTCTACCTGGACTGCGGCAGCGCGCCGGTACCCGAAACGACCTTGAGCGATGCGGCCGCGTATCTGGGCCTCCCGTCGCGCGTCGAAGCCTGCGGCTTGGGACACCTGGAAGCCGCCCTCCGCCGCGAACTGGAGAAAGCCAAGGAATTCGACGAAGGGATACGACGGGCCAAGCTGTACGACGAGGCCGCCTTCACCATGATGTTCGCCGACCTCGTTGAGCGCCTCCTTTCGCTTTCGGACAAACCCTCGGGCTCGAGCGATTTCATGGCGGAGGAGTTGCGCGCCCTCGTCGGGGCGCGGACCGTCATGGTCTTCCTGTGCTCCCCGAAGTCCGGCGACGACAAGCATCTTCTGGCGTCCGTCTTCCCCGAGCGCAGGCGGCTGGCGGCCGCGGACGCCCGGATCGAGGAAATCCTCCGGTTATCCCGCGCATACACCCACGGTCGCCTCATCCGGCGCGGGGACGGTACGCGGGAGTCGGAACTCCTCGCCGATCTCGGCATCGACCTGAGCATCCTGGTTCCGCTTTCGTCCGGCTCCCGGAGGGAAGGCGCCATCCTCATGCTCGACCTGCTGGATCGGGAAAACGTGGACAAGGCGATGGTCCCCTTGGAGCGGCTGTCCTCCATCCTCGCCCTCGTGCTCCGCAACGCGTATTTGTACGCCCACCTGGAGGAGGAAGTCGCCGACCGGACCCGCCGCCTGGAGGAGCGGAGCCGCGAGCTCGAGCGATCGCTCGCGGAGAAGGAAACCCTGCTGAAAGAAGTGCACCATCGGGTGAAGAACAACCTCCAGATCGTCATCAGCCTCCTGTACCTCAAATCCTCGGTGACCAAGGACGATGAAACGAGGGAGGCGCTGGAAGACAGCCAGACCCGCATCCATGCCATGGCGCTCGTGCACGAGGAGCTGTATAAATCCGCGGATCTAGAGAAAGTGGACCTGGCCGATTACGTCCCCCGGCTCGTTTCCAGCATCATGGATCCCGTTTGTCCCGGCGTCCGGCGGATTTTCGAAGTGGAATCCATCAGGCTCGTTCCCGGCTTGGCCATCCCATGCGGACTCATCGTCTCGGAGCTCGTCATGAATTGCGTCAAGCATGCCTTCGCCGCACGGGGGGCGGGCACGCTCCGGCTGGGCATAGCGCGAGAAGGGGACGACGCGGTCATCGAACTTGAGGACGACGGTCCCGGAATACCGGAGGAGACGCGGATGGGTTTTCTTGAACCAGCCTTCTGCGGTGACCGCGCGGATCGATCCATCGGTCTGACCATCTCGACCACGCTGGCGGAGCAGCTCCACGGGAGGCTGGAGTTGCGGAATTCCGCAGGCGGCGGCAGCCGGGGCGCGCGGATCGCATTGCGGTTCCCCCTCCCGCAAGGTACAATGAGCGGATGAACGTGCTTCTCGTCGAAGATGAGCGCCTGATCTCCATGGTGATCGCCAAGATTGTCACGAAACTCGGACACATCGTCACCGCCTGCGTGCCTAGCGCGGAACAGGCTTTGACGTCGCTTGAAGGAACGCGACCCGACTTCATCCTTCTGGACATACAGCTCGAAGGGAAGATGGACGGCATACAGGCGGGCCTTCTCATCAAGGAGAAGTGGGGAATTCCCTTCGCTTTCGCCTCGGCCTATGCCGACGAAGCTACCCGCAGGCGTGCGGAAGAAGCGTCCCCCCT
>DPXI01000136.1:0-50834 GCA_003527485.1 Treponema sp. | reverse complement strand
ATCGTCCCTCTTGCGGCGCGGCTCCACCATGAGGCGCGCGTCTTCGGGAATCCGCAGGCCTTCGGCGTCCCTGTCCAGCCTGAGGTAGGGCGTCAGGACCACGCCGGAAGGGGCCGGAGCCGAACGGGCGGCCTGCACGGCGCCCATGATCATCTCGAAGTCCTTGGGGACCCAGATACGGACCCGCAGGAAATGCAGGGACGGCCAGAACAGCAGGGCCGCGTCGAAGCAGGCCAGGGAAAAGCGGCCGTCGACAGGGGAAGATATCAAGGCGAGCAGGAACAGGACGATGGTGCCGGGCAGGCCCGAGCCGCTCCGGTACCAGAAAGGTATGCGGATCTTGCGCGCGGAACGGAAGGCGTCCGCGATCCGGTCCAGTTCCGCCATGCCGGTCGGCTGCCAATCCTCCTCACCGAGGTCCGCGGGCTTGTTCGTCCAGGGTTTGGCGGACAGCAGCGCAAGCGGCAGGGCGATGAGGATGCTGCCGGGAACGAAGCCGCCGGGAAGGAGGAGCTGGACGGCGATGCCGATCGCGGCGGCGGCGGAGAAAACGACAAGGCGGGCATCGGTGCCGAGGCCCGGAATGCGGTAGCGGACCACCACTGGTATCATACGGCTCTCCTCGTGTCTTTGGTTTCGCCGGCGAAACGCCAGTACAAGGGACAGGCGCCTTGGCAGGCCGTGAAAGAAGCGCAGGAACGGCATTCCTCGCCGGCGAAAAGCTTGTTTTTGTAGAAGGCGGCGGCATCGGAAAACCAGACCGAACGGAAGGACGACCGGAGCAGGTTGCCGATCGGTTCGTCCCACGAGGAACAGGGAAGCACCGAACCGTCGGGGGCCACCGAGAGCAGGCCGTCGGCGGCGGCGCAACTCTTGTTTCCCAAGCCCCGCGCGATCGGATTGTAGGAGCAGAAGGGCGTCGGGCTGTACCAATAGAAAACGAGGCCCTGTTCGCGCGCCTCGCGGGCGACGGCATCGACTACCGGGCCGATCCCATCGTAGGCTACGAAGAGGGCATCCTGAACGGCCCCGGGAATGGTCGGGATGAAAAGGTTCATGGCGAAGCGTTCGATGCCGAGGGATTTGAGGAAAGCGGGCATCCGGAGGGCGGCAGCCAAGTTGTCGCGGGTAAGTGTCGTATTGGTCTGCACGGGAATGCCCGCGGTCCTGAGAGCCGCGATGCCCGCGAGAGTCTCGGCGAAGGCGCCGCGCCGGCCCGTAAGCGAATCGTGGAGCGTCGCCTCGTCAGCTTCCACGGACACCTGGGCGCTTCCGATCCCGGCTCGTCGCAGCGACCGCGCGCGGGCACGGTCCGCCAGGGTGCCGTTGGTCACGAGGTTCGTCGATATTCCCCTCTTCCGCGCCCGCTTCGCGATCAGCTCGAGGTCCTCGCGGAGAAGGGGCTCCCCGCCCGTGAAGGAGAAGAAGGGAACGCGCGCCTCGTCGGCGAAAATATCCACGATTCGCAGGAAATCCCGCGTGCCGGTTTCCGGCCGCTTCTCGACCGCAGCGGAGGCGCCGCCGGCTGGACTGCTGTGGGCGCCGCCGGCAGGGGGGGCGCCGGCGGGGGTGCCGGAGGCACCAGCTGGGGCGCTTCCGGGATGGTCGCCGCAACCCGCGTAGCAGAAGCGGCATGCGTTGTTGCAGCGGTAGGTGAGGGCGATTTCCGCGAGAACGGGCAGGCTCGTGAAGCCGAAGCCGAAGGGGACGGAGCCGACAGTGCCGTTCGCCGGCTCGTCGCCGCGGTACAGGGCGGCGAGGTCGCCGAAGAAGGCGGCGACTTCGGTGACGGCCGAGGCTGAAGGAAGTTTGAGGTCGGCGGCCCTGCCTCCCCGTTTCAGGTACATCACGAGGGAAGCCGCAGTCGGATTGGCCTTGTACACGCGGTTGGGCGGAAGGATCAGGACTCCATCCTCGTCGCGGGCGAAGATACGGCCGCCCGCGCGCGCCCAGAAATCGTCTATCCAGTCGAGGTCGCCGGGAATCTTCATGTCAGTGGGCCCCGCCGGAGACGCAGGCGCTGTGGCAAGCCGAATGGCAGGCGCTGTGGCAGGCCGAGTGGCAGGCGCTGTGGCACGCCGAATGGCAGGCGTTGTGGCAGGCNNGCAGGCTTGAACCGAGGAGGCGAGTCCCTTGGGCGCGAAACAACCGGTGAAGCAGGACGCCGAGGACATGAAAGCCGCGTAGGACCCGGAAAATTCCTTGGGCAGGGCGATAGCGGCGTGCCGATCCGCGTGGGCGTTCAGATAGATCCAGGAACGCCAGTACACCCGGGACCGGGGACCGGAGGGAAACGCGCGGTCGTCGTCATAGCCGGCGTCCTCCAGCTTCTTGCGGTAGAAGGCCTTGGTCGCCTCCAGGTCGCAATCCCAGATCCTCTCTTGCAGCCGCTTGAGCGCCGCTTCAAAGAAATCGGCCAGTAGTCCTGAAAGCACCCAGCCATCCGGGTCGAAGGCGCGCAGGAAGAGCTCCTCATAGCTTTCCTTGCCGGCGGCGACCGGTTCAGCGGCCGCCGGATCCTCCCGGCCCAGGATCCCGATGCGGAGGGGAGCCTCCTGGATCACCTTGAGCAATCCGGCTTCAGCAAGGCCGTCAAGCATGATGGCGACGACGCGCGGCAGGGGCAACTCGAATAGCAGGGCTGCTTCCACGGGGTGGAGATTTTCGGCGATCTTCCCCTCGACCGCGTAGCTGCCCTGGTTCAACCGGGGCGGCATCCAGGAATCGCCGGCCCAGGCGATTCCTTCGGCGGCGGCTACCGCCTTCGGGAAGCGCTTTGCCTTCCTGCGGTACGCGAGCGCCGCGGCGGCGATGGTTCCGCCGAAAACGACGAAGGCGAGGAGCGGGGTCCGCCCCCAATCGCGGATGCCCGGGCGCGGATACCCTTCGGGTTCGGCTTGGGCTGATTCGGAGGTCCCCGCGTCGCCGCCTTCGTCCGCCGCCGCATCGGTCCCCGAGTCGCCGCCTTCGTCCACGAGCAGCGGATCGCCGGAGCCCTGCCCCGCGGACAGACGCTCCCGGATCCCGCCGAAGTCAGCGCCGGCAGCTTCCAGCGGCAGATAGAAAAGCAGGGTCTGACCCTGGAAAGCTTCGACGTCCTCCTGATGGAAGCGAAGGGCTAGCCAAGACCTGCCATCTTCGCCTTCCGCGGCGAAAAAGTCGATCTTGTTTTCTTCGTTCACGCTGCTGTCGGTAAGGAAGCCGAGCTCCTGGAGCAGCGGGGAGCGCGTATCCCCCGCGGAACCGGCGGCGATCAGGACCGGCATCACGACCACCGTGGTCCGGTGCTCCAGCGCTTCGTCCCAGCGCGGTGGCGCCCAATGGAAATACAGGTAGCGCGTCCCGTCGTCCGCTTCCGTATCGCCGACCAGTCCGCCGGCCAGGAAGTCGGCTCCGTAGGCGAGGGCCCAAACGGAGGATCCGCTCGTCCGGACGCCGCCCGCCAGCAGGACGTCCCATTTGTCCCCCGCGCGCCGGATATCCAGGGCCGAACGCTTTCCTCCCTGAAGGTCGGCCCAGCAGCGGTCGGCATTCCAGACGAAGGGAGCTTCTTCCCCCTGGAAATAGAAGCCGCCCATGGTTCCGGAAAGGACCTTCCAGGCCGCGCGGTGGACGACGTCCGCCTTGCCGTCGCGCCGGAGGACCACCCAGGTTTCCACGGATTCCAGATCCGCCTGGACCGCATGGAGGGACGGCGGAACGGCGAGGCAGACGGCAAGCGCGCAGAATACGGGTAGGAAACCTGCGGGGCGACGGCGCTTCATTCCAGGTCCTCCCGGGCGGCAAGTCGGTCGGCAGACGCCGAAGCCCCGGCGGAGGCCCCTGATATCCGTTCGATCTCGTCGGCGGCGGCGGTCAGGGTACGTACGGCGAGCTCGGCTGTTGCCCGCTCGGAGGCATCCCGGCCCTCGGCTGCACGCATCCGGCGCGCCGAGGAGGAAGCGTCGATTATCCGTAAATAATCGCCGACGATTTCCACCGATGAGATGACGGCGTCCTCCGCCTCCGGGCTGCGGGGCGCGCCCTTGATGGACGATTCCAGATACAGTCCGGAAGCGAGAACCACCCGGTCCACGGCGGAAGCGACCTCCGCGTCGGCGATCCTCAACAGGGAAAGGCGCTTCCGGGCGGCCGCGACACCCCCGAGTATGCGCGCGTCGCGCTCATCCCGTTCGCGGCCTTTCTCCGCGACCACCGCGTTCGCCCCGAGCCGGGTCTGCAGTATCGCAAGCACCTCGATGACCGCTATAGCCGCGCAGAGCGGCAACGCCGCGATGAAGGGAAGCGTACCCGAAACCGGCAGGAACACCAGAAGGGCCGCGTTGGAAGCGACCACCGCGAGGCCGAGCGGAGTGCGCAGGAAGCGGAACAGATGTTCTTTCATTCGTTCGATTGTAGTACTATGGGCCATGTCGCTCAACTGGAAAGAGATCGATCTGGCGCTTTCGGAGCTGGACCTCGCGGGCGCCCAGATCCAGAAGGTGACGCAGACCGCATATGACGTGATCTGCCTGCATACCTATAAGGAAGGACGCGCGCGGTCCATCCTGGTTGCGCTCACGCCAGGAGCCTGCCGCATCCACGAGACCTTCCGGGCGGTGCCGAAAAGCGACAAGCCCCTGCGTTTCGGCGAATTCCTGAAGTCCCGCGTCAGGAACGCCCGGATCGAAGAAGCCGTCCAGCTCGGCACGGACCGCATCGTGCGCTTCACGCTGAGGCACGATGACGAGAGGCTGCTCCTGTACGTCCGGCTCTGGACGAACGCGGCGAACGTTGTGGTCACGGACGAAGCCGGCCTAGTGCTGGACGCGATGCGCCGCAGTCCCAAGCGCGGAGAGATTTCGGGCGGCCGCTACGCGCCCGTAGACGTCGCGGCCCAAAGCCCCGAAAACAAACCCAAAAAAGAATTCGAAGTCCGTTCCCTTCCCGGGGAAGGGAACTTCAACGAAAGGATCGACGCCTGGTACGCCGAGTTCTCGGGCGCCCTGTCCCTGGAAGTCCTGCGCGAACAGGTCCGCAAGAATTTCGCCGCCCGCTACGTCCGCCTCCAGGCGGCCCTGGAAACCCTGGAAGAGAAGCGGAAGGAATATGCGGACGCGGACGCGCACAAGCGGCGCGGGGAACTCATCCTGGCCAACATCGCCGCCGTCCGTCCGTCCTCCGCCTGGCTGGACGCGGTGGACTACTCCAGCGGCGAAGAACTCCGGATCCGGCTGGATCCCCGGAAATCGGCGAGCGCCAACGCGGAAGCCTGCTTCGATCAGTACCGCAAGGCCAAGCACGGCCTGGCCGAGGTGGAAGCCGAGATCGCCGCGGAGAAGGCCGAAATCGAAGCCCTCCGCGGCTCCGAAAAGATACTTCTGGACGAAGAAAACCCGCTGCGGCTGCTGAAGGCGCTCCGCTCGATGCGCGTCTCCGCCAAGACCACCGCCAAGAAGCGGCCGGGCCTCGCCTTCCGCCGGAACGGATGGCTGATGCTGGTCGGCCGCGGGGCGGAGGAGAATGATGAGCTGCTCCGCCGGCATGTGAAAGGCTCCGACCTCTGGCTGCACGCGCGCGATTTCCCCGGCGCCTACGTGTTCGTGAAGGCGCGGTCGGGCAAGACCTACCCCCTGGATGTGATGCTAGACGCGGGAAACCTCGCGCTCTTCTATTCCAAGGGACGGAACTCCGGCGAGGGCGACCTGTATTATACGCAAGCCAAGTACCTGCGGCGCGCGAAGGACGGCCCGAAAGGCCTGGTGCTGCCGACCCATGAGAAGAACATCCGCGTGAAGCTGGACGAAGCCAGGCTCCGCGCGCTTGAAGCCTGCAAGGAATGACGGGGAAGCGGCGCCGCTGCTTGCGTCCCCGCGAATGCGGGCCTACACTTATGGCATGAACGCTACGGGAACGCGGAAACGCGCAAGCATCATGGCCGATATTTTCTACCCGGAAGATGCTTCGGCGGCGACGGCTGCCCTGGAATCCTACGATTCGGAGGAACAGGGCGCGGCGGTCGCCATCATCGCGCCCCACGCGGGCTGGGATATTTCCGGCCGCGTCACGGGCAGCGCGTTCGGCGCGGCGAGCGGTCGTAAGGTTTCCACTGTGGTCGTCATCGGACCGCTGCACGCAAGCAGGGAGGAGGGGCTCTTCCTCAGCGACTCCGAATGGTTCGAAACCCCGATAGGAGACATCGCGGTGGATCTCGCCCTCTGCGAGGAACTCGCGACCTGCGGGACCAGCTTCGTCTCGAATGACATTCCCCATCTGGAGGAGCATTCGATAGAAATACTCCTGCCCTTCATCAAACGCGCTTTCCCCGAAGCGGCCATCGTCCCCATCCTGATCGGAGGATCGCGACCGTCGGCGGTCAAGGCCCTGTCCCGCAGCCTGGACCTCGTATTCGGCCCCTTGGTCGACGAGACCCTCTTCATCGCCTCCACGAACCTATCCGCCCACATGAAGACCGCGGAAGCCAATCATCACGCCGACGAATTCCTGCGCCTCATCCGGAACATGGACGGAGAAGGAACCCTCGCGGCCCTCTCCGCCGGAAAGATCTCCGCCTGCGGCGCGGCTGCCTGCGCCGCGCTCCTGGGTTGCCGGCTGCTGTCCGGAACGAACGCGCGCGTGGTCTCGGAATCGTCCTCCGACCGCAAAGGCGGGGCGAGCGAGAAGCTCGTACGCTACGCGGCCGTCGCTTTCGAATGACGGAAGCGCCTATCGGCGCAGATAGCGTTTAAGGTTGCGGACGTGGTCCATCGCGAGCACCTTCAGGTCCATGGGAGAATCCTCATCCGCGATCCGCTCCAGAAGCCCGAGGGCGGATTCGATCTCTCCCCTCCGGAGTCGCACCGCGGCCAGGGCGTACAGGGCTTGGTAGTCCCATTCGTTCAATTCGTACGCGCGTTCGATCAAGGCCACGCCGCGTTCGAATTCGCCCAGCCGGTCGTAGACAACGCCGAGGTTACGCAGGATGCCGCCGTCCTCATCGGCGATTTCGTACGCGCGCTCAAGGTAGCGACGGGCGGAGTCGAGGTCGCGGAGGCGGAAATAGGCGCAGCCGAGGGCCTCGTGGGCTTGCGCATCGTCCTCCTTCAGGGCGATGGCGCGATGCAGCGCCTTCAGCGCCTTGGCATGCTCGCCGCTTTCGGTGAAGGCTATGCCCAGGGTGCGCAGCGCTTCCTCCTCGGTCGGGTCCTCGGCGACGAGGCGCTCGAGCAGTGCGATGGCCGCCCCGTAATCGCCGCGCGCGATGAGTTCCCGCGCGCCCAGAAGGTCCTGCGCCGAAATTCCGTCATCCTGATCCGTCATCGCTATAAAGATAAGTCTTTCAGTCCCGGCGGTCGAGCCGCCGGAGCCGCCGGAGCCGCCGGAGCCGCTGGAGCCGCCGGAGCCTCGGGAGCAGGCAGGGAGAGCAGAAGCCCGAGCAAGCGCTTCTCTCTTCCGTATTCTTCCCCCTCCGTAACTTCGGTTACCGACCGGACCTGGGTATTCAACTACACTCGGAACATCGAAGCCCTGAAGGAGAACCTGCCATGAAACGCAAGATCATTGCGATAAACGAAGACCTGTGCGACGGATGCGGATTGTGCGCCAACGGCTGTCCTGAAGGCGCCCTGCGCATAGTGGACGGCAAAGCCCGGCTCGTGGGAGACCTGCTCTGCGACGGGCTGGGTGCCTGCATCGGCACCTGTCCGCGCGGAGCCATACTCGTGGAGGAACGGGAAGCGGTTCCGTACGAAGAGCGCACCGTGATGACGGACAACATACTCCCCAAGGGAGAAGCCACGATCCAAGCCCACCTGGAACACCTGCGCGACCACGGCGAGGACGGCTACCTCTCGATCGCCCTGACAGTGCTGGCCGAAAAAGGCATCGCGCCGCCCGCCGGCTTCGGTTTCTCCGCTCCCGCCGGTAAGGCTTCTCCTGCCCAGGCGCCCGCGGCGGTAGGCGGCTGCCCCGGCTTGAAGGCTTTCTCGTTCAGGAAGGAGCCTGCTTCCGCGGCCCAGGCGGTGCAGGCGCAGGCGCCCAGGGCGCAAGCATCGGGAGCCGATGCTCCCGGCTCCCGGCAGTCGGAGCTCAGGCAGTGGCCCATCCAGCTGCATCTCATCAATCCCCGTAATCCCCAATTCCATGGCGCGAACCTCCTGCTCGCGGCCGATTGCGCAGCCTTCTCCGTCGGCGACTTCCACGAACGTTGGCTCAAGGGCCGCGCCCTTGCGATCGCCTGCCCCAAGCTGGACGAAGGACTGGACCGCTACGCCGACAAGCTCGCGGTCTTGTTCGACGAGGCGAAGATCGATACCCTCACCGTATTGCGCATGCACGTTCCTTGCTGCAACGGCCTGGTGAAGCTGGCGGTCGAAGCCCGCGAAAAAGCCAGGGCAAACGGCATGACGCGCAAGGTTCCCATCAAGATGGTGGTCGTGGATCCGGAGGGATCCGTGATCCAGGAGGAATGGCTATGAACGAAGGTTTGCCGGAGGATCAAGCGAAGCTGGCCGAGCTGAAGCGCATCATCGAACGGCTCCACGACGGTGAAGGCGTCGCCAAGGTCAAGAAGGACTTCGATCTGCTCGTCAAAGACGTGAGCGCCGAGGAGATAGCTTCGATGGAGCAGGCCCTCATGAAGGCGGGCATGCCCGCCGAGGAGATCCAGCGGCTCTGCGAAGTGCACGTCGAAGTGTTCGAAAATTCGCTTGAGAAGACGGGCAAGCCCGACAAAGTGGGCGGGCACCCCGTCCACACTTTCATGGCGGAGAACGACGCCGCCCGCGCTTCCCTGAAGCGGCTGAAGGCCGCCTCCCTCGCCATCGCCCTTTCCTTCGCCCGCAACGACGCCGCGATCGCCGCTCTGGACGCGGCCATCACGGACTTCCGCAAGATCCTCGTCCATTACGCGCGCAAGGAAAACCAGCTCTTCCCCTACCTGGAAGCCGCCGGTTTCGACGCGCCCTCCAAGGTCATGTGGGGAAAGCACGACGAAGTCCGGGCCATTTTCCGCGACCTCGCCGAGGCCCGCGCGGCAGCCGACTGGAAGCGGACGCGGAAGCTGATAGGGAGCCTCGCGGGCAAGGCCGCTCGCATGTTCTTCATGGAGGAACGCATTCTCTTCCCGACCGCGCTCCGGAAACTGGACGAGAAGGCCTGGATCGCGATCAGGCGCGGCGAAGCCGCGATCGGCTACGCGTGGATCCAGCCCGGGGGCGCCTGGGATCCGGACATTGCGGAANNGCGGAAGCCAAGCTTCCGGTGGAAGCCGGGAAACCGGCGGAGGCCCACGAGGACACCGCCGTCGCGCGGGCGGAACCGAGCGCAGAACCGAGCGCCGAAGCAAGGACCGAACCGCGGGATGCGCCGGGAGCGGTCAGGCTAGGCGAAGGCTGGATGACCGGCGAGCAGATCGATCTGATGCTCAAAGCGCTGCCGGTGGACGTCTCCTTCGTGGACGAATTCGACCGTGTTCTCTATTATACGGACGCTGCGGACCGCATCTTCCCGCGAAGTCCGGCCGTCATCGGCCGTGACGTTTCCAACTGCCATCCGCCCAAGAGCGTCGCCATCGTCCACCGCATCCTGGAGGCGTTCAGGAAGAAGGAAAAGACGGAAGCCGAATTCTGGATCGAAATGGGCGGTAAATTCATCCATATCCGCTACTTCCCCGTCTACGGAAGCGGCGGAGAATACAAGGGCGTCGTCGAGGTGAGCCAGGACGTCACCGCTATCCGTGCGCTGCAGGGGCAACGGCGGCTGCTGGATTGGGACTGAAGGGGCATCCAGAGGCGCGGCGTCCGCAGGCGCGCCGGCCGCGCCTGCCGCGCCGGCCGTGTACTTGCGTAGCGGCCTTCCGTCCTGTATCGTAGGCGGAACGATGAGATTCTCCAATCCGGTCCGCCTGGCTTGCGCCTCAGTGTTCCTCTTCGCGGCGCTGTATCCCATCGCGGGCGCAACGATATTGACGAGCGAGGACGTGCGGGCCCGGATGGTGCTGGAATCCTACCGACGCGCCTATCCCGAGAAAATCCGTTCTGTCGAATGGAAGGACGGCGATTGGGCCGCCGTCGTGGACGGAAAAACCTTCTTCTGGGCTCGCGGACGGCTTCTCCCCGCCGAAAAGCGCGACTCCTGGGCGGATTACAAATCCTATGTGTTCTACGCTTATCCGAGCGCGCCGAGCGACCCTTCCACCTTCACGAAAGCCAGGATCGAAGAATTGAGACGCCAGGGCGAAGCGGAAGCCCGCCTCGCAGTCGAGGACCACCATGCCGATTTCCGCGCCGCCCTCTTCGGCGGCGCCAGCCGGGCCTCCGTCGAACGCAAGCTCGTCAAGGCTCCCCTTTTCGGACGCACCGTCTCCGTCCATTCGATGATCGCCCCGGCGATCCGCCGGGTCGACGCGGCGGTCAAACAGGCGGCGGCCTCGGACGCGGAGGTCGCGGCCTTCCTCAAGGGCATCTCCACCCTCGGCGGTTACAACTGGCGGGAGATCCGGGGGACGGCGCGCATGAGCTACCACAGCTGGGGGCTGGCCGTGGACGTCCAGCCAAAGAAACTCGGCAGGAAAGCCATCTATTGGGAATGGGAACGGGAACGGGATCGGGACTGGATGCTCGTCCCCCCCGCCTCGCGCTGGAATCCGCCCGCCGCGGTCGTCAGGGCCTTTGAAAAGGAAGGCTTCGTCTGGGGCGGCAAATGGGACTTCTACGACAACATGCACTTCGAATACCGGCCCGAGCTCCACGAACTTTCCAAGGTCTTCGCCGCCGCAGGCGGATTGGATGCCCGCTTGGCGAGCATGGACAACGAGGCGGCCGGCTCCGGCAAGGAAAACTGAGAGCCTTCGTCGCTTTCTCGGCAGTCTGTTGAACGGTGAAACGACGCTTTGAATTATTCGTCGGATGGCAGGAATTTTCATTCCCGGCGACAACAAAACAGAAAACAGTGAAGGCGAGGGCCTTACTCCGTACGGGATGGGCTTCGGCAAACACAACCATACTATAATCGCCGCGCTGTTCGGCGAGTAGACTGCGTGTCCCGAGGAGACTAAAAGCAATTCCCTTTTTTGATAAAATTCGGGATGGTTATTTCGGCTACGCCGCCTTTTTTTCCTGCGTCGCCGTCGGATTCGCGTTGTTGCGTCTGATCACCAAAAAGGAGATCGGACCCGGCTATTGGGCCCTCGCTTTTCTGTGTAACGGAGCTGGATTCTTGGTCTGGTCCGGAATCCTTCCCTGGCCGCAGATACTCTCCAATTTAATAGGAGAAGCACTTCACGTCAGCGGATCATCCTTGAAGGGTGGCGAGAAAAAACCGTCGGAACCCTCCTCGCCGGCGGCGGGTTGCTGCTGTAGGGCACCTACGGTCTCGCATTCGCCTATGTGCCCATCAATCCTCACGTATACTTCGGCTTACTCGCCAGATTTCAGGTTCTGGCCGCCTTCGGGATGGCGGCTATGGTCCTCAAAAAAGTCCGGATCCGGGCCGAAAAAAGCGAGCAGCACGCCGCGACTTTGGAAGGGATCATACCCATTTGTTCGTACTGAAAATAATCCGCGATGAGCGCAATGACTGGCACCACCTGGAGGCTTACATCGAAGACCGTTCCCGCGCCGAGTTTCCCCGCGGTATCTGCCCCTAGGAGTCTGTCGGACTTAGGATTTTTGCTGGGCGAAGGTGAGCCGCGAGTGGAAAAAGGGCGAGGATTGAGGGCCATACTTCCTGTATGGCCCGATTGACGAGCCATTTTTACGCCGCGGATCGCCGAGTCCAACAAAAAAGCGCAATAAAGGTACCAATTTACCATTCACGTCACTATCGCGATCATAAGTCCGACAGGCTCCTAGTACTTTGAAAAATATCGACCCGATAAGTAGGCGCCAACGAGGGGAGAGGGCTTGGGCTGTCAGGATTCCGGAGATTCTTTCAAGAATATTCTCCGCGACCGCGAAAAGCATGCCACAGCGTACCAAGATTTGGGTTATTTGTGACCCCGATGTAAGATCTGCTGGTTCGAGTAATCTCATTGGGGACAGGCTGACAAGAAAGATTCTTGTTCACGCGAAACTTATATAGTATACTGCATTAGTTTCGTGTCGACGCGAATCAGGATGCAAGCTACGGTGGCTTGCCGGAGGTCTCCATGACAGACATCAGTAGACCGCTATACCTGTCGCGGATCGTTCCCTTTCTGGACAAACCTCTGATCAAAGTGCTCACTGGAATGCGACGGGTCGGAAAGAGCAGCCTTGTGCGCTTGCTTATACACTATCTGCTTGGAAAAGGCACACCCGAATCCCGGATCATCTATATAAACAAGGAGTCAATGGAATGGGATTTCATCCGGGACGATGCGGAACTGTACCGTTATGTAACAGGTCGAATCCATGACAGCCCCGGGAAGCCATACCTCTTCATCGATGAGGTGCAGGAGATAGCCAACTGGGAGCGGGTTGTGAACTCCTTGTTGGCTGACGACCGCGCCGATATAACCATCACAGGATCCAACGCAGGGTTGCTTTCTTCCGAACTCGCTACGCTGATAGCCGGGCGCTATGTGGAGGTTCCGGTTTTTCCGCTGAGCTACCGGGAGTTCCTGGATTTCCGGGGGGCCGCCGGCAACGATAGTCCAGCGGAATTCCGCCGCTACCTACGATACGGTGGGCTTCCCGGTATCCATACCCTGGAGCTGATTGACGAGATGGTCTTCCCGTACCTGAACGCACTGTACAATACGATCGTTCTGAAGGATGTTGTCTCCCGGAACAGGGTTCAGGATCCGGATCAACTGGACAGGATAGTCCGCTTCATCTTTGACAATGCCGGCAATATCACCACCGCCAAGAGGATTGCGGATTTCCTCAAGAACCAGAAGATAAGCGCGGGTGTAGATAAAGTGATGCATTACCTGTCGTGCCTGGAGCAGGCCTTCCTGATCCGTCGGGTGCTTCGCTACGATATCAAGGGCTTGCGCCATCTGGAACTCTACGAAAAATACTACAGCGGGGATGTTGGCTTGCGACATGGTTTTCTGGGATATCGCGATGGCGATATCAGCGGCATGCTGGAAAACGTTGTATATCTGGAATTACTCCGACGCGGCCACCGCGTATCCATCGGCAAGCTGGACGACCGGGAGATCGATTTTGTTGCCGAAAAACAGGATGGACGTATCTATATCCAGGTATGCCTGACTCTGGAAAGCCCGGAAACGCTGGAACGCGAGTTCTCAGCGCTTGAGCGCATTCCCGACAACCACCCCAAGCTGGTGCTCAGCCTTGACGAGTACCAGCGCGTCAAACGCGGTGGAATAATGCACGGGAACCTTCGGGATTGGCTGACCCAGGGTTGAGGACCGCGTTTTGTATCCAGTTCCTGCGGACGCATGATAATTCAATCAGGTGTCGTTGGGTAGAGTCATAGCTGATATCGGTTCCATAGCACCCATGTGGGTCAGACCATGTGCAGGATCGGGTAAACATCCATTTCAGTGGAATGGCTTGACGATCCAACCGGGATTGACTTGAGATCTGGCACAGTAGAAGGTCGTTGAAAGGAAGGACCGCAAGAACCAAAGCCGGACGTCGTTTAGCATTCGTAAGATCCAAGAATGGAAAGGGGATGATGACCACTTGGCCCCATATAAACCTTTCCATGCCTCATCTTCTTCCGGACTGTTCCGGATTTTGGGACTTCAGGCTTTTTGGATGTGACTTTTTAGAGGGGACTCAGGTTTCATTCAGACAGGGCCGCCACGGCGGCGCCGTACAGGGAAGCCTGCTCCACGGGGGCGATCGCCACGCTCCGCGGAGCCTTGGACGAAAGCATGGTGTGGAGGTAGGACTCAAGCGCGGGACGCATGCCCTTGTAGATCATATAGGTCGTCCCCTCCACCGCGACGCGCACCGGAACGAAGGGATCGAAGCCGCCCCCCGTACGTTCCACCGCGGACGCGACGGCCGCGGCGGCGAACAGGGCGGCCCGTTCGGTGATGATGGAAACCAGGAAAACCAGGGAGGAGAGCGCATCCCTCTCGTTCTTGCCGAAAAGTGAACCTATGGGGCCTTCGCCCTCCAGCGGGGCGTGCATGAAGGCGTTCAGGTCCTTGGTCTGCAGGCTTTCCATGGTAGCCAACTCGTCCGACCGGGCGAAGGCGAGAATGCCGTCGGATATGGCCTTCTTGAGCATGAACAGGGACAGGGGGCCGAGGTAGGCGCCCGACATTGTCTTCTCGAAGGTGTACTGACCCGGATTTTTCAGCGTCGCGTCGAATTCGTCGTCCAAGCGGCCGGTGAAGCGGGTCCGGAAATTGCCCGTCTCGCAGACGACCAGCTGGGGCGCGTCCGGCCGGTCAAAGCCGATCTTCGGGATCCTGGATTCGGGATACGCCACGTTCATGCCGGTACCCAGGATGAAGCCGATCATCGGACCGCCCTCCACCCCGTAGTTGTCCTTGCCGCGGCGCAAGCCGCCGTCCGCAGGTATCTCCACGAGACCCGACAGCAGGGTCGCGACGGTATCGTTCAGCAACACGATCCGTCCGGAGTACTTTATGCCGCGCCGCGCGAGCGCCTCGCGCAACCCCGCGCCGATGGCGCTCCCGATCACTTCCGGCGCGTCCACTTCCTTGCTGAATGCTATAAGAATTCCGTCGGCGTCCTTGGTGGCCTGCATGGGATAGGAGAAGCAGAAGCCGATGCCGTCCACCGCTTCGCCCTCGGAAAGCAGGGGCGCGGCGACGGCCGCGATCTCGTCGAAGAAGCGCGGCGCATCCAACCGGCCCTTCGTTCCCGGCATGTGGGCCTTCCGCATCCCCTCCGCGACGGCCTTGCCGTCAGAGCCGAAGCGCACGCGCGCCGCGCGCAGGTTGGTGCCGCCTGCGTCCAGGGCCAGTACGGTCCGCCCCGCGGGAACGGAGCCGCAGGGGGTGATGTAGGAGGGAATCATGGGAAGGGTCGACGCGTCGCCGCGCAAGCCGCGTTCCATTTCGATCACCAGATCCTTGACCAAGGCCGCGGAATCGCACACGCCGTAATGGAATCCGTAGTAGCGGGCGAAGTCGGCCAGGAGACGGGGATCGAACGATGGACGCATCAAGGAACCTCCGAACGGTAATGCGTATATCTAAACCGATTAAAGCGCGCTAGGCAAGGTCCGCGGCTACGGCCGCACCCGCTTACGGCCNNCCCGCTTACGGCCGCACCCGCTTCCGGTCGCGCGGGAAGAGGCTGGCTTCCTTCACGTTGGGAAGCCCCAGGATCTTCTGAGTCAGCCGTTCGCAGCCGATTGCGAAGCCGCCGTGCGGCGGACAGCCGTACTTGAAGACGGACAGGTAGTCGCCGAGGTCCTCGGCCTTCAGGCCGAACTTGGGGAGGACCTCCAGCAGGGCGGAATATTCGTGGTGCCTCCGTCCTCCTGTGGTGATTTCCAGACCCCGGAACAGGGCGTCGAAGCTCATGGTCCGCGTCGCGTCCAGCGGATAAGTGTAAAAGGGCCGGTGTCGGCGGGGGAATTCGTTGACGAATACGAGTTCGCTTCCCTTCTCCCGGGCCGACCAGGCGCAGAGCAGGCGTTCCACCTCAGGATTTATCTCGAAGGCGCGCGCTGGGCCCTTCTTTCCAGCCACGCCGGCTCCCGCGGCGCCGTCTGGGGAACGGGCTGCTTCCTCGGCGGCGATCGCGAGGGCTTCTTCGTGGCCGATGGTCGGGGAGGCGGCGACCGCTTCGGCGCTCGGCACGCTGGCGCCCCAGAGCGCGAGTTCGGCGGCGTTCTTCTCGGCCACGCGCGCGAAGATATGGGCGAGCAGGCCCTTCTCCAGTTCGATCAAGTCGCGCTCGGAATCGATGAAGGCCATCTCAACGTCCATTGAGACGTATTCGTTCAGGTGCCTCGGCGTGTCGTGCTTTTCAGCGCGGTAGGCGGGAGCGACCTCGAAGACCCGCTCCATGCCGGAGGCGACCATGGTCTGCTTGTAGAACTGGGGCGATTGGGCCAGGTAGACCTTCGTGTCGAAATATTCGACCTCGAACAGGCCGGTGCCGCCCTCGGTGCCGCCGGAGATGAGCTTTGACGTCTTCATCTCGGTGAAGTCCAGACCGCGCAGATGTTCGGAAAAGGCGGCGATGATGGTGGACTGGACCGCGAAGATCGCGCGGATCTTGGGATTGCGCAGGGACAGGGGACGGTTGTCCAGAATCACGTCAAGGCCGATCTTGTCGGGATCGGCGTTCACGGGATACGGCAGGTCGCCCGCGGCGGCGGAGATCGTCGCAAGGCTTGAAGCTCGGAGCTCGGCTCCGCCGGGCGCCTTCGGATTGGGAGCGGGGAGCCCCGTTACGGAAACCACCGATTCCAATGTCAGGTCGGCCTTGCCTTCCACGACTACCTGGACTATGCCCGAGCGGTCGCGCAACATCACGAAGGACACGCCCCCGAGTTCGCGCACGCGATGCACCCAGCCCTTGAGCTCCACCTCCGCTGCAGGGGCGGAGGCGGAGGCGGCGAGAGCGGCGATTTCCTTGGCCAATACGCGCATATTTTTCCTCCAAAATCAGGAAGCAATGAATAAACCGCATTCGCGAATTATTCAATGCTCCATCAGCGAGCGGGCGCCTTCCCGGTCGCCCGCGACGAGCCAGGCGGCCAACAGGCGGGCATACGCGCTCTCGGTGGTGAGAGCGCCCATGGGCACGGCGCCTTCCTTCCATAATTCGTGGGCGGTCACGTAGGTGGAAAAGTCGACGACGCCTTCCTGCTGGCTCGTGCAGTAGAAGGCGGCTCCCCGTTCCCGGCCGAACCGGATGGCCTCGCGCAGCGAATAGGGCGACGAACCGCCGGGGGCGGTCCCGGTATCGTACAGTTCCAGCACGAAATTCGAACAGCCCGCCGACATGAGGGCTTCTATGAACTCGACGCGGAGTCCCGGATAGATCTTGACGACGGCCAGGGACCGCGTCGCGGCCTCGAGGCGCCGACGGATCTCCTCCTCCGGGAGTTCGGCCAGGACGCCGCCGTCCAAAGGAACGGGAAGCTCCGCCAGATGACCCGGATTCCAGGTACGGAAACCGTCGCTTGCCAGACGCTCGAATTTGAGGTTCACCGCGGGATAGGAACGGCCCTCCACAAAGACGGTGACGCCGCCGGAACCCGACAGAGCGCGCAGGGCGGGCGCCTTCAGCGCCGCGGCGGCCGCCTTCAGGGAAGCGGGGGCTTCCATGGAAGCCGCGAATACGAGGGGCAGGCCGGAGGAACCGAAAAGCCAGTGCGCGAGCGGCGCGGTGTACGGCAGGGTGTCCGTCCCGTGGGCGACGACCACCCCTGACTTGGGTACGGCGACGGCGCGGCGGGCCAGGGAGCCGACCAGGACGCTCCATTCGGCGGGGGAGATCTCCTCGGAAAGGAAGCGGCCGAGCGCCTCGGTCTCCACGCGCACGCCGGGACCGATGTCCGCGTCTTCGGCGAAAGCCGAACGCAGGTCCCTCAGCTCGCCGCCGACCACCAATCCCCCTTCGCTCTTGCCGGAGATGGAGCCGCCGAAGGAAATGATGTCCAGTTTGCGCGCCGAGAAGCGGGCCTCCACGAGGCTCCGCGCGATGCCCGGTTCCGCCCTTCCCCCCGTCGCGGCCAATACTTTGCCGACCAGGTAGGCGACCAGGGATTTATAGCGCGCCGGATCGCCCGCGCCGGCCGCATTCACGGCGCCGGCCGCGCTTACTGCGCTCGGGTCCTCGGAAAAGACCTTCTCCACCGCCGCGCCTATCACCGCAGGATCGGTGATCTGTTCCCAACCCCTCTGCTCCACTATCGCTTCGGGATCGGCGTCCTCAGTAAAAACGGCTTCAAGCGTCTGCTTGGCGATCTTGCCTGAAATCCTTCCGGTGGCGATCAGCGCCACCAGGGAGGCAAGGCGCGCGGGCGTCAGGCGCAGGGAGGAAAGGTCGGAGGCATCCAGGCCGTCGCGGTTCATGATGCGCTTCACGTCCGATGACAGCCAGGCGACCGTCCGCTCGGCTGCTTCGGCCTTGCCGAGTCCGCGCGCGACGGCTGAGGAGACCGCTTCCTCGAAGTAGTCGGCCAGGGCCTTCTCCTCGCACACCAGGGCAGCCTGTGCTTCGGTCAGGCCGAACTCGGCCGTCAGGCGTCCCTCCCGGGCGACGGGAAGCTCCACGAGGGAAGCGTCAACGGACGCAAGGAAAGCCGCGTCGCTGGTGAACACGGGGAGGTCGGGTTCAGGAAAATAGCGGTAATCGTGCGCGCTTTCCTTGGAACGCATCGCCTCTGTCTGGTCCCGGTTCTCGTTCCACAACCGGGTTTCCTGCTTCACGGTGCCGCCCTTCTCCAGTATTTCCGTCTGCCGCTTGATCTCGTAATTGAGGCCGAGCTTCACGAAACGGGAGGAATTGAGGTTCTTGATTTCGACTTTCCGGCCGAGGCCAGCGCCGCGGAGGTTGACCGAGACGTTCGCGTCGCAGCGCATCGAACCTTCTTCCATGTTGCCGTCGCAGACGCCCAGGTAGCGCACCGTACGGCGGAGTTGCTGGAGGAAGAGCTCGGCTTCCTCTCCGATTTCGAAATCGGGTTCGGTGACTATCTCCAGCAGGGAGGTCCCCGCGCGGTTGTAATCCAACAGGGACACGTTTCCCGCGTGGACCATCTTGCCCGCGTCTTCCTCCAGATGGCATTCCTTGATGCGGATATGCTTCTTCATCCGGTGGAATTCCAGGTCCACCCAGCCGTCCGTCCCGATGGGGGAGGCGAATTGGGTGATCTGGTAGTTTTTGGGCATGTCCGGATAAAAATACTGCTTCCTTTCGAACCAGGTCTTCTCCGCGATCGAGCAGTTCAGGGCGCGGGCGACCACGGCGGACATGCGCAGGGCTTCCCCGTTGAGAGCCGGGAGGACGCCGGGGTAGCCCATGCAGACGGGACAGACGTTGGTGTTCGGCTCCTCGCCGAAGGCCGCGCGGCAGCCGCAGAAAACCTTGGAGGCGGTGAGCAGGTGGATGTGGACTTCAAGGCCGATGAAGGACTGGTACATTTCTTACCTCCAGAAGGCCTTGTAGGCTTCAGGCCGCACGGTGGGATGGACGGCCTCATAGCCCTCGGCGATGTCGAGCAGGAGCCCTTCCGAGAAGGAGGCGCCGACGAGCTGGACGCCGACCGGAAGGCCACCCTCGATGCCCGCGGGGAAGGCCAGCGCGGGAAGTCCCGCGAGGTTCGCGCAACAGGTGAACAGGTCCGCCGCCTTTTGGGCGAAGGGGGAAAGCCCCGCCTCGCCGCGGGCGAAGGCGCGGGTCGGAAAGACGGGCATGAGGACCGAATCCACGCCGGAAAGCACCCGGTCGAAGTCGCGCCTGATGCCCGCGCGGATGCGCTGGGCACGCAGGTAGTAGCGGTCCTGGAAACCTGAGCGCAGTACGAAGGTGCCGAGCAGGATGCGGAGCTTCACCTCCGCTCCGAAACCGGCTCCCCTGGCCTTGTCGATGAGTTCCTCTGGATTCTCGGCCCAGTCGGGGCGCTTTCCGTAACGTATGCCGTCGAAACGGGCGAGGTTGGCGCTCGCCTCGGCGGTCGCGATCGTGTAATAGGCGGGAACGCCGTACTTCAGGCTCGGGAGCTGCACGTCGAAAAGTTCGTGGCCGAGAGCGCGCAGCTCGGCCTTGGCGCGCTCGAAGGCGCGCGCGACCTCCGGTTCCAGGACGGCGGCCTTCGCGGCCTCCGCACCGGCCTTCAAGGCGCCTTCGCCGTCGACCGCCGAGACTTCCTCCGCGACCGAACCCAGGGATGAGGCGAGGGCCGCGGGCGACAGCACGCCTATCCTGCGCTTCACGCAGGGCTCTCCTCCGAGGGCGCGCAAGGGCGGCGCGCCTGCGGGAGCGGCCACCGTGGTCTGGTCCCGGCCGTCCGTGCCCCGCATGACGGCGAAGGCCGAGCGCGCCCGCGCCGCCGTGTCGGCCACTATGCCGATGGTTTCGAGGCTGGACGCATAGGCCACGAGGCCGAATCGGGAAACCGCGCCGTAGGTCGGCTTCAGACCCACCACGCCGCAGAAGGAGGCGGGCTGGCGGACCGAACCGCCGGTGTCCGAGCCGAGGGCGAAAGGCACCAGGCCCGCCGCGACGGCCGCGGCCGAGCCGCCCGATGAACCGCCGGCGACGAGTTCCTGATTCCAGGGATTGTTCGTCCGCTTCAGGGCGGAAAGGTCGCAGGACGAGCCCATGCCGAACTCGTCCAGGTTCGTCTTGCCGACGACGACGGCCCCGCCTGCCTGCAGACGGGCCACCGCGGTCGCGGTATAGGGGGAGCGCAGGTTCTCCAGGAGCCTGGATCCGCAGCTGAGGCCGAAGCCCTCCACCGCGATATTGTCCTTGACCGCGAAGGGGAGACCGGCGACGCCTGCCGGCGCGCTGGCAGGCGCGCCGGCGGGCCCGGCGGATGAGGTAACCCGCTCAGCTGTGGCCGCAGCCACGGCCGGGTTTCGATCAAATTCGATGAAGGCGCCGATTTTGGCTTCCCATGCGTCAAGATACGCATCGAAGCCGTCGGGAAGGACGGACTGCGGCATTCGGGATTCCTCCGGTCGCGTTAGAGTACGTTGGGGACGACGAGGTAGCGGCCTTCGCGCTCGGGAGACGAGGCGAGCAGGGTTTCGGAGAGCCGGGAGGGGGCGGTATTATCGTCCCGCAGGCTGTTGCCCGCGGGATTGTCCTTGGCGGAAAGCGAGAGTTCCTCGAGGGGGCCGCCAAAGGCGGCTTCGTCCGTATCGGCCGCGCGCATCGCGGCGAAGTAGCCGAGCATGCGCTCGAAGTCGCCCAGAGCGGCCGAGAGCTCGGTTTCGCTCAGATCGAGGTGGGCGAGCCGGGCCGTGGTACGTAGATCGTCCTGAATCATGTGCAGGAGGTTCGCACGGGAGGCGGAGGCAGGTCAAGTATATTTATACGGATTTTCTGCATATAACAGGGTGCAATAGACATATTTATTCGAATTCCTTCGATTTTATTCGACCAGAATCTCCACACTCTCGCTCCGCGAGAGCCCGTCCGACGACCTGGCCTCCACTACATGAAGGCCCCGTTCCAGGGGCCAGCGGGCGGTGAAGGGGAAGGCGGCGACGGCGAAGGTACGGCCGTCCACGAACCATTCGAGAGTCCCCCCCTGCAGGCCCCGGACGGCATTCAATGGAATAGTCTGGAAACGCGCCGGGATGTCCGGGTCCACCAGGAAGCGCGATCCGGACTTCGGCTCGACTACGGAAATGCCCGCAGCGGGGTCCTCGGCGCTTTCGGAGGCGTCCATCCCCCGCGCATGGCCCCAGCGCGCGTATTCGCGGGGAAGTTCAACCAGGGTCTTTATCGAGACCCGGCCGACGGGCGTGCGGGCATCCGCGGGTTTTCCCGTGCGCTCGTCGACGGCGACGCGCTGATGCGAGGGACAATAGTCGCGTGGCTCCTCGTCGGGGGCGAACCATTCCCGCACGGTCACGGGACAGCCTTCCCTCGCCCGCCTCCCGGAAATCGCGCAGACGTCGGCCGGTTCAGAACCCTCCGGAGGAAGGAAGAGCAGTTCGTCGATGCCTTCCTTCTGCAGGGGGTGCAGGCGCTCCATCACCTCGCGGACGTAGACGGCCGCGTTCAGGCCAGCGATATGGTTCATGGGCTGATTTCCCGGATTGCCGATCCAGAACGCCGTCACGTATTCCCGGGAGCAGGCGACGGTCCACGCGTCCCGGTACCCCTGGCTCGTCCCGGTCTTCACGGCGACCGGCCAGGGGTACTCAAGGACCGTCAGGCGCGGGAACGAAGGGGCACGGGCCTGGGGATCGGAGAGCCAGAGCAGGACCCGGCGCGCGGCGGCGGGAGACAGCACAGCCTGGCCAACTGCCGACGCGCCGAGTGCCGCCTGACCGGAGGCAGCCTGGCCGGGTGCCGACGGCCCCGGCTCTCCGGCGAAGAACGAAAGTTCGGTCCGGCGACCGTCCCGCGCGAGGGTCGCGTAGGCTGCCGCTAGGTCGGAGAGCGAGACCTCCAGCCCTCCGATGGCGAGCCCGTAGCCGTACCAGGAGGAATCGCGGTTTCCGCGCGCAAGGCCGAGGTCGCGGCAGAGCTGGAGGAAGCGGTCCGGCCCCACCGCCTCCAGCACCCGGATGGCCGGGATGTTCCGGCTGTTCGCGAGGGCACGTCCGTAAAGCATGGGCCCGAGGTAATCTTCGTCAAAATTGCCGACCCGGTATTCCCCGGTCGGACCGAGCACGGAAAAGGGCAGGTCGGCGAGCACGCTGCTCGGTCCGAAGGCGCCCTCGTCCAGGCCGAGCGCGTACAGGAAGGGTTTTAGCGCGCTTCCGGAGGACCGGGGTACGGCCGCGAAGTCCACGGAACCCGAGCGCGACCTGTCGAAGTAATCCGAGGATCCGGCCCACGCGAGGACCTCTCCCGTCGCGACGGAGAGCACGACGCAGGCGGCGTTGCCCGCGAAGCCCGCCGAGAGATCCCGGACTGCTCCGCGGACCACGCCGGCGACGAAGGCCTGGAGCCCGGGGTCGACGGAAGCGCGCACTCGCCTGCCCGCCGCCCTGGAACGGCGGGACTCTTCGATGGCGCGTACGATGAAATGCATGGATTCTTCGGGGCGGGCGTCCCGGTACGGCCTGCGCATGGCCCGCAGCTGGACCGCCGCGGCCGCGCATGCGTCGGCCTCCGCTTTCCCCGATTCCCGGAGGAGGGTCAGCACGAGCAGGGCGCGTTCGCGCGCGGACTCGAAACCATCCTTGTCAAAGAGATTCATGCGTCCGGGAGCCCTGGGCAGTGCCGCCAGGATGCAGGACTCGGCCAGGCTCAGGTCGGCGACCGGTTTGCCGAAATAGCGGCGGGATGCGTATGCGACCCCGTTGATGCGGTTGCCCTGCGGGACGGTGGATAGGTAGCGGGCCAGTACGAAGCGCTTGCCGTACAGAGCGACGGCAGTCAGCGCGGCGACTGCCTCGCGCGCCTTCCTGACGGCCGTCCGCGGCCCCGGATGCGCGATGCGGATAGTCTGCATCGCGATGGTGCTCGCGCCCTGCCGTCGCCCCGAAAGGTTCGATCTCAGGGCCCGGGCTATGGCGATCGGGTCCACCCCGGGATGGAAGGCGAAGCGCCGGTCCTCCACCGCGATCACGGCGGCCGTGAGCAGGGGGTTCTCGTCGGCTTCGACCGGCCAATAGCCGAGCTCCCCCTCGCCACCCGCGTCCTCGCAGAGAAAGCCCCCCAGCCGGTCCTCCAGCAGTATCGTCGGTGCCGGGAGGGGCAGGGGGACGAGGACAGCGCCCGAACAGAAAACCGCGGCCGCGAGGAGGGCGGGCACGGCGAAGCCGAACGCGAAAGGCGAAGCCGCGCGGGGATCGGGAAAACTCATCGAGCCGCGGTATCCCCGATCCTGACCGCGCAGCCGTCGGAGAAGCCGAAGGTCGCGCCATCGTACATCAGTTCCGCCTTCGCCTGGGGAGCCGTATAGCTGCCCGGAAAGCTCGCGCGGGAACGGAAGAAGAAATGGAAGGTGCCCTTCGGCAGGCTGTTGAAGTAATAGACAGTCCTGTCGTCCAGCGTCATCGTCCAGCTCGGCTGGATCGTGTTCCGTCCATAGGGAATCGCATCCGGGCTCGCGCCCGCGAGGCGCGGATCAAGCGGCTCGAAGCCCGCCGCCAGGGGAACATCCAGCGCGACGAAATCGCGTTCCATGAAGTTGGTGAGCGTCACGTGTTCCTCCACGATCTGGTCAAGGGCGAAGGCGGCCGTTTCGCCGGCGCGTGCCTTGATCGCCTTGCCGGGCGGAAGGCCGCCGTCCACCGGGATGAATTCCCTTTCGACCAGGAAGCCCTCGTTCCGCGCCTTCAGCCCGCTCCCCCGGGCCAGCGGATACCAGGTGGTCGTGCAATGGAAGGCGATGGGGGCTTTGCCGGACTTCTTCTTCAGGCTGACGGTTCCGGCAGGGAAATCCTTGAGGTCGAAAGTCGCGATCCGCGCGCCCTTCGTGCTGAAGCGCTCGGTCCTGGAGGGCGAGGCCACCTCGAACTCGACGGTCTCCGCGGGCGTGCTCTCCATCCATGCGGCGAGGGCGCGGGAAGCCGCGACCGTGTCCATGGTGGAGCCCCACCCTGCCGCGCCCGCCTTTTCGAGCAGCCAGTCGGCGAGCATGGGCAGGCGCTTGTCCTTCCGATCCACCGCCGACAGGGCTTCAAGCACGGCCGCGACGGTCCGCGTTTCCGTGACGAGCACGCGGCTTCCGGAGGAAAAATCCTTCACTCCGGCGAGCACCGTCGCCCCTCCCGCCCGCTTGGTCACGAGGCTCGCGACGAGGGATTTTTCCAGCTCGTTGAACTTCGCGCCCCTCCCCTCCCCCCGCGCCTTCAGCAGTCGGTACAGGGTCGCCCGGCTCAGGAGGTCCAGGCTCGCGGATTTTTCCAGGAAGTTGCCCGCGTAGGAAGAATTCCACCGGCCCGCCGCGTCCAGGGCGGAGAGGGCCTGGACGCGCTCGAAGAATTCCCAGTTCAGTTCCCAACGGTAATAGTCCGAACGCAACGAGGCGTCCAGGGCGTCCGCGGCCCGGTCAAAGGATTCCCTGTCGATGCGCAGGCCCGCCTTCTCAGCCGCGGCCAGGAATTCCACGACGTACGCGGTGAGCGCGACGGAGGGTTCGGAATCGGGCCAATACGACAGGAGACCGTTCTCCGCCTGGCAGGTCTGGAGGTAGCGACGGTATTCGGCGAAGGATTGGGTCAGCAGGCCCGCCTCCGTCGCGGCTCCCGCCGACGCGATGAAGTCCTTCAGGGCGACGGACGGGAAGAGCCGGCTGGTCACCTGTTCCAGGCAGCCGTGTGGGTACTCGTCCAGGAAACGGAAGCCCCGCGCGATGACGAGCAGCCGCGGATCGGTCGCGACCAGCAGGGTGCGGTCGATCGTACCCGCGCGCGCCGGAGCCGAAGGAGGCGGAAGGGCCAGTTTGCCGTCGGCCGCGGGAGAAAGGACGGAATATTCGCGGTACTGAGCCGCGTCGCTGCGCACGGGGAGGTCGAGCTCGAAGGCGTCGCGCGCCTTGTCGGAAGCCCGCTCCATCGCGAAGGAGACGGCGGCGGTCGGAGCGCGGGCGGCGTAGTCTCCGGGAAGGCTGAGGGGAAGGAACAGGCGCAGGGCGTCCTTGGCGGGCAGCACGACGCGCCGCGCGCTCTGGAGCTGGGACGCGGTTCCCCCGGGCGTCGTGAAGCCGCCGAGCTTGAAGGCCCAGCTCGCCTCTCCGCCTTCTCCTTCCACGACCCGTGCGGTCGCGCCGGCCTCGAATTCGTCCCAGGGCCTCACGAAACGGGGCAAAATCTGCTGGAGGGCGACGGCCAGCCTCACCGTCAGCTCCGAGCGCGCGGAACCGAAGCGGTCCAGCCCGCTGGTCACCACGACGCGGACGGCGAAGTCGGTGAGGTTGTCGGGCAGGTCGATGTCCACGACAGCCTTTCCGCCGACCACCGGGATGCCCGTCTTGAAGTAGGGGACGGTCTTGAAATTCTTGCGCACCGTCGACCGGTTGAAGAGCTCGCCCATCATGAATTCCTCGGCTCCGTCGCCGCCGGGGACCTCGGAAACGGGAAGGAAGCCGAGCGCCCGGTTGCGCGTGTCCAGGAGGCGCACGGAGCCCCCGAGCCTGTCCAGGAAGGAAACCAGCGGATCCAGGGGCTGCTCCTCCCCGAGGGAGAGCACCGCCTTGTCGACCAGCCAGACCGTCGCCTCGCCGTCCAGCGGCGCCCCGCGCGTATCGCGGGCATTCACCGTCAGCCGGACCGTCTGGGCGGGCGTCGCCTTCGCGACATGATCCAGGCCGACCAGCACCTGGTTCTCCACGGGGGCGACCCGGAGCAGGAGGGAGGAGCCGACCGTCGAGGGCTTGCCGAGGTCGGCGGCCTCGCCCGACGCCGGACGGGCCGCGCCCGCCCTTCCCCGGTACAGGATGGCCTGCACCGGGATGGAGGGCGCCATGTCCGCGCTGATAGGCAGCTCCCAGGTTCCCCGTCCGTCCTTGACCGGAACTACCGAGTAGCGGACGGCGTCGGGAGCCTCGACGGCGAGGAGCACGAAACCGTCGCGGTACGGGCTCTCCACGACCACCTTGGCCGTCTCCCCCGGCTTGTAGGAATTCTTGTCCGTCGTCATCTCGAAGACGCCCGCCCGTTTACGGTCCCAGGAAACGGGTCCCTCGGCCGAAACGAAGAGGTCGGAGCTCGCGATTATCCTGCGGCCGAGGTGGTCGCGGGAGGAGACCTCGAGTATATAGACTCCCGGCTCCTCCACCTCGAAGGAGAGCTTCTTCGCCGCGGGCCCGGAGACGAACGAGGTCTCCGCGACGACCGCGTCGACGGACTCGCTGACGTACTTCGCGTCGCCGGTGGTGAAATCGGTCTCGGCCACATAGCTGTGCCATTGGCGGTGGATGAGCCTGACCGAGAGTTCCCTGTCCGCCAGCGGTTTGGACTTGTGGTCTATCGCGAGGAATTCGCCGCGCACCGTCCTGCCCTCCTTCACGAGGCGGTCGGTCTTCAGGCCGACGGAGAAGGGCGGCAGGGCGTACACGCTGGCGGACCGGGTGACCGTCTGCCGGTCGGCTCCGCGCACGGTACCGGAAATGACGTACCTGCGCGCCTTGCCGTCCCTCTCGTTCCTGGGGTCTATCAGCAGGCGGGCGGCTCCGTCCTGGTCGAGCGTCCCGGTGCGGCTTCCCGTCTCGGCGGATTCCGAGCGCGGGCCCTGGCTGAAGCGCTCGTCGGTGGAAAAGACGAAGCCGGGATATTCGGCGGGCCGGAGGCTCCAGGGGTACTGCTCTATCTCCCAGGAAACCTCTTCCCCGGTGACCCGGCCGCCCGCATAGTAGGTCGCGGTCAGCAACAGCTCGAAGGGCTTGTCCATGGGGACGACCGGATCGGCGTCTATATCCACCTGGAAAAGGGGTATGCGGTAGCTGAGTATCTTGAAGGGTACAGAAGAGAGCACCTGGCCGGTTTCTATCGAAAGGGTCGCGACGTACTCGCCGGTGGGGGCGTCCGCTTCCAGGAAATCGAAGGACAGGGCTCCGGAAGCCAGCGAAGGCTTCAGGTCGAAGGTCCAGCTCCGCCCGTCGGGGCCCGATACCGTAGCGACGAGGGGTTTTCCCGTATACGCGCCTATCTTTCCGAGCCTCCAGTCGCGGACCCAGCCGAAGGCATGGACGCTCTCCCCCGGCCGGTAGACGGGCCGTTCCGTCGCGATCCTGCCCTTGTAGCGCGCCTTCTCCCGCTCCGCCCGGCTGTCCGCGGCGAGCCAGGAGAGCCAAGATCCTCCGGTGAACCAATGGTTGTTCGCGAAGGAGGGGGGCGGATCACCGCAGGACTGGACGAGCAGGTCGTCGGCCTTCGTGACGACGACGCGGTAGGGGACGAGCTTGAGCGCCTTGCGGTGCTCGTAGCGGAACAGGCCGGATTTGTCGGTGCGGCCCCGCAGGAGGACAACGGGCGCGGCTCCGTCGCGGCCCTCCACGCGGATCTCGGCATCGGGCACGGCTTCTCCCGAAGAGAGGGACGTGACGAGGAACTGGAGCGCCCGCTCCTCTTCGGAAACGGTGAGGCAGAGGTCGGTGACGTCGACGCGGACCCAGTAGCGCCGCGTTCCCTTGTCGAGGGTGCGGTAACCGATGAGGAAGGATCCGGCGGGATTCTTCCCGAAGGCCGAGTCCAGTTCGGCCCCCACGTCCAGTCCCCAACTCGCGCGGGGCGAGGATGACGAGACGGGAAGGTCGGCCACCTTGGACACCGTCGGAGACAGCAGGAGCCGGATATGGCCCGCGACGTCCGTTCCCGGAGCAGGTTCCTCGCCGGGCATGGGGGGACGGGAGTTTTCCTCTATGGCGACGGGAGAACGGGGGAACGGGAAGAAATCGTAGCTCAGCGGATCGATGCGCTGCAGGCGCAGGTCGATCTTGCCGGTTCCCCTACCCTCCATCGGGAAAAGCCGGGGGCCGTAGCGCTCGACGAGGGCGCCGGCGGCCTTCCACGAGACGAACGCGGATTCCTGCTTGAAGTAGAAGTGGAAGGAGGAAGGTGCGGCGGATACGGCGCGGCGGCCGGAAGCCGAAACGAAGTAGGCGGGATTCGCCAGGATGCGGTACAGGCGATCGCGGTCGGCCTCGAAGCGGAGGGAAACGCGCCGGTCGGAGGTCTCGAAGCGCAGGTTCCGTACCGCGGGTTCGAAGGAGAAGGCGCGCTTGACATCCTCGAGACCGGGAGGGGCGATGCGGTCCGAAAATTCGAAGAAGAGGGCATTGTCGCCGACGCCGCAGTCCAGGGCCTGGTCCTCGGCGTAAGCCGCCCCCCGGGCGGAAACGGGCAGCCGTACCGAGCCGGCGCCCATGCCGGTCATCCTGAACTCGCTCTTGGTCTCCCATGAATAGTCCGCGACGGAGCCCGGGATGGACGGATCATCCGAGAGCGCCAGGTGGAGGAGGATGCGTTTTCCGTACGGCACCGCCTCGCGCAGCGAGATCCGGTATGAAGCGCGCGTCACCGACTTGCCGGACTCGAGCTCTCGGACGGAGAAGGAGCCCTCCGGAAGCCATTCGGCGTTTTCTCCCGAGACTCCCGGAAGATCGCGGAGTTCCACGGAAATGAGCGAGCGGAGGGTCTCGGCCTGGATGGGTCCGGGAAAGGTCAGGGTGATGGAGGAGAAGGGCTCCAGTCCGATGGAGGCCGGGGCGGGGGAAACGGATTCGGGTCCGGCGACCATGGTGCTCAGGCGGTGTTCGCCCGAAAGGGTGACCACCGTGAACCTTCGCAGGGGCGGCCAGGGAGCGGAAGGAAGGAAACGGAGGGTACGCGCGTCCTCCCAGCGGTATTCCCCGTCGACCGCGGGACGGAGGGACAGGTACGGCCCCGGACCCGGAACGGCGGACGCCGAGGAGGGACCGACATCGCGGTCGTAGAGCACGGTCACCGGATCATAGCCGCGGAGGAAACGATCCGGAACCACCAGGGCGGTCGGAGTCTGGGAGTACGCCGCGGCGGCGATCAAAAGGAAGGCAAGGGTCGAAACGCGCATCTTTGTCATCGTCATTCTCCGTCCTGCATATAAGCGGCGACGATCCCCTCGGGGACATCGTGGTTTTCGCCTTCGAGGCCGATCCAGACCGGCGCGTAGCGCAGGGCTTTTTCGCGGGCCTCGACGACGATGTTATAGACGCCGGCTTCAAGCTCATCCAGGAAAAGCGGTCCTTCCGAGATCGTCCGCATCGCCGCGTCCGTGAGGCGGACGGATAAGCCGTCGCTTTCGGCCCGCACGCCGACGCCGACCCGGCCCGCGCGGGAGACCCGGAAGCTGTAGACGTGGAAGCGGAAGGGCGCAAGCAGGCGGCTCCCGCCCTCCCCGGACTCGGTCCGCGTCTCGACATCGACCGTTTCGGCCGCGAGGGTGCCCGACCGCGACGAGCCGAGGAAGGGCCGCGCGACGACGGAGTACGAGCCCGCGGGGAGCGAAAGCAGGAGGGCCTGCCCCTCGGTTCCGGCCGCGAAGGCGACGGTCCCGCCCCTTCCGTCCAGAATCGCCAGGACGCCGCTGCCGCTGGCCCTGACGTAGACGGGCCGGCCGCTTCCGTCCACCGGAAGCGCCCAAGCGCGGGCTGCGGCGCCCTCGAGCGTCCGGCCGGCGCCGACGGCTTCGCCCGCGGAGGAGGCCGCATCACGCAGAGCCCCATCCCGGAAAGCGCCTTCACGGAAAGCCGCGGGAAGGTCGGCCGCCACGGAAACCCGGTACCAGCCAGCGTCCGCATCGACTTCCAGGCGGCCCTCCGTGCCCCGGACGACCAGGACGGACAGGCCGCCCGGCCCCTCGGCCCGCTCGCCGCGGGAAACGATCCCCGTCGCCTCGTCGAAGAAGCGGATGCCGCGGACGGTCCCCGCGACGACGATGGACTGGGGAGCCTTCGCCCGGATCGGGACGGATACGCGTCCGGCGGCGCCCGGCGCGGCCTCGACGGCTTCGCCGGAACCGAGGATACGATCGCCCGCTGAGGATGCCGGGAAAAGTTCCAGGGAGGCGAGCGCCGGCTTCGATCCTTCGTTGAGGATGTACATTACGCCCGACGCCTCGGTCTCGAAAGCCGTTGTCGCGTCGGCGGCGATGAAGGTCCGCAGGGTCGCGTCCGTCGCCGTGAAGCAGGAAAGCCCCTTCTCCAGGGTCGCTCCGAACATGAGCTTCGATCCGCCCGGCGTCACGGCGACCGCCGAGGCGGGCGGAACGGTCAGGGTGCGCGGGCTTCCCGGCACCAAGACCAAGTCCGCGGTAACCGGGAGGGTACGGAACCGCAGCGCTATGCGCCTCCCGTCAGGCCGCTCGACCGAATCGCGCAGGTCGACGGTGCGCGTTCCGGCGGCCAGGCCGAGGACGGTGGAACGGTCCGATACGGCCGACCGCGACCAGTCGACGCCCGCGGCCTCCGCCGGGGAGCCTGCCCCGCGTACCGACAGCGAAACCGGCCGGCCGCGCGCCTCGGCGACGAGAAGCCCCACGGAGCCGAGGGGAATCTCGACCGAAACGCGTTGCCCACCCCGGGCAAGCGGAAGGTTGGCAGCGTCACCGCCCGAGAGGGACAAGACCCGCAGGGTAAGCCGTCCGATCGGGGCGAAAGCGGCATCGGCCAGCCAGGATCCGGCAGCGCGCAGGCTATCGCCGGCGACAGGAGCGAAAGGAACGTCGATGCCGTCGGAGCGAAGGAGCCCGTCGCGATCCGCGAACCGGCTCCTGCCGGTCGGATCGCGCAGGAGGACCGCGGTTTTTCCGGTCTCGACCGCTCCCTCCTCGTCCAAAGCCTTTTCCTCGAATTCCAGTTCGCGAACCCGCAGAACGACGGGAAGCGCGTTTTCGGCGGACCGCGAACACCTGATGAGATAGGAACCCCCGCCCTGCAGGGGTACGGCG
Organism: Treponema sp.; assembly: GCA_003527485.1. Classification (GTDB taxonomy): domain Bacteria; phylum Spirochaetota; class Spirochaetia; order Treponematales; family Breznakiellaceae; genus UBA12037. The sequence goes on along the minus strand of DPXI01000136.1, from coordinate 19,896 downwards.
AAACGTCCCCCGCCTGCGGCAATCATGAGGCCGTCGCGTTCCAGTGAAAGATCAGAGCCGCCGTCCGCCTCGATCAGGTACGGAGCCGTGCGGCCGGGCACGAAGGGCACGACCGATATCGCGTCGGCGGCCTCCAGACTGCGTTCGAAGGATCCCGTCGCGCCCGTCTCGCGTCGCTCGCTCCTGAACGAGAGGCGTATCGACGAAGTCGACGAAGCGGAACCCGGTTCGATGAATTCCGGCGGGTCGGAAAGGGTCGGGTCGTCGCTCACGCCGATCTTCACCACATAGCGGCCTGCTTCCAGCGGTAGCGCGATGGCGCAGTTCCAGTCGTCGGCTATCGGCCGCGCGGACGCGACGAACTTGTAGCCCCCGTCGGTCGATCTGAACAGGGCCGCGTCCAGTTCCGACCGCCCCGAAGTCGTAAGGCTCCAGTACCCCGGCCGCCCTATCGCGACGGGGATCGCGGCGCCTACGGAAGCGGGGACGGACCGGCCTTCGAACAGGTCGTCGCAGGAAACCCACAGGTCGTAACCATGGTCCTCGTCGCTGATCGCCGGTTCCATCTCCAGCCGGTTCCGCCCCGCGGGAAGCTTGAGCTCCATCGGCTCGGACGAACCGAAACCGGCCTCGACGATGGTTCCGTCTTCCGCGACCAGTCGCCAGGCCATGGAATCCGAAAGCGACAGGAAGGCGCGGACCGCTACGGGCACCGGGAGCGCGGCCGTATCCGGACCCGGCCCCCTCCAGCTCCTCTGGTACTGGCGGCCGAATTCGGCCGGGAAGTCCTTCCCCGCCGAGGCTGCCGCCGCCTCCGCGGGCGGCCGGATCGCCGTCAGCGAGAACACGCGCCGCGTGGGCACGGGATCGGGGAAGGAATACCAGACGTACTCTCCCCTCCGTAGGACGTTCCGGAAGGATCCGTTCGCGACCGGTTCCCTGACGGGCCAGCCGCCCGAATCCTCCAGCCGGTAGGAGAAGTCCCTGTCCAGGGACCAGGCGTCAATCCTGTACTCACCCGTTTTATCGGCCTTCACGGGGATGACGAGGGCTTCATCCGCCGCCGCAGTCGCGCGCCGGATGGAACCGTCGGAAAGCGCGGCGAGCGGGCGGACGGGCGAGCGGACGAAGGACACGCCTGCCTGGCCCGCTGAGCGGCCGAGCGCGGTCGCCTCCACCTGGTAGCGGCCCGGTTTCAGGTATTCCAGGATGCGCGCGTTGCGGCCGGCACCTCCGCCCTGGGCGCGCCGGATGGATACGCGGAGCGGATCGCGGAGCGCGATCCCCGTCTGAAGCCGACCGGTCGTTTCGACGACGTAAAAGCCGCCCGTCTCCACGCTGAACTCGAAACGCCGCGTTCCTCCCGCCGGATATTCGTCCCAGACCGCCTTTCCCTCGCTGAGTTCGACCGGCGCCGCGGCCGCTTCCGCAACCGCTACAGCGGCCGCTTCCGCGGCCGGAACGGGCAGCGCTTCCGCGAGTATCCACTTTTCGCCCGCATGGGAAGACTCGACCGAAAGCTCGTGGAGGCCAGCCCCGTAGGCCGCGGCTTCGTTCCAGCCGGCCCCGTCGACCTTCACGGTAAATCGCGAAAGCCCGCCGCCTTCCGCGGCCGTCCCGCCGTCGCCGAGGATGCGGAGGCGGGACGGTCCCGCAAGGAGGAAGCGGACGGCGGTCCGTTCCCCGGGCAGCAACCTGATCGAGAGGGGCCCGTCCGCGAGTTCGGCGGGCAGGCGCCGAAGGGACGCGCCGAAGGGAACGTACGAGGAGGCGCCGACGAAAAGCAGGAGCCGCGCGGAAGGGCCCGACTTCGGAACGTACAGGGAAGACCAGGAAAACGATTGGGCGGGAGCGGCCGGAGCGGAGCCCCAGAGCAGGGAACCGCCCAACCTCGACAGCAGGCTGTCCTTCACGATAGCCGCCTCCAGGAAACCGGGGCGCAGGGACGAGGCTCGCAGGAGGTAGCGACCGGCCGGGAGTTCCACGCCCGTGCCCCCCGGGACCTCGGCGACGGGCTCCAGGTACGGACTGCCGTTCTGGAAGCGGCTGAATTCCCAGCTGGCCGCGACTTTCTTCGGATCCTTCTCCTGCACGACATAACGGGCGCCGACTGCCACGTCCAGGTATAGCGCGAAGGAATCCAGGAGGTTGGCCTGCAGACGCAGGGGTACCGAATCCGTCAGCTTGAAGGAGGAATCGGCGAGGATTCGCATGCCCGTCCGCGCGGACGAGGCACCGGCCTCCGCGACGAAGGCCGAAATCGGAGCGGAATCCTTGGCCTCCGCGGAGGCGAGAACGCGGAGCGCGGCAGTCCCTGCCTCTTCGCTCGCAAGCTCGCTTCCCGAACCTTCGACCGAGGGGAAGAAGCGGACCGCGGCCCGGCTTCCGATCGCGCCCCGGACGACCAGCCATTTCCGCTCGTACCTACGCAGCGACAGGGTCGCCGCCTGGGAACCGGGTTTGCCGTCGGTCGACGCCATCGGGCGGGCGCCGATGAAATCCCGGCCCTCCGGGGAAGCCGACAGGGACAGCTCTCCGCCGGAAATGGCCGCCGCCTGCGCGAAGTCGACCGAGGGAGGCAATGAAAGGCAGGCGAACCCGGAGCCTCCGATTTCGACCTCGTGGAGGCCGATGTCGTCGAAACGCCGCTCGCCCTCCATAACGTACAGCTCGTCTCCGCCGCCGCCGCCCGACCAGGGAAGGCCGGGAGCGCCCCAGCAGACGACCGTGTACTCGCCCGGCTCGACCTTAGCCGAAATCAGCCGGTAGGAAGCGGGCTTCCCCACTTCCGCCTCGACCCGCCCGGTGAACGGCTCGACTCCCGTCTCCCAAGTGCCCGAACGCAGCAGGGTCATGCCGCCCAGGGTCCGGCCGAGGGCCAGGAAGGTCAGGCGCCCCCCGCCCTCGGCGACGCTGACGGGAAAGGTAACGAGCTCTTTTTCGCCGAGCCTGTGGACGCTGAAGAAACCCTGCCCCTGGGCCGCGCCGGACCGGACAGTGGGGCGTTCGCGGAAGCGCTCGACGATGACGGTCGCCCTGCCGCCCTCCCGCTTGTATATGCGCAGCTTGTAGTCGCCGGGGTCAAAGAAGGCCGAGAAGTCCCGCGGGGCGGAAGCCGTATCCTCGGAGAGGAACGCCGAACCGAGCACGCCGTGCATGCGGTCAACCACGTCGACCGAGGCCCCGCGGTCTCCCTCCAGCCGGACGGCGTAGCGTCCGCGCTCGCGCACGGAGAATATCCGTTCGGCTTGGGTTTCCTCCGCGCCGATGCCGAACTCCGCGACGGTCCCGGTTGCGGCGGTCCCGGTTGCGGCGGTTTCGGCTGAGGCGGTCCCGACCGCGGCGGTCCCGACTGCGGCGGTCCCGACTGCGGCGGTCCCGACTGCGACGGTTTCGGCTGAGGCGGTCCCGACCGCGGAGGTTGCCGCCAAGGCGAGGGTAAGTGCGAGGGCGAGCTTCCGTGAGTACCTCATTGTTTCCTCCGTCCGGTAACGGCGATGGCTATCGAATCTTATTATAAAAGAGAGGATCACCTACCCCGTCAAGGCCGACAGCGCCATAAATATAGCCGTCCCGCCGACTATGCTCAGCAGGGCGTTGCGCCGCCAGAGATGCAGCGCGACGGTCGCGAGGGCGGCCACGAAGGCGGGAATGCCGAACGGCGCCTTCGCGGAAGCGGCCGAGGCGATCGAATAGACGGCCAGGACCGTCATCGCGACGGGGGGGACGGCCTTTTCCACAAAGGAAACGAAACGTTCCCGTCCGCGGCCGCCTGAGCCGCGGAAAAGGAAGAAAGGAGCGGCGCGGCAGGCGAGGATCACGAATGCCATGGCGGTTACCATGACGAGGGCTTCGCCGAGGCTCAGCACGGTCGGCCCCCTTCGGCCGCGTTTCCCTTCGGCCGGTCCATGAGGGCTACGGCGGCGAGCGCGGCGCCGATCGCGACCAACAAGGCCGCACGCGAGGGAACCAGCATGGACGAAAGGATGGCCGCCGCCGCCGAGATGGCGAAGGGGGCCACGCGCCGGACCCGGAGGGCCTGTTCGACCATGAGCACGACGAAGAGGGCGGTAAGCGCGAAGTCCAGCCCGTCCAGCTTGAAGGGCAGCAGGGATCCCGCGACAGCGCCGATTACGGAACCGGCTACCCAATACGACTGGTCCAGGGCCGAGACGAGGAACATAAAGGCGCTCCGGTCTTCCTCTTCGATGCCGTCGATCCTCGAATCCGGCAGGGAGGACAGCAGGGCGAAGGTCTCGTCGGTCAGCGAGAAGACGAGGTAGGGCTTCAAGCGGCCGGCGACGCCGAAGCGCTTCATCATGGACACTCCGTACGCCAGATGCCGCGCGTTCACCACGAGGGTTATGAGGGCGGCTTCGGCAAGGGACGCCCCCGAGGCGAAAAGTCCCACCGCGATGAACTGGGCCGCGCCCGCATACATGAACAGGCTCATGACAAGGGCTAGCCAGGCGGGATATCCCGCATCCACCAACAGGAGCCCGAAAGCGATCCCGATCGCGAGGTATCCGAGCAGCACGGGCACGGAATAGCGGAAGGCTGCGGAGAAAAGGCGGCGGGACGGAATCATTCCGGCTTACTCTCCGTCAGCATGGCGGTGGGCAGCCCCTCCGGGGAAAGCAGTCCACGCCCCCGGCCAAAGCCCTCCTGGACCATGCCAATGAGGGCTACGGCCGATTGCACCAGGGACATGAGTGAGGCGGTTATCTCCCGCTCCTCGTCCTCGTCGATGAAATCGTCCCGGGCGAGGGCTCCCGTGATGCGCATGTTGAGCCGGGCCACCTCGTTGACGAGGACGGCCATGCGCTGGGCGAGCTGCTTATAGGAATACTGCATCCGCTTGTCGGAGATGGCCGTCAGGGAATCTATGATGGAGACTATGTTCTTGAGCTGGTGGACCATGCGGGGATTGGGATTCCTTTCCGCCTCGACCCGCCAATTCTGGAAACGGACGAGCGTCTTTTCTATCAACTTGCGCAACTCGGCGTTGGACGGACCGTCTTCCGTCGCGGCATCTTCGGTCATCTTTCAGCCATCCTTGGTTCCCCGCGCCGAACATAGCACGGAGGAACGCAAGCAGACAATCGATGACGCTAAACGGCGGGCCGGGAATTACCGATAAGGAATACATGAAACGCGCACACCCGATAATCGCCCTCCTCGCCCTCGCCGCCCTCTCCTCCGCATCCGCCCAGACGGTATCGGAACCGGCCGCATTCAGGCAGGAAGGAATAGCGTCCTGGTACGGGGCGGAATTCGAAGGCAGGCCCACGGCGTCCGGGGAACGCTTCGATTCGCGCCTGCTGACCGCCGCCCACCCCACCCTCCCCTTCGGTACCGTCGTCAAGGTCACCAACGCCCACAACGGAAAAAGCGTGACGGTCCGCGTCAACGACCGCGGGCCCTTCGTCGCCGCCCGGATCATCGACCTGTCGCGCGCGGCGGGGGAAAAACTGGACATGGTGGTCACCGGCACCGCCCCCGTCGTCGTGGAAGCGGTCGTCGCGTCCGCCCCGCCATCCATACCGCCGTCCGCAACCCTTATCCCGGCCCCCCTTCCGGCGGCGGCGGAAGCCTCCACCACCGTATCCGCCGCGGCCACCGTTTCGGCCTCCGCCCCCGTCCCGACTCCCGCTCCGGCGGCTCCGGCGGTGGCGGCTCCGGCGGCTCCGGCGGCTCCGGCGGCGGCGACAGCAGCGGTGGTGGCGGCGGCGGCGGAGGTCCCGACCCCCATCCCAGCCCCCATCCCTGAGGCGGCGGAATCCGTCCGGATCGCCGCCAGGCCGGCGGCCCGCCTCTTCCCCAAGGCGCCCGACGCGAAAAGCGACAAGAAGTACCGGTTGCAGGTCGGGTCGTACAAGCTGGTCCGGAACGCGACGGAGGCGTACGACAAGCTCTCGAAGGCCGGCCTTGTCCCGTCCTATGAACGGAACGGAGAGCTGTACCGGGTCGTCATTGCCTCCGTCCCGGGGGCCGAGGTCCAGGCGGCCGCCGAGCGGCTCGGGGAAGCGGGTTTCGCGGAAGTCCTTGTCCGCGAAGAACGGTAGGCTCGCCGGACGATGCCCCGCGGCAGTACGAGGCATCACGACCGGACCGCTCCTTGACAGGACGGACGCGCGCGACGAGAATCCGAAGCGCGATGCCGCCTGAGGGAAGGGCCGCAAAGGGGTTTGCATGAAGAAGAAGGTCAACGTCAATTTCGCGGCCGGCGTGATCCTGCTCGTCGCCGGGGTAGCGGTTCTCGCCTACGGCATCTACCTATATAACGTTTCCCGCCAATCGCTCGGCAGCGCCCTCGGCAAGATGTTCACCGGGAAATCCAAGGACGAGACCACCGCGATCGTCACGATAATCGCCGGAGGGGCCTCAACCCTGCTCGGCGCCTTCCTCGCCTTCGCCCGCGGCCGCCGCTGAGCCGTCCTCCGCCTGCCGTCCGCCGTTCCTTAAAACAAGGCCGCCCTGAAGGACGTGAACCGTCCCTCGGAGCGGCCTTTTCATATCCCGATTAAACGTATATAGTTCAGAGGGATATCCTGCGGTTCCGGATCGGGACCGTAGCGTCTCCAAGCCGAAGGCTCCCGCGCCAGCGGGATACCGAACAGGACGGGCCCGAAAAGCTGCCCCATTCGCCCAGGCGGAGACTGAAGAGGCGCGGTACGCGCTTCGATCCCCTCGAAATTGACCGAAAAAAAGAGAACCCGATGGAATTTACCGAACTGAACTTGCACCCCGATCTTCAACGGGGACTCGCGGACTCCGATTACGTGACATGCATGGCCGTGCAGGAGCAAGTGCTCAAGAACGCTTTTGGCGGCTCCGACCTCTACGTCCAGTCCCAGACCGGGACGGGCAAGACCGCGGCCTACCTCGTCGCGATCTTCCAGCGCCTCCTCACCGAGCCCCTGCTCGGCGGCAAAAAAGCCCTGATCATGGTTCCCACCAGGGAGCTCGCGGTCCAGGTCGAAGACGAAGCCAAGAAGATCGGCAAGTACCTTCCTTTCAAGGTCGGCAGCTTCTACGGCGGCGTCGGCTACGCCCACCAGCAGAAACTCCTGCGCGAGAACGCCCAGATCATGGTCGGAACGCCCGGTCGCGTGCTGGACCTCAACGGTTCCGGCCAGATGAATCTCATGGACATCGCCTTCCTCGTCCTGGACGAGGCCGACCGCATGTTCGACATGGGCTTCTACCCCGACCTCCGCAAGCTCATCAAGGTAGTTCCCCCCGCCGACCGGCGCCAGACCATGCTCTTCAGCGCCACCCTCAACGCATGGGTCAAAAACCTTGCGTGGGAGTACACCAAGGAACCTCTGGAAATCGAAATAGCGCCGGAGAACATCACGGTCCTCGAGATCGACCAGATGCTCTACCACGTCCCGAGCGAGGACAAGCTGAAGTTCATGCTCGGCCTCTTCGAGCGCGAGAAGCCGGAAAGCGCCATCATCTTCTGCAACACCAAGCGCTTCACCGAAATCATCGCCAAGCGCATGCGCATGAACGGCATCGAATGCGAATTCATCATCGGGGACCTCCCCCAGATCAAGCGACTGCAGGTCATCGAGGACGTCAAGGCCGGAAAGAGCCGCTTCCTCGTGGCGACCGACGTCGCCGCCCGCGGCCTGGATATCGAAGGCCTGGCGATGGTCGTCAATTTCGACCTGCCCACCGAAGCAGAGAACTACGTCCACCGCATCGGCCGCACGGCCCGCGCGGGCAAGACCGGCAAGGCGGTCAGCCTGGCCAGCGAACAGGACGTCTACTACCTGCCCTCCATAGAGAAGTACCTGGAAAGGAAGATTCCGTCGGAGGTCGCCCAGGCCTCCATGTACGGCACCGACAAGAGCGAAGGCCTGCGGATCCGCACGGACGACTACGGCGACGACAGGGGCGGCGGAAGAGGCGGCCGCAGGGACGGCAGGAGCATCGAAGGCCACGGAAGTTTCGGCGGAGAACGGGGGGGCCGGCGCTCGGAGCATGCGCGTCCCGCCGAGCGCAGGAACGAAGCGGTCTCCGGCCAGGACATACGGAGGAACCCCGAACGCGCGGCGCCCGCCGGCGTGGCGCGTCCCTTCGTTCCCAAGCCCGACGCCCTCCCTCCTACCGAACGCCCCCGCCCCGTCGATCGCCCGCCGCGCGACGCCCGGATCGAGCGCGAGCGCGAGAAGGCGCGGACCGCGGACCGGGAGCGCATGGAAACCAGGACCACCCAGGGCCCGCGCGACAACCGCGCGGCCGCCAAGCCGGACCTCTCCCGGGTATCCCTGGAAGAGCGGCTGGCGTACTACAAGCGCAAGTACGGCGACGATCAATCCAGCCCGCCGCAGGCGGCCGAAGCGCGTGAGGGCCCCCGGCCAAAAGGCCGCGCCCCGGGACCGAACGCCAAGCCGGGACGCGGCCAGCGCAGGGACGCTACCCAGCCCCCCGCCCAGAAAGGCCCCGCCCAGAAGGCTCCGGCCCAGAAGGCTCCGGCCGACGGCCCCAAGAAATCCATCATCGCCCGCCTGTTCGGCGCTTTCGGCAAAAAAAAGTAGGACAACCCGATGATTTTCGTAACCGACGTTTCCCTCGCTTTCGGCGAACGCAGCCTGTTCAAAGACGTCAACCTCAAATTCACGCCGGGCAACTGCTACGGCATCATCGGAGCCAACGGTTCCGGCAAATCCACCTTCCTGAAAATCCTCTCCGGGGAGATCGAGCACGATCGCGGCGAGATCTCCATCGGCGCGGGGAAGCGCATGGCCATCCTGAAGCAGGACCATTTCGCTTTCGAGGAATACCCCGTCCTTGAGACGATCGTCATGGGCTACGCGAAGCTCTACGCCGTCCAGAAGGAACGCGAGGAAATCTACGCCAAGGAAGACTTCTCGGAGGCGGACGGCCTGCGGGCCGCCGACCTTGAAGCCGAATACGCCGATCTCGGCGGCTGGGAAGCGGAGGCCGAGGCGAGCCGCATGCTCTCCGGCCTCGGCTTGGAAGAAGAAGACCACGGCAAGCTCATGAAGGAGCTGGACGAATCCAAGAAGGTGCGCGTCCTGCTGGCGCAGGCCCTTTTCGGCAATCCCGACATCCTCCTGCTCGACGAGCCCACCAACGGCTTGGACCTCGAATCCATAGCCTGGCTGGAAGAATACCTGATCAATTTCCCGAACACCGTGATCGTCGTCTCCCATGACCGGCATTTCCTGAACGCCGTCTGCACCCACACCTGCGACATCGACTACGGCAGGATCTCCATGTACTCGGGCAATTACGATTTCTGGTACCAGATGAGCCAGATGCTTCAACGGCAAGCCCGCGACCAGCTCAAGAAGAACGAGGACAAGGCCAAGGACCTGCGCGAATTCATCCAGCGCTTCTCCTCCAACGCGTCCAAGAGCCGGCAGGCCACCAGCCGCAAGAAGGTGCTGGAGAAGCTGGATCTGGACAACATCAAGGTCACGACCCGAAAATTCCCCTACGTCGCCTTCAAGAGCGAACGCGAGATCGGCAACAACGTGCTCCGCATCGAAAAGCTGGCATACACCTTCGAGGGCACCCGGGTTCTGGAGAATTTCTCTCTCACCGTCAACAAGGGCGACAAGATCGCCTTCGTGGGCGCCGAGCACCAGGCAAAAACCTCCGTATTCCAGATAGTCGCGGGAGTTGAGAAAGCCGAGGCGGGCGACTATTACTGGGGACAGACCACGAGCGTCTCGTACTTCCCCAAGGACAATGCCGGCTGGTTCTCCTCCGACCTGTCCATCACCGAATGGCTACGCCAGTATTCCGCGGAAAAGGACGAAAGCTACGTCCGCGGCTTCCTCGGCCGCATGCTCTTCTCGGGCGACGAGGCTCTGAAGCCCGTGAACGTCCTGTCGGGCGGAGAGAAGGTCCGCTGCATGCTTTCCAAGATGATGCTCTCCGGCGCGAACGTTCTGATCATGGACGAGCCGACCAACCACCTGGACCTGGAAGCCATCACCGCGCTCAACGACGGCCTTAAGGACTTCAACGGGGTCCTGCTCTTCAACTCGCACGACCACGAGTTCATCAACTCCATCGCCAACCGCATCGTGGAAATCGTCCCCGGCGGCCTCATCGACCGGATGATGCCCTTCGACGACTACCTAGCGGACGAATCGGTCAAGGCCCTGCGCGTCCAGGCCTACCACCATGCGGAGAGGCTGAGCATCTAGGAGTCCGTCGGACTTATGATTTTTGTTGGGTGAAGGTGAGCCGCGAGTGGAAAAAGGGCGAGGATTGAGGGCCATACTTCCCGTATGGCCCGATTGACGAGCCATTTTTACGCCGCGGATCGCCGAGTCCAACAAAAAAGCGCAATAAAGGTACCAATTCACCATTCACATCACTTTCGCGGTCATAAGTCCGACAGGCTCCTGACTAGCCCTTCCTGACGTACAGCGGAATGGAGGCGATCTCCTTTTCGTCGACATGCAGGGAAAGGTTGATCACGCCGGGGCCCGCGAAACGGACTCCGGAGACGTTGAAGACGACGTGGGAGACCGCGGTGGCGTTGCCCGCGCCGCGGACTTCCAGGGTTCCGTCCACGGGGGCCACGAGCGCCGCTCCGTCCAGGTCGCGGCTCTCCACATGGAAAACGTGCCGCCCGAATTCCCAGATGTCGAAGCGGAGCCGGATAACCACGGAAAGCAACGGGTGGGTGCAGGGGAATTCCCGGGCGATGATGGTATCGAAGGTGCCGACGACGGTCAGCTTGCCGCCGTTTTCCTGCGCGAAATCGCAAAACGTGAAAAGTTCCGTCTTCATTTCAGGCCTCCGATAGCCGTTCGACCATACCACATTTCCTTGCCCGGGCGGCGCCCTTTCCGTACCTTTTACTTATAACGGAGGCAACTATGGCTCAAATCATGGTAAAGGGTTCCCCGACTTCCACTTCCGGCTCTCTTCCCGCCGTCGGTTCGGTTCCTCCCGATTTCGTCCTGGTGGACGGAAGCCTTTCGGATCGCCGCCTGCGCGATTGGGCCGGCAAGACCATCATATTGAACATCGTGACGAGTCTGGATACGTCCACCTGCGCCGTTTCGGCCAAGAAATTCGACTCCGAAGCCGGCAAGCTGCCGAGCGTCATCGTCCTTACCGTCTCCTGCGACCTACCCTTCGCCCAAGGCCGTTTCTGCAAGACGGAAGGCGTCTCCAACGTGATCACCCTTTCCCAAATGAGGGACCGCGCATTCGGCAAGGACTACGGAGTGGAAATCCTGGATGGCCCTCTGGCGGGCTTGTTCAGCCGGTCCGTCGTCGTGATCGGCGCCGACGGCAGAGTGAAATATACGGAACAGGTGCCCGAGAACAGCCACGAACCCGATTACGGGAAAGCGCTCGCCGCCGCACGCTAATCCTTGAGGCCGAAAGCTTCCTGCGCCTGGGCGCGGATCTGGTCGACCGCGGACTGGTAGCGATCGCGGAGGGCGCCCATATTCTGGTTGTAGAACGCCACGAATTCCGGATCCTGCAGCGGGTCGATGGCCATGCGCCTTCCCGTGCGGCGGGCGATCTCATCTTCCTTCTGCTTGAGCTTGGGGGCGTACTGCTGCCGAATCGCCTTGTCGTACTGCTCCGTGTCAGCCAGATAGCGTTCCAGGGCCTGGAGAAGCTGCTGGAAGGTCTGGCCGAAACGCTTGTCGCCGATGACGGCTGCCAGGCCCTTGCCGACGGAAGCGAGGCGGACGAGGTCTTCCTTGATCGCGGGCAGCGAGATCTGGGAGATCAGTACTTCGAAGATTCCCCTGCGGATCGAATCCTGCTTTTCCTTCGGGAAACGCTTCAGCTCGGATTCTATCGACGATTTCTCCGGATCCTCCAGGAAAACGCTCGCGATTCGCTTGCCCTGCCGCTTCAGTTCGAACAGCTCGATGCTCTCGCGGTCGCCCTTGACCGATTCGGTCCTCTCCAGAGCCAGCTCCAGCGCGCTTTTTATCAATGCCATATTCCGCCACCTCTCCATGGAAAGATACTCAGCCGCCGCCCGTGGGGCAAATCGCGGTCATCCGTCAAATAATCACCGCAGGGAAGCGATGGCTTCCTGGGTCATGCGGTCGCAGCGTTCGTTGAACTCATGCCCCGCATGGCCCTTCACCCAGCGCCACTCCATCGGCAGTCGCGCGGAAAGCTCGTCCAGACGTTGCCAGAGTTCCTTGTTCTTCACCGGTTCCTTGGCCGCCGTGCGCCAGCCGTTCCGCTTCCAGGAAAGTATCCAGGTGCTTATTCCCTTCTGGACGTACTGCGAATCAGTATACACGGTCACTTTCCGGCCGCTCGACCGAGGATCGGCCAGGAGCAGGTCCAGCGCGGCGATCACGGCGGATAGCTCCATGCGGTTGTTGGTGGTGTTCGCCTCCGCGCCCCATTTCTCGGCCAGGACGTTCCCGTTCTCGGGAGACACGATCACGTAGGCCCAGCCCCCGGGACCGGGATTCCCGGAACAGCCCCCGTCGGTGAAAACGAGCAGTTCTCCGTCCGTCATGGCCGCCCCTTGACCGGATCGGTCCTTGCCCATGCGTCGGCTAGGGCCGCTTCCGTCTCCTTCCAACCCAGGCAGGGATCGGTCACGGAGACGCCGTAGCGGAGCCCCTCGCCGCCCGGCGCCGGATTCTGGCAACCCGGTTCGATATTGCTTTCCATCATGAAGCCCTTGAGGGGCGAAGAGGGCTCTTCGCGCTGGGCGAGCAGGTCTTTGAGCACGAGGGCCTGGCGATCCGGCTTCCTTTCGGAATTGCCGTGGCTGCAGTCGATGATGATGGCCGGATTGAGCTTCGCGGCCAGCATGCGCCTCGCCGCTTCCTCCACGTGGAGCCGGTCGAAATTCGGTCCCGACTTGCCGCCGCGCAGGATGAGGTGCCCGTCCGGGTTCCCCACCGTCCGCATGACGATGGTGTAGCCGCCCCGGTCGATGCCGACGAAAGAATGGGGGCTCGCCGCTGAAACGATCGCGTTGATCGCGATCTGCGCGTCACCGTCCGTCGCGTTCTTGAAACCGACGGGCATGGAGAGGCCGGAGGCCATCTCGCGGTGGGTCTGGGATTCGGTGGTCCTGGCGCCGATGGAAGCCCAGGAAGTGAGTTCCGATGTGTACTGCGGGACGATGGGGTCCAGCATCTCGCTCCCCGCCGGCAACCCCATCTCGTTGATCGCCAGCAGCAGCCGGCGCGCGGTGCGGAGCCCCCTGGCTATGTCGTAGCTGTCGTCCATGCCCGGATCGACGACGAGCCCCCTCCAGCCGAGAGCGGTACGCGGTTTTTCGAAGTAGACCCGCATCACGAACATCAGCCTGTCCGAGTACCTGCGCGAAAGTTCCGCCAGGCGGGAGGCGTAATCCAGGGCGGCCTCGGGATCGTGGATCGAACAGGGCCCGACGATCGCCAGCAGGCGGCCGTCCCTGCCCGACAGGATATCGGAGACGCTTTCGCGGCCCTGCGCCACGGTCCGGGCGGCGGTATCGGACATGGGGATCTCACGGGCCAATTCGGCGGGAGATACGAGCGGGAGTTCCGAGGCGATGCGGAGGTTATTCGTCTTGATCATGCGTGGCTCCAACATAGCCGGGAAAGGCCGGGGGCGGCAAGCGGCAGAGATTGAAACGCGGAACGCGGAATGCGATAACCAGTAGCTTAAAGCCAGTAGCCAGTAGCTTAAAGCCAGTAGCCGGCAGGGAGTGAAGACCTTGCGGTCAGTGAGCTGCTGACTACCGGATACCGGCTTCCTTCCTATTGTTTCACCACTGCCTCCCAATTGCCCGAGGCGGCCGAGGCTTTCAGGGCATCCAGGACCGCCATGTTCGCGATGGCGTCGGAAACGGGCGTTGGCGCCGGTTTTTTCTCGGCCACGGCGAGGGCGAAGGCGTCGAATTGAAGGCGGTATTGGTCATCGATGGCGGTTTCGACGATCCGGCGGCCGACATCGTTCGCCACGTGCACGCGGCCGGGTACGTCGCCGTACATGTTGAAGGGGACTTCCACGGACAGGGAGCCGCCCGTCCCGAAAGCGTCGACGCGCTGTACGGAGAAGAGCTGGGTCCCGACCGTGAAGGTCGATCGGCGACCCGCGCCGAAATCCAGGATGCCCGAAACCAGCACGTCGGTCCCGAAGGTCCGGTCCCGCTCGATCAGGCACTGCACGCGTTCCGGCTCCGCGCGCATCAGGAAGCGGGCGCTGGAGACGGCATAGCAGCCGATGTCCAGGAGGGCGCCGCCTCCGAACTCGGCGATATTGCGTATGTTGGCAGGGTCTTTGTTGTTGTAGGTGAAGACGCAGTGCGTCGCCATGACCCTGCCGATCTCGCCCGCTTCGACGAGTTCGGACGCCCTCTTCCATTGGGGATGGAAGCGGTACATGAAGGCTTCCATTAGCAGCACGCCCTTGCGCGCGCAGTAGGCGGCAGCTTCCCGGGCCTGGGCGGCGTCCAGCCCCAGGGGCTTTTCGCAGAGCACGTGCTTCCCGGCGTCCGCCGCCTTTTTGATCCATTCAAGGTGGAGGTGGTTCGGCAGGGGATTGTAGACGAAATCCACTCCGGGATCGGCGACAAGCGCCTCGTAGGAAGAATGCGCCACCGCGAAGCCCCAATCCTTGGCAGCGGCCTGCGCCCTGACGCCGTCTCGGGAGGCGATCGCGTACGGCTCTACGAGGGACGACGACCTCAAAGGAACGGCCACGCGCTTGAAGTAGTGGCTCGAACAACCGAAGACTCCCATTTTCAGTTTACGCATCATGATCTCCTTTCGAATTCACGATTCTTCCAATCTTCTCTTGCACGCCAGGCCGGTCGGCGTCATCGCGAGCCCGCCCTCGGCGCTTTCGCGGAGCGAGGAAGGCAGCGAATCGCCGATCGATTTCATGGCGGATACGACCTCGTCGAAGGGAACGGCGCTCCGGATTCCCGCCATCGCGAGCTCCACGGCGACGAGGGCGTTGGCCGCGACGAAGGCGTTGCGTTTCACGCAGGGCACCTCCACCAGGCCAGCGACCGGATCGCAGACCAGGCCGAGCGAGTTCTTCAGCGAAAGCGCCGCCGCGTCGAAGCGCCCGCGCAGGGGAAGGCCCTGGAGGTAGCCGAGGGCGGCCGCCGCCATCGCTCCGGCCGCGCCGCACTCGGCCTGGCAGCCGCCCTCGGAACCTGCGAGGGTGGCGCCCTGCGCGATGAGGATTCCGGCGAGGCTGGCGTTCAGGAAGGCTCCGCGGAGGAGCGGATCGTAGGGGGGATCGAGCGCGGCGGGCACGTCGGAGGCATCCGGATCGGCGGACGGGGTGCGCGAGGCGCGTGAGGCGCGGGAATCCCACCAGGCCCAGATCGAGCCCGGCACGATGCCGCTGGAACCGGCGGTCGGGAAGGAAACGACCTTGCCGCCGCAGGCGTTCACCTCGTTGATCGCCAGCGAATAGCGGAGGGCGCGGGCGAACAGCCCGTCCCGCACGAGGGGGGACGGGAAGGCCGCCAGCTTGACCGCCGCGCCGTCGGTGAGCCCCGAACGCGAACGTTGCGGTTCGCCGAGACCCCGGATGAGGGCTTTGCGGGTGACGGCTATCCGGCGGTCCAGTTCGGCTTCGATACCGGCCTCGGTCTTGCCCGAAATGAAAGCTTCCCGCTTGAGCGCGAAACTTTCCGCGTCGATCGGCTCGGATTCGACTATCTCCGCCAGTTCATCGAAAGAAAGGAAGCGGAATTTCATCAGCGGCTCCTCAAATGCCCAGAGCGGGGACGCGTACGACCGCGTAGACAGGAGGAAGACTCTGGATCTGTTCCAGCACCGAAGGGGGAATCGCTCCGTCCGTCTCCACGACGAGCATGGCCTCGTCGCCTTTTTCCTTCCGGTGGCTGGAGGTCGCGGCGATGTTGATCCTGTTCGCGGCGAGGATATGGGAAACGATGGCGATGACGCCTATCTCGTCATGGTGGTGCACAAGCAGGGCGTCGAGCTCCCCCGACAGGTTCACGCGGTAGCCGTCGATCTCTTCGATCCTTATGGAACCGCCTCCGACGCTGGCCGCCCGGATCCTCAGCGTCCTGCCCGCCGATTCCAGTTCGAACACGACCGTATTCGGGTGCCAGGAGGGATGAAGGCCGGCCTCGCCGACCAGCTGGATGGGAAAGCCTTCGCCCCGCGCGTCGGCTTCGGCCAGCAATGCGGCGCCCCGGGAGAGGGCCTCGTCTTCGGGGGAGATTCCCAGGAGGCCCGCGATGGCCGCCTTGTCGGAGCCGTGCCCCTTCCAGGTCGTGGAGAAGGACCCGTAGAAGCGGACGATGGCGCGATCGGGTTTGGCGCCGAACATCCTGCGCGCGAGGAAGGCGATGCGCGCGACTCCCGCGGTATGGGAGCTGGAAGGACCTATCATAACGGGACCCAGGATATCGAAAACGGAGACGTTATCCTTCGGCATGGGACCTCCGCGCCCAGTGTAGCGCATGTTACGCCCGAGAGGAAGCGACAAGGTCGCGACAAGGTCGCGCGTTTTCCTATTGCCTCGGAGGCTCCGCATTTAGTATCTTCACTCCGTGCTTGTGCCGACCGCTCCGCGCGGCGCGCCGGGCACGAAACCATACCTAACTTTGCCGGATCCGTCATGGCGTACGGGACGCCGCCGCCGAGGCGGGCGTATACCGCGCGGACGGACCGGGACTGAGAAGAGAGGAGAAAGAGAATTATGGCGAAACAGCTGATGTTCAATGAGGATGCCCGCAGGAAGCTCCTGTCCGGCGTGGAGCAGATTTCAAGGGCCGTAAAGGTCACCCTCGGTCCCAAGGGCCGCAACGTGCTCCTGGACAAGAAGTTCGGCGCGCCCACCGTCACCAAGGACGGCGTTTCGGTCGCGAAGGAGATCGAGCTTTCCGACCCCTTCGAGAACATGGGCGCCCAGCTGCTGAAGGAAGTCGCCACCAAGACGAACGACGTCGCCGGCGACGGAACCACCACCGCCACCGTCCTCGCCTACTCGCTGGTCAAGGAAGGCCTGAAATCCGTCGCCGCCGGAATGACCCCCATCGAACTCAAGCGGGGCATCGACAAGGCCGTCGAGATCGCGGTCGACGAGATCAAGAAGAGCGCCAAGGAAATCAAGGACAAGGAAGAAATCTCCCATGTCGCCTCCGTTTCCGCCAACAACGACGTCGAGATCGGCAATACGATCGCCGACGCCATGGAGAAGGTCGGAAAGGACGGCGTGATCACGGTCGAAGAATCCAAGACCATGGACACTTCCATCGATTTCGTCGAAGGAATGCAGTTCGACCGCGGCTACATCTCCGCCTACTTCGTCACCGACCGCGACACCATGCAGTCCGTGTACGACGACGCCTACATCCTGATCCACGACAAGAAGATCTCCTCCATGAAGGACATGCTTCCCCTGCTGGAGAAGGTCGCCCAGAGCGGCAAGCCCCTGCTCATCATCTCCGAGGACGTTGACGGCGAAGCCCTCTCCACCCTCGTGGTGAACAGCCTCCGCGGCACGCTCCGCACCTGCGCCGTCAAGGCGCCCGGCTTCGGCGACCGCCGCAAGGCCATGCTGGAAGACATCGCCATTCTCACCGGCGGCGAGGTCATCTCCGAAGAGCTCGGACTCAAGCTCGAGAACACCGACCTCAGCCAGCTCGGCCGCGCCAAGACCGTCAAGGTGGACAAGGACAACACCACACTGATCAACGGCTCCGGCAAGCAGAAGGACATCCAGGACCGGATCGCCCAGATCAAGGCCCAGATCGAAGACACCACCTCCGACTACGACCGCGAGAAGCTCCAGGAACGCCTGGCCAAGCTCGCCGGCGGCGTGGCCGTCATCAACGTCGGCGCTGCCACCGAAGTGGAGCTGAAAGAGAAGAAGCACCGCGTGGAAGACGCCCTGTCCGCCACCCGCGCCGCCATCGACGAGGGCATCGTCCCCGGAGGCGGGCTCGCCCTCATCCAGGCCGCCAACGCCCTGGACAAGGCCGACATCTCCAAGCTCACCGACGACGAGAAGGTCGGTTTCAAGATCGTCAAGCGCGCCCTTGAAGAGCCGATCCGCCAGATCGCCGAGAACTCCGGCGTCGACGGATCGATCATCGCCGACCGCGCCAAGGGCGAGAAGAAGGGTATCGGCTTCGACGCCGCGAAGATGGAATGGGTGGACATGGTGAAGGTCGGAATCATCGATCCCGCCAAGGTCACGCGCTCCGCCCTGCAGAACGCCGCTTCCATCGCGGCCCTGCTGCTCACCACCGAATGCGCCATCACCGACATCCCCGAACCGAAGTCCCCCCCCATGGGCGGCGGCGGCGGCGGAATGGGCGGAATGGGCGGGATGGATTACTAAGAAGAGAAAACGCTGAAATTGCGTTTGAGGGGGCTGCCGCAAGGCAGCCCTTTTTGTTTGAAGCTGCCTATTCCGCCGCTTTGAGGAGGCGCCGCGCAGCGGCAGGGCGGACACGCTGGCGCGGCCGACAGGCCGCGCAGTCCAACCGTTTCCACTAGCGCCCGAGTCCGAAGGACTCGGATGGGCGGGATGGATTACTAGAAAAGAAAACGCTGAAATAGCGTTTGAAGGGGACCGCCGCAAGGCGGTCCTTTTTCGTTTAGAGTTGCCCATTCCGCCGCCCAGCCGGAGAGCCGCACGGTCCAACCCCTTCCTCCAGCGCCCGAGTCCGAAGGACTCGGATGGGCGGAATGGATTACCAGTTCGAGATGGCGCTTAACATGGCGATTGAAGATGACCACGATAGCTGACGACCTGGATCCAAGAGACCCCTCCTCTACGATCGCATCTCCGTGAACGCCGGAAGGCACGCGATGCAGGTTTTGCTAGATCCCGAGGACCACACACGGTTTGGGGGAGCAGAGTTCGGGAATTATTGCTGATCGGAATCTATTTCATGAAAAATCGAGCTGACAAGTGCCTGTAGGTATGGTATTTTTCCCATAATAGTCAATCTATCTTCTTAGGAGTAATGAATGAAGAAATTTCTTTTCGCCGCCGTCGTCGCTTCCCTTCTGCTCGGCTGTAACCTCCTCGGGCCCGCTTCTGAAAAGGATACGGGGATGACCGCCGATCAGGCCGGAACGATCCTGTCATCGACCTTCAACCCTGCGATGAACAGTATTGACATGGAAGCCATCTTGTCCGGCGGAACGCCAACCCTTCCGGCCGGAGTCGCCTATACCGCAACGGAGACCGGCGGTACCGTCACGTTCACCAACTATACAACGGGCGGTTGCACGTATAACGGTAGCGTCGTGATAGCGATAGACATGAGTAATGTTATCGTGAATGAGACCACGTATGAGATGACGGGCACGATGAGCATGTCGATGTCGGGTTCCATGACTTCCTCCGGAGCGTCCGCGCATACTTGTTCCTACAGTTTCACTATGGCAACCGATATGGCAACCCAGGCCATGACGTATTCGGGCACCATGACCGTGGACGGAACGACTTTCGATTACTCCGAGCTCGCGTCCTATATGACTGACACGTCCGCCTGATTCCGGCTCGCTCGATCGTACTGATACCGTACGATAAAAGGCCTCCGGATTCGGAGGCCTTTTCTTTTTCTTTTCCTTTTCCGTGTTGTCGGGGTTCGGAAAAACGCTGCCGAGTGCAGTTTCTCGACAAATTTTCCATACATATGGCCCACTAACCGATGTCTCAAGCCGCGTTCCCGACCGCCGGTACTGGCGACGGAAGCCTCATGGTTCCGACGGTCGAGAGGCTACCCGGCGATTAGTTCACGGCCTTCGGCCCGAACATGACTGGCATTCCTCTCAGCAAGACCATTGCGGTGCTTTTCAATAGGCAAGTCTTCGACAAGGGCGAACTTATCAGGACCGGGCGCAAATAGTCGGCAAGCCATCATGTCAGCGAGAGCCCAGGCGGGAGAGAATGAAGATTGCC
>DPXI01000054.1 GCA_003527485.1 Treponema sp. | reverse complement strand
CCCAGCCACAACATGATCATCTATTCCCTGGCCGCCGGCGGCGTCTCCGTGGGGCGGCTCTTCCTCGGCGGCTTCATCCCCGGCATCATGCTCGGCGTCGGACTGATGATCATCAGCTACATCATCGCCGTCAAACGGAAATACCCGAAGGAGAAGAGGTATTCCTGGAAGGAAGCCTTACAGATCGCCAAGGACGCCATCCTGGGCCTTTTCACCGCCGTCATCATTATCGGCGGCGTCATTTCCGGCGTCTTCACGGCCACCGAATCAGCGGCAGTAGCGGTGGTCTACGCCTTTTTCGTGACCTTCTTCGTGTACAAGGAAATCCCGCTCCGCGCGATGAATAGCATCCTGTACAGCACCCTGAAGACCCTCGCGATGGTCATGGCCCTGATCGCGGCCGCCAGCGCCTTCGGCTGGCTGATGGCCTACCTGCGCATCCCGGCCCTCGCGACGCAAGCCCTCCTGGGCGTGACGGACAACAAGGTCATCCTGCTCCTGCTGATCAACGTCTTGCTACTGTTGCTCGGCTGCATCATGGACATGGCGCCCCTCATCCTGATCACGACCCCGATCCTGTATCCGGTCGTGGTAGGCGCCCTCGGCATGTCGCCCATACATTTCGGGATCATGCTGATCCTGAACCTCGCGATCGGCCTCTGCACGCCGCCGGTGGGCTCCGCCCTCTTCGTCGGCTGCGCCATCGGAAAGATCCCTATCGAAAAGGCCGTACGCGCCATGCTTCCCATGTATGCGGCTATGATCGTGGTGCTCATGCTGGTAACCTTCGTTCCCCAGTTCACGATGTTCATCCCCGACCTTCTGATGCCGCAGAAGTAGGCACCAGGGAAACCGGATCCTCTTCAATGAAACGGCCGCCCGGACTTGCCGGGCGGCCTGATCGGCCGGCCTGATCGGCCGGGATGGTTTCAGGCTTCTCCGCCGTCCGGCTCCGGGGGCACGGCGAGTTTCCACGCCGTACCCCTCCCGTCGTCCCCTTTCCGTTCGATAGTCCTGGCCATTCGGCATACGGCGCGCCTTCGTCGGCGGATGCGGTCGACCGCGCGCCGTTCGGAGCACCGCCCCCGTTCCGTCCAGCTGAAACCGCGATCCGGGACGCGGGTCAACCCGACTCAGTATCTTCGCGGGTTAACCGCATCAGCCCGGATACGATGACCGGACTGCGGCCACTCTTATTTCCGTCCATTTCCCTGCAAGGTTTTCCATCTTCGTCCATCCTGCGACCAGAAATGTACACCGGAGGCTTTTTCCAAAGTCAGATGACCTTATAGAGCTTCCGAAACTTGCACAGATTTCCCGTATTTCTTACAATAACAAGAAATGCCCAAATGAATGCCGCGCGGGGTTCCGGTACCGTATGGAGATATAAAGAATGAAAAAGAAATCAGAAAATTTGACGATCAACTCAAAAGTCCTGCTCACCATCATTGGGCTGTGGGTTGTCGGTTCGTCATTGCTCGCATTAATGTCCTACGCGCAAACGAGCCGCGCGCTCAAGGACAACATACGCACCAGGGTCCGGGATTACGCGGCGCTGGGAGCGCTGAGCCTCCCGGCGGACGCCCATGCCAGGCTTCGCGGTCCGGAGGACGAGGCAGGCGCGGACTACGCAGAGGTCGTCGCGGCCCTCAGGCGGATAGCCGCCAACAGCACCGACATCGTCTACACCTACACGGTACGCAAGCAGGAGGACGGCCAGATCGTGTTCGTCGGGGACGCCACGGAGGCAGCGGACGAGATTTCGCACCTCGGCGACGTCTGCGAAGCCGCCACGCCGCTTCTGAGGGCAGCCGCTGAAGGCATCGACAAAGTGACCATGGAAGAAGACTTCTACACTGACGCCTGGGGCACTTTTCTCAGCGCGTACGCACCGATACGGACTTCCCACGGTACGTTCGACGGCCTCCTGTGCCTTGACATCTCTTTCCAGAGCGTCAGCGCTATCCTGATGGACCATCTTGTGAGGCTGGTCATTATTCTGGCAGCTTGCTCGGCGGTGATCCTTCCGGCCGCCTTCATCCTCTCCCGATCGCTGACCCGGCCCATCAAGCGGATCATCGCGGTCTTCAAGGACATGTCGGACGGCGATATCACCGACCTCACCAAGCGCATCGAAAACACTGCCTCCGACGAGATCGGCGACATGTCAAGGATCGCGAATGAAACCTTCGAGCGGCTGCGCGGCCTCGTTACTACCATCCACGGTCAGGCCGGCGTCATCTCCGGCGTCGGCATGGAACTTTCCGCCAACATGACGGAGACCGCTGCTGCCATCGCCCAGATAAGCGCCAACATCCGGAGCGTCAAGCGGCAGACGGTAAGCCAGGCGGCCAGCGTCGAGGAAACAAACCTTGCGATGGAGCGCATTACCCGCAGGATCAAGGAACTTGACGTCCATATCGAAGCCCAGTCGGAGAGCCTGGACCGGTCCTCCTCGGCGATCCAGCAAATGCTCGCCAGCATCGCTTCGGTTACCGGCGTGCTCAACAACGACGCGCAGAACGTGCTGGAGCTGATGGCTGCGTCCGACAAGGGGCGCGCCGACCTGGCCACCGTCTCCTCGCGCATCCGGGAGATAGCGACGGAATCAGCTGGCCTCCTCGAGATAAGCGCCGTCATCCAAGGCATCGCGTCCAAGACGAACCTCCTGTCCATGAACGCCGCCATAGAGGCTGCCCACGCAGGCGATTCCGGCAGGGGCTTCGCCGTCGTCGCGGACGAGATACGCAACCTCGCCGAATCGTCAGGCAAGCAGTCGAAGAACATCTCCGCCTCGCTCAAGAAGATCAGGGATTCCATGGAGACGATTACCAAGTCCACCGACGGGGTTCTTGCCCAGTTCGAGGACATAGGCGCACGCATCGGGGCCGTCGCCGAGCGAGAGCAGGGCATGCGCGCCTCGATGGAAGAGCAGAGCGCCGGCAGCAAGGAAATTCTTGAAGCCCTCGCCCTGCTTGGCGAGTTGTCCGGAGAGGTCAGGTCAGGTTCCGCCAGCATGCTCGCGGGTAGCAATGATGTCATCAAGGAGAGCGCCGCCCTGGGCAGGATTACCGAGGAGGTTACCGGCAGCATGGACGAGATGGCCGCCGGCGCCGAGCAGATAACCATCGCTGTCCACAAGGTCAGCGATCTCTCCAGGGATAACAAGGAGAGCATCGACGCGCTTATCGGAGAAGTGGCCAAGTTCAAGGTAGACTGAGCCCGGCGCTTGAAGAGCGCCGCTTATTCAAATTGAGCTTTACTGCATTGCGAGCTTGGCGGCCTCATTTCTCAGTAGATCAAAGCTTGTATCAGGTCCTGCGCTGGTATCCGTATCCGTGCCCTATTGCCTGGGCCCCCGTTTATCCAACCGTACATTCCGCGGAGGGATGCTCGGCCGGTATCGGCGCGGCCGAAAGGAAGCACGCGAAAACCAGCTAAAACCCAACTGTCTTTGGTTTTCAGCCCGACAGGCTGTTTGGGAGAGGACCAGCGGGTACCTCGTCGTACAGTATCTCTCGTTGATCACGGAGCTGCTTTCATCGCTCAGCCGATGCCGCCGGTTTTTGACTAAAGCCGGCAGGCGCCGCATTATGTCAACGAAGGCAGTAACAAGACGGGACCATGCCAACCATCCATGAGGTCGCACGGGAGGCGGAAGTTTCGGCCCGCACGGTCTCCCGTGTGATGAACGATTCCGCGAACGTACGCCACGATACCCGAATCCGGGTGAGGNNTCGCGAACGCGGTCTCAAGTGACGCCTCGGCGCGCCGCCGTGAAGGCCATGCTTCCGATGTACGCGGCGATGATCGTGGTGCTCATGCTGGTTACCTTCGTTCCCCAGTTCACGATGTTCATCCCCGACCTTCTGATGCCGCAGAAGTAGGCACAAGGGAAACCGGATCCTCTTCAATGAAACGGCCGCCCTGGCTTGCCGGGCGGCCTCATCGGGCGGCCTGATCGGCCGGGATGGCTTCAGGCTTCTCCGCCGTCCGGCTCCGGGGGTACGGCGAGTTTCCAAGCCGTGCCCCTCCCATCGTCCCCTGTCCGTTCGATAGTCGCTCCGATTTGGCGGACCAGCGCCCCGATCAGCATCGTGCCGATTCCTTCCGTCCTTTTCCCCGATTCATCCATGCCGATACCGTCGTCGCATATTTCGATTTCGATTCCCCCGCCCGCCCCGCTCACGGACAGGACCCGGATCGTACCCCTTCGATCGCCCGGAAACGCGTATTTATAGGCGTTGGTCAGGAGCTCGTTGACGATCAGCGCGAGCGGGAGCATCCGGTTGAGGTTGCAATGCAGGCCCTCCTCATGCCGCTCTTCCATGACGATCCGGTCGCCGAGGCTATAGGCTTCATGGACCGTGTGGGTCAGCGCTTGCAGATACTCTCCCACATCCTCATTCGAATCGGAGGCATGCGTGCAGAGAAGCTCATGGAGCAGGGCTATCGCGCGAAGCCGGTCGATGGCGGACCGCATGGTGGAGCCGGCCCGTTCAGGATAGTCGTCGATATCCGCCGTGCCAAGTTCAAGTATCGTCTGCACTATGGTGAGGTTGTTCTTCACGCGGTGGTTGACTTCCCTGAACAGGGTGTCGCGTTCCTCGATTTCCCTGGACAGGCGCTCGACCCTGAGGCGGCGCCTGAAAAAAGAGAATCCGAGCGCGAGGATGATGCCGACCGCAAGGGTCAAGGCGCCGGTTACCGAACAAAGCACGATGGTCCGGGCACGCCATTCGGCATACAGCGCGTCTTCGTCTGCGGTTACGCGGATATTGACCGGGACGCTGGAAAGCAGCACGAGCGCGTTCAGGTCTCCGTTCCTTCGGGTTTCGTTCCTTCGGGTTTGATCCGACGTCCGCTCGGCGGACTCGGTCGCCTGGACAAGCACCAGCGTAGCCCCGACCGAATCCGTCACATCGATCGAGCCGTAGGCCCTGGAGAGGAGCGTCGAGACTCCGCTCTGGAGCGTGTAGCCGGTGAACAAGGCCGCGGCGTAGAGATAGCCGTCGTCTTCCGTATTGTCGATCCTGCGGATGAACGCCAGGACCTTCCCGCCCTCCTCGGGCGCCTCGACTATCCGGCAGTCGAGGATGGCGCCCGCGCGCATCCGCTCGAACAAGGAGGCTTCCATCGCCAGCGTCGGATTCAGTCGTCTGTGGGCCGTTCGAAGCACAGACCCCTTTTCATCCAATAGATAGATATTGGCGGCCTCGGGCAGGTCGAAGGCGATGAGATCCAGGCTCTCCTTCATGCCGGCGCGGGAGTCGCCGAGCCGCGCCGTTTCGTGGGACGCGACCCGGAGGATGGCGTCGAGGCTCGTAGCCGCGAGCGTAGCGTCAAAGAGGATGTCCTTGGCCGCTCTTTCCCCGACGCTCCTCCTGTCCGCGCCCACATAAAGGAAGAGGGCCGCGGCCGCCCCGACGAAAATGAGCGCGAAAGCAGCGCTCCAGGATTTCCATCCGACGCCGGCGGTTCCGATCATCGGCGTTCCGCCTTCCCGAGCTCGCGCCGGAGTTGCGCCAACAAATCCGCCGAAACGTTCAGACGCTCCGCGATCTCGTCCTCACGGGCGAGTAGGGCGGCGTGCGTTTTCGAGCTTTCCTCCGCCGTCGGCCTGTAAACCGTCAATCCGCGTTCGACGAGACTCCGCTTGGCCGCCTCCTGGGCGCGCACCGCTTCCTCGCGCGCGTCGACGACCACCTCGGCCCATGCGCCGCGTATCGCCTGACGCTGGCCTTCGTCGAGGCGGGCCCAGAACGCCTTGCCCGCCACGGGCACGTAAAACGGATAATACTGATTGTCCTCCAGCACCGACCGAACGCCGTGCGAATCGAGGGCGGCGCTTTCCACGGTCTCGTAGGTCGTAAGGACGCCGTCGACGAGGCGGCGCTCAAGGTAGGCCGGGAGGTCGAGCAGCGGAATGGATACCGGTAAGCCTCCGAGCGCCTTTATCCTTTCCTCGTTGCCCTTACCGCCGGCGACGCGGATGCTCCGGCCCCGTATTTCGGCTATGGATCGGATGCGGACCGCGGTTCCGAAGATATGGCCGTAACCCAGGTCCAGCCAGGGCCCCAGGACCACGGCCCTCATCGACTCTTCGAGGTCTGACGACAATGCCGCTCCGACCGGCCCATCCACGACCGCTCGGATGATCTCCCGGGGCTTGGCGAACATCGATGGCAGCATGAGGACGGCGGTGTCGGGGACCAGCTTGTCCAGTTGCCAGATTCCCGGCGCCGCGATCTCCAGTTCCCCGCGGGCTATGGCCCCGACCGCATCGGCATCCCTGTACAGCTTGCCGCTCTCATGGAATTCAACGAGGATCGTTCCGTTCGAGCGCACCGCGATCAGCTCCGAAAAACGCCTGAGCGCTTTGGCCTGAAAATGCGCCGGTCCGTTTTCGGTCGAGATCCTGCAAAGAACAGGCCCCGCGGCTAGAGGAACGGCCGGTATCGTCTCGGCCGGTGCGGGCGCGGCTAAAAGGCAGGACGCGAAAACGAGCGCCATCGGGAACTTCATGACGACCCCTTCGGTGAAGATGAGTGAGCGCCTAATTATATAGCACTTTCCGATGATAACGGAAACGCTTTGATGGGGAAGGTGCAGGCAGCGGTTCTTGACAAAGGCCAGAAGGCGCAGCAATATGTCAACGATGGCAATAACAGGACAGGACAATGCCAACCATCCATGAGGTCGCACGCGAGGCGGGAGTTTCGGCCCGCACCGTCTCCCGCGTGATGAACGATTCCGCCAACGTCCGCCACGATACCCGCATCCGGGTGAGGGCGATCGCCGAGCGCATGGAATACCGTCCCGACCCGAGCGCGCGCGCCCTGAAGTCCGGACGCAAACGGGTGATCGGCATAGTCGCGAACGCGGTCTCCAGCGACGCCACAGCGCGCCGCATCGAGGTGATATCCAAATTGTTCAACGCCGCCGGCTACGCGGCCCTCGTGCAGTTCGCCGACACGAGCGAGATCGAGGAAGCCGCCGTCCGCGACGTCGCCCCACGCTGCGACGGGCTCATCGTATTCACGAACCTGCGCACCCCCGCATCCCCCGCCCTCGACGCCCTGACCGCTTCCGGTTATCCCTTCATCCTCGTGGATCCGCCCTTGGCGGTGCCGTACCCCGCCGTCCGCGTTGACCGGCGCTCCGGCTACCGGGAGGCGGTGAAGTACCTCGCGCACAAGGGCCGTTCCCGCTTCATCCTCTTGATCGAAGAATTCCGCAGCTCCGAGCGCATCGCCGGTTTCCGCGAGGGGCTGGCCGAGGCCAAGCTCTCCTTTTCGGAAGAAATGATCGTGCGGACGGGAAAGGGCTTCGCGGGAGGGCAGGCGGCCGCCGCCGGGATCGCGCGGCGCTGCGCCGCGGGAAGCGCGGACGCGACGCTCTGCCACAACGACAAGATCGCCCTCGGCCTCCTGGGGTCGCTTACCGCGGCCGGCCTTCGGATTCCGGAGGATATCTCCCTCGTCGGCTTCGATGACGACGCCTTCAGCGCCTACGTCACCCCGCCGCTGACCACCATCGCGCAGGGCGGCGGGGACGTAGGCGCCTTCATTTTCGAACAGCTCAAGAATCGGATCGAATACGGAACGCCCGTGGAGTCGAGGACTTTCGGCACGGGTTTGATTCAGCGCGCCTCGGCCTAGCGGGATGCCGCGGGACCGGGGCGACCAGGAGGAAAGTATGGCGAAAGCGGATATCGGACTCGTCGGACTCGCCGTGATGGGCGAGAATCTCGTACTCAACATGGAGAGCAAGGGCTTCTCCGTGGCCGTCTTCAACAGGACGACGTCGAAAGTGGACGACTTCATGAAAGGGCGGGGCGCGGGAAAGAAAATCACCGGCTGCAAGAGCCTCGCGGAACTTGCCGCGGCCCTGTCGAAGCCGCGCAAGGCCATGATCATGGTCAAAGCGGGCCAGGCGGTGGACGACACCATCGAGCAGCTCATCGGCGTCTTCGAGCCCGGCGACGTCATCATCGACGGCGGCAATTCGAACTACCAGGACACCTTCCGGCGCACGGCCTACGTGGAGTCCAAGGGGCTGCTCTTCATCGGCACCGGAGTCTCCGGCGGCGAGGAAGGCGCTCTCACCGGACCTTCCATCATGCCCGGCGGTTCGGCCGCGGCCTGGCCCCTCGTGAAACCGGTACTGCAGAAAATCGCGGCCCAGGAAGGCGGCGTTCCCTGCTGCGACTGGGTCGGCGAGAACGGCGCGGGCCACTTCGTGAAGATGGTCCACAACGGCATCGAATACGGCGACATGCAGCTCATCACCGAGACCTACCAGCTCATGAAGGACGTACTCGGCCTTTCGGCCGACGAGATGGCGGCCGTCTTCGAAGAATGGAACAAGGGCGACCTGGGCAGCTACCTGGTCGAGATCACCCGCGACATCCTGGGTTTCAAGGACGAAGACGGTTCGCCCCTCGTCGAGAAGATCCTGGACACCGCGGGCCAGAAGGGCACCGGCAAGTGGACGGGCATCGCGGCCCTGGAATTCGGCGTACCTCTGACCCTCATCGGGGAAGCCGTCTTCGCCCGCTGCCTCTCGGCCGCCAAGGACGAGCGCGTCGCGGCGAGCAAGCTATTCTCCAAGCCGGCTCGTGTGTTCACCGGGGACAAAAAGGCCTTCATCGCCGACCTCAAGGACGCCCTGTACGCATCCAAGATCGTCTCGTACGCCCAGGGATACCTCCTGATGCGCGAGGCGGCCAAGGAATACAGCTGGAAGCTCAACTACGGCGGCATCGCACTTATGTGGCGGGGCGGCTGCATCATCCGCTCCACCTTCCTCTCCAAGATCAAGGATGCCTTCGACCGGAAGGGCGACCTCTCCAACCTCCTGCTCGATCCCTTCTTCAACAAGACCGTGGACAAGGCGCAGGGCGCCTGGCGCCGCGTCGCGGCGGCGGCCATCGCCAACGGCGTTCCGGCCCCTGCGCTGACGAGCGCCCTCGCGTACTTCGACGGTTTCCGCTGTGAGCGGCTGCCGGCCAACCTCCTGCAGGCCCAGCGTGATTATTTCGGCGCCCACACCTACGAGAGGACCGACCGCAAGCGCGGCGAGTTCTTCCATACAAACTGGACCGGCCACGGCGGATCCACCTCCGCCTCGACGTACAACGTATAGAAAAGGAGTTATCGAATGTCCCAATTGACCATAAAGCCGGCCGACAAGGCTGCCCATGATTTCCTGGCGCTCGGAGCGCTCGTCACCCGTCTGGATCCGGGCATCGTTCCCTTCGCGGAGGCGGACAAGTACGACCTCCACGTCTCCGGCGGCGAATACAACGTCGCGGCGAACCTCTCGATCTGTTTCGGCCAGCGCGCCGCCGTCGCGAGCGCTATCGTGGACTATCCGATAGGCAAGCGGATAGAGAAGGCTGTCCGGGGCGCGGGCGTGACGCCGTACTACGCGCGTTTCGCCCATGATGGGGTACGCGGGCCCAACATGGCGACAGTCTGGAGCGACCGGGGAGGCGGAGTGCGCGCCCCCGTGGTTTTCTACAACCGCGCCAACGAGGCCGCCGGATATCTGAAAGCGGGCAGCTTCGACTGGGACGCGATTTTCGGCAAGGGCGTGCGCTGGTTCCATTCCGGCGGTATCTTTTCCGCGCTTTCCGAATCCACCCCCGAGCTTGTGGTCCAGGCGATGAAGGCCGCCAGGAAGGCGGGAGCGGTCGTCTCCTTCGACCTCAACTACCGCGCCAAGCTCTGGGCCGTCGCCGCGGCTGCCTCCGGCAAGGATCCTTCCAAGGCGAGCGAGCGAGCCGCCGAAACCCTGCGTGAGATCGTCCGCCACGTGGACGTCCTCGTGGGCAACGAGGAGGATCTGCAGAAGGGGCTCGGGCTCAAGGGCCACGATGTCGAATCCAAGGGAAAGCTCGACCCCTCGTCCTTCTTCGGCATGATGGAATCGGTCGTCCGCGATTTCCCGAACATCAAGGCCGTGGCCACCACCTTGCGCGAGGTCCATTCGACCAACCGCCATTCCTGGGGCGCCGTCCTCTGGCTGGACGGCAAGAGCTACGTTTCGCCGACCTGCGAGCTGGACGTCTACGACCGCGTCGGCGGCGGCGACGGCTTCGCCGCGGGCCTCATCTACGGCCTGCTCGCCGGCAAGGCGCCGCAGGACGCTCTGGCCCTCGGCTGGGCGCACGGCGCCCTGCTGACGACCTTCCCCGGGGACACCACCATGGCCACGCTCGATCAGGTGGAGTCCTTCGCGAAGGGCGGCTCGGCGAGGATTCAGAGGTAATCGATTTCAGCCGGGGCCTCCCCCGGGGTCAGAGGCCTCTGGCCCCGGCGGCCTCT
>DPXI01000135.1:1729-74151 GCA_003527485.1 Treponema sp. | reverse complement strand
CCCGGCGGCGGAATCCGCCGGCAAGAAAAAAGGGATCGGCTGACGCCGATCCCTTTTTTTAGGTCCGCGCAGATGATAGCTGCCGGAATTCAAGCTGCAGGCAACCTTTCCTGTCCTTTCATAATTACTATTCGGCGACCTTTTTGTTGACAAGGCGGCAGGTTCATGTCTTAATTGTCTAATTGTATGATAATATGAATATAAGGAGTACCGAAATGGGTCTGAACAAGGAAGCACTCGACTCCAACGGCAATACCGCGAGTTCGAACCCAAGCGCCGCGGCGGATCGGGCCCCCGTTCGCGGAAGGGGCGCGCGGTTCGACGGAAAGGCGGTTCTCATAACAGGGGCAGCCAAGGGGATGGGAAAAAGAACCGCCGGCGACCTGCTGTCGGAGGGGGCGAAAGTCGTCATCTGCGATGTCGACCACCGGGCCCTCGCCCTGACGGTCGAGGAGTTCGAGGCTTTGGGCGGAAGCGTGCGCGGGTTCGTCTGCGACGTCTCCCAGAGGGAAGAGGTGGACAGACTCGTCGGGTATACGGTGAGCGAATACGGCGGATTGGACATCCTCATCAATAATGCGGGAATCCTGATTCCGGGAAGCATCGAGGAAACGAGCGACGAAATAATCAGGAACACCTTGGACATCAACGTGAAGGGCGTTCTTTACGCGATCAGGGCGGTCACGCCCATCATGAAAAGCCAGGGCTATGGCCGCATCATCAACGTCTCTTCCATTACAGGAAAGAACGGAGACAATTCGTCCTGTTTTGCCTACGGGGCTTCCAAGGGCGCCCTCATAAGCCTGACGCGTTCCGTCGCCCGGCAATTGGGACCCTTCGGCATCACCTGCAACGCGATCGCCCCGCATGCGGTGATGACCGCGATGATGAGCTACTGGTCCGAGGAGAAGAAGCAGCAGATCGCAGAAAAAATCCCCGTCAGGCGGCTGGGGACGGAGCAGGACATGTCGAACCTGATGCGTTTCCTGGCATCGGACGAGGCTTCCTTCATCACCGGCGAGACGGTGAACATCAACGGCGGATATTACATGGACTGAGCGCGAGCCGCTCCAAAAAGGATAGGACCCATGCCGAATGAATG
This sequence comes from Treponema sp., assembly GCA_003527485.1. Classification (GTDB taxonomy): domain Bacteria; phylum Spirochaetota; class Spirochaetia; order Treponematales; family Breznakiellaceae; genus UBA12037. The sequence continues at coordinate 73,049 of DPXI01000135.1, read as the reverse complement.
GAACAAGGCGGATATCGCCAAGACCATCGACCACACGATATTGAAGGCGACCGCGACCGCCGAACAGATCCGGGAGTTATGCGCGGAGGCGCGTACCCACCGCTTCGCTTCGGTCTGCGTGAATCCCCGCTGGGTTCCGCTCGTGGCCAAGGAGCTTGCCGGTTCGGAAGTCCTGACCTGCGCCGTGATCGGCTTCCCCCTCGGCGCGAACGCGCCGGAAACCAAGGCCGGGGAAGCCCGCCTTGCCGTGGAGCAGGGCGCCCGGGAAGTGGATATGGTCATCGACCTCGGATCGATGAAGGCGGGCGACCGCAAGGCGGTGGAGGACGACATCCGCGCCGTCGTCAAGGCGGCCGGCAAGGCTGCCGTGAAGGTCATCATCGAAACCTGCTACCTCTCCGACGACGAGAAGCGCATCGCCTGCGGGATCGCCGAGAAGGCCGGTGCCCGTTTCGTGAAGACCTCCACGGGCTTCGGCACGGGCGGCGCCACCATGGAGGACGTGAAGCTCATGCGCAAGGCCGTCGGGAATACGCTGAAAGTGAAGGCTTCGGGCGGTATCCGTTCGTACCATGACGCCATCGCCATGCTTGAGGCGGGGGCCGACCGGCTCGGCACCTCCGCCGGAATCGCCATCCTCGCCGACCTCCCCGATTGAGGGCGATCGCATATCCGTTTCCAAAGGAGAAGGCCATGCTGGAACAGAGAAAACCGAAGATCGGATTGCTCGGCATCATGCACGGGCTCTACGACGAGAGCCAGCCCGAGATCACCCGTAACCAGGAACAATTCGCCCGGGATGTCGTCCGTAGCCTGTCACCTTACGCCGAGGTCGATTTCCCCCGGGCGGCGAAGAATCGCGCTGATATCGAGTCCATCGTCGAAGGCTTCAACCATGGAGGATTCGACGGCATCCTCGTGGTCATGCTCCTGTACAGCCCCGGTTTCCGGCTGGTGCGCGCCCTTGAGGAAAACCGGCTCCCCCTGATGTTGGCCAACATCCAGCCCCTTCCTTCCGTGACGGCGGATTGGGATTGGCGGCGGCTGACCACCAACCAGGGCATCCACGGCGCGCAGGATACGGCGAGCATGATGCTCCAGGCCGGCGTCGATCCGACCATCGTCACCGACGATTGGAGCGGCGATGATTTCAGGGAGCACTTCGGCGACTGGGCCCGGGCGGTCATGACCATCGCTTCCCTGAAGAAGATGCGCATCGCATGCTTCGGCCGGATGAAGGGCATGGGCGATATCGTCGGCGACGAGGGCAATTTCCAGCGGGTCATCGGTCCGGAAGTGAACCATGAGGGGATAGGTCAGGTGTTTACCCTGATGGAGAGTTCGGGCGAAGCCGAGATCGATGCCCTCATGGAACTGGACCGGAAAAATTTCGTTTGCGCGCCCGATTTGTCCAGGGAGAGCCACCGCTACGCGCTCAGGATGCAGCTCGGCTTTGAGAAATTCCTGGTCGACCGCGGGTATGACGGGTTTACGGCCAATTTCGATTCCTTCAGGGAAGATGGACGTTTCCGCCAGATCCAGATGCTCGCAGCTTCCAACCTGATGGCGAAGGGATACGGCTATTCCAATGAGGGCGATGTCCACACGACCGCGCTGGTGGCCGCAGGCCACCTGATCGCGGGGCACGGCCACTTCACTGAAATGTATTCCCTGGATTTCAAGAGGGACTCCGCCCTGATGAGCCACATGGGCGAAGGGAATTGGAGGATCGCCCGGAAGGATCGGCCGATCAGGCTCATCGATAGGCCGCTTGAGATAGGCGGCCTGGAAAATCCTCCGACCCTGGTATTTTCCGCCCAGCCCGGAAAGGCGACCATGCTTTCCCTCGCTTCAATCGCCGAATACGGATACCGGCTCATCTGCAGTCCCGGCGAGATATTGGATACCGAAGAACTGCCCGGAGTGCCCATGCCCTACTTCCACTTCAGGCCCGCGACGGGCATCCGGTCCGCCATGGACAATTGGTTGCGCGGGGGCGGTACCCACCACGAAGCCCTGACCCTGGGAGCCCACCATCGCCGCTGGAGAATCCTCGCCCGGCACTTGGGAATCGAATATCTCGAAGTCTGACGATCGGAGCGTGACGATGCTTGCGTACCTGTACAATATGGACCGGAAATTGGAGTTGCGGGATGTTCCCCGGCCGCGGGAAAGCGAAGGCAACGCGATCATGCGCGTCCAAGCCTGTTCGATCTGCGGGACGGATTTACGGACCCACAGATTCGGCAGCGCTCATATCTCCGTTCCCCGTATCGTCGGGCACGAGATGACCGGGGATCTCGTCCATGTCGGCAGTGAGCTTCCGGGCGGCTTCAGCCCGGGGATGCGGGTCAATGTCGCCCCGGCCGTAGGTTGCGGCGCCTGTCCCCCGTGCGCCAAGGGGTATACGAATCTTTGCGACAATCTCAGGACGCTGGGCTTCCAGTTCGATGGGGGGTTCGCCGAATATATGGAGATTCCCGGAGAGGTCTTCGCCCGCGGCAACGTAATATCCATTCCGGAGCGGCTCCGGGCCGAGGATGTCGTATTGGCGGAACCCGTCGCGTGCGTGGTCAACGGGCAGGAGCCCCTGAAGATAGGGCCTGGAGACTCTGTGGCCGTTTTCGGCGGCGGCTTCATCGGCTGCATGCATGTCCGCCTGGCCCTGATCGCGGGAGCCGAATCCGTCACGCTGCTGGAGCCCAACGAGCGCAGGCGGATGCAGGCGCGGGCTTTGTTCGACGACGACCGGGGCATCGTGAGCGTCATGGATCCCTCCGAATCGGGGTTCGATGCCCGGATCCGCGAGTTCACCGAGGGGCGGGGCTTCGACGTGGTCATCACCGCCTGTTCCGTTGGTTCGGTCCAGAGCCAGGCTCTGTCCCTCGCCGCCAAACGGGGAAGGATCAGCCTCTTCGGAGGGCTCGCCGGCGCGAGTGCGGGTTTCCTGGACAGTAACCTCATCCACTACAAGGAACTCGCGGTCCACGGGGTCCATGCGTCCACGGCCGAACAGAATCGCCGGGTGCTCCGCTGGGTGGAGGACGGCACCCTCGATCTCCGCCCGTACATAAGCCGGACTTTCCCGTTGGCCGAAATCGAGAGCGCGTTCGACGCGATCGAAAAAGAGAACATCCTCAAGGCCGTGATTCGTCCCTGAAGCCGTCAGGCAAGGAGCAGGAAAATGGAAAAGCGCTATGTACTGGCCATCGACCAGGGAACGACCGGAACGCGCGTCATCCTTTTCGACCATGAGGGTGAGGCGAAGGCGAACGCCTACCACGAGATCAGGCAGATATATCCGCACCCGGGCTGGGTCGAGCATGATCCGAACGAATACTGGAATACCTTCCTGCTCTGCTGCGGCGAGATTTTTTCCGACTCCGCTTTCTCCGTTTCCGACCTGGCGGCGATAGGCATCACTAACCAACGCGAAACGACCATCCTATGGGATACCCGGACCGGCGACCCGGTCTACAACGCCATCGTGTGGCAGTGCCGCCGAAGCGCGCCTCTCTGCGACGGGCTGAAAGCTGCGGGGCATGAGGCCCTCATCGCCGCGAAGACCGGACTGCGCATCGACGCCTATTTTTCCGCGACCAAGATCCGGTGGATCCTGGACAATGTCGAAGGCGTGCGGGAAAAGGTATCGCAGGGCCGGATCATGATGGGAACCATCGATACCTGGCTCATCTGGAAACTGAGCGGCGGGGAATCCCATGTCACCGATTATTCCAACGCCTCCCGCACCCTGCTGTTCAATATCTACGAGAAGCGCTGGGACGATGAGCTGCTATCCATCCTGGGCATACCGCGGGAAATACTGCCTGAGCCCCGGCCTTCCAGCGGGATTCTGGCGTGGACGGCGCCGGCCGCCTTCTTCGGCGCGCGCGTCCCGGTAGCGGGGGTCGCGGGCGACCAGCACGCGGCGACCTTCGGACAGGCCTGCTTCGAACCCGGAATGGCCAAGAATACCTACGGCACCGCCCTCGCGCTTTTCATGAATACCGGAGAGACTCCGGTGGTCTCCAAGGCGGGACTGACCACCAACCTCGGCTGGCATGTCGGCGGCAAAACGGAATACGCGTTGGAAGGGGTGATCTTCATCGGCGGCGCGGCGGTCCAATGGCTCCGCGACGGATTGAGGATCATCGACGATTCGACCCATTGCGACAAGCTCGCCGCCTCGGTGGCGGATACGGGGGGCGTGTACATGGTTCCCGCGTTCACGGGCCTCGGCGCGCCGTATTGGGACATGTACGCCCGCGGCCTGATCATCGGCATAACCGGAGGAAGCGGGCGGGCGCAGCTGGCCCGCGCGGCGCTCGAATCCATCGCATATCAGACCCGAGACGTCATGGACGCCATGGCGCTCGATTTCGGCCGCGCGGCTCCATCGCTCAAGGTGGACGGCGGCGCGACGAAGAGCGGGTTCCTCATGCAGTTCCAGGCCGACATCCTGGGGATACCGGTCGAAAGACCGAAAGTGACCGAGATGGCGGCGCGCGGTGCAGCCTACCTCGCGGGACTCGCCGTCGGTTTCTGGAAGAACCGGGCGGAGCTTGCCGGTCATTGGAAACTGGATCGGGCCTTCGATCCGCGGATGAGCGTGGACCAGCGGGAAGGCATGTACGCCAGGTGGATGAAAGCGGTCGCGCGATCTTTCGAATGGTCGGAGAGGGAAACTCTGTAGCCCGCGATCCTGTGGATAGCCCGGTTCTGGTGATTCCTGGATTCGGGGTTCCCGGATCCGGGATGATTTCTCTTGACAAGACGGCTTGCTATGATATTCTGTTAATATGTTTGTATGATAATACTACTTAAAAAGGTCCGTATGGACTTTTTACATAAACAGGAGGAAGCCATGAAGAAACTCGCTCTCGTTTTCGTCGCACTCGCCGCTCTCTGCGTCGCGCCGCTGTTCGCCGAAGGGAAGAAAGATGCCGCCAAGCCCGCCGTGGACAAGGTGACCACCATCGCCTTCGTCACTAACGGGGCGTACACGTTCTGGACCTACGCGAAGGCGGGCACCACCCTCGCCGAGTCCGAGATGCCGCTTAAGGTCGTATTCTACGCTCCTCCCAACGGAACCGCGGAAGAGCAGAAGCGTTTCATCGAGACCATGGCCGCTAAAGGCGTCGACGGGATCGGCGTGAGCGTCCTTGACCCCGCGAACGCGACGCCCTTCCTCAATTCGATCGGATCGAAGATCCCGATGGTGATGTTCGACTCCGACGCGGACGGCGCCACGACGAACCGAAAGGCGTACGTCGGCATCAGCAATTACGGAGCCGGAAGGGCTGCCGGCAAAGAGATAGCGAAGGCCCTGCCCTCCGGCGGAAAATTCATAATCTTCGTCGGAAAACTCGACGTGCAGAACGCGATCGAACGCCGCCAGGGAATCATCGACGAGTTGCTCGGGCTTCCCGCCGCCGAATTCTATCCCGGCAAGATGACTCCGAATACCGACAAGATCGAATTGGGCAAGTGGACCCTGCTGACCACCAAGCTCGACGGCGGAGATCCGATGCGCGCCAAGTCCGGCGCCGAAGAAATGATCGTGGCCTATCCCGACGCACAACTGATGGTCGGCCTGTGGAGCTACAGCACGCCGGCTTTCATGTCCGCCCTGAAGGACGCGAAGCTGCTCGGGAAAATGAAGATCGTGGCCTTCGACGAGGAACCCATGGTGCTCCAGGGCATCAAGGACGGAGTGGTGGAATCCACCATCGTTCAGGATCCCTTCGAATACGGGCACACGACCGCCAAGTTGCTGTACGAGCTCGTGAAGGGAACGGCCAAGATTCCGGGCAACAAGTTGATCAGCGTTCCCGGCCTCGTGATCACCAAGGACAACGTAGCGGCTTTCGAGAAGAAACTCGAAGACCAGATCAAGTCCAGCTATTGAACCAGGCGTAAAGCCGATTGCACGGGCCTGTTCGATCAAGAACGGGCCCCGCGGGGAGAGGAAAGTCCATGACCGAGACAGGCAACGGAACGGTGCTGGAAATGCGGGGAATAAGCAAGTTCTTCCCGGGCGTCAAGGCGCTGGACGATGTCAGCTTGACGCTGAAGCAGGGCGAAGTCCTCGCCTTGATCGGGGAGAACGGGGCCGGGAAGAGCACGCTGATGAAGGTTCTGGGCGGCGTGTATCAACCCGACTCCGGATCGATCCTGGTGGACGGTCTCCCCTGCGACATTGAATCGGTACAGAAGGCGACGGCTTTGGGAATCGCCTTCGTGCACCAGGAACTCAACCTATCGGATAACCTGGACGTCGCGGCCAACGTTTTCCTGGGAAGGGAACCGAGGAATCGGGACTTCCTGAAATTGGTGGACCGGAAAAAAATAAACGCCGACACCCAGGTTTTGCTGGACAAAATAGAGCTCGATTGCGCGCCGACCGAAATAGTCGGCAATTTGTCCCTCGGAAATCAGCAGATGATCGAGATCGCCAAGGCCCTGTCGATCAACGCGAAGATACTGATCATGGACGAGCCGACGAGTTCGCTCTGCGTCAGGGAATCCGAGCAGCTGTTCAAGGTGATAAAGGATCTCAGGAACCACGGCATCAGCGTCATCTATATCTCCCACCGTATGGGCGAGGTGGTGGATCTCGCGGATCGCGTCATAGCCCTCCGCGACGGGCGTAATTCGGGTTTTCTCGCGAAAGCGGAGATCAGCGCGATGAGCATGATTAAGCTGATGGTCGGCCGGGACGTGGAAAAATTCTACCACAAGGACCATGAAGCCACCGACATTCCCGTTTTCGAATGCAAGGACTTCATCGTTCCCGAGCATCCCGGAAATCCGGTGAATCTCGTAGTGCGGCGCGGAGAGATACTCGTGATGGCGGGCTTGGTGGGCGCTGGGCGGACGGAACTGGCCCATGCCTTGTTCGGTATAACGAAGGCGCTGGGCGGTGAGGTGCTGGTCGAAGGGACGCGTTATTCTATCGACGATCCCAAAGACGCGATCGCGGCCGGCATCGCGCTCGTTCCGGAGGACCGGAAGCAATGCGGGCTCGTCATAGAACAATCGATCGAGAGGAACATCACGCTAGCCGGGCTGGATGCATGCCAGAAGATGAAGTTGATCGACTTCGGCAAGGTACGGACGATCGCTTCCAGGATGGCGGGCGCGCTCGACGTAAGGATGAGCGGTATCGAGCAGGCTGTCGAAAACCTATCCGGCGGAAATCAGCAGAAGGTAGTATTGGCCAAATGGCTTTCGATGGGACCCCGCGTCCTGGTCCTGGACGAGCCTACCAGGGGGATCGACGTCGTAGCGAAAGAAGAAATTTATCGGCTCATAGAGAAATTGGCTGCGGAAGGGGTCGCCATGCTCGTGATCTCCAGCGAGATGCAGGAGGTCTTGGGAATCGCCGACCGTATCGTAGTCATGCATGAGGGCGCCATCAGCGGGGAGCTGCAAAAGGCGGAGTTCAGCGAGGAGGCCGTCATGAAACTGGCCATGGGGTGCAACTGAAATGAAAAAGTATATCGGTATCGCTTCGATACTGCTTGGAATAATCGTTTTTACCACGATATTGGATCCGCAGTTCTTCAGTCCCTACAACATCATGAATCTTTTCCGGTGGACCGGATTGTTCGGCATCCTGAGCATAGGCGTCGGCTTCGTCATAATGACCGGCGGCATCGATCTTTCCGTCGGGTCCATCGTCGGCTTCCTCGGGGCCTTGTCCGTGAACCTGCTGGTGACCCGATCATGGTCCATTCCGGCGGTGATCGTATTCACCATCGTTTTTTCGATGGCGATCGGATTGGTCCAGGGACTGCTGGTCACCAAGGTGAAGATTCAGTCCTTCGTCGTAACCTTGACCGGCCTGTTCATTTACCGGGGCCTCTCTCGCTTCTTCACGAACGATGTCACCCAGGGCTTGGGCAACGATTTCGCCGGCTTGAAATTCCTCGTCAAGGGAACTTTCCCCGCCGATTTCTTCCCGAACGATTCCGCCCCGCAGTTCCTCAAAGATTGGTCCCTGCCGATGCCCTTCATGATAATGCTCGTCATCGCGATCGGCCTGTCCGTTTTCCTCAACAGGTCCATCTACGGTAGGTACATTCTCGCTTTGGGACGGAACGAGAAGGCCGCGCGTTTCAGCGGCATCGATACCGACCGCATGATCGTCATCACCTACATAATCTCGGCGACCTGCGCCGGAATCGGGGGATTCCTGTTCGCCCTGGACCTGAACTCCGTCCAGCCTTCGACCGCGGGGAATATGTACGAACTCTACGCGATCGCCGGTTGCGTCGTCGGAGGCATCAGCCTCCGGGGCGGAGTCGGGAATATCGCGGGCGTGATCATAGGGGTCGCCATCGTGCGCGTTCTCTACAACGCGATCAATATCGTCGGTATTCCGAATACCCTGGAATACGTAGTCATCGGACTCGTGATCCTGATCGGCGTAGGCGCCGATGAGGTTCGCAAGAATTACGGAATCAAGAAACGCATGATGCGGATACGAGCCGAAATCAAGACACCCGCGGCGGGGAGGATCGCTTGAACGAACGGAATACGAGCATCGCTGAATTGAAGGACCTTGCCCATGAAGTGCGAAAGCTCGTGATCGGAACCGTGCACCATGCAGCCAACGGCCATATCGGAGGCTCGCTGTCGGAAACGGATATCCTGACCGCCCTTTTTTTCAGGGTGATGGATATCGATCCCGCGGATGACCGGAAGAAGGATCGCGATCGGTTCGTGCTATCCAAGGGGCATTCCACTCCTGGTTACTACTCGGTGCTCGCGCGGAGAGGTTTCTTTCCGCTGGAAGAGCTGGACCATTTTGACGAATTGGGAAGCCGCCTCCAAGGGCATCCGGATATGCACAAGACGCCGGGGGTCGATATCTCGTCCGGCTCGCTCGGGCAAGGATTGTCGTGCGCCATCGGCATGGCCCTGGGCAATAAGGCCGACGGAACGGGATTCACCTCTTTCGTCCTCATCGGGGACGGCGAATCGCAGGAAGGCCAAATCTGGGAGGCCGCGCTTTACGCCGGGGCGCTCCGCGTCCCCTCCCTCGTCGCGATCGTGGACAATAACGGCGTGCAGCTATCCGCGCGGACGAAGGACGTGGTCTCCGTAGAGCCGCTGGAACAAAAATGGGAAGCGTTCGGCTGGACCGTGCTCTCCTGCGACGGGCACGATATGGGCGAGGTCGTCGCGACCCTGGAGAAGGCCAAGGCCGATTCCGCGAACGGTCCCGTCGCGGTCATCGCGCGCACCGTCAAGGGCAAGGGCGTTTCCTTCATGGAATCCACTCACGTATGGCACGGGAAAGCGCCTGACGATGGCGAATTCCGATCGGCGATGGCCGAACTCGACCTGAAAGCCGGGAAAACAAAAGAGGGAGCATATGAAGGTAGGTGAGTCGTATTCCTCCCGGGACGTATTCGGGAAGACGCTTGTCGAGTTGGCGGAGGAATACCCGAAGCTTGCGGTGTTCGACGCGGACGTCTGCGCGTCCACGATGACCAAATATTTCAGGGATCGGTATCCGAAACGTTTCTATCAAATGGGGATCGCGGAAGCGAACATGGTCGGCGCGGCAGCCGGCATGGCGACGACCGGCTGGACTCCCTTCGTTTCCACTTTCGCGGTCTTCCTCGCGACCCGCGCCACCGACCAGATCAGGGTTTCGGTCGCGCATGCCGACCTGAACGTGAAGCTGAACGGGGCTTACGGCGGATTGCCGACCGGAAGGGCCGGGGCGACGCATTCGGCGGTGGAGGATATCGCCATCATGCGCGCGATGCCCAACATGAAGATCCTGGTTCCCGCCGACCCCGTGGAAACGCGGGCGGCGGTGCGGCTCGCGCTGGATACTCCGGGCCCCGTCTACCTCCGTACCGTGCGCTGCTCCTTGCCGGTGATTTTCGGCGGGGATCACCGGATGGAATTGGGAAAGGGCATTGTCCTCCATGAAGGAACCGACGCCGCCCTCGTCTCCACCGGGATGATGACGTCCCGCTGCCTGGAAGCGGCCGAGAGCCTGGGCCGGGAAGGGATAAGAGTCCGGCATATCCACCTTGGCACCGTGAAGCCCATCGACCGGGAGATCCTGTGCGCCGCCGCCCGCGATTGCGGTTTGATCGTGACGGTCGAGAACCACGGTACGACGGGCGGCCTGGGCGGCGCCGTCGCCGAAACGACGGCCGAGTTCTCGCCCTGCCGCGTGATCCGCGTGGGCTTCCCCGACATCTTCCTTGAATCGGGCGACGACGAACTGATTTTCGCCAAATACGGGATGGACGCGGAAGGGATCGTATCGACGGTCAAACGGGCGCTCTCCTCGGGCAGGAAAAAATGAGGATAGCGATCATCAACGAAACGAGCGCCGCCGACCGCAACGCGGATCTTGTCGAGGCGCTGGAAGGCCGGGGCTATGAACTGGTGAACTGCGGAATGAAAAGCGGCGGCTCCAGTCCCGAACTGACTTATTTGCATACGGGTTTCCTCACCGCCCTTCTGCTGGAACTCAAGAGGGTTGATCTGGTAGTCGGCGGATGCGGGACCGGCCAGGGCTTCCTATTATCCGCCATGCAGTACCCGGGTGTTACCTGCGGCCATATCGTCACCCCCCTGGATGCATGGCTGTTCAGCAGGATCAACGGGGGCAACTGCATCTCGCTCGCGCTCAACCAGGGTTACGGTTGGGCTTCCGGCGTGAATCTCAGATTCATCTTCGATGCGATTTTTTCGCAGGAGCCGGGCTCCGGTTATCCGGAGGCGCGGAAGGTTTCCCAGGCGGAATCGCGTGAACGGCTCAAGAAGGTTTCCTCGATAACGCATCGCGATTTCGCCGATATCGTAGAGGAACTGCCTTCGGAAGTCACGAAGCCCGCGCTTTCATTTCCCGGCATACGGGAATTGATCTCATCGTCTTTCCTGGAAAGCTCACGGCTCGCGGCCGTACTTTCCAGGCTTATCGCGTAAGTAGGAGTGGTTATGTCCAAGGAATCGATAGGGATAGGTTTCATCGGAGCCGGCGAGATTTCCGTGCTGCAGGCGAAGGCGATAAAGGCGATCCCCTCCGCCAGGCTCGTAGGGCTGTGGAACAGAAACGAATCCCGCGCGGAGCGGCGGGCCAAGGAGGAAGGCTGCAAGCGTTACGCCACGCCGGAAGAATTGGTCGCCGATCCGGAAATCGACGCGGTATTCGTGCTTACGAATCTGGAAACGCATCTTCAGTACGCCAAGCTGGCCATGGAAGCGGGGAAGCACGTCCTCGTGGAGAAACCGCTCTGCGAATCGGTGGCGGAGATCGAGGACATGAAGGCCTGCTCGCTGCGAACGGGAAGGATCTGCATGCCGGGCCATAACATGATCCATGAGGACGGCCTGGCACGCGCCCGTTCCCTCGTGCGATCAGGGGAGCTGGGCAAGATCGTCTCCTGCTACGTCATGTACAACATCCAGCATTCCGAGGAAAGGGCCGCTACCCTGCCCGGCGTCGTCCGCCATATCCTGACCCACAACCTTTATACCATGATCTATCTGGTCGGACGGCCCGTGCGCGTGCAGGCCTTCAAGGCGAATCGGCATTATGAGAAGTTGGACAAGGAGGACGTGGCGCTCGTGAACCTTGAGCTGGAGAACGGCGGTCTGGCGCACCTCTGCGCGAGCTTCGCGGCCGACGACCTTTCCTCCTCACCCTGGAGTTTTATGGTCAAAGTCATCGGGACGAAGGGATCGACCTCCTACACCTACAACGACTGGGTCCAGGCAGGCAAGGGCATATCCCATTCGCGCACCTTCACCGCGTACCAGGAGACGATCACCAATGAAGTCCGCTGGTTCGTCGAGCGCTGCGTCATGGCCGGAGAGGCGCCGCCTTCGGACCTCGAAGACGCCATCTGGGCGATGAAGGCGACCGACGGGATCGAAAAATCGATCAAGGACGGCGTTTCCGTCCGCTTGGTCTAGCGGTTATCACCGCAACCCGCGGAAATCTTGCCGGTTGCGTAGCGACTCCAGCTGGAGGTATACTCACTTCTGGTTCAGAAATACTGATGACTCCGGAAAGGAGCGTGGGCGTGGCGTCGCAGATAAAACAACGGACAATAGTCGAACAGATCATGGAGAAGGTGAAGGAACTGATCGTCAAGGATCGGCTGAAGCCCGGGGATCGGATCCCGACCGAGAACGAACTGGCCCAGATGTTCGGCGTCGGAAGATCTTCCATCAGGGAAGCCGTCAAGGTATTCACCTATCTCGGCGTGTTCGAATCGCAGACGAGGAAGGGGACGGTACTCAACGACAATACTTCGGTGTCCTCCGAAGCTTTGACCTGGGCATTCCTCCTGTGCGAAAAGGATTTCGTCTCGATCATGGGATTCAGGCGATCGCTGGAGCAGGAAGCCTGGATCGATCTATCCCGCCGGTATAGGGAAGGGGATCCCGGGATACAGGAAGTTCTGGACCGGATGCAGGTCCAGATTCGCTTCATGGAGACGGCCCTCGCGGAAAACCGTATCCTGGAACTCAACGAGGCGGATTACTTGTTGCACAGGATCGCGATAGCTGAAATGAAGAACGGCCCGATGCTGGCTCTGTTCGATACGCTAAGATCGTTCACTTACGAAGAAATGCGCGTTTCGAACACGTACCGTACCGATCTCGCACGGGTGATCCCCGAGCATCAGGCTATCATCGACGCGGTCAAGAACCCCGATCCCCTCGCCGCCTTTTATCGCTTCCGCGAACATATCGATACGACGAGGGACAGGATAGTCCGCAAACAGGACTGAAAAGCGTAGCCGCGCAGCCGCGCAGCCGCGCAGCCGCCCGGCCTCAGCCGACCACCAGGGTGGTGAGGTAGGGGAGGGCGATGAAGTTCCCGACGGCGCCTCCGAGGGAAGACAGGAAGAAGACGAGCAGAGCTTTGGTGATGCGGTTGCGGTAGAAGCCGCGCGGGCTCACGATGTCGTCGGAGAGGGTTTCCATGTCGACGACGCGGGGTTTGCGCAGGGACGCCTCGGCGACGCCCGCGAAGAGGCCGACGCCGATGAAGGGGTTGATGGTCGCGATCGGGGCCCCTACGAAGGAAACCAGGATGGTGAGCGGATGGGCGAGCGCCAGGAGGGATCCGAGCGCGGCCAGGGAGCCGTTGAGCAGGATCCAGCGCAAGAGCATATCGACGCTGACGCCGGCGCCAGAACGGAAAAAGCCCGCGACGATGAGGCCGACGAGGATGACGGGGATGAGCCAGGGAATCGCCTTGCCGATGCGTGAGGGCCCGGGCACCTGGTCGAGCCCGGAGACGTCCGAGCCGACGCTTCCGTCCGCGAGCGCGGACAGGCGGGCCTTCACGCCCTCCATGTGGCCGGCGCCGATCACCGCGACGAGCTTGGTCCCCTCGGACGTCCAGATGCGGGACGCGAGGTACGAGTCCCGTTCGTCTATCAAGGTTTCCTTCACCATGGGCATGTAGTCCGCGAGTTCGGCCATCATGCCGTCCAGTTCGTTCTTGTCCTTCAGCGCTTCGATCTCGCTTTCTTCGAGCTTCTCCGTGGATAGCGCGCTCGAGACGAGGGCCGCCATCAGCTTGCTCTTGCTCCAGAAGCCGCAACGGGCCCATGCGCGCCGGAGGGTCGTCTGCACTTCGCGGTCGCAAAAGGAGAAGGGGATGCCCAGCTCGGCGGCTTCGTCTATCGCACGCTTCATCTCGTCGCCGGGCTTGACGCCGAGCCCCATTCCGAGGCGGCGCTGGAAACTGGAAAGCGCGAGGTTCGCCAGGAGCAGGAAGCCCTTCCCTTCCTTGATGACCTTGGCGATGTCAAGTTTTTCCCAGGCGTCTTTTTCGGTCATGGAGCGGTAGCGACCTTCGTCTATCTCGACGCAGACCCGGTCGGGACGCTCTTCCCGTACGACGCGGGAGACCTCCTCCACGCTTTCGCGCGAGACGTGGGCGGTGCCGACAAGGACGATTTCGCGTCCCGCCAGGACGATGCGTTGCGTGGTGCCGTTCATTGGGTCTCCTGGGCGGATTCCACCGCCTCTACGAATCGCGCGAAGAGGGCATCCTCGCGCGGACATATTTTCGCTTCTATGACGCCGCCCGCCATGTGGTCGTGCCCTCCGCCTTCTCCGATGCCGGAAAGCGCGAGCTTGACGACGGCGGCGGCCGACAGGTCGCCCGAGCGGCTACGGACCGATACATGGAAGCGATCGCTTCCGGTCTCGACTATAGCCGTGACTGAAATTTCCTTCAACCGGAGGAAGAAGTCGGCGATGATGGAAACGAGCTCCTGCGTGCATTCCAGGGGAATGAGGGTGAAGAAAAGGCAGCCCTTGGTCCGCGAATTCGCCGCCGCCGCTTCGAATGCGGGCAAGTCCTTCAGTGACAGCGATGCCTTGACGACACGCGTGCCGAATTCCCAGTCCGCCCGGAAGAAGAGATGGTGGTGGGCGTCCAGGTCGGCGGGGCTCACGCGGCGCGAGAGGAAGTCGGTATCCATCTGGATGCCCATGAGCAGGGCAGTCGCGGTGTCCCGGTCGACGGCGGAGCCGTGTTCCAGCCAGTAATCGGCTATGATCGTCGAGCAGGAGCCGTAGCTCGTACGTACGTCGACGAAGGGGCAGCCGAGAATGCCGGGGTTAGGATGGTGGTCCACGACGCCGACGAGGCGTTCGGTGAGCGGTTTGGCGTTGGCGTAGGCGGGGCTTCCGTCCACGATCACGCAGGGAGCGTCCTCCAGGTCCGCCGGTACGGGACCGCGGATGCGCTCCATGGAGATGTCCAGTTCGGCGATCATCGCCAGCAGCGAATGGCTGCGCAGACGGCCGCGGTACAGGATCCGGGCACGGAAGCCGGCGACGTCCAGAAGCCGAGCCAGGCCGAATGCCGCGGCGGCGGCATCGTGGTCGGGGAAATCGTGCGGCTGAACCACGACGCGCCGCGCGTCCTCTCCGGAGCAGGACGAAGACAGGGCGCAGGAGGCGTTGAGGGCTTCTATTAGATCGGCGAAGGCTCCTGTTCGGAGCATCGGCTACTCCTTCGGAAGCCGCGCTTCCAGCGCCCACTCGTTCAGGCGCCATTCGACGATATTCCGGCGGTCAAGGTCGCGGAAGGCCAGATGGTAACGGATCGCGAGCGCCTCATTGCCTCGGACCGCATAGAATTGGGCCAGATAATACAGCATCCGGGCGCGGACGTCCCTGTCGCTCTCTTTGTCCACCCGGACGGCCGCGTCGGTGTCGCCGGTCAGATCGTGGAAGAGGCGCATGACGTACCATTCGGTCGTATCGCGCTTGATCGTCGGAAGCACCTTCGCCAGGAAAGCCTTGGCTTCCCGCGCCTTGCCCTCCTTCATCCAGGCGAGGGCGGCAAGAAGCGCGTAATTGCTGTGGACGGGCGAACGTTTCCATGCTTCCAGGAAGGCCTCCCGGGCGGGTCCCCAGCGGCCGTCCCGTATCCTGAGCAGTCCGAGGGCTTCGAAAGCGAAATAATAGTCGCCGTTCAGCTCGGCGAGGCGCGCGTAATCGCGCTCAGCGGATTCCAGCTCTCCCGCCTCCTCGCGAAGGCCCGCGGTGTAGACATAGGAAAGGAAATTATCCGGTTCCAGAGCCGCGGCGCGGTCGAATTCGGAAAGGGCGTCGCTTCGGCGTCCGAGGTCGAGAAGGGTGGTTCCCCTGTCCACGGCGGCCCAATAATCCGTCGGATCCAAACGGATCGCCGCGTCGAGGTCGGAAAGGGCCTCGCGGAGGTATCCTTGCTCCCGATACACTTTGGCGCGCTCGGCGAGCGGCGCGCTCCAGGAGGGGTATTCCTTGATGGCCCGCTCGTACGCGAGTTCGGCGCCCTTGGGATCGTCCTGGAGCCGACGGACTCGGCCCTTGCCGACGAGGGCCTCGGCGTTGACCGGATCGGCGGCGAGGCTCTTGTCGAACCAGGTCTCGGCGACGCGGAGCGTCTTGGCGCGGAGGGCTATGGTCCCCAGGGAGGCAAGGGCGCGCGCGTGCTTGGGATCGACGGCAACGGCGCGTTCAAGGAGGGCTTTCCGCTCCTTGTCCTTTCCCGCAGAGCCTTCGGCGGCCGCGAGCACGAAAAGGGCTTCCGCGTTCTTCGGGTTTTCCGCCGCGACGGAGGCGGCCAGGGCGCGGGCTTCGCCGCTGCGCCCGAGCGAGCCCAGGACCGACGCCTTCAGGAGGCGGACTTCCGGATCTGCGGCGGCGCTTCCGCGGAGCAGGTCGAAGGCGGCGAGGGCCGCGTCTCCGTCACCGGACGACAGGGCCGCGGAAACCAGCCCGAGAGCCTCCACGACGGTGGGCTCCGCAGGTGGTTCCGGTATCGTCTCCGGTGCGGCGGCCGGTGCGGCCTGCGGGGCCGCGGCAACCGGGCCCTCGGCCGCCGGTCCGACCGGAAGCTCCGGCTCCTTTTCCGCGATCGGCGGCGGGGATGGCTCGGGCGGGAGGGCGGGGGGCGGCGTTTCCGCTGCCGCGGTCTCGCCCACGGCCTCGACGGCGGCGGTCGGCGCCTCCTCGACACGGGCCGGAGGAGGCGGTGTCGCGCAGGAAGCGAAGACCGTCGCGAGGACGGCGAGCGTGATGAGGATCCGGCGGATGGGAGTCGGAACGCGGGAGGCGTTCTCCGAAGGCGGGGTTTGCTTAGTTTTCACCTGGATCGTTTCCGGATATCCATACTATATGATCGAACGCGCCGCGGCAAGTTGAAATATTGGGCGGCTCCCTGTATCCTTCCCCGATGAGAGCGAATGTATTCCGCCGGACACTGGCGTTCTTCTCCCTTTATATAGCCGTCCTTCTTTCGATCGTCGTCGTGCAGTTCGCCCGGCGAACCGGCTTTACCCTGACGGCGGGTTCCATGGCGGTGTCCGGCCGCTACGCGTCGTCCGAAACGGCCGCTTCGTCCTCCGGCGCCCGCGCCTTGTCTGGCAGCCTGAGCGTCTTTTTCGGGGGGATGGAATTCCGCCTTGCGGGCGACGAGGGCTTCGCCGCAGTCGGCGCCGACGGAGCCGTGAAGGCACTCAATCCGGTATCCATGGAAACGCTCAAGGGCGAATTGTCGGTGCGCCTTTCCGACGGAGGCTCGCTGCGTTTCCAGACGAGCTTCACCGCCGGAGCCGAGGCGCTCCGCGTCACTCTCGCTCCCGCCCGTTCCGTCACCGAAGTCCGCCTGCCCTTCCGCCCCCTGCGTTCTTCCCGCGTAGCGGATACCGGGAAAGGCGAAGGCGCCATCATTTCCGGCGGTGAGACCTATTCGTTCACCGGCGCGGCGATCGACGCGAAAGGCAGAAGCGTAGTCCTGAAGGCGCGCGCGCCATCCTTCGCGTACGGCAAAGCGAT
Source organism: Treponema sp. (assembly GCA_003527485.1). Classification (GTDB taxonomy): domain Bacteria; phylum Spirochaetota; class Spirochaetia; order Treponematales; family Breznakiellaceae; genus UBA12037. Next base: position 55,715 of record DPXI01000135.1, on the reverse strand, counting down.
CCAGAAGAAAGGCTTTTCGCCCGCGGACTTCACCAGCGCCCAGGCCGCCGACAAGGTGCAGTACGAAAGGACCGTACAGCGTTGGCGGGACTCGGCCTATGCCGGCTGGGAGCGCTCGATGGCGGGCGAACCGGGCGAGGATGCCATAGTCTCCTACGTCGCCGAATCGGCCCGACGGGGTACTTACCGCTCGGCCGTCGCCACCACGCCGAAAACCTTCCTGGAAGGCGCCGCGCGCGGTTACCGGTCGGCGCCCTTTTTCGGACAGCTGGATGGAGGGCTCCGCACGCTCGCCGCGGCTGAACGTGAAACCCTCAGCAGACTTTCGCGCATGGCGAACGAGCGCGACCTCTCCCTGTTCGCCGAGAACGACCTCGTCGCCTACCTGTCCGTCCGCGCGAGCCGGGCTTTTTCGGACGGCGTTGCGGACTTCGCCCGCTCGGTCGATCCCGCTCTCATAACGCCGACCCTCGCCGTCGGTTTCCTCGAATGCTGGGCGGACTGGAAAATTTACCGCGGCACGGCCGCGAACCCCTTCGACCGTCTCGTCGACCAGTCGCATTTCGTGCTCGGCGGAGCGCTCCGTCGGGCCGAGGACGGCTCGGTCATGCTCGTCGCGGATGACCGCGCGGATGCCGCCTTCGTCCTTCGCGCGGGACAGGCCCTCATCCGCAGCGCCGAGCTTGCCGGAGACCGCGTCTGGGCCGATCTCGGGCGGACCGTCGTCCTCTCCGCGATCGGCTTCGCCGACCAGGCCGGTTCCCTGCCCGCCCAGTTTTCCTTCCCGTCCGGCGCGGCCGCTCCCGTCCCCGCGGGGGAAGCGCGCCTTCCGTCTGCCGCCGCCGGCCGCTTCCTTGCCGCGCAGGCTTTCCTGCCGCATGCGATTCCCCTCGCGCCAGAAGGCGGCCCGGTATCCTGGACCTGGACCGCGGCTTCCTCGGTCTCCATTACCGAGTCCGAGGCTTCGACCCTGATCTCCGTCGACTTTCCCGTCGGAGAAACGCATTATATGCTGGTGCGCGGCGTGAAGCCTTTCCAGAAGATCCAGCTCTACGGCATCGACTTCAGGACCGATCCACGTTTCGAACGCTACGATTCATCGGGCTGGGCCTACTCGGAATCCGAACAGACCCTCATGCTCAAGATGAAGCATAAATCGACGACCGAAATCGTCGGGATCTTTTACTGATGGGCGCGGATGCCGAAATCGTCGACGGGGCCTTCTTCGCCGGCCTGAGCGAGAGTTTCGAGTTTTTCCTCATCAGGCACGGGGAGAGCGAAGGGAATTCGGCGGGCATCTTCCAAGGCCGCGGCGAATATCCGCTCACGGCGCTCGGCAGGGAGCAGGCTGCTGAGCGCGGCCGGCTACTGGCTTCCTGGGCTCCCTGTCCCGTGCTCTGTTCGCCGCTCTCCCGGGCGCGTGAAAGCGCGGAAATCATCGCCTCCGGAGCGGGATGCGCCGCGCCCCTTGTCGTGGATGAGCTCCAGGAGCTCGATACCGGATCGTGGACCTCCCGTTCCTGGTCGGAGCTCCGCGGCGAATCGGCCGAGCGCTGGGCGAAATTCCGGTCGGAAAGCTGGGCTTCGGTCGAAGGGGCCGAGAGCCCCGAAGCCCTGTACGGTCGGGCGATCGCGGCCTGGGGCATGCTCCGCTCCGTCGCATCGGCGGAATGCGCCAAGCCGCGCCCGACGGCCATCCCAACGGACGGTCATCCGGCGCGGCCGCGCGCTATCGTGGCCGTGACCCACGGCGGTTTCCTGCAATGGCTCGTGCGCGCGACCTTCGGCTGCCGGTCCTGGTTTCCCCTCGTCCCCTTGGGCAATTGCACAGCCTACCGGCTGCGGACCGAGCCCGCCTCCGCGGACCGGGCCTATATCGCCTGGGACGCGCTGGACGACCGGTTGCCGGTCGGCGCGGCTACGGGGCGGACCGGCTAGGCCGTTCTTTTTACCGGAATCCAGACCTCGCAATAATAGTCCGCGGCTTGCATGTCGCCCTCTGAGTACACTTCAAGTTCGTGACCTCCAGCGTGCTCGTAATCCGAATTGGGAAACCAGTCCGAATAGATGCGCTGCCAGAGGGCCTGGATGGATGCCAGCATCGGACCCCGGGACGGGAAAATTGCCCAGGAGGCTTCCGGCACGACGAAATCGACGCAAGCGGACGGGAGCCGGGCGCGCGCTGCTTCCGTTTCGGGACGTTCGATCGCGATGAGGTAGGTGAAGGTCTGGGTTTTCGCATCCATATCGTTCGCGCATACGCCCATGACCCCCAGTTTCGAATTTTCCGGCATGGCCCTTTCGAGGGCGTCCATATGGCCTTTCGCGATGCATTCGCCCCAGAACGCCGGAATTTCGCGGAGGTTCGCGCCGTCCGTGCAGTTCGCACGCAGGGGAAGCCCGGTCATCGCGATCGCGCCCTTCTTTTCGATCCTGTATTCCATAGGTACGTCTCCTTTGAGAACGACGCTGAAGCCGATGCGCAGCCAGATCCGGAGTTTCGCGCCGCCCTCCCGCGCTTCGCTCGGCGTGATGCCGAATTCTCGCTTGAAGGCCTTGGCGAAGGCATCGGGCGAATCGTAGCCGGCCTCGGCGGCAAGGTCGATCACACGGACCCTGTCCGACTCGCCGCCCGCCGACAGCGCGAGGGCCGCGAGGCTCAACCTTCGCCTCCTCACGTACTCGCCGACGGTGACGCCCGCCACCACTTCGAACATCCGCAGGAAATGGAAGAGCGAGCAGTTCGCCGATGCGGCGATACGCCCGTAATCCAGATTCGATCCGAGGTTCCGTTCGATATAGTCGATCGAAGCCTCCATCCTCTCCTGCCAGTTCATCCGCGCCGCTTCCTTTGGTCGTCTCGATCGAGAGCCTAACCGATCATCATCGCGGAGTCCCGTCTTTGTTTGCGCTCGGGTGACGGAAGTCCGACAAAAAAACACGGACCGCCGGCTACGCCGACGGCCCTGCATCATGCACGGTTGAAATGACCCGTGCGCGAGTATGCGTTCAAAGGAAAGACGGAGTTCAGGTTTTAGGGCTTCCCTCGGGACTCCCGGCGCCTTCGCCTCCGGCGGTGCTTTCGCCTCCGGCGGCGCCTTCACCTCCGGAGCCGTCTTCGCCATCTGCGACGTCTTCCCCGTCCTCTTCCTCCGTCCCCAGATAGGCGCTGGGATCCTCGTCCTCGGGAATTTCCCCTCGGGCGATGGCTTCCTTGCGCTCCTTCTTTTTCTGTTCCTTTTCTTCTTTCTTCTTTTTCTTGTCCAGTTCTCGCCGTCTTTTCTCAGCGTTATAATTCGGTTTCACGCGTACCTTCTTGGAATCGGAATATCTGACCCATTCATTATATACCCGAACGCCCGATGAGTCTGCCCTTCGCGCGCCGCCCTCAGAATCTTCCGCCCCCGAGGCTCGCGCCCAGGCTGAGCGTAACGGCCGGTCCCCCCGCGACCACCACGTACTCGCCGTCATCCCCCGCGCCCCAGAGCAGATCCGTCGCCCAGTAGAAGGTCGCCCCCGCCCTCAACGTCATCCTTTCGAATAATTCGTACGAAACGGTCGGCGCGACCATCCCCGACAGGTCCGACAGGTTGGCGATCGCGAGGAGCGAGACCGAGAGGTCCTCGGTCCATAGTTCGGTCTTGGAGACGGATAACCCGGCGTAATGGCGGCCGGAGCCGTAGATAAGGCCCTTGATCGAAGTTGCCAGCAGCCCGGCATCCGATCCGGCTGGCGGGGAGGCTTGGATGTCCCGAGCGGAGGCGATGAGGGTTTTGCGATCACTGTCCTCATAGCTCTCTCCGTTGAAGAAGTACTGGCCCGACACGGCGAGGTTCCAGTCCGATTCAGACCAGGAGAATCCCCCGGTACCTGAAAAGACCGGTTCGTCCTCGATTTTGCCTAAGGAAACCGTGATATAGGGGGGGGAGGCCGATTCCTCGATGTCCGTAGCCAGGTTTGTATCGCTTCCCCAGCCGAGCACCGCCTCCCCGAAAAGGTTGAACCGGCCGAGGGCGCCGGTCGCGGTCATAATGGCCTTGGGGGCGCGGTCTTGTTGGTAGAAGGCGCCCATGCCGAGTTCCCAGCCGCCGACGAGGAATTCCAGCTTTCCGGCCGCGGCGAGGTCGGCCGGTTCCAGGGCGGAGGCATCCGCGACGTTCGGCGCGAGCAGGTAGCCCCAGAGGTTGGTTTGAGTGCCCGGCACGGGGAAATGGGCGCGGAGGCTGATGGGTCCTTCGCGCTGGGCCGTCGGATCCTCGACGTCTATGGCGCTCAGGTTCAGCACGTCGGCGGGGCTCCAGAAGTACCCGACGCCCCATTTCACCGTATGCTTGCCGAAACGAAGGAAGACCGCATCGTTCCAGTTGAAGTCGCTGAACAGCTCGAAGACCCGGATGTTCGGTTCGCCGTCCGCGTCCGCGAAGGGCCAGCCCGTTTTCGCCGAGCCGTAGACCCGGTAGTCCTCCTCCGGCCGCGCATCGAAGAAGACCAAGGCCGAGAGCGCCGTCGGAAGACTAGCCGCGTCGGGATCCAGGGGATCGGCGTTGACCGTCCAGGGATCGGTCCAGGTCCATTCGGAATCGACGGAACCCGTGAAGGTACCGCCTATCCGGACGGCGTCCGTCTTCAGGAAGGCGGCAACGGCCGTGCCCTCCGCTCCCGATTGGATACGCTCTACCCCCTCGTCCTGGAAGAGCTCGTCCTCCGAGGCCGAAAACAGGGAGTCCCCGGTCTTCCCATCAGCCGGAGGCGCCGCTCCTTCCACCGGCATTTCATCGGCCGACCCGAAGAGGGCTTCTTCGTCGGTGATTATCTGTATATCCTGCGCCGAGGCCGCCCCGGCGGCCAACAGCGCGAAAATTAAAATCAGAACCGCTTTTCTCATGCAGTCGCTCCTTTTCCGCAAGGACCTTTAGTTCGTCTGTTCCAGGAAAGCCTTGGTGAAGACCTTGTCGGGGAGCTTGGCCACGGAGAGTTCGGCCATCGTGATCTGGCTCTTTTCTCCCGTGTTGATCTCGTCCACGATGAGCATCTGCGAGGGGAAGAATTTGCCCTTGCCGACGTCGGCGTACTTGGGGAAAAGGGTGGTGCGCATGAGTCGGCCGTTGACGCTCTTGTCTTCCTGCTTCAGGACAAGTGGCCGGTCCTTGCGGACGTAGATCGTTACCATGTCGTAACTCACGTCGTTGGTCTTCGCCTTGAGGTCGATGACCCAGACGGGGAATTTGCCGACCATGCCCTCGCCGGTCTTGGCGATGTCGTACTCCTCCAGCGTCTTCTTGCGCTTGAAGTCGTCGTTCCGCGCCTCGGAGTCGTTGAGGGCTTCCTTCATGCTGGAATGGTTGAATTTCCGGCTGGTCGGATCGTAGAACCAGAAGTTGTCCCCCTCCTTCAGGTAGCCTTGGCCCTTGCTGGCCTCGGGCAGCAGCATCAGCATGAGGAATTGTTCCTTGGAGTCGCGGCGGAACATGCGGACTTGGGTGACCTCCTGCCTTTTGCCGGGCTTGTCGGTCACGATGGTGAAAACCCCGGAGAAGTCCGATCCGGTGAAGTCATCGATGGAATCCAGGGTCTCAACGAGCTTCCTGAAGTCGGGGGCGGCGTCCTGGGCGAAGGCGGGCGCGAGGCCCGCGAGGATGAGGAGGGCGGCGGCCGCCCCCCGGATGAGTTTGTTCATTCCGAATCTCCTATCGAATCGAAGAGCGGCCGTCACATCGACGTCCGGAGGGCGGCGGCGGGCTCCAGGCGGGACGCCTTGCGGGCCGGCAGCGCCGCTGCGAGCAGGGTAAGCACGAGCACGAGAAGGAAGCCCCCGATAGCGTGCGGGGCCTGCACCGCGAACGAGAGGTGCCCGTTCTTCAGGAGCAGGGCGAAGACGGTCGAGGTGCCGAAGTCGAAGATCGATATGATCGCCATCGCGATCGCGGAAAGGGCCCAGCCGGCCAGCGTCCCCGCGACCGCGAGGAAACCCGCCTCCAGCAGGAACAGGTTCCGAACCGCGGGCCGCTGCATGCCGACCGCGCGCATCGTTCCGATCTCCTTGATCCGCTCGTACATGATCATCCGGAAGGTGTTCGTGATGCCGACCATGATGATGACGAAAAGCACCGCCAGGATATAGACGCTGGCGATGTTGAGCACCTTCACGAGGTCCTCGATCTGCGAGAGCAGGTCGTTGATGGTGAAGACCCGGTACTTGGTGCCCTCCCAGGTCTCTTTCTTGGCCAGCTTGTACAGCTTCTGGTAGCGGCTCTGCATCGGGCTCCCGTTCGCCGACTTTGCGGCCGCGGCGGCCTCTTCGGCGTCGTCGGCCGCGTCGTCGTCGGCTTCCGCCGTCGCCGCTCCCGCGGCTTTCGACTCGTCGGCCTTCTTCCGCGCGGCTTTGGCTTCCTTCGCCAGCTTGGCCGCAGCCGCCTTTTCGGCGCGCGTCGCCGCCGGCGGCAGCTCGAAAACGGGCGCGCGGGCTGCGAGGGCCGGCTGCAGGGCTTTCGCGCGGAGCTCGGCCTTCGTCAGGTCGTCCACGAGCGCCCCCAGCATCTGGTACTCGTCCGGTCCGATGTCGAGTAGTTCATTGACGTAGGCGCGGTGCGCGTACGCGAGCATGGAACTGAAGAGCCCCATGTCCTGGCTTATTCCCGCCAGTACGAATTCGCCCACGTTGTTCTGGCCGGTCACCGTTTTTAGCTGCACGAGCAGTCTGTCTCCGACCTCGACCTTGAGCTTCTTCGCGACGCCTTCGCTCAGCACGAGGGCGCGCTCGTCGCGCAGGTTCTCCCAGGATCCCTCCTTGAAAAGGAGCCTGTCTTTGAGGAAGCGTTCGCCCTCCAAGTCCGCGCCGTAAATGTTCTGCGTTGCCTTCTTCCCCTCGAACACGAGGGTCGCGTTGGCGTACGAACGCTTGGCTACGTATTCCGTGGAGATGCCCGCGGCGGCGAACGCGGCCATGACCGGCGCGTCGTCCCGGATGATGTCGATCGCCTTTCCCTTCGCCGTTTTTTCCGAACCTTCCACGAAGACGTGGCCTGCGAAGAGCTGGGCCATGTTGCCCGCCACGTTCGCCTGGAAGGCTCCGGCGAATCCGTTGATGAGGGTGACGATGAAAATGCCGAAGGCGATGGCGCCTCCGAGCAGGAAACTCCGCTTCTTCTGCCGGTTCAGGTTCCTGAACGCGATTTTCGCTAAGGTGTACATGCGCTCCTCCTTATTCGGACCGCATGGCCGCGACGGGCTGGATTTTCAACGCCACCGCGACCGGGTAGAGGTGGGCCAGGTATCCCACGGCGAAGACCATCGCGATGGTTCCGATGAATGAGCCGATCCGCGGCGTCAGGGTCAGGGTCGCCCCGCCGAAGAGCAGCCGCATGAAGTCGTTGGCCGCCGGGATCTTGAGAGCGTTCAGGATCCCGATCGCGGCGAGGGCGATGGCCGAGCCGATGAAGCCGAAGACTATGGTCAGGGTGAGGGTCTCGGTGAGGAACATCGACCGGATGAACGATTTCTTGGCTCCGAGGGCGCGCATCGTCCCGATCTCGGACGTCCGCTCGATAACCGAGATCACGAGGGTGTTCATCATGATGATGACCGAGACCACGGCGATGACCACGAGGGCGATATTGAAGACGATGCGGACGATGTCCGCGATTTTACCGTTCGTTCCCGCCGCGCCTTTCCAATCCTCGATCCGCGCGTCGATCCCGTCGGCGGCGAATTGGGTCTTCAGATCAGCCATCGCGGCCGAGGCGGTTCCTGAATCCGAGAGGCGCAAGAGGATGAAGTTCCAGGCCCCCGAGTCCGCCGTATTGAGGAGCTCCCGCTTGGAGGTGTCGCCGAGCAGGCTCGCCGCGCTGTCGAAGGATGCCGGAGCGGCCGCGGCTATGGAGGAGTCCACCATGTCTCCGGAGAAGAGGTCGTCGCCGAAGATGGCGTCGGCGTCCGCCGCCGAAAGGAGAGCGGTTTGGCTCGCGTCCAGGTCGATGGACTCCGTGCCCGCGAGGGTGAGGCCGCCGAGGACGCGCACCGTGTCGATGTCGGAGATCACCAGGGGCGGTCCCTCGTCCTGCATCTCCTTCCGGGTGATCACGCCGACTATTTCCACCTCGCGGATGCGCATGCCTGCGGTGCCGAAGCCGCTGAGCAGGATCTTGTCGCCGACGTCGAATTCCCTCTCGTACTTCTTGGCGAGTTTGTCCAGTTGGTCCTGGTTCAGGAGGATCGCCGACTCGCCCGTCTCCAGGAAGCGTCCCCGGACGAGGATAATGGAGGGGAACATGTCGAAATAGGTCTCCGCCTCCACGCCGAAGACGATCGCGAAGCTCACGTTGCCCTCGTCGCCGCTTGAATCGACGATGGTCTCGTCGGCGTCGGCAGCAAGGAGGCCGTAGGCGACGGCCATGCTCGTAGCCGCAGCCACGCGGGAATCGGCGCGTACGCGTGCGAGGACCTTTTCGTACTCGGGAATTGTCGGGACCTGGGTATCGGCGTCCATGGAGAAGGACTCGACCCCGAAGACCGACACGGCGGACTCGGACGGGCCATGGACCATGAGGTCGCCCGTGTAGCTTTCGATGAAAGTCCTGCGGATCCCGGCGGCCGAGGCGTCCATCATCGCGTTGCCGACCACGATGACGATGACGCCGAGGGCGACCAGGATGCCGATGATGAGGCTCTTCGCCTTGTGCTCCCGCATGTTGCGGAAGGCTATCCTGACTAATACGGGCATCTCAGTTCTCCCCGCAGGCCGGCTCGCCTTCCTTCTTGTAATTCTCGGTCACGAGGCCGTCGCGGAGCCGGATCACGTGGTCGGCGATCTCGACGATCTTGGCGTCATGGGTGGAGAAGATGAAGGTGGTCTGCATTTCCCGGTTGATCTTCTTCATCAGTTCTATGATCTGCTCGCCCGTGGCGGAGTCCAGGTTCGCGGTGGGCTCGTCCGCCAGCACGATCGAGGGTTTCGCGACGAGGGCCCGGGCGATGGCCACGCGTTGCCGCTGGCCGCCGGACAGCTCGTTCGACCGGTGGTTCCGCCACTGTTCCAGGCCGACCTCCTTGATCAGGAAGTCGATCCAGTCGCGCTTCTCCGACTTCGCCATCTTCTCCTTGCCGAGCAGCAAGGGGAATTCGATGTTCTCGTAGACGTTGAGGACAGGGACGAGGTTGAAGGACTGGAAGATGAAGCCGATGGTGTCGTGCCTCAGGGTCGTCAGCTGCTTGTCCTTGAGTCCCGAGATCGGTTTGCCTTCGATCCTGACTTCGCCGGAGGTGGGCGTGTCGATCAGGCCGATCATGTTCAGGATGGTCGATTTGCCGGAACCGGAAGGTCCGGCTATCGAGATGAAGTCCCCTTTGTCGATGCAAAAGGTAACTCCCTTCACCGCTTCCACCTGCACTTTGCCGAGCGGGTAGGTCTTCTTGACGTCGTTCAGTTCGATGATAGTCACTTTCGTCTCCTTGATATCAACGGATACGTATGGTCCGCGAGCCCTCACGGCGCCCGGTCTGACCCTATCGTGATAAGATAGCGAGGGGAGATGCGAAGAACAACCGTAAAACGCACGCCTTTCATCAATCCGGCGCGTTTATCCCCTGGCTTGGTGGATTTCCCTTGACGTCCGAGCCGCCCGCTCGGTATTTTCAGCCTACATACACTTCAGGAAGTATAGATGTCCAAGCACAGTCCACATGAGAAACGCGTCCACGACCAAGAGGCGAACGTCCCCGCCGCATCCGAAACCGGAGGAAGTCCGCCCGCGGCGGCCCCCGGCCCCGCCGATGCAGCGTCGGCGAACGCGGCGGCCGACGCGAAAAACGAGGAAGCTTTCGCCCTCGATTTCGTCGCGGCTTTAAAAGAGGAATTCGGCGCGCGCATAGCGTCGCTGGAAGCCGAGAACTCGAACCTCAAGGATCAGTACCTGCGCAAAGCGGCCGATTTCGAGAATTTCCGCAAGCGCATGAACGCCGAAAAGCAGGCCGCGATCGATTACGCCAACCAGACCCTGCTGCTCGACCTCATCCCCGTGATCGACGACTTCGAACGGGCGATCAAGTCCTCGGAAGCCGCGCGCGATTACGCGACCCTGCACGAGGGCATCGCGCTCATCGAAAAGCGGCTCGTTTCCCAGCTCGAAACCAAATGGGGCCTCGTGCGCTTCGAATCGGCGGGATCTCCCTTCGACCCGAACCGCCATGAAGCCATCATGATGGAGAAATCGGTGGAGGTGGCCGAGCCGACCGTCTCGGAAGAGTACATCCGGGGCTACTCGCTCAAGGAACGGATCGTCCGTTCGGCCAAGGTAAAGGTCGTCATGCCTGCCGACGAAGTCTCCGCCGAGGGAACGGAATAGGATACCGCGATCGCCTGCCGCCTCGACGATTGCGGAGCGGCCTTAGTATATTAATCGGAGAGCGCAGGAATGCGCGATAGAAGGAGTCCAGCATGGGTAAAATTATCGGGATAGACCTCGGAACCACCAATTCTTGCGTTGCCGTTCTTGAGGGCGGGGAACCCGTCGTCATTCAGAACGCCGAAGGCGGCAGGACGACGCCGTCCATCGTCGGCTTCACCGGCAAGGGCGAGCGCGTCGTCGGCCAGCCCGCGAAGAACCAGATGATCACCAATCCCGAGAACACGGTCTATTCGATAAAGCGTTTCATGGGTCGGCGCTTTTCAGAGGTTACGAGCGAAATGAAGCTCGTACCCTACAAGGTCAAGGAGCAGGGCGAGGATGTCCGCGTGGACATCTCGGAAAAGATGTACTCCCCACAGGAAATTTCCGCCTTCATCCTCCAGAAGATGAAGAAGACCGCCGAGGACTATTTGGGCGAAGCGGTCACCGAAGCCGTGATCACCGTTCCCGCCTATTTCAACGATGCCCAGCGCCAGGCCACCAAGGACGCGGGCAAGATCGCGGGACTCGAGGTCAAGCGCATCATCAACGAACCGACCGCCGCGTCGCTCGCTTTCGGGTTCAACAAGGATCAGAAGAAGGAGAAGACCATCGCCGTGTACGACCTCGGCGGCGGCACTTTCGACATTTCCATCCTGGAACTCGGGGAAGGCGTGTTCGAAGTGAAGTCCACCAACGGCGACACGCACCTCGGCGGCGACGACTTCGACCGGCGCATCATGGAATGGCTGATCGACGAGTTCAAGAAGGATTCCGGCATCGACCTGTCCAAGGACCGCATGGCCCTGCAGCGCCTGCGCGAGGCTTCCGAGAAGGCCAAGATCGAACTGTCCGCCGTCCAGACGACCGACATCAACCTGCCCTTCATCACCGCCGACGCGTCCGGCCCCAAGCATCTCGCGAAAAACCTGACCCGCGCCAAATTCGAGCAGATGGTCGCCGACCTGCTGGAACGCTCCAAGAATCCCTGCAAGAAGGCCCTTGAGGACGCCGGCCTCACCGCCGACAAGATCGACGAGGTCATCCTGGTAGGCGGTTCCACCCGCATCCCCGCGGTCCAGAAGATCGTCAAGGATCTCTTCGGCAAGGAGCCCAACAAGGGCGTCAATCCCGACGAGGCCGTCGCCGTGGGCGCAGCCATCCAGGGCGGCATCCTGGGCGGGGACGTCAAGGACGTGCTGCTTCTGGACGTCACCCCCTTGTCGCTGGGCATCGAAACCCTCGGATCGGTCATGACGCGCCTGATACCGCGCAACACCACCATCCCGACCCGCAAGAGCCAGATCTTCTCCACGGCCGCCGACGGACAGACCGCGGTGTCCATCCACGTCCTGCAGGGCGAGCGCGAGATGGCCAACCAGAACCGGTCGCTCGGCCGCTTCGATCTGGTCGGAATCCCTCCCGCGCCGCGCGGCGTGCCGCAGGTCGAAGTCACCTTCGACATCGACGCGAACGGCATAGTCCACGTGTCCGCCAAGGACCTGGGGACCGGCAAGGAACAGAAGATACGCATCGAGAGTTCTTCCGGCTTGAATGAAACCGACATAGAGAAGATGGTGAAAGAAGCCGAAGCCCATGCCGAGGAAGACCGGAAGGAGCGCGAAAAGGCGGAAGCCCGTAACGACGCCGATTCCACGATCTACACCACCGAGAAGTCCATCAAGGAACTCGGGGACAAGGTGGATGCCGCCGAAAAGGCCAAGGTGGAGGAAGCGGTCGCCGAACTCAGGCGCGCTGTGCAGTCCGACGACCTGCAGGCGATGAAGGACAAGACCGAAGCCCTGAAGCAGGCCTCCTACAAGATTGCCGAGGAAATGTACAAGAAGACCGCCGCACAGGGCGGCGCCGACGGCGGAGCCCAGGGTATGGGCGGCGATTCAGGCTCCGGCTCCGCATCCTCGGGCGGGGAAGGCATGAAGAATGCCGAAGACGTAGATTACGAAGTAGTCGACGACGACAAAAAATAGGTTTTTCAAGCTTCCATGAGCTGAAGCTCCTGGAAGCGCCCCGAAGGATAGCACGTGGCGAAGCGAGATTATTACGAAGTCCTGGGCGTCCAGAAAGACGCGGTGAAGGACGACATCAAGAAGGCTTACCGGAAGCTCGCGATCCAGTTCCACCCGGACAAGAATCCCGGGGACAAGGCATCCGAGGAGAAATTCAAGGAAGCCACCGAGGCCTACGAGGTGCTTTCCGACGAGCAGAAGAAGTCGGCTTACGACCAGTTCGGGTTCGCGGGCGTCGAGGGCATGGGTGGGGGGCACGATTATTCGTCCGCCTTCCACGACTTCGAAGACCTTTTCGGCGATTTCTCCGGCATATTCGATTCTTTCTTCGGCGGCACCGGCGGACGCCGCGCGTCCCGCGGCGGAGTCCAGCAGGGTTCCAACCTCCGCTACGATATCGAGATACCCTTCCAGGATGCCGTCTTCGGCACCAAGGTGGAGATACAGTACGCCCGCAGCGAAAGCTGCGCCGCATGCCGCGGCTCGGGGGCTTCGGGCGGCGCCGGCAGGAAGGTATGCCCCTCCTGCGCCGGATCCGGCCAGGTGCGCAGGAGCCAGGGCTTCTTTTCGATCGCCTCTCCCTGCCCGAGCTGCAACGGCGAGGGCTTCGTCATCGAACATCCCTGCAAGGAATGCGGCGGTGCGGGCGTCCTGAAGAAACGGCAGAAGATCAACGTCACCATACCCTCGGGCATAGAGGACGGCAAGCGCGTCGTCATTCCCAACCAGGGCGATGCGGGCCCGAACGGCGGACCGAACGGCGACCTGTACGTATTCATCCGGGTGAAGCCGCATGAGCACTTCGAGCGGGACGGTTTGGACCTGTATTGCGCGCTCCCCATTTCGGTTACCCAGGCGGCGCTCGGATCGGAGATCCACGTTTCCACTTTGGACGGCAAGAAGATCAAGGTGAGGATTCCCGCCGGCATGCAGAACGGCAAGATGCTGCGGATCCGCGACGAAGGCATACCCGCGGGCGGCCGCAGGGGCGACCTCTACATCAAGATCATCGTGCAGACGCCGACCAAGCTCAGCAAGCGCGGCAAGGAACTGATGGAAGAACTTTCGAAGGTGGAGGGAGAGGTGGAGATGCCGAAACCGATACCGCTTTCGGAGCTCACCAAGAATTAGGAGCCTGTCGGACTTAGGATTTTTGCTGGGCGAAGGTGAGCCGCGAGTGGAAAAAAGGCGAGGATTGAGGGCCATACTTCCTGTATGGCCCGATTGACGAGCCATTTTTACGCCGCGGATCGCCGAGTCCAACAAAAAAGCGCAACAAAGGTAAATATTTACAATTCATATCACTATCGCGATCATAAGTCCGACAGGCTCTTGGACGGAAGGGGGAAGTCCACCGCCACGCGGAGGCCTTTCCCGTCCGTACCTGTTTGCGCGCGTTCCATGGTTCCGTCGATCTGGCCAACCAGCGACGAGACGAGCGTGGCGCCCAGGCCGGATCCGATCCGGCCTTTCAGGTCGGCGCTTATTCCCACTCCGTCGTCTTCCACGATCAGCCGGCCTTTCCCGTCCGCGATGCCCAGGGACAACAGGATCGTCCCCATCCGACCGTCGGGGAACGCGTGTTTCAGCGCGTTGGTGATCAGTTCGTTGACGATGAGCCCGATGGAAATGGCCGTTCCCGCTTCCATGACCATGGATTCCGCGCTCGTACGCAGGACGATCCTGTCGCCTTCCGATCCGCTTTCCACCAGTCCCGTCGCGATAAGTGAGATGTATTCCCCAGCATTCACCTTGCCCGTGGCCTGGCCCTTGTAAAGCTGGTCGTGGAGGACCGAGAAGGAATGGATGCGGTCCCGCACGCGCACCAGCAATTCGCCGGTATCGGGATCGGATTTATCCGCGGCCTCCAGCGAGATAAGGCTTTCCACGAGCGCGAAATCGTTTTTGGTCCGGTGGTGCATTTCGCGGATGAGGAGGGTCTTCTCCTCCGCTCCCTTCGCCACTTGGGCTTGCGCGCGCGAGTCGACGAGTTCGATCATGGTGAACGCGAGGGCCGCCTGCGCCAGCGCTATCGCGAGAAGGCTCGCGCCTTCCCAAGGAGTGGAACTTAGCCAATCGCTGCCGACGTCGAACGCGAAGGCGCCGACCAGACGGAGCGCGTAAATCACGAAAAAAACCGCCTGCACCGCGGCCACGGCCAGGGCATTGCGCCTGATGCTCCGCTCGGCGAAGCGGTACAGGTCCGAGGCGCAGAGCGCGCTGTTGACCATCCCCACCAAGGCGAACAGGGCCAGGCGCGGGGTAAGAACCAGATACAGGTGGCCGAAGACGGTATGGTTGACGGCGACCGCGAAGAGGACCGCGATGCCGTAGGCGGGCGGGGCTTTCACCCCGAGAAAAGCCCGGGTGCCGTAGAACAGCGCCGTCATGCTGCCGGCCAGCAACAGATTCGCCGGCACCATCGTGAGCGCGTAGGGTATCATGCCCCTCAGGGAGATGAGAAGTTGTCCGACAGTGGCCGCGGCGAAGCCGATGGTCCACCAACCGACCCCGCGCATCTCCCGGCTGACCCCTTGGCGCAGAAGAAGCATTACTACCGAGATCAGGACGCCGAGGAGGGTCTGGAAGAAGAGTATGGTACGCAGATCCAAGACCATCGACGACTCCGTCTCGAATTACGGCTTGCTTCCGATGAGCGTGAGGTTCAGTCCGGCCTGGTAGCGCTCATGGCTTACCGGATTCTCCACTTTCGTATTGCAGTAAAAGCCGACCGAGCCGGATGAGAAGGTTTTGTCCTGTGCGATGACCTTGCCCCACACGGCTCCGTCGGGGCCGGTGATGGTGAGTTCCAGGAATTTCGGGGCCGCGGGATCGGTTTTCTTGGGTTCGGGCATAAAGGCCTCCTGTAGGATTGAACCTAGACTATAACCTCTAGGACATTGTTTTGGAAGCGCGCACCGCGTACCGCGCACCGCGCACGGCGCGCCGCGTCCTGCGCACCGCGTGCCGATGGTACCCTCGCTTGACAGTCCGGGAAATCCGGCCGGATAATGGCGCACCCCGCGGGCGGGGGGCGGAGCGGCGGTTGCGGTTTCAGAATAAGCTCTTGTTCACCTACACCCTGCTCATCCTGCTACTTACGGTGGTGCTTTCGATCCTTTTTTACGGCTACAGCGCCGACGTGTTCGAGCGGAATGCGCTGGACACCTACGAACTGCTGGGCGCCAAGCTAGGCCAGCAGCTCGACAACGTCATGCGGCCCATGGACTTCATATCGACCAACCTGATCTCCGACGCGGGCTTCAAGACCTCGCTCGCGTCGCTGGATTCGCTGGACCGGACTAATCCGCGGAATTCGTATATCACGACCGAAGCGGAACTGAGGATCCGGAGCCTCCTGTACAGTTATTCGATCGTCAAGAATTTCTACGCTGTGGTCGTCTTCAACCGGAGGGGCGATTTCTTTTCCAGCAACTTCATGGACCATCGCGAGGTATCCAGCGCCAACAGCGTCGCCTCCAAGCCGGTATGGATCGGTCCGGCGATCACGGCCGAAGGGCGTTCCGTTTCGGTGGCGCCGTACGAGGACCGATGGCGGACCGAAGGCCGCGCGGTCGTCTTCGGCCGGGCCCGTTCGGTGCCGGGACTCAAAGGCGAACTCGGTTTCATCGAGGTGCAGAACCGCGTCGAGGGGCTGGAATCCATCATGGAGGTCCCCGGCCAGGAATTCGTTCGAATCCTGATATTCCAAGCCTCGGGCGACGTCTTTTACCTCAGCGAGGATATCGCGCCCGATCTGATCGAATACTACCGCAGTCGTGGGGCTTCCGATCTGGGGGCTTCCGCTCAAGGGACCGGGTTCAGGCGAAATCCCCTGACGGGGCAGGAAGAGGCGATCGTTGCGACGACATCCGACTATTCGGGGCTTACGGTCGCGCTGGTGCTCAACAAGCGCATTCTCCTTTCGCCCCTCCGCTTCATCCGCTTCCTGACCCTCGGCCTCGGGGTGCTGATCATCTTTTTTTCCGTAGCGTATACCTGGTTTTCCTCCAAGCAGCTCACCAAGCCCCTGAAGCTGATACAGGGACGGATGGAGATGACGGGACTTTCCAACCTCCCGCAGGGGGTTCCCCTGGAGCACCCGAACGACGAGATCGTCGCCCTGGATCTTTCCTTCCGCAACCTCACCGCCCGGCTGGACGAGGCGATCACGCGCGAACTCGGTTCACGCACCCGCTGGATGCAGGCCCGCCTGGATTCCCTGCAGGCGCAGGTGAATCCGCACTTCATCAACAACATCCTGACCGTGATAGCCAACCGGGGGCTGGAGTCCGGTGACGAACGCATCGGGGAGATCTGCGACGGCGTCGCCTCCATGCTGCGCTATTCCACCTCCACGGAAGAGCGTTCGGCTGATGTGGAGCAGGAGCTGGAACATGTCGGGACTTACCTGTTCCTGATGAAGCAGCGTCTTGAAGACAAACTGTCGTACCGGGTGGAGGCCGAAAGCGCCGTCAGGAAGGCGGTGATGCCCAAGATGGTCCTGCAACAGATCGTGGAGAATTCGATCAACCACGGATACAGGCGCATACCGAAGCCGATCACGATAGGCATACGCGGCTACGCCTCGGACGGGCGCTGGATCATGGAACTGACCGACGACGGCGAGGGGTTCGATCCGGCCAGGCTCGCGGGGCTGGAAGAACGGATCCGGACGGCCGAACGGAGCTTGCGGGCGGGGACGGAAGGCACCGGGATGGGTATCGGAGGCCTGGGGCTCCTGAACACCTGGTCCCGCCTTTTTCTGTTCTACCGAGGCGATTTCCTGTGGAGGATCGAGAACCGGGACTCGGGAGGGGTGAAGGTAACCCTCGGCGGCCCGCTTGAATACGACGCCGGGGAGGTCCGCGATGCCGTCGGTGCTGATCGTCGAGGATGAAAGCGCGGCGGGCCGCTACCTACGCTCCGTGATCGAGTTGAAACGCCCGGATTTCACCGTCCTCGGCGTCGCGGAGAACGGAGCGGAGGGGCTGGTCCTCGCCCGCAAGCTGAACCCGGACCTTGTCGTCACCGACGTCCGGATGCCCGTCATGGACGGCATCGAGTTCGTGATGGCGCTCAAGAAGGAATTTCCGACCTTGCCGGCGATCATCGTCAGCGGCTTCCAGGAGTTCGAGTACGCGCGGCGCGCCCTGAATACGGGAGTCGTGGATTACCTGCTCAAGCCGGTGAATCCGGCGAAGCTCGCGGAAGTGCTGGATCGCCTTGCAACGGCGATCGCCCGCCGCGCGGATGAAAGGCGGGCGCGCATCCTGCAGCGCAGGATCCGGGGCGACTGTTTCGGGGCGGGCGAAGCCGACGCCGTTCCGGAGGACGAAGAGTTCTGGTTCGCGGCCGTGCGTTCAGGCGGCTTGCCCTCCCGGTTCCGGCTGGATACGGCGGAGGATGAAGGCGCGGCCGTCTCCGGCGGCCTCTTCGATCTTCCCGGCCGCGACCGCCGGGAGCGCTTCCGGCTCGGCGCAAAAGCCGCGCTGGCCTTTGACGAGTTCGCCAAGCTCGCGACGGGCGGCGACGGCGGGGAGGGAGGAGCTGGAGGGGCTGGAGGCGATTTCAGGACGACGCTGATCCTGACCGCCGCGCTTCCGAGCCGCGGACTGCAGGCCGGAGCGCGGGAAGCCTGCCTGAACCTGGACCGGCTCATCGTGGCCGGTCTTTCCCAAGTCCGGCACGGGTGGGTCAAGCCGGTGCCTGTCGCTACGCGGGATGCGGTTCTCGCCGACCGGATGGATTTCGCGCTGCGCGGGAACCGCACCGATCTGCTGGAACGGGCGATCCGGGAAGCGGCGGAAACCTGGGAAAAGGAACGGCTGCCCCTGATCGCCGTGGAATCCCGCCTGCGGCAGCTGGTCCATTTCGTGCTAGGGAAGACGCCTCGCCCGAACGGCGCGGTCGCGGCGAATCTGGAGTCGCTGCTGGAGGATGCGCTCGCCGAAGCCCGGGATTTCCGGCAACTGTCGGACGCGGCCTGGTCGCTCATAGCGGAGGCGGCGGGCGCGGGAAGCGCGGGCAGCGCGGGGAGCGCGAGGAGCGGCGAATTCCGCGACACCGACGTGCCTTCCTTTTTCCGCGCAATCACGCGCTATGTGGAAGAGCGCTACGCTGAGCCGTTGAACCTCGCCGCGCTCTCGGAAACCTTCCGCATCTCCCCTTCCTACCTGAGCAAGCTGTTCCGCCAGCACGCGGACCGTTCGTTCGGCGAGTTCCTCACCGCCACCCGTATCGAGGCGGCCAAGCGCCTCATACGCGGGAGTCCGAGCATACCCTTGAAGGACGTGGCGGAGTGTTCCGGTTTTCCCGATCCCTACTACTTCAGCCGGGTCTTCAAGACCGTCGTCGGCGTGGCTCCTTCCGAATACTCCCGCACGCGCGAGTGACGAAAAATCCATCCGGCCGTACCCGGCCGTCCATGTCCCGTTCCCGGAAGGCGATGGTACGCTCGGAGAGTCGGGGAACCGCAGCGTCGGACCCGGATCGAAAAAGGAGAAAGGCATGCAGAAAAGAATTACGGCTATCGCGGTCGCTGTCGCGCTGATCGCGGTTACGGGCGCGTTCGCGGCGGGATCCAAGGAAGGAGCGGCGCCCGCGGCGTCCGCGGCCAAGGCGACGAAATTGATCTGGCTCCAATGGGCGAACGAGCCGCAGCAAAAGGCCATCGACGCGGTCGTGGCCGCCTTCGAAGCGAAATATCCCCAATTCGATATCGAGTTCGAATTCAAGCCCGGAAGTTCGGAAGGCGAGAACCTGGTTAAGACACGCATCGCCGCCAACGACATGCCCGACCTGTTGACCTACAATTCGGGTTCGCTCTTCCAGGTACTCAACCTGGAGAAGAATTTCATCGACCTCACGAACGAACCCCTCGCCGGCAGGATCCTGGAATCCTTCAAATCCGTCGTATCGGCGGGAAAGGGTTTCTACGCCATTCCCTACCAGCCCATTCCGATCGGCGGCATTCTGTACAACAAGAAGGTATATGCGGAACTGGGACTGAAGATCCCGAAGACCTGGAAGGAGTTCATCGCCAACTGCGATAAGGTGAAGGCTTCCGGAAAAGTCGCGGTGATCGCTTCCTACAAGGACGACTGGACCGCCCAGCTCCTGATGCTCGCCGATTATTACAACGTCCAGGCCGACTATCCGAAATTCGCCGAAGACTACACGGCGAACAAGGCGAAGTACGCGACCACCCCGGTGGCCCTGCGCGGCTTCGAGAAGATCCAGGAAGTCTTCACCAAGGGTTATATCAACAAGGAGCCCATGTCCACCACCTACGACATGGCGCAGTCCATGCTCGCCAACGGCGAGGGCGCCCATTACCCGATGGCCACCTGGGTGCTCGCGTCCATCAACCTCAATTTCCCGGACAAGATCAACGACATCGGTTTCTTCGCCCAGCCCGGCGACTCCGCCGACAAGAACGGCGTCACCCTCTGGATGCCGACCAACATCTCCATTCCCAAGACATCCAAGAACATTCCCGCCGCCAAACAGTTCCTGGAATTCTTCGTCTCCGAGGAAGGCCTGGCCGCGTACATGAGCGTCGGCGCCCCCGACGGAGCCTTCGCCATAAAAGGCGTCAAGCTCCCCGCCGGAGTGTTCCCTGCCGTCAAGGATTCCCTGGCATATATCGACGCGAACAAGACCGCCCCGGCGCTCGAGTTCCTGTCGCCGGTGAAGGGGCCGAACCTTCCGCAGATCTGCGTGCAGGCGGGCCTGGCGCTCAAGACCCCCGCCGAGTGCGCCGCGGAATACGACCGCGACGTGGAGAAACAAGCCAAGCAGCTCATGCTCGCCGGCTGGTGAAGAGTTTTGTAAAAACGGTAGTTTTTACAAAACTCTTTCCGCAGAATTACATCAAAGCCTTTCGGCTTTGATGTAATTCTGCACAGATATTTGAAACAGGCCGGTCTGCGCCGAAATGGCGGTCGACCGGTTCCCTGGAGAGGCGCATGACGAATTCGACTACGAGACTGTATTCCTACTATTTCTTCATCCCCGCGGCGGTCGCCTATGTCCTGTTCTTCATCGCGCCGACCTTCCTTTCCTTTTTCTTCAGCCTGACGGTCTGGACCCTTTCCGATTGGTCCTTCACCGGCCTGGACAATTTCAGGATCTTCCTGACCGAACCTTCCCTGAACATCGGGTTCAGGAATTCCCTCGTCTATGCGTCCGCCACCTGCGGCTTGAAGGTGGTCTTCGGCTTCCTGCTGGCGGCCTTCCTCTGCACCGACCTCAAGACGAAGGGATTCCTCCGGGCGATCATCTATTTCCCGAACATCCTGAGCACCATCGCGGTGGGCATCATGTTCTCCAGCCTCATGCATCCCTCGCGGGGGCTCATAAACGCTACGCTCGCGGCTGCCGGAATCCGGGGCCCCGATTGGCTCGGGGATCCGCGGATGGCCCTTTTCTCGGTCATCCTCGTGGACGTCTGGAAGGGCGTCGGAATCGCGATGACGATTTTCATCGCAGGCATCCAGGCCATCCCCACCCATTATTACGAAGCGATCATGATCGACGGGGGGTCTGCCTTCCACAAGCTTCGATACATTACCTTTCCGCTCTCCCGCTCCTCCATGAACTCGGTCATCATGCTCGCCTTCATCGGCGGCATCCGTTCCTTCGACCTGATATGGGTGATGACCAAGGGCGGTCCCGGCTTCACGAGCGACCTTATCGCTTCGATCATCTACAAGCAGCTGCAGGGCGGGTTCTACGGAATTTCCACTGCGGGCAACGTGGTTCTGTTCTTCATCGTATCCCTGCTGGCGGTTCCGATGTACCGCTTCCTGACCCGGGTGGAGGTGGACCTGTGAAGCGGAATCGCTCGCGTTTGCATTTCGAAGTCATCGCCGTCGCGCTCGCCCTCGGCCTGTTCGGCGTGCCGCTTTCATACGTGCTGACCAACGCCGGCAAGACATCGGCGGATGCGGCAAGGATGAGCATAGCACCCGCGGCCAAGACCAGGTATCTGGCCAATTTCGCCGAGGTGATCGCGACTTCGGATTACATGCTGCTCAGGGCTTTCCTGAACAGCGCGATCATCACGGCGCTCTCCATCCTGGTGCTGCTCGGCATCTCTTCCATGGCCGGCTTCGTGCTGGAGCGTAGGAAGGGGCGGACGATTTCCTGGATCAATTTCCTGATCCTGGCGGGGCTCATGATCCCGCCGGCGGTAGTGCCGACCATCTGGCTCCTGAAGTCCATCGGCCTGTACAAGCACGTGATGGGCCTCGTGTTCGTGGAGGCCGCGCTGGCTTTTCCCTTCTCGGCCCTGCTTTACCGCGGCTATATGGGCGCCATTCCCCGCGAACTGGACGAAGCCTCCTTCATGGACGGCTGCAACGGATTCGACCTGTTCGTAAAAGTCATCTTCCCCCTGATGAAACCGGTGTCGACCACGATCGCGATCATCACGTCCATCAACATCTTCAACGATTTCGTTAATCCGCTGTATTTCCTGCCGGGAGCCAAGAACGCCACCGTCCAGCTCACCCTGTACAATTTCATCAGCACCTACATGAATCGATGGAATCTCCTTTTCGCCGATATACTCCTGATATCCATTCCTCCGCTGATCTTTTTCATTTTTTTCAACGGAAGGATCGTTTCCGGCATGACGGCCGGAGCGGTCAAATCATAACCGAACCTTACGGAGCGCACCCATGCTGAAAACCGTCGACCTTCGCTGCGAATACGAAATCAATCCTCAGTCGGTGGGTAGCGCCAAGCCCCGATTCGGTTGGAGGCTCGAAACCGATACCCCCTCCGTCGTGCAGGGCGCGTACCGAATCCAGGTGGCGAGGGCTGCGGATTTCGCCGCTCCGGAATGGGATTCGATGGAGGTCCGCTCGGACCGGTCCCAGTTCGTCGAATACGGCGGCAAGGCCCTGAAGCCGCGGACCCGATATCATTGGCGCGTCAGGACGACGGACGGCCGGGGCGAAGAAAGCGCGTGGAGCGAAGCCTCCTGGTTTGAGACCGCCCTGCCGGCGGGGAAATGGAGCGCGCCTTTCATTTCCAGTCCCGTTCCTGAAACCGGCCGGTCACCGCGTCCGATCTACCTCCGGTCCGAATTCGTCCTGCCGGGCGCTCCGGAATCGGCTCGCGCGTACGTGACCGCCTTGGGCCTGTACGAGCTATGGATCAACGGGACGCGCGTCGGGGACGCCGTGCTGACGCCGGGATGGACCAATTACCGCAAGCGGTTGGCCTACCAGACCTATGACGTCGGCAGCCTGCTCAAGCCGGGAAAGAACGCGATCGGAGCGGTGCTCGCCGAAGGCTGGTACGCCGGAGACCTGACCTGGCTGAAACTGCGGAATTTCTATGGCGAGCGGACCGCGTTTTCCCTGGACCTACGGGTCAAGGACGCGCGCAGGGCCGAGCGCTCGACCGGACGCGCCCCCGCGCGCTCGCGCGGGGGCGCGCGCGAGCGCGTCATCGTCGCCGACGAAACCTGGAAGGCGGGGACCGGCCCCGTGCGCTATTCGGAATTGTATCATGGCGAATGCTACGACGCCCGTCTTGAGGAGGCGGGATGGTGCCTTCCGGGTTTCAACGATTCCGCCTGGGTCCGCGCGCGGGCGGTCGCCTTCGACGCTTCCGTCGTGGTCCCCCAGGACGGCCCTCCGGTCCGTCGGCAGAGGCGTTTCCCGGCGCTGGAGCTCATCGTCACGCCCAAGGGCGAGAGGGTGCTCGACTTCGGCCAGAACCTTTCCGGCTGGGTCGCCTTCAAGGCCCGCGGCCGGCGCGGCGACCGGGTCCTGCTCAGGCACGCGGAAATCCTGGACTCCGACGGCAATTTCTACGACGCCAACATGCGAACCGCGCGGAATACCGTCGAGTACATCCTGAAGGGGGAAGGGGAGGAATACTTCGAGCCCCATTTCACCTTCCAGGGCTTCCGCTACGCGCTCGTGGAGGAATATCTGGGAAAGATCGAAATCGGGGATTTCGGCGCCTGGGCCGTCCATTCGGACATGGAAAGCTCGCTGGAATTCGAATGCTCGCACGAGCTGCTCAACCGCCTCCACCACAATATCGAATGGGGCTGGAGGGGCAACGCGGTCGACATTCCCACCGATTGCCCGCAGCGCGACGAGCGGCTGGGCTGGACGGGCGACGCGCAGGCCTTCATCGGCACGGCGTCCTACCTCATGGGTGTCGGCCCCTTTTTCCGCAAATGGCTGCGCGATCTCGCCTCCGAGCAGCTTCCGGACGGCGGCGTCCCCTTCGTCATACCCGACATCCTGACACCCATCATCACGAGGGAACCCAAGATCAAGGAATCGCATTCCTCCACCGGCTGGGGAGACGCGGCCACCGTTTGCCCCTGGACGATATGGGAGCGTTACGGCGACGCGCGCCTGCTGGAGGAACAATACCCGTCCATGAGGGCCTGGGTGGAGTACATCCGCGCGAAGGCCGGGAACAACCTGATCTGGAATACCGGCTTCCATTTCGGCGACTGGGTCGCCCTGGACGCCAAGGAGGGAAGCTACTTCGGCGCCACTCCCAACGACCTGACCGCCACCGCGTATTTCGCGTATTCGACGGATCTGGTCGCCAAGGCCGCTGAAGTCCTCGGCAAGAAGAAGGACGCGGCTTCGTACCGCAAGCTCCACCGGGAGATAGTCGCGGCGTTCCGGACCGAGTTCATCACGACCTCGGGCAGGCTCGCTGCGCGCACCCAGACCGCCCACGTGCTGGCCCTCGTGCTCGGCCTCGTGCCGGAAGCCCGCCGC
Organism: Treponema sp.; assembly: GCA_003527485.1. Classification (GTDB taxonomy): domain Bacteria; phylum Spirochaetota; class Spirochaetia; order Treponematales; family Breznakiellaceae; genus UBA12037. The sequence goes on along the minus strand of DPXI01000135.1, from coordinate 31,538 downwards.
GAGCGCGCGGTCGCCGACCTGGCCGCCCTGCTGGCCGAGAACGGTGGTCACCTGACCACCGGCTTCCTCGGTACGCCCTGGATCTGCCGCGCCCTGAGCGAGAACGGCCGGCTGGACCTGGCCTACGCGCTCCTTCTCAAGGAAGACTATCCGTCCTGGCTGTACCAGGTGACCAAGGGCGCGACGACGGTCTGGGAGCACTGGGACGGGATGAAGCCGGACGGAAGCCTCTGGAGCGCGGACATGAACTCCTTCAACCACTACGCCTACGGAGCGGTCGGCCAGTGGATGTACGAGACGATAGGGGGCCTTTCGGTCGATACGGAGGATGGCGCCGGCGCCGGTTTCAAATCCGTGCTGATCCGGCCGCAGCCGGGCGGCGGCATCGATCGTTGCCGGATCGCGTACAGAAGCGCCTACGGGCTGATACGTTCGGAGTGGAAGATCGAAGGAGGCGTCTTCTCCCTGGAGGTCGACCTCCCGCCGGGAACGACCGCGCGGATCGTGCTTCCGGACGCGAAGGAAACGATAAGGGTCGGTTCGGGAACGCATCGCTTCATGCTATAATCCGTGCGCTTCGACGAGGCGGGGAGGGCATCATGTCCGATTCATTTGAATTGATGGCGACCTTTGACGTTCCTGCTATGACCGTATACAGGGCATGGCTTGACGGCGCTTCCCACTCGGCGATGACCGGGGCTCCCGCCGAATCGGATCCCGTCGCGGGCGGGCGTTTCTCCGCCTGGGACGGATATATCAGCGGAATCCACCGGGAGCTCGTGCCTGGCAAGAAAATCGTACAGGCATGGCGGACTACCGAATTCCCCGCCGACGCACCGGATTCGGTTGTTGAAATCCTGCTGGAAGAAGAAGGGCACGGCACGAAGTTGATCCTGCGCCATTCATCGATTCCCGATGGACAAGGCGAGGAATATCGGCAGGGATGGGTGGACTACTATTTCTCGCCGATGAAAGAGTATTTTTCGGAATGAGGGGCGTCATGTAGCCTCCGATCAAGCGAACGCGGACGGCGGACCGCCCGCCTTGTCGGACGAGCAGGTCATGAGCGCCCCTTCGATATCCCGTATCGTCCGAACGTGGACGGCCTTGAGGCCGGCCCGGCGCGCCCCGTCGATGTTTTCGGCGGCATCGTCAAAAAAGAGGATCCGGGATCGCGGTACGCGGATCGCTTCCGCGACCGCGGAGAAAGCTTCGGCCTCGGGCTTGCGCTTTCCCAGGTCGACCGAGGTGAAGATCCGGTCGAATAGGGGCAGGACGGACGAATATTTCTCCATCCAGAATTTCTGATGCTCGGCGTTGGTATTGCTGAACATGAAAAGGGGGTAATCCCGTTTCGCCCTTTCCAGGAGGCCGACCATGCCGGGAATCACGTCAAGGAAGATGGCGTTCCATCCCAGCGCGAATTGCCCGTCCGACAAATCCGTTCCGAACCGGGTCCTCAGAACGGCGAAATATTCCTCGGCCGTGAGCTGGCCCCGTTCATGGCGTTCATAGGCTTCATCCATGGAGAAGCGCTCCTTGAACCATTCCGCCGGTTTTCCCGAGAGGGATCCCCAAGAACGGAATGCCCGATCAAAATCTATCCTGACCACCACGTTGCCGAAATCGAACAACAGGGCGTCGATCGGGTCATCCATGATGAGCCCCGACGCTGTACCGTTCTTCCAGATAGGCGCGGAGAAGGGCGGGCCAATCTGTCTGGATGATATCGAAACCCATATCCAGGAGCTTTCCCCAACCGTGTTCCGCCCCCTTCATGATGGATACGTCGTCGTCGAACTCCGCGCATATGCGATCGGTATCGTTCAGCTTCAGGCTATTGGCCCAGACGAGCAGGCCTTTCCTCTTCAGCGATCCGATGAAATCGGAGCTTACGATTTCGCTGTCGGGAGAATCGAAAATCAATTCCGCGGCGACGAGATTGATGTCGAAACCCGATAGCGATCGGTAGTCGTCGAGCGAGCGCAAGATCGGCATGTACATGTATTTCACCGGAAACGATTCCAGCTTCGCCAGGAGGTCTGCACGTGGCGGGCTCTTCAGGAGGATCTGGCCGGACATGTCCTGCCTTTCGATTCCTTCGACGATCAAATCCCAGAAATCCCATCCCCGGTCGATATTGATCAAGGTTTTTCCCTTCAAAGCGCGGAACGCGTCTTCCATATCCTCGACGGATTGACCATTGCTGTTATCGTTCGAATTAAAATATTTGAAGGCGACGGTCTCCGCGTACGTCATTTCGGAGATCTGGCTTTCGGAACCCAGGTACATCCGCTCATGGGTCCCGTGGAAAAGGACCAACCGGCCATCCCGCGTACGTTCGATATCGCACTCGACCATATCGGCGCCTTGGCGCAGGGCGGCGGTGAAAGCCGCTATCGTATTCGGCACGATATTCCCGCCGGCGCTGCCGCGATGGGCGGCTATCAGCGGGCGGCCGCGGCCGGCGAGCCTCTCTGAGAATTTCGGGGCATAAAGTTTCTTCGCGATCATCGATTCGTTCCTTGGGATAAGATTCCTGCATGGCCAGGCGGCACGACAGGTAGGCTTTGCTTCTTCAGGGAAGACGTTCTCTTGACGAATTTCAAGTCCATCACGGTCTCGCTATAGGCCGGATACGTACCGTTTTTCTGGACGAACCTGATGGCGTAATACAGTTTCTCGAAAGCCATCCGGCCGGTATCGGCCAAATTCTGGTCGATCGTCGTGATTCCGAACAATTCGCTGATATCGAGGTTGTCGTAGCCGGTTACGGGAATTCGCCGCCCCTCCGCGTTCAGCTCGACCAGCACGGTCATCGCGATGAGGTCCGAGAGGCAAATGATGACATCTACATCCGGATTCCTGCGGAATATCTCCGGATACGCCTTCTTCCCCTCGATGATGTCGTGCCGATTGATGTAGATGATGTTCCGGTCGGGGTCGAAGGGTATCCCGGAGCGATCCAACTCTTCCAAATACACTTCGATCTTCTTCTTGCGGGTGATGTTGTTCTTCGGAGGCAGCGACACGAGGATGGGATTCCTGTATCCGCATTCAAGGAACAAATGGGTGAGCAACTGGGAGAACACCGAGTTTTGCGGAATGATGGAGTCCGTCACCGGGGCCCGATCAAGCTTTTCCCAGCTATGGAAATCGACGATCGGCAATTTGTGCTCGACTATCGGTTGCAGCATGCCGTTGTCGACGCAGATCGAAGAAAGGATGATTCCGTCCACCATTCCCAGGAATGGCAGATTGGCAAAGAAGGAAGCCTCCTCTCCTTCCTCCACATCGAAGACGTCCACATAGTATCCGTACTTCTTCGCCTCCTCCTTGACGGACTTCAACAACGCGAGCGAGAACTCGGGGCTCGGGCTTTCCGAAAGCGGCGAGACGAAGGCGATGCTCTTTTTTTCCTTGCTCCGCAATTTCCTCGCGGCCACCGACCGGGAATAATGGAGGCATTCCAGGACCTTTTGCAGCGTCTCTCCGCGTTCCTGGGAAATGCTGCCCTTCTTGCCGTTCAGGTAATAGGAAACGGTCGCCGTGGATAGATCGCTCAGCATGGAAACCAGTTTCAAATCCGCCGCGGGCCCGTTTTTCCCCCGTTTCCCCTGGAGCCAACTTTGATAGATTGCGGCGACCTTCCCCGCTTCCATCCCGGTCGCCGAGGCGATCCGGTCGAAATCGATCGTAGTCTTTTCTGAACTCGAGTCCATCCCTTATCCTTTTCCGACGATGGTCGCCGGATTCGCCACTTTCAGAACGCGTTCGAGCACGAGCATCAGGAAGATATTCGGAACCACCAGGATGAGCGAAACCACGGCCGCGTTCGGCCGGATGAATTGGTACCCGAGATACGAATACAGGATAGTCGGTACCGTCGTGAATTCCGGAGAACCGATGATGAAGGAAAGGGCGAATTCTTCGATGCTGTAGATGAAGACGATGATGAGCGAAGCCAGGATTCCCGGTTTGATCGCGGGAAAGAATACGACCCGGAAAACGGTGAACCGGGATGCGCCCATGTCGCGGGCCGCGTCGATGAGGTCCTGGCGGACTTGGGCGAACGAAACCGAAAGTATCCTCAAGGCGTACGGCAATAATAATACGGAATGCCCGATCAGGATTCCCAGGAACTTCGAGTAGATGCCCAGGCTGAACAACAGGGAAGAGAAGAATATGGCCGTGACGAAACCGGGTATTACCATGGGCAGAAGGATCAGCGTCTGGACGACGGCTTTGCCCCTGAAGTGCATTCGCCCGAGGGCGTAGGACGTCGGCAACGAAAGGAGCAGGGTGGTGAAAGCGGCGGAGATGGCCAGCAGATAGCTATTCGCCATCGATTGCTTCAGGGTCGTCGTTTCCCACAGCAGGCCCCAGCGCTTGAAGGAAAGCACCTTCGGAAACAAATCCGGATAGCTCCAGACATAATCGGGATCGACCATGGACCACATCACGGCGAGCGCGAGGGGCAGGATCAGCCAGACAAGGCATACCGAAAAGAGCGCGATCACCAGGATCCGGTCCAGAGATGCGCGTTTCACGCTTGCCCCCTTTTGACGACGGCCTGGGCTATCGCGGCCAAGGCGAGCGATCCGACGAGCGAAAAAGCCATCAGCATGATCGCGACCACCGCGGCCTGGTTCCAGCCGCCGGACTCGTTTTGGATGATGTACATGTACTGGGTTATGGAATTTACGTTGACGGGTCCGGCTATCACCTGGAAGGAATAATCCCCCGCAGCACCGATGAAAATGATGACGAGCGCCGCCTGAAGCGATTTCAGGGTCAGCGGGGCGATGACTTTCCGGAATCTCGCGAAGGCGGGAGCGCCCAAGTCCTGAGCCGCGAGCAGGATATCGTCGCCGATCGCCTGGACCGCGCCGGTCAGAAGCAACAAGGCGAACGGCATTTGTTTCCAGAGCTGGAGGATGATCACGCCGATGCCGCGTTCATCGTTCTGCATCCTGATCGGATCGTGAATCAAGCCGATGAACATCAGCAACTGGTTCAGGAAGCCGTTGAAAGATATGAAATTGACGTACAGGAAGGCGGCGACCAGGCCGTGGACCAGCAACGGCGCCTTGAGCAGCGAGCTTATGAAGGCCGATCCCTTGAAAGGCTTACGGAACCAGAGGGCCAGCGGGTAGGCCGCGAGCACCGAGAGCACCGAGCTGAGCGTCGCGATCTTGAGCGAATAACCGAACGATCGCCATAGCCGATGGCTCGACATCTGATCTTTCCAATGGGAAAGCGTGAAACCGCTCTCGCCCGCGAAATTGAAATAGCCGACCGATTGGACAACGGCCATCACCACGACGGCGCCCACCAACAGCACGATCAGTCCGCAGCCGGGGAGAAGCAGGAGGGCCACCAGCCAGGGATCGCTTTTTTCCTTCATGATGTGGCCTCGAGGAATTTTACGCACCCGGCCGGAATATGGAACGAGACCCTGGCGCCGTCGGCGTGCCGCACCGTGCCCGCCGTCTGGATCCGGAAAGTCGGAGCATGCCCCTCCGGCATCCGTACGAGCAGGTCGGTCTTGTTGCCCTGGTAGACCGAAACCTCCACATGGGAAACGAAATCGTTCTCGCCCCGCGGCGTATTAGTCAGGACGGCGTCTTCCGGACGCCAGCAGACGAACAATTTGTCGGATTGGGGCGGATTCTCCGACTCGGCCGCGAAACGCCCCATGCTCGTTTCCACGATATATCGCCTTCCGTCGATTTTCTCCGCGATCCGCGCTTCGAATATATTGGCCGTTCCTATGAAATCCGCGATGAACCGGTTCTTCGGTTTTTTGTATATCTCGTCGGGGGTGCCGATTTGTTCGATTCTCCCGCGGTTGAGGACGATGATGGTGTCGGACATCGCCAACGCTTCCGATTGATCGTGCGTCACGTAGATCGCGGTGAAACCGTGCGATTTCTGGAGTTGCAGCATTTCGAAGCGCACTTGGTCCCGCAATTTCGCGTCGAGATTGGACAGCGGTTCGTCGAAAAGGATGATTCCCGAACGCATGGCCATAGCCCGCGCCAAAGCCACGCGTTGCTGCTGGCCGCCGGAAAGCATCGACGGCAGCTTGGAAAGTTGCGTTTCCAACGCGACTTGCCGGGCGACTTCCCGCAGCCGTTCGTCGCGTACATCCTTCCGGATCTTTTTTTGCTTGAGTCCGAAGACGATATTTTCAGCGACGGTCAGATGGGGAAAAAGCGCATAGGATTGGAAACACATGGTCGTATCGCGCCGTTCCGGCGGGACCTTGGTCACGTCCGACCCATCGATTAGGATCTTCCCGGAATCCGGTTGGTAGAAACCGCCGATCAGTTTCAGCAGCGTGGTCTTTCCGCAACCGGAAGGTCCCAACAGGGTTATGAATTCTCCCGTTTTCACGGAAAACGAAACGTCGTCGACCGCGCGGAAATCATCGAAACTCAGCGACACGTGGTCTATCGTAAGCGCGTTCATAGTTTTCATCGGTCTCCATGAAGAAAAGGGAAGCCGTCAGCGACGGGCGGGCGGCGTTGCCGGCTTCCGTCAGGATCATTTCAGCAAGACATTCTCCGTAAAGCTGGTTTTCACCATATCTCCGAACGGTTTTCCGGCCCACATCCTTGAATAAACGCGCTGTTTCATCGGGATCAGGGAGGCATCCGAGGCGGCTTCGGGATGTTGGGGAGCCGAACCGAATTCCCTGTTCAGGAGGGCCTGCGTCTCGGCCGAAGAAAGCCAATGGATGAAGAGCAGGGAGGCGGCCTTATGGGGCGCGTTCGCCGCGGCGCCCACCATATTTCCGCCGCCGGGCATTCCGAAGGAGGGGATATAGAACTTGATCTTGCCGTCCACGGTTTTGCTTTTCTGGAGACCGGCCAACATGTCCTCCCAAGCCGCTACCATATAGAATTCGCCGTCGTTCAACCGGGTTATACTATCGGCATTCGAGGCCGTAATCACGAATTGGCTTTTCCGTGCCGAGAACCAGGCCCAGGAGGGCGCGAGTCCCGCGATCTTATCCTTCGGAGCGTCGCCGTCCTCGTAGTCGAGCGCGTCGGCGACATTGCGGGTAACGGACTCTATGAACGCCGGGCCGGCTCCGCCGTTCTCGACATTGAAGCCGAGCCGTTTCGGATTCGCCTGCATCCAGGCGGACAGGGATTCGATCGTTTGGGGCAACTCCGTTTCCTTGATCCTGGAAGGATTATACGCGAGTCCGGTCTGGTTGCCCCAGAAAGCGACGGCATATCCCTGGGAATTTCCGCCTTCGATCGAAATCTTCAGTTTTTCGCCGCCGGGTATGATTTTCGTGAGCGGTCCGAGGAAATACTCCGCCATATTCATCTTGTAGGTATTTCCGCCGCCGAAGGACAGGACGTCGATATCGCCCGTCTTCCTTTTCCGCTCGGCCAGGAATTTGTTGAGGTTCCCGTCATGCGTTCCATCAGGAATCACGACCTCGATACCGTACTTTTCGGTGAATCCTTTGACGAAGGTCCTGAACTGGGGCTGGAAGTACCACTGGTACCAGACGACCTTCCCTTCTTTTTTCGCCTGCGCGGCGATTTCGTTCCAGGACATGTCGGCCACTGGTTTGGTTTGTCCGAATGCCGCCGGCATGCATATCGCCGCCGTGATCAATAATATCGCAATCCTCTTCATTACCCGTTCCTCCTTAAGTTAATCGATTAACTTAAGGATAAATCTACATTCGCGTTTTTGTCAACAAAAACTTTGCGCCGCCGGGGCCCGGCGGGGGCCGGCGGGGACCCCCGGCCGCCGTTCGGCCACCGCCGGCCGCCCCCAGCACCCAGCCCGCCGCCGTTCGGGCGCCGCCCAGATCCCGCCGCCCCCGGCTCCGGGCGGGTGAACCTTCGCCGACGAATCAGCGCTTCGCGACCAGCGCGGCTCCGTCCTCAAGCGCGCAGGCTTCGACGCAATCGTCGGCGCCCGCGAAGGCGGCAGCCAGCGCGGGCGCGGCCGGCGAAACGTCGGACCGTTTCGCTTCCAGCAATCCCTTCAGGAAATCTACCGTCCGCGGCCAGGCCGCGCGGCTGGCGGCCATGTTCGCGCCGTTCTGCCCCGTCTGCTGGCGCAGGAAGGCGTGGCCCGCCCCGTCGTAGGTTTCGGTTTCATAGCGCTTGCCGAGCCGTGCCATTTCAGCTTTGGCTGCGGGAACCGTCGCGTTGACGCGGGCGTCGGCGCCGCCGTATAGGCCGAGCACCGGGGCCTTGACCGCAGCGAGGGCGGCGGCGGCCGGCGAGGTTCCGTAATAGACGACCGCCGCGCCGAGCGCGCCCTGTTGGGTGGCCCAGGCGAAGGAGATACCGCCGCCCCAGCAGAAACCGACCACGCCGTAAGCCCTGGTCGCGGAGGGCAAGGAGGTCGCGTACGCCGCGGCGCCGTTGAGCCTGCGGACTATTTCGACGGGATCCAGTTTGGCGATCGCCGCCCGCGAACCGTCGGCTCCGAGCGCGACGCTGCCTCCTTTCCCGTCCGGAGCCTTGCCGCTCAGGAAGTCGGGCGCGATGGCGATGAAGCCGTCCGCCGCCAGCTGATCCGCTACGGCCCGCGCCCAGTCGTTCAGGCCGAAGATTTCGTGGATGACCACCACGACCGGGGCCTTGTCGGCCCGTTCCGGATAGACCATCCAGGCATCGGTCCTGTCCCCCTGGCCCGCATCATAGCTTACCCATTCGCCGTGCCGCGGCGATTCGGCCAACCGAGCGGCGACATCGGCTTCCGCGGGCGGAAGTCCCTGGGCGCCGGCGATGCCTGATAACGTGATGAACAACGCGACCGCTCCGGCGAGCTTTCCGGCGGATGAGGATGAATCGAATCGTAACATGGTTCCCTCCTGATTCAAGAGTAATGTGACTAAAATAATCAGGTATGGAGGTCGAGGCAAATGTATTGGGGGGGGGCGGGGCGGGAGGGGGAAGCCGGGCGCAAAGGCCGGGGAAGGAGCCGCGCGTATGTCGCAGGCGACGCCTTCGATGAGTTTACGGCGCTTGGACCGGGCTCCTCTTCGCGGCCAAGTCGGACCGCAACAGGACGATCAGGATCATGATGCTGAAAAGCAGGGGCAGACTGAAAATCCTGAGCGCGGCGTGGAAACCCGCGAAGTCGATGAGCATCCCGAAAAGGGTGGGACTGCCCGCGGAGGTGAGGGTCATGACGCCCATGAGGACGCCGAAAACCTCCCCCTTGCCGAGGTGCCTGCCCAGGCTCGTCATCAGCAGATTCTGGTTGATGATGCACCCGGACGTAAAGAAACCGAATTGGACGATCACGAGAGGATAGATCCAACCGGGCAAGGCCAGGGACAATTCCAGGATAGCCAGGACTATCATAGTGGAGCTGAAGATGAGGATCGCGAATGGATTCAGACGGTCGGAAAATATTCCGGTGATCAGGGCACCGAAGATGGCGCCGGCGAAGAAGAAGGCCGTACCGTAGGCCGCCATATTGCCTTCAAAGCCGAGGAAGTTTGCGAAAATCGTCGGCAGGAAATTGAGGATGGCCGTGACGCCCATTACCCGCAGGATGACGCTCAGGAGGAAGACGACGAAACGGATGAGTTCGCTTCGGGCGGCCGTGCCGGAGGCGGCCGGCTTCGCGTGAGGTTTCCGGGCGGCGAGGGGAAAGAGGGAGGGCGAAAAGTAGAGCAGCCCGATGACGAGTCCGGGCATGGCTGTGAGAATCAGGACTCCCCGGATTCCTATCCCCTTGAAAAGGTATCCGTTGACCAGGAACATGACCAGGAGGGCTCCGGTGCCGAAACTTTCGTACAGCCCCATCACCCTGCCTTTGTTTTCCGGGTAGGTCTCGTCGATGATCGCGTACATGACCGGATGGAAGGTGCTGACTCCCACGGCCGTGACGGAAATGAGCAGAAGGAAGAGCGCCAGGTTCGGGGCGAAGCCCGATGCGATCAAGCCCGAGGAAGCCAGCAGGAAACCATAGCCGAGGATCCGTCTGGGGGAAAAACGGTCCGAAAGCTTTCCGAGGATGAGGGAACCCACGGCGGTCACGAATAGATAGACGGAGAGTATCCCTCCGGCCTCAGTGTAGCTGAGGTCGTACTTCACCAACAGGAAGGGAAGCACCAGGGGGAGGATAAACCAGAACAGGTCGTTGGCGCTGTGGCCCAGCAGTTTCAATATCATCCGACCTGTGTATCCCAAGACGCGGCCTTTGGTAAGTGTCACGAAGCTTGCGGAAACGCAGGACGGGCGCCTGCAGGACAGGCTACGCCGGCTATGCCGGAAAGACTATATTGACCGACACCCCGCCGACGGTCTCGCGGCGGTACGATCCGTTCAGTTGCTGGGCGAGGCTCTCAACGAGGTTGGAGCCGAGTTCTGCACATGGCTTCGCTTCCCGTTCCGTCTTCGCGATTCCGACGCCGTCGTCCCGCACTTCGAGCGACACGAAGCCGCGGTCCGCGCTCTTCAATCCGATCCGCACGGTGCCGGAGCGGTCGCCGGGGAAGGCGTGCTTCAAGGCGTTCGAGAAAAGCTCGTTGACGATGAGGCCGCCGGGGATGGCCTTGTCCAACGACAGGCGGATGTCCTGGACGGCTATTTCCACGCGGACCCGGCCCGCGTCGATGCCGTAGGCTTCCATCAGATAGTCGCAGAGTTGCCTTACGTATCGCGAGAAGTCGACTGAGGCGAAGTCGTCCGATTGGTAAAGCAGTTCGTGGACGAACGACATCGATCGGACGCGGGCCTCCATGTCCCGGAGGGAACGGACCGAGCCGGACGCCTCGTCCGCCCCCCCGAGCTGGAGATTTATGAGGCTGCAGATGATCTGCAGGTTGTTCTTCACCCGATGGTGGATTTCGCTGAGGAGAAGCTCCTTCTCCCGCAGCGAACCCTGGAGCGCCTCCTCGGCGGCCTTGCGCTCCGAAAGATCCACCATGGAAACGAGGACGCGCGACCAGTTCTCCTCGTGGCCGGGAAGAACGCTCAGCTTGAGCTGGAGGAAGACCCGCCTTCCTGTCGTTGTGTTGAGCATGGCTTCGCACTCGAAGGAAAGCCGTCCCGCGGCGAGGGAAGCGAGCTCGGATCGGAAGGTAGCGACAGCCTCTTCGTCGTAGAAAACGGGGAGGCTCCGCAGCGCTTCCTCCTTGGAGTCGCATTCGAGCAGTTCGACGGTCGCGCGGTTGACGTCCAGGATCCGCACGAGCGAAGCGAATTCGACGACGCGTTCGCGCCGGGCGAAGAATGCTTCCCAGTCCGCGACTCCCGTCGCGCGGACCGCCTCGATCCGCTCCCTGACCGCGGAAAAGTCCTCCTCCCAGATGGAGATGGCGGAATCCTCGAAGAAGCTGCGGAGCCGTTTCTCGCTGACGCGGAGGGCTTCCTCCGCGACCTTCCGGTCGTTGATGTTTTTCCTGATGCCGAGGATGCGGGTCGCCCGGCCGTCTTTTCCTCGTTCGACCGGGTAGCCGGAAACCCGCTCCCAACGATAGCCGCCATCGGCATGGGCATAACGCGCTTCGAATTCCATCGAATCGAAGTCCGGATCGAAAACGGACAGCAGCCTCTCCCGAACCTGCGCGGCTTCCTCCGGATGGACGCGTTCCAGCCATTCGCGCCTATCGGCGGGACCGACGATCGGTTCGTAGCCCAGCATCGAATAGAAAGTGGGAGACGCACTCCAGCTATCGTTCCCGAGATCCCAATCGAAGGTTCCGATGCGGGTCGCCTCCAGGGTGAGGCGCATCCGCCGCTCGGACTCCGCCAGCCGGGCCGCGAAATCCCGGTGCCGCCCGCCTCCGTAAGCCGCGCGGCCGGTCGCGGAAACGCGGATTAATACCGCCGCGAGGACGAGCGAAAGGAGTCCGAAAGCAACGGCGAGCGATACCGCGAACCACATGATGACAGCCTCCGCTGCTGCATGAATCATTCAATCTTAGCACATCCCGGCGTTTGCCGCGGATCATCCATCCATGTACGGCGGCTGCGGTGCGGCCCTCATCAGCGCAGTCAAAACGCGGAGCGGGTAGATTCCTGAAGCGGAATCGGCTATGCTTTCCGTTCGAGGTTTTATGAAAAAAGCAGCTCAGCCTGAGAGCGTCAACGGGCGACAAGACTGCGATGGGGCAGAGGACCGCAAGATCCTCGAGACCATCTTCCGCACGATACCCAATCCGGTTTTCTATCGGGATCGGGACCGGCGGATCCGGCGCTGCAACGAGCGCTTCCGCTTGTTTCTCGATCTGCCGGAGGAACGGATTCTCGGACGGACGATCGCACAGTTGCGGACGGACACCACCGCGGCCGCATTCGCCGAGGTCGACGCCGCCCTCGCGTCAGGAGGGGAAACCCGCGCGTCCGCGACCTTCGCGCTCCCCTCGGACGGCTTCGAGCGGACCTTCCTGCTGAACGTCGCCGCGATCGACGACGGCCGGGGCGGCATCGGCGGGTCCTCGGGTACGATCAGCGACCTGAGCGCCCAGGCGGAGTCGGAACGCAAGATAGCTCAGCTCATGCGGCTCAAGGACGCGATCCTGGAGATCAACAACTCCATCCTGCAGGCCGCCGATCTCGACCGTTTCTTCGACATCATCCTTGAGAAGGTCCTTGCGGCGATCGACCACGCCGACGTCGGTTGCATCCTCCTCGTCGGCGAGGACAGGATGCTCCGCATCGCCGCGGTATCCGGATACTCGCGCTCGGAGACGAAGGATTTCCGGGTAAGGGTGGAGGATACTTTCCAATGGAAGGAATCCGACAGCGAGCCCGGCGAGACGCTCATCATCAACGACCTGCAGGACTTCATGCGGACCCGCGGCATGCCCGATACCCTGCTCAAAAACACGAAAGGCGAAACCATCCGCTCCTCGATGAGCGCCCCCATCACCATCGGCGGGGCCTTCTACGGCCTCTTCAACCTGGACAGCTCCCGGAACAACGTGTTCGACGAAACCGACCATGCGCTCATGGAATACCTCAGGTCCCAGATTCCCATCGCGATAGGCATGTTCAAGTCCGTCGAGCGGACGGTTTTCGAGTCCGAGCACGACAAGCTGACCGGCCTCTTCAACCGCCGCTACTTCGAGAGCATCTTCTCGGTGATCCGGAGCAAGGCCGTCCGGTACGGCGACCGCTTCTCGCTGGCGCTCTTCGACCTCAACGGTCTGAAAAAGGTGAACGATACCCTCGGCCACCTCGCCGGAGACGAGCTGATCCGTCACTTCGCCCGGGAGATGAAGGAGCGGTTCCGCGCCTCCGACATCCTCGCCCGCTTCGGCGGGGACGAATTCATAGCCATCCTGTTCCAAGGCGAGGAGGAAGGGCTTTCGGCCCGGCTCGATGAGCAGCGCCGGTTGATGCTCGCGCAATCCGTTCCGTTCGAAGGCGTTGCGCTGACTTGCGGCTTCAGTTTCGGAATCGCGCGTTTCGGCGCGGACGGCATCGAGTACGACGAGCTCGTTGCGGTCGCGGACCGGCGCATGTACGAGGACAAAGCCGCGCTGAAGGCGCGTGCGGCGGAACCGGACGCGCCTAGAACAGGAACGACAAGCCGAGATTGATCAGGCTGATCATCAGCGCCATCGCGATGCTGTGCGGGAAAGCTGCCCGGAAGAGGGTGCCTTCCCGGCCCGCGAGTCCGGACGATGCGGTCGCCACCGAGAGGCTCTGCGGCGATATCATCTTGCCCGCGACTCCGCCCGAGGTGTTCGCGGCGACCATGAGCGAAGGATTCAGTCCGAGCCGATCTGCCGTCGTCCTTTGGAGCGAGCAGAAGAGCGCGTTCGACGACGTGTCCGATCCGGTGAGCACGACCCCGATCCAGCCGAGCAGGGGGGCGAATAGCGGGAAAAGCGGTCCCGTGCCCGCGAGGAGGAGGGCGATCGAAGTGCTCATCCCGGAGTGGTTCATGACCGAAGCGTTCGCCATGACGAGGCAAACGGTCGGAATGGTGAAGCGCAGGTCCCCGATGGTCTTTCCGAGGGCGGCGAGGGCTTTCCGCGGGCCGAGATCGGGCAGGATGAAGACGGAAAGCAGGCCTGCGGCGAAAATCGCCGTACCCGAAGACGACAGGACGGAGAGATCCAGAAAGACCGGGCCCGGGAGCAGGGGCCATGCCAGCCTGAATGCCGTGGGTTTGAGCAGATTCTTGATGAAGGGCGTGCTCCACAATAGGACGAAGATGGAAGTGAGGAGATACGGCGACCAAGCCCTGAGCGCCTCGGCGAAGGTGAAGTCCGCGCGCCGTTCCGTCGGCGCCGCGATCCGGTCGCCGAAATCCCAGCTCCGTTTCGGCTTCCAGAACCTCATCAGGATGCCGAGGCCTGCTACGGTCGCGAGCCCCGAGACGACGCCGGTGGACCAGGGCCCCAGGGTCATCGATACGATGAGCTGGGTCAGCGCCAGGCAAAGCCCTCCGACCAGGATGGCCGGCAAGATCTCAAGGCTCCGTTTCCATCCGCACAGGAATACCGACAGCCAAAGCGGCATGAAAAGGGAAAGCAGGGGAAGCTGGAGGGCGACGAAGGAGCCGATCTCCAGAGGATCCAATCCGCTCGCCTGGGCCGCGACCGTGATGGGGACCCCCGCGGCCGCGAAGGCGACGGGGGAGCTGTTGGCCAAAAGGCAGAGCGTGGCGGCGAGTATGGGATCGAAGCCGAGCCCGACGAGCATGGCGGAAGTGATGGCGACGGGTACCCCGAAACCGGCCGTACCCTCCAGGAAGGATCCGAACGCGAAGGCGATGAAGAGGGCCTGGAGCCGCCGGTCGTTCGTCATGCCGCCGAGCATGGCCTTGATGCGCTCGAATTGGCCGGAATCCACGCTGAGATGGTATATCCAGAGCGCGGCGATAAGTATCCAGATGATCGGGAATAGGGCGAACGCCGAGCCGAACAGTGCCGCGGACAGTGCGCCCGCCGCGGGCATCCGCCAGAAAGCCACGGCGATCGCGAGCGAAACGCCGGCCGAACAAAGCGCGGCTATCCATCCTTTCACCCTGCCCGCGGCGAGGAAGACGAACAATACCAATAACGGGACGGTCGCGATCAGCGCCGAGAAGGCGGGCGACGAGAAGGGATCGAAGGTCTGGGTCCACTGCATGATGGGGCCAACTTACCATGGCTTTGTATGCCTGCGGAATCAGCGATCCCCCTGCGCTTTCTCTCATTTGCTGGTCATCCGGGAGCCGGGATGGATGCCGATGCCGAACCGCGGTTCCGGGTTTCCTTTGTTGCTCCGGATGTAAGCCTATCTGGGCGAGCGCAAGGGACAGGTCGCGTCGGCTTCGGGTCGAATCGGCCGCGATCGCGATGCTCGCGTCGGCCGCGGCTTCTATCGCGCAGCCCCAGCTCATCCTCCGAATCGAGGATAGGGGGATTGCCCGCGGAGACGACGCCTTCCCGACCGCGGAGGCAGGCACCCACGACGAACTGCTGGCCCTCGGGGGAAGGTACAAGAGCCTGTATGAGAGCCAGTTCGTTTCCTGATGATCCGACGTTTTGGTACCATCGAACGGAAAGCCACCGATGCGTGGGAATACGGCGGCTTCCCCGTGCATTTCCAGCAGATACCTTGAAAGACAATAATCGCAACTAGCTGTTTAATATATTCTGTGATAAAGACTTAGAAAATTCACTCATTTATATCCGAAATCTTCCCTGTTTTGGCACGCCTTTTGCATTATCAATCGCGACAACCTCTTGAGGAGTGCGATGATGCGGAAAGTGGCAATTTACGGGAAGGGCGGCATCGGCAAGTCGACGACCACGCAGAATACGGTAGCGGGCCTTGCCGAGATGGGGAAAAAGATCATGGTGGTGGGCTGCGACCCGAAGGCGGATTCGACCCGCCTGCTGTTGGGCGGGCTTTCCCAGAACACGGTGCTGGATACCCTGCGCCTGGAGGGCGAGGACCTGGAACTCCAGGACATCGCAAAGGTGGGCTTCGGAAACACCACCTGCGTGGAGTCGGGCGGACCGGAGCCGGGGGTCGGATGCGCCGGGCGCGGGATCATCACTTCGATCAACATGCTGGAACAATTGGGCGCGTACGCCGAATCCCAGGCGCTCGACTACGTCTTCTACGACGTCCTCGGCGACGTCGTCTGCGGCGGCTTCGCGATGCCGATCCGCGAGGGCAAGGCCGAGGAGATCTACATCGTCGTCTCCGGCGAGATGATGGCGATGTACGCGGCGAACAACATCTGCAAGGGTATCGTGAAATTCGCCGAGGCCGGCGTCGTGCGCCTGGGCGGGCTGATCTGCAACAGCCGCCAGGTGGACAACGAGCAGGCGATGATCGAAGCCCTCGCTGCCAAACTCGGCACGCGGATGATCCACTTCGTTCCCCGCGACAACATGGTCCAGCGCGCGGAGATAAACCGGAAGACCGTGATCGAATTCGAACCGACCCACGGCCAAGCCGATCAATACCGGACCCTGGCGAAGAAGATCCACGAGAACACGACCTTCGTCATACCCAAACCCCTGACCACCGAAGAGCTGGAGAGCCTTCTGATGGAATACGGCATAGCGAATTAAGGAGGCGTGAAATGGTGATGGTGAGGGCGATAGTCAGGCCCGAGCGGGTCGACATGGTGATGGAAGCGCTGATGGAAGCGGGTTTCCCCGCGGTGACCAAGGTGAACGTGGTCGGTCGCGGAAAGCAGCGCGGCATCAAGATAGGGGAGATAACCTACGACGAGCTGCCCAAGGAATTGCTGATCACGGTGGTGAAATCCAAGGACAAGGATTATGTCGTGAAGACGATCATGGCCGCCGCGCGGACCGGCGACAAGGGCAGCTACGGAGACGGAAAGATTTTCGTGAGCCCGGTGGAGGAAGTCTATACGGTCTCCAGCGGAATCAAGGAAGAGGACGACGTCCCGGCGGCCGTGGGAGCCGAGACATGAAAGAGGTCATGGCCGTCATCCGTATGAACATGATCAACAAGACCAAGAAGGCCCTCGGCGACGCGAACATCCCGAGTTTCACGGCGAGGGAATGCCTGGGCAGGGGCAAGGGTATGGTCGATTTCACGGTGCTGAAAGGCGCCGAGAAAGGGTACGAGGAAGCGATCGCCCAGCTGGGGCAGTCGCAGCGGCTCATCCCCAAGCGCTGGCTTACGATCATCGTTCCCGACGGGTTGGTGAGGAAGACCGTGGAAACGATCATCGCCGTCAATCGGACGGGAAAGGCGGGTGACGGCAAGATCTTCGTGCTTCCCGTTTCCGAGGCGTACCGCGTACGGACGGCAGAGTCGGGGGACCGCGTCCTGGACGAATTGTGAGGAACAACATGGGCGAATTTAATTCGGCGACGATCGACCTGCCCCTTGTGGGGGCGGTCGGCGAGCCGGTCATGGGAGCGGCGGAAGCGGCCGCCGTCAAGAAAGCGCTGCTGGGCGCGTACCCCGCGAAGATCGCGAGGAAGCGGGAAAAGCAGATCGTCGTCAACCGTAAGGACGCGAACGGCGCGCCCGCGGAGATCCAGGCCAATACCCGGACCCTTCCCGGCATCATCACCCAGCGCGGCTGCACCTACGCCGGCTGCAAGGGCGTCGTCGTCGGGCCGACGCGCGACATCCTGCAGATAACGCACGGCCCCATCGGCTGCGGTTTTTATAGCTGGTTGACGAGGCGGAACCAGACCCGGACGGAGAGGCCGTCCGAGGACAACTTCATGCCGTACAGCCTGTCCACGGACCTGCAGGACAACGACATCGTCTTCGGCGGAGAGAAGAAGCTGCGCGTGGCGGTGAGGGAGGCCTACGAAACCTTCAAGCCGAAGGCCATCGCCATCTTCTCCACCTGTCCGGTCGGCCTCATCGGCGACGACGTCCACGCGGTCGCCCGCGACATGAGCGCGGAGCTCGGCATCACGGTGTTCGGCATGTCCTGCGAAGGCTACAAGGGCGTTTCCCAGTCGGCGGGCCACCATATCGCCAACAACGCGGTCTTCACCCATGTCGTCGGGAAAAACCCGGTAGAACCCGTCGGCAAGTTCAAGGTGAACATGCTCGGCGAATACAACATCGGGGGCGACGCCTTCGAACTGGAACGTATCCTGGAGGAACTCGGCGTGACCCTGGTCACGACCTTCTCCGGCAATTCGACCTTCGTGTCCATGGGACAGGCGCCCTTCGCGGACGTGAATCTCGTGATGTGCCACCGTTCCATCAACTACATGGCCGACATGATGGAGAAGAAATACGGCGTGCCCTGGTTCAAGGTCAACTTCATCGGAGCTGCCTCCACGGCCAAATCCCTGCGGCACCTTGCGGAGTACTTCGGCGATCCGGAGCTTACGGCGAGGACCGAGGCCCTGATCGAGGCGGAAATGGTCGAAGTCAGGAAGGAGCTCTCCCGCGTCAGGCCGCGGCTGGAAGGCAAGAGCGTGCTCATGTACGTCGGCGGCAGCCGCGCGCACCACTACCAGGACCTGTTCAAGGAACTGGGCATGAAGGTGATCTCCGCTGGCTACGAGTTCGCCCACCGGGACGACTACGAGGGCCGCAAGGTGCTCCCGAGCATCAAGATCGACGCCGACAGCCGCAATATCGAAGAGCTCCATATCGAACGCGATCCGGAGCGATACTCGCCGAGGCGCAACGGCGAACAGCTGGCGGAGCTCAAGGCGAAGGGCCTGCCGATGAACGAGTACGAGGGCATGATGAGCGAAATGGCCGAGGGCAGCCTCGTCATCGACGACGTCAGCCACTACGAGACGGAAAAGCTCATCGAACTGGTGAGGCCGGATCTCCTTTGCGCGGGCATCAAGGAAAAGTACGTGGTCCAGAAGCACGGCATCCCGCTCAAGCAGCTCCACAACTACGACATCGGCGGTCCCTACGCGGGTTTCCGCGGCGCCGCGGCTTTCTACCGTGAAATCGACCGCCTGGTGAACGGCTCGGTCTGGAGGAAGCTCAAGGCGCCCTGGGAAAGCGCTCCCCAGCTTTCCGGTTCCTATGCCTGGAAGGAATGATGGCCGCCAGGAACGAAAAACCGGATTTTTTCATTCCCGCAACAGGAGAAACTTATGGCAACTGAATTGTACCTGAAGCATACGGAGGCGGAGTCGCCGCCGAGAACGGCCCTGACCATAAATCCGGCCAAGACCTGCCAGCCGATCGGGGCGATGTACGCCGCCCTCGGCGTCCACCGCTGCCTGCCGCATAGCCACGGTTCCCAGGGATGCTGCTCCTACCACAGAAGCACGCTGACCCGGCACTACAAGGAGCCGGTCATGGCGGCGACCTCGTCCTTCACCGAGGGCTCGTCGGTATTCGGGGGTCAGAGCAACCTGTTGCAGGCTTTCAATACGATCTTCACGCTCTACGATCCGCAGATCATAGCGGTGCATACGACCTGCCTGTCCGAAACGATAGGCGACGATCTGCCGCAGATCATCGGGAAGGCGACGTTGGAGGGCAAGATCCCCTCCGGACGCTTCGTTCTCCATGCGAGCACGCCGAGCTATATCGGCAGCCACGCGACCGGTTTCGGCTCCATGGTCCGCGCCTTCGTGGACTACTTCGCGGAGAAGACGGGTAAGAAGACGGAAACGATAGGGGTATTCCCCGGCTGGGTGGAACCGGCGGACATGGCGGAGCTGAAGCGCCTCCTGGAATCGATGGAGGTTCCCTACGTTCTGCTGCCCGACACGAGCGGGGTGCTGGACGGACCCCTGACCGGACGCTTCGAGATGTACCCCGAAGGCGGTACCAAACTGGAGGATATCCGCAGGCTGGGGGACGCCAAGGCGTCGGTGGCCCTCGGCCCGTATTGTTCGGGACCCGCCGCCAAACTTCTGGACACCAAGTGCAAGGTGCCCTGCGAGATGCTGGACCTTCCGATAGGGCTGGCGGCCACCGACCGTTTCATCGATACCCTGCGCCGCGTCGCGGGCGTCGCCGTGAGCGAAACTATCGTCAAGGAACGCGGACGCCTCCTGGACATGATGGCTGACATGCATCAGTACACCTACGGCAAGACCGTGGCCCTGGCGGGCGATCCCGACCAGCTCTGTTCGCTCGCCGAGTTCCTGCGGGACCTGGACATGAAGGTGAAGTACGTGGTCACCGGCACTCCGGGGAAAGCTTTCGACGCCCGCCTGACCGAACTCATCGGGGCGGCGGAGGAAGGCGACTGGCGGGGAGCGCCCGGCGACCTGTTCGCCCTCCACCAGAAGCTCAAGCAGGACCCGACGGATCTGCTGATCTCCAACAGCTACGGGAAGTTCATCGCCCGCGACGAAGGCATCCCCTTCGTGCGCTTCGGATTTCCCATCATGGACCGGATCGGCCATGCGGATTTCGCCTGCGTGGGGTACCGGGGCGCGATGCGGATAATGGAAAAGATCCTCGGCGTACTCATGGACCGGCAGGATCGCGACGCCCCGAACGAAAGTTTCGAATTGGTCATGTGAGGTTCCGGTATGGGTGGCGGTTTCGCGGTGTTGGAGGGACGGGAAGGCCAGGTGTCGGAGGCGGGGGAGGGTCCGTCCGAGCTCGTGTGCGGCAAGCCGAGCCTCGCGGGGAGCGTGAGCCAGCGGGCCTGCGTTTTCTGCGGGTCCCGGGTCGTGCTCTATCCGGTGGCCGACGCGGTCCACCTGGTTCACGGACCGGTCGGCTGCGCGGCGTATACCTGGGACATCCGGGGCGCCGTTTCCACGGGACCCCAGCTGCATCGACTGTCCTTCTCCACGGATCTCCGCGAAACCGACGTGGTGTTCGGAGGGGAGAAGCGCTTATACGCCTCCCTTTCCGCCCTAATACTTGAGCATGCGCCCCGCGCCGCCTTCGTGTATTCCACCTGCATCGTGGGCCTCATCGGCGACGACGTGGCCGCGGTCTGCAGGCAGGTTTCAAGGGAAAGGGGCATTCCCGTGCTGCCGGTGCACTCCGAGGGTTTCAAGGGCACGAAGAAGGACGGCTATCGCGCCGCCTGCGATGCCCTTTCCGCCCTGATCGGAACGGCCGAGAGCGATCCGGCCTCGTACCGGGGCGAGAGCGGAGTGGCCGGGAGTCCCTATTCGATCAATATCCTCGGGGAATTCAACCTGGCAGGCGAAGCCTGGATCATACGGCGCTACTACGAGCGCATGGGCATCCGCGTCCAGTCGGTCATGACCGGCGACGGGCGCGTGGACGAGATCCGGGGCGCCCACCGCGCCCGGCTCAATGTGGTCCAGTGTTCGGGCTCCATGACCTATCTGGCCAAGGATATGAAGGAACGGTACGGGATTCCCTTCATCCAGGTTTCCTATTTCGGGATCGACGATATGGCGGAGGCCCTGTACGCGGTGGCCACCGCTTTCCCGGAGGAGCCGGCCCTTGCCGAGCGGGCCGCAGTCATCGTGGCCGAGGAACTCGCTCAGGCGCTCCCCGCGCTCAAGGCTTTCCGGAAGGACCTGGAAGGCATGAGGGCTGCCATCTACGTGGGCGGCGCCTTCAAGGCCCGGTCCCTGGTGAAGGCGCTGCGCCTCATCGGCGTGGAGACCGTCCTCGTCGGCTCGCAGACGGGAAACGCGGACGATTACCGCAACCTGAGCGCCCTGTGCGATCCGGGCACGATCATCGTGGACGATTCGAATCCCGCCGAGCTTTCGCGCTTCCTGCAGCTCAAGGGGGCGAACGTTTTCATCGGAGGCGTCAAGGAACGGCCGATCGCCTACAAGCTGGGCATCGGCTTCTGCGACCACAACCACGAACGGAAAATCCCCCTGGCCGGATTCGAGGGCATGGTGAACTTCGCCCGCGAGGTGCACGCCTCCGCCACGAGTCCCGTTTGGAAGCTGCTGGCGGGGCATGGGCGGAGCGGGGAGGCCGTATCATGAAGACGGAGAATGTCGCCGAACGTTGCGAGGTCACGCGGAACGCCTGCGTGGTCTGCTCTCCCTTGGGCGCGACGATCGCGTTCGCGGGAGTGGAGAGGGGCATGACCCTCCTTCACGGCTCCCAGGGTTGCGCCACCTATATCCGCCGCTACGTTATCTCCCATTTCCGCGAGCCGCTCGACGTGGCGAGTTCGAGCTTCACCGAGGAGACGGCGGTATTCGGCGGCGCGGGAAATCTCCGCCTGGCCCTGGAAAACGTGGTGCGCGAATACGCCCCGGCCCTAGTCGGCGTGGCCACCACCTGCCTGGCCGAGACCATCGGGGAAGACGCGGCCTACGTCCGGCGTTCGCTGGGCATGTCCGGCGGCGCGGCTGGCGCTGCCTCCGCCGCTGCTGCCGCCGGCGCAGGCACCGGCGCAGGCGGCACCGGCGCAGGCGGCGGCGGAGCTCCGCTGATCGTCGCGGTTTCCACGCCGAGCTATCGGGGCAGCCACCGCGACGGATTCCGCGCGGCGCTGCGGGCTTTGACCGAGGCGACCAACCCGCGGGGTGCCGAGGCGGACGCCGGGGCGGATGCCGCGCCATGCGCTACCCAGGGAGCTAGGAAGTGCGCCGCGCCGGCGACCGTGGCCCTATTCCCCGCGATGGTCTCTCCGGCCGACCTCCGGAGCCTGAAGGCCGATATCGGGGCCTTCGGACTGGAAGCGATCCTGGCCACCGATTATTCGGACACCCTCGACGGCGGGCCATGGAAGGCGCACCGCCTCCTTCCCGAAGGGGGAACCACCGTCGCGTCGCTCTCCCGCATGCGGGGGGCAAGCGCCGCGATCGAATTCGGCGCGGATTTTTCGGCGGATCGTTCGGCCGCAGGCTTCCTGGAGCAAGCCCACGGGGTTCCGCGCCATGCGATGCCCCTTCCAGTGGGCATCCGGGCGACCGACGCCTTCATGTCCGTGCTGTCCGATCTTTCCGGAAAGTGCCTTCCCCCCGCGCTCGAGGCGGAACGGGCGCGGCTTCTGGACTCGTACGTGGACGCGCACAAGCACGTCTTCGGGAAACGCGCCCTGCTCTACGGGGACCCGGACCATGTCGAAGCGCTCTCGGGATTCCTGCGGGAGATCGGCATGATTCCCTTGCTCCCCGAAGGCGAGGGAAGGGACTTCGCGCAGGCGGAAGCGGCCGCGCGCGCGTCGGAGAAGCGGGGGGAGCCGGTCGACCTGGTCATCGGAAACGGCAAGGGTTACAAGACTTCGCTGAAAATGGACGTGCCGCTCGTTCGCACGGGCTTTCCCATACATGACCGCTTCGGCGGACAAAGGGTGCGCGTGCTCGGTTTCGGGGGTACGCAGGAATTATTCGATCGGATAGTGAACGCGCTTATCGAAAGGAAGCAGGAGGACAGCGATGTCGGTTACACCTATTATTGAGCGCCCGAGTCCGAAACCCGAATTCTCGGCGATCGGGCATCCCTGCTTCGATCGGAACCATAAGGCTGCGGTCGCCCGGCTGCATCTGCCGGTCGCCCCGCGCTGCAACGTGCAATGCCGCTTTTGCGACCGCAGCTTCGATTGCGTGAACGAAAGCCGCCCCGGCGTCACTGCGGCCCTCCTCTCGCCCGAGGAGGCCCTCGTCCGCGTGGATACCGTAAGGAAACGCTTGCCGAACCTCCGTGTGGTAGGAATCGCAGGCCCGGGCGATCCCCTGGCCAATCCCCTCGAGACGATGGAGACCTTCCGCCTGGTGCGTTCCAAGCATCCCGATCTCGCGCTCTGCCTCGCGACGAACGGCCTGGCCCTTCCCGGCAAGGTAGCCGAACTCGTCGACGCGGGCGTTTCGCACCTGACCGTTACGGTGAATGCCGTCGATGCCGGTATCGGTAGCCGGGTGTATTCCTGGATCAGGTTCGACGGGCGGGCGCGAACCGGCGTCGATGCGGCGCGTTTCCTTCTGGAACGCCAGTTGGAGGGTATCGGGGAAGCGGCCGCCGCGGGCTTGGTCGTGAAGGTCAACACCATCCTCATCCCCGGGTTGAACCTGGGGGAGGTCGGATCCATCGCCCGTGAATGCTCCGCCCGGGGCGCGACCTTCATGAACGCGATCCCGCTGTTGCCGGTGAAGGGGACCGCCCTGGAAAGTTCAGGCGAGCCGTCCAAGGAGGCCGTCGCCGAGGCGCGTCGGACCGCCGCGATCCATCTTCCCCAGCTTTCGCACTGCTCCCGCTGCCGCGCCGACGCCGCCGGGCTTTTGGGGAAGGATATCGAATTGGACGTGAAGGAAGAGGCGGAGGCGATCGCCGCGTCAAATTCGAACGGAGGGACCATACAGGTCGCCGTCTCGAGCCGGGAAGGACTCCTGGTGAACCGTCATCTCGGCGAGGCCGATCGCCTCTTCATCTTCCGCGTCCGGCCCTCGGGAGATTACGAAACGGTCGACATACGGATGACGCCGGGGGAGGGCAGCGGCCCCGCGCGCTGGACCGAGCTTGCCGACCTCATCTCGGATTGCGAGTGCGTGCTGACCTCCGGAATCGGCGCCCCGCCCCGGCGCATCCTGGAGGATCGGGGCATCAAGGTCCATGTGATGGAAGGACTGGTGGGGGAAGCCCTGGAAGCCGTTTCCGCCGGCAAGGATCTTTCCTTCCTGAGCCGGCGTACCGGATGCGAGGCGACCGGCGGTTGTTCGGGCGCGGCGAACCGCGGTTGCGGTTGTGCGTAGAGGCATCCTGGAAGGATGAATTTCGAATAGATGCATTTCGAATCAAAGGAGCGAATCATGATCAAACCGGTCAAGCACATCCTGGTATGCGGAAGTTTCAGGGCGTCGGGGGCGCCGCAGGGCGTATGCGCCAAAAAGGGTTCGCATGACCTGCTGGCCTATCTGGAGACCGAACTGGCCGACCGCGGCATGGGCGAGGTCACGGTCACCGCGACCGGATGCCTGAAGGCCTGCGATCGCGGCCCCATCCTGGCGGTATACCCGGCCAATATCTGGTACGGCGGCGTCGGGGGCGAAGACGAGATAGACGCCATCCTGGACGCGATGGGAACGGACTCGGTCGCGGAAGAGCTTGTCCTCAAGTAGGAACGGATCGTGAACCCAAGCGGAAAAGCCCGCCCCGCGCGCCCCGCCCGCCCCGCGCGCATCGTCTTGTTCGCCGCCGTATCGTTCGCCGCAGTTTCGTTCGCCGCGGTTTCGTTCGCCGCGGTCCCCGTCCCGGCGCAGGAAACGAAAATCCGCGTCGCCGCAGCGGCGAACCTCACCGGCGTCCTCCCGAAGATAGTCGACGCTTTCGTCCGCGCGCGGCCGCGGACGGGCGTCGAGACTTCCTTCGGTTCATCGGGAGCCTTGGCGGCGCAGATCCGGAGCGGCGCCCCCTTCGATGCCTTCCTTTCCGCGGACGTCGAACAGGCCGCGCGCTTGGCCTCCGAAGGTTATGCGGACATCGCATCGGGAGGCGCCGTCGTCTACGCGACAGGCGTCCTCTGCGTAGCGAGCCGCCACGGGGTGGACCCCTCGGGCGGCCTCGGCTTTCTGCTCGGACCCGCGTATCGTTCCATCGCGATCGCCGAGCCGAAACTCGCGCCGTACGGAGCGGCGGCCATGGACGCCCTGGAAAAGGCGGGACTCGCTCCCTGGTTGAGCGGCCGATTCGCGTACGGTTCGAACCTGAGTCAGGCGGTCCAGTTCGTCCGAACCGGCGCGGCCGATGCCGGTTTCATTAACCTGTCCGCGGTTCTCGGCGATCCCGCCTTCTCCGGGATTTCCTGGGCGAAGGTGGATCCTTCGCTGTACGCGCCGATCGAACAGGCCGGCCTCGTCCTGAAGTCTGACGGCCGCGGCGCTAATCCGGAAGCGCGTCTGGAGACGGCGCGTTCGTTCATGGCCTTCCTCCGGGGCCCCGAAGGACAGGCCGTCCTCGGGGCGGCGGGGTACGCTTTGAATCCGGGAGGTACGTAAATGGTCGAAGCCGCTCCCTTGCTCGTCAGCGCCAGGCTCGCCGCGGCGGTCACCGCCATCCTCCTCGTGGTCTGTCCCCCTCTCGTCCGTATCCGCCTGTCCACGAACAGCCCCTGGGCTGCCCTTGCCGAATCGATAACCGTGCTGCCGATGGTGCTGCCGCCGACCGTCGTCGGTTTCTATTTTCTTGCGGGTCTGTCCCCGACCGCTCCCGCGGGACGTTTCCTGGACGAACGTTTCGGCCTGCGTCTCCTGTTTTCCTTTCCGGGTCTGGTCCTGGCCGGTTGCGTCGTCTGCTTCCCGTTCATGTACCAATCCCTGAAAACGGCGATGCTCTCGCTGGATCCGCGTCTCCTGGAAACGAGCTATACCCTCGGGAAAGGACGGACCGAAACTTTTTTCCGGGTGATACTCCCCAATATCCTGCCGGGCATTCTCGGCGGGACCATCCTTACTTTCGCTCACGCGATAGGCGAATTCGGCGTGGTCCTCATGGTGGGCGGCGCCATCGGCGGAGAGACCAAAACGGCTTCCATCGCCCTCTTCGAAGCTGTGGAATCCTTCGATTACCCGAGCGCGCACGCCTACGCCGCGGTGCTTCTGGCGACCAGCCTCGCCGGGGTGGCTCTCATGAACCTGCTTCAACGCGACGGGAGGCGCCTTCCCTGATGGACGGCATCGAATTCAGAATACGGAAAACGCTAACGGGCCGCGGCGGCCGTTTCCCGTTCCGCGCCGCCGGGCGTTTCGCCCATGGCCGCGTCTCCGGCTTCGCGGGACCCTCGGGATCGGGCAAGACCACGCTGCTCCGCACGCTCGCGGGCTTGGAAAAGCCGGACGCAGGCGAAATCAGCTTCGGCGGGGAAACCTGGTTTTCTTCCGGCAACCGCCGTTCGGTACCGGCCTGGAAACGTTCGGCGGGCCTCGTATTCCAGGATTACGCCCTGTTTCCGCATCTTTCCGTGCTCGGGAACGCGCGCTTCGGCGCCGTGGACAGGGAGGCGGCCGAGGAGGCCCTGGAGCTCGTCGGCCTCGCCGACCTGCGATCGCGCCGACCCAGGGAGCTTTCCGGAGGACAGCGCCAGCGAGCGGCCCTCGCCCGCGCGCTGGCCGCGCGCCCGCGCGTGCTGCTCCTGGACGAGCCGTTCAGCGCCCTGGATGAGGAGTTGCGCGCGCGCCTGGCGGACGAACTCGGAAACCTGCTCGCGCGCATCGGCATCACCGCGGTCCTCGTTTCGCATCTCCGCTCGGACCTCGAGCGTCTCTGCTCCTCCGTCGCGACCGCGGCTGAGGCGGAGCGGCTATTCGATGAAGCGCCGCCGGCACGCGAGTCGCGTTCTTCCATACCCCTGCGCATCGTAGAAGCGAAGAGCTTGTACGTTGGTTGAGTCGGCGAGAAGTTGAACGCGATGAACGCCTTTGGACGCGCACCAGGCCTCGACCGCTCCGACCAGAGCGGATGCGACTCCGCGGCGCCGGTATGCGCCGCGTACGAAAAGGTCCTCGAGAAGGCCGGAAAGGCCCCCCTCCGCCGTGGAGACCGTGAGCTGGACGGTGACCATTCCGATCGCTTTCCCGTCGGCCGAGTCGACGGCGGCGAAAACTGCGGCTTCGTCCGCACGCGCGAGCAGGGCCCGGAGCCCCGCCTCATGTTTCTCCGGCGCGGGAGTGAAGTCCTCTTCGATGGAAAAAAGTTCCGCGATCATCGCCGCCAAAACGGGAACGTCGCACGCTTCGGCCGCCCGGATTCCGATTCCATCCAATTCCAAATGACTACCCTCCGATCTGTCCATTCGCCTGAAGTTGCCCACGGATCCGCTTATACCCGCAGGTACCCATGAAGAACAAGGGCCGCGCGACCATCGTCGATACTACTCTCCGCGACGGCGAGCAGGCCGCGGGCGTCGCTTTTTCCCGCGGGGAGCGCTCGCATATCGCGCATATCCTCGCCGCCGCCGGCGTGGAGGAACTGGAAGCCCTCGTCCCCGCCATGGGGAAGGAGGACGAGGAAGGTTTCACCCTCCTTTTGGACGAGAATCCCGGCATCCGCCTGATCGCCTGGAACCGGATGCGCCGTTCCGATGCGGACGCTTCGTTGCGCGCGGGAGCCCGCTTCGTGCACCTTTCCGTTCCCGCCTCCGATCTCATGCTTCGAAAGAAGCTCGGCTGGGAGATGCCGCGGGCGATATCGGAGACGGAATACCTCGTCGCGTATTGCCGCGACAGGGGCGCGGAGGTTATCGTTGGAGCGGAGGACGCCTCGCGCAGCGAGCGGTCGTTCCTCGTCGACCTTCTGGGAGCAGCGGCGGACGCGGGCGCCTTCCGCGTCCGCTACGCGGATACCCTCGGAGTCCAGGATCCATTCGCCGTCCACGAAGCGGTCGGATACCTGATCGAACGAATCGGAGCGCAGGTGGAGTATCATGCCCATAACGACCTGGGATTGGCCACCGCAAACGCCTTGGCCGCCGTCCGGGCGGGAGCGGCGGTCAGCGTCACCGTCGGGGGACTCGGCGAGCGCGCCGGCAACGCCGCGCTGGAGCAGGTCGCCGCGGCCTTGTCCCTCCAGGATGAAAGGGAGACCGGCATCGACCTCACCCGCATGACGGAATTGTGCGAAGTCGTCTCGTCCGCCTCCGGCCGGCCGATCGCCCCGGATCGGCCGCTCGTGGGCTCCGCCGCCTTCGCCCACGAATCCGGCATCCATGTGGACGGCTTGCTCAAGGATGCCGCTCTCTATGAATTCGTCCGTCCCGAATGCGTCGGCCGCGAACGATCGATAGTACCCGGCCGGCATTCCGGCCGCTCGGCTTTGCGCCACTGCGCCAGCGCCCTCGGCAGGACCCTCAACCCGGAAGCGCTCGACCTGCTGCTCTTCCGCGTCCGCGAACGCTGGTCGACAGGCTCGCCGTCCGATCCCTGGCGCGCCTTCGCGTCCCTGCTCGAAGAGGAGCCCGCCCGTGCCCCCGAATAAAACGAACCGCGACTGCGGATCGCCGATCTGCTCCTGCGTGCTTCCCCTGTTCTTCGAACTCGGCCGGGCGATAGATTCCGGGAAGGACATCCATGAGGTCATGGCGGTCGCCGTCAAGCTCATCGTGGACAACCTGGCCGGCACGGAGCGCGTGGTGCTCGCCATCCTGGACCGCAAGACGGGAACCATGTACATCGAGAACGCGTGGGGCCTCAGCGAGGAGGAGAGGAATCGCGGGATCTACCGGATCGGCGAGGGCATTACCGGACGCGTCGCCGAAACCGGGGAAGCCGTGGTCGTGCCGAGCATCGCCGGGGAACCCGAGTTCCTGGATAGGACGCGCGCCCGGCGGGACCGCGATACCTCGCGGCTCGCGTTCATCTGCGTGCCCATCAAGCTCGGAAGGGAGGTCATGGGCACCCTCGGGGTGGATTGCCCGAATCCCGGCCTTTCCGATTTGGAGGAAGAGCGGGAACTTCTGACGGTGGTCGCCGGAATGCTTGCCCAGGCCGTGCAGCTGCACAGGGCGCGCGACGAGGAGAACGCCGAGCTCAGGGAGGAGAACCGCCGCCTCCACGAGGAGCTGGCCGAGCGATTCGCCCCGGACAATATCGTGGGCAATTCGGGCCCGATGCGATCGCTGTACAAGCTGGTGCGGAAGGTCGCCGACAAGACGACGCCCGTCCTCATCCTCGGCGAATCGGGGACCGGCAAGGAATTGGTAGCCTCCGCCCTCCATTATGGTGGCCGGCGCGCGGCGGCTCCCTTCGTCCGATTCAATTGCGCGGCCATCCCCGAATCCCTCGCCGAGAGCGAGATGTTCGGCCACGAGCGCGGTTCGTTCACCGGCGCCGTCTCCCGCCGCATCGGCCGTTTCGAGGAGGCGAACGGCGGAACCCTCTTCATGGACGAGGTCGGCGAGCTCAGTCCGACGATACAGGCCAAACTCCTGCGCGTGCTCCAATCCCGCGAGTTCGAGCGGATCGGCGGCGGCACCGTTTCCGTGGACGTCCGCATCGTCGCCGCCACCAACCGCGACCTGGCCGCCATGGTGAAGC
>DPXI01000135.1:0-1704 GCA_003527485.1 Treponema sp. | reverse complement strand
CTCATGGCTTACCACTGGCCGGGAAACGTACGCGAGCTGGAGAACGTGATCGAACGCGCGGTGATCCTTTCCGACGATGGGGTCATCCATGCCTACCATCTTCCGCCCACCCTGCAGACGGCCGAGACCTCCGGCACCCGCTACAGGGGGAGTCTGGAAGCTCGTCTGGAATCCGTGGAGCGTGAACTGATCGTGGACGCGCTCAAGGGAGCGGGAGGCAACATGGCCAAGGCATCCCGCGAACTCGGTCTTTCCGAGCGGGTGATCGCCCTCCGCGTCGAAAAGTACGGCATCGACTTCAGGCTCTTCCGCCCGAAGGCGAACTGAGGCTGTCCGCCTTCCGCCTATTCGATCCGCCTTTTTAATCCGCCTTTTCAATCCACCGGGGCAGCCAACGCCCCGTGGAACGCCAGCCTGAACTCCGCGATCCTGTCCGCCGTCGCCGCCCTCCCGTAATAAACCCTGTTCGTCAGCGCAATGGCCGTGAGGTCCAGGGACGGGGAACGCCAGGCGGAGGTGCCCGTGAAACCCGTATGCCCGTAGGAATCGGCGGGCCAGGATGGCCCGTCGCAGGTCTCGGCGTCGTGCAGCTGCAGGCCGAGGCCCCGGCGGCGGGACAGGCCCGCCGTCCATAGCCCGCGCGCCGCCGCCACGGTTTCCGGCTTCAGAAGGCTTCCGCCGTCCTCGTAGACCGAAAACAGGGCGGCGGTTCCCGCGAGGTCGGCGAAAAGGCCTGCGTTGCCGCCGTCTCCGCCGAGGCAGAAGGAACTTTCGTCGTGGACCTCTCCGCGGACGCGCCGGCCCCTCCAGGGACAGAGCTCGGTGGGAACGGTCCGCGCGAGCAGGTCCGCGGACGGCCTGAAGGTCGCCATGCCCGGTTTCCGCGCTCCCCCGGCCGCGGCAGCGACCGAGGGCGAGTCCGCGACCGAGGGCGAGAGGCCGAGGGGCCGCGCGATCTCGCGTTCGAAGAGGAGCGCGAGGCGGAGGCCGCCGATGCGTTCCAGGGCGAGGCCGAGCAGCAGGAACCCGGTGCAGGAATAAACCATCTCCTCCCCCGGCGGCCGGTCGCAGGGGACGGCGAGAAGGCGGGCGCAGGCTTCGTCGCGGTCGACGGCGAGTGAATCCGGAAAGAAGCGATGCAGATCGGGCACCGGCGGCAGACCGGCACGGTGGCTCAGGAGGTCGGCGACGGTGGCGCCGTTGCGGCCGCCCGAGGCTTCGGGAAGCAGGCGGGCGAGAGAATCGTCCAGGCGGAGGCTGCCCGCTTCCATGGCTCGGAGCGCCAGAAGGGTGGTCGCCAACGGTTTGGTCAGGCTCGCTAGGTCGAAGAGCGCGTCGGCGTGCAGGGGCGCTCCGACCGGCTCGGGGGAGCCGATCAGCGCGGTCCCGGCGACGCCATGCCTGCGCGCGAAGACGGCGACGCAGGGGAAGGCCCCGTCCACCCAGGCTTTTCCGGCGACCTCCCGGGCGGACGGGAAGGCGGACGGTTCAAAATCTTCGGCTTCCGCTACTTGACGGTTCAGCATTCATGCATGATAAGTATTTTCATCGAGTTTGTAAATCGTGAAATAGTATTTTATCTTATAGCCGGAGGCAGGCGGGGATGGACGACGCGCTTTTTCTCGTACGCATGAAGATGGATACCCTCGCCGAATCCGAGCGCAAGATCGCCGAGCTCGTGCTCGCCGAAAACCGGCGGGTCAT
>DPXI01000113.1 GCA_003527485.1 Treponema sp. | reverse complement strand
GGCCCCCGCCGCGGAAGCCCCGGCCCGCATCCACTTCCTGATGCCGGAAACCTACATGAACCTCTCCGGGGATTCGGTGCAGGCCGCGGCCGCATTTTTCAAGATACCGCCGGACCGCATCCTGCTGGTGCACGACGAGCTTGAACTGCCGCTCGGCACGGCGAGTTTCAAATTCTCCGGAGGCCTCGGCGGCCACAACGGCCTGCGTTCGATGGTCGCCCGCTTCGGCACCCCCGATTTCTGGCGCCTGCGCATCGGGATCGGCCGCCCCGGCCACACGGACATCTCCGGCTGGGTGCTTTCCGATTTCACCGCTCCGGAGAGGGAGATTCTCGCCCTCGTCCTCCCCGCCGCGGCCGACGCCCTGGTCCGCGCGCTCGCTTCGGGAGCCGAGAAGCTGCTGCCGGAATGGGGCAAGAAAAAGCTGGCTCCCTGAACGCGGCGATACCGTTTCCTGACACCCTTTTTCGATTTGCGATCCCGCCCCGCGTAGCTTAGACTTGCGGTATCCAGTAAAAATGCGGGAGGAAACATGGTCATCCTCGGAAATGCTATGGACGGCAGCGGACACTCGATGCAGGCCTTGGAGAGGGCCCGCCGGTTGCAGGAGCAAGCCGCAAGCGTCGGGCTGGATTGGCCTGAGTGCGATACCGTCTGGACCCGAATAAACGAGGAGCTCGCCGAGGCGAAAGCCGCCTCCGAGGATATTTCCGTGCTCGGTTCCCGCCTCGCCGCCCGCTCGCTCCGTGAGGGCAGTCCAGGGAAAGCCCATGATTCGACCAATACCCTCCTCATGGAGGAACTGGGGAACCTCCTCTTCGCCGTCGTCGACGTCTGCAGGACCCTGGACGTCGACCCCAGCCTGGCGCTGCAGAAAGCCAACGACAAATTCCAATACTGCTTTACCCAGGTGCAACGGGAATTGTGCCTGGAAGGCAGGCTGATAGGACTGGAGGCGCCCGAACGGCTGAAGAAGCTCTGGACGGAGGCCCGACGGTCGGAGGGACGGCCTGATCCCGTGCCGCTATGGCTTGCCGAAGAGGAAGAAGCGGACGTCCGCGGCAACCTCGCCTGAGGCGGGCGCGGATCGGCCCTTGACCTCCGGCCCCATTTACGCGATACCGTTGCGCAACCATGAAAACCTCCGCCGAATCCTTCGACCGACTCTACGGTATAGTGAAGCGTCTCCGCGCCGACGACGGCTGTCCTTGGGACCGTGAGCAGACGCCCGAATCCCTGCGAGCCAACCTCATCGAGGAAGCCTACGAATGCGTGGAAGCCATCGACCAGAAGGACGGCGCCCATGTCCGCGAGGAACTCGGGGACGTCTTCCTGTTGGCGACGATGATCGCCTACATGTACGAGCAAAAGGGCGAATTCAGCGTCTCGGATTCGCTGGAGGACGTGTCCGACAAGCTCGTGCGACGGCACCCCCACGTCTTCGGCGACGCCGTCGCGAAGGATGCGGGTGAAGTGCTCACCCAATGGAACAAGATCAAGGTCGAAAAGGAAGGGCGGCGCGCCAAGGATTCCATCCTGGACGAGGTCTCCCGTGCCCTCCCACCCCTGGAACGGGCCTACCGCATCCAGAAAAAAGCATCCAAGGTCGGTTTCGACTGGCCCGACCTCGCGGGCGTATGGGCCAAGATCGACGAGGAGATCGCCGAGGTGAAGGCCGCGCTGGCCGACCACGAACGCGAGCGGACCGATGCGGCGCGGGAAGAGCTGGAAGGAGAAATCGGCGACCTGCTGTACGCCGTGACCAACATCAGCCGGTTCCTCCACATCGACCCCGCCGTCGCCCTGCACCGCACGAACGTAAAATTCGCCGAACGCTTCAAGCATGTGGAAAAGCGGATGAAGGAAACCGGGCAGACGATGGAGACAGGCAAGCTGGACGCCATGGACGTATTCTGGGAAGAGGCGAAGGTCCTGCTGGGCTGAACGGCCGCCCGCTCGTTGAGCGGACCCGGCTTCAGGGCAGCCGCTCCAGTCGCGAGCGCAGGTGCCGTTCGGTGATGCCGAGGGCGCGCGCCGCGGCGCTCTTGTTCCCGCCGCTCCTTCCCAATGCCGTAGACAACAGCTTCCGCTCGAAGCGGGTCATAGCCTCTTCGTACGAAGACCCGGCCGATCCCCATTCGCCCGGATCGTCGGAGCTTCCGTCCATATTCAACGGCGGAAGATCGCGCTCCAGGATCAGGTCGCCCGCGCAGAGCACAACCGCGCGCTCGATGATGTTCTCCAGCTCCCGGACGTTCCCGGGGAAGCCGTGCTTCATCAGCCTGTCCATCGCTTCCCGCGAGAGACCCCGGACGTTCCGCCCGTTCCGTTCGTTGAAGCGCGCGATGAAGTGGTCGATGAGCAGGCCGATGTCCTCCTTGCGCGAACGCAGGGGAGGGATGACGATGTCGATGACGTTGATCCGGTAGAAGAGATCCTTTCGGAACGTGCCGGCGGCCACGAGGGCGGCGAGGTTGTCGTTTGACGCGGCGATGATGCGGACGCTGAGCTTGCGGGGCGTATTTTCGCCCACCCGCTCGATCACGCCGAATTGGATGGCCCGCAACAGCTTCACCTGCAACGCCGGCGAGATGTCGCCGATCTCGTCGATGAACAGGATGCCGCCCTCGGCTTCCTCGAAACGGCCGATCCGGTCCCCGCTGGCGCCGGTGAAGGCGCCCTTCTTGTGCCCGAACAGCTCGCTCTCCGCCAGGGATTCGGGCAGGGCGGAGATGTTGACCGCGACGAAGGGCCCCTCGCGCCGGCGCCCCCTCTGGTGGATGAACCTCGCGACGAGTTCCTTCCCGGTGCCGCTCTCCCCCGTGATGAGCACGGTGGCGTCGCTGTCCGCGCAGCGCGCGGCGGTGCTCATCACGCGCGCCAGGCCGTTGCCCCGGTAGATGATCCCCGCGGAAGCCGGGGAGGCCGCGAGCCCCTCGGAGGGGGGCAGGAAGGCCTCGTGGAGCAGGACGCCCTTCTCGTGGATCCGGAGCACGAGCTTCTCTATGTCCGCGGCGTCCGTCGGTTTCACCAGGTAATCGTCGGCCCCGTCCTTGAGGATGGCAACCGCCTCCTTGGCGTCGGAATAGGCAGTCATGATCACCACCGGAATCATCGGATTGAGCGCCTTCGTCCGGTTGAGCACGTCGATCCCCGAACCGTCCGGCAACCGGAGGTCCGAGAGCACCAGGTCGATGACCTCGTCGCGGATGAGGGCGAGACCCCTGGCGACGCTGTCCGCCTCAAGATAGCGGATGGACGGATACTGCATCCGATCAAGTACGATACGCAGCTTTTCGATCTGGGTCGGATCGTCGTCTATCGCCAGGATGGTCATCACGATTGGTCTCCCCGAAGAAATATACTACGACTGGAGGAAATAATGGAAATAGAGAGGAAACCCGCAGGGTCAGAGGCTGTTCGGGGTCAGAGGCCTACGGGGTCAGAGGCTGTTCGGGGTCAGAGGTTCCGTCAGCGCAGGTCGTCCCTCGGAGGGGAAAACACGTCGATAAGCACCGCGGGCTCGTCGAGCGTCCTGGTATTGTGCGACACGCCGATCTGCGCGTGGTAGAAATCGCCGGGCAGCAGGATCTTGGTAGTCCCGCCTATGGTGAATTCCATCTTGCCGCTGACGAGGTATCCCATCTGCTCGTGCGCGTCGTGCTTGTGCGCGGGAAAGGTCTTGTTGGCCGGAAAGCGGTATTCCACGACCTGCATCTCCTGCCCGGTGTAGATATAGCGCTCCACGTCCCCTTCCACCGTTTCCGCCTTCATCTCCGCGGCGTTGAAGAATTTCTTGAAGTCCATGGGTCCTCCTGGTCGGGTCTTGCGTGGGGAGTATAGCGGGAATCGGGGAAGGGGGCGAGGGCGGGGAACAGGCCCTTCCCCTATTATTTCCCCTTCAGGTAGTTCCTTATCGCCGGGGCGGCTCGGCGGAGGGTTTCCATGACTATTTTCTCGTTGGACTGCCTGAGCAAATCCTCGAGGTGTTCGATTCGATGCGCGAGATCCTCGATGTTGCGATCCGATGCCCGGGTCGAAGCCGGGAACGGTTCGTCCGCTTCTCCGCTACCGAACAGCGCGAAAGAAGAGGGGTCGGATGGACCGGAATCCTCCGCTCCCAATGCGGAAGCCATTTTCGCGGCCATCTTCAGGAGGGAAACGGTCTCCAGCTCCCCGTCCTCAAGACTGAGACCGCCGAACTCGTCCTTGAGCGGCTCGGCCTCCGCGACGAGGAGCAGGTAGTCCTCCGCATCCGCCGAATCGATGATGAGCTGCAGTATGCGCATGTCCTTCGCGAAGACGGAACCC
Organism: Treponema sp.; assembly: GCA_003527485.1. Classification (GTDB taxonomy): domain Bacteria; phylum Spirochaetota; class Spirochaetia; order Treponematales; family Breznakiellaceae; genus UBA12037. The sequence goes on along the minus strand of DPXI01000113.1, from coordinate 11,287 downwards.
ATATAGAAGATGAGCACCACGAGGATGGCCAGGAGGGTCGCCAGGAGCGAAATCATGATGCCCCGGTATGCGGCTTCTCCGACCGCGAAAGCGGGATCGGAGAAAATGAAAAGGTCCATGAGGATGAGGCCCGAAACGAAGATCAGCACGACGCTGACTCCGATCTGCATGATGCGCTCCTGGATCCACGCGGAATCCCCCCGCATCTTCTTGATGAAGTCGAAGGCCCGGAGGAAGCGGAGCACGCGGATTATCCTGAAGAAGCGGCCTATCCTGACGACCTTGAAAACCGAGAACAGACTTGATCCTTCTATAAAAACGAATAGGCCAGGAAGGCCGGCCAGGAAATCCACCCAGCCGAAAGACCGGAAAAAATAGTCCGCGGCAGGGAAGGCGGCGAGCCGGACCAAAAAATCGAAGATGAAGAACATCGACACGACATTGTTCGCCAGTCCGACGTAGGGCGCGATCGCCGTATATTCCAGGAAAAGGCCGACTACGGATAGCGCGACGAGGATCGGATTGATCGCATCCAAAACGCGGATGAGCGAACGGAATCCTTTGCGGGCTGATAGATTCATACGACATCCTTAGGAGCGGTAATCGGTTCCGAACAGATCGCCGACTTGCACCATATCTTTGTGGGCCGACAGGAAGGATTTGAAGGCCCCCATGATTTCCCTGGTTTCCGATTTGTATTCCGCCAGTTTCCTGGAAGCTACGTTGACGGAATTGCTGATGAGCAAAGCCCGCCGGTCGTCGGCTTCGTACAGCTTCCGGAGCTTCGCCCGCTGGTCCTCGGCCGCATCGGCGTATTTCGCGGAGACTTCGGATATTTGGGCGAGGAGGATCAAAAGGAAACTCAGGATGAATTGCATCGCCGCGTAGTAGACCGTCCTGACCTTTCCTATCCTGTCGGTGACGTAGGCCTGCAGCGGGGCGGCCAGGGAAAGGGCGGCGACTTCGTCCGCGCTCGCGTTGTTAAGGAGCAGATAGATGCCGGTGTGCATGATCAGCTCGTTGGCGTCTTCTCCCCGCTGGGCTGCTATCCTACGGAGGAAATCGATGAGGAGGGCGACGTGTTTGTCCGTCTTGCGACCGAGAAAATTCCGGAGCAGCACAGGATTCATCTTCCTCCGTTTCACGGCCTCGGCTATGGCACGGATGACCAGTCCCCTGTCGGGGAAGGATTTACCTCCGTTTATCCGGGAGAAGGCGTCGGTCGAAAGACCGAAGGCGCTCTCCGCGAGGGTTAACAATTCCGCCGCCGCCTGTTCGGGATTCTGGGGGGCGGACTCCCGCGGAGCGCTCTTGTTCGCGGACGCCAGCTTGTTCACCTTGATGAGGTTGTAATATAGAACCACGTCATCGGCGCGAAGCCCGACGGATTCCCTTTGGAGCCTTTCGACCAGGGTCCGCTCCTGAGCCGGACTGATGGAGGAAAAATCCACGCCGTCGAGGACTGTCCTGAAGAAATCCTTGTTGACCAGGATCTTTTCTTCGGGAAGGTAGTTCGCCAATTCTTCCTCGGCCATAGCGCGGCCGAAGCCGCGGCTAAGGATGAAAGGTTGCGCCGGATCCAAGACCGCCTTGCCTTGGGCGGCGCGTAGCATGGACCTGCCTTTCCATTCGGCCGCGGCGAAGCCCGGATCTTCGGCTCCTACGATCTTCGCTACCTCCGCGAACAAGTCCGCCGGCACGAGGCGATCCGAATACACATGCTTCACCAAGGCGCCCGCCAATTCTTCCAGCTGCATTGGGTCCAAGGGTCCTCCTGCTGCTTCGCGTCCAGCTTGCCCGCAATTTCGATATCGACCTAAACACGATATCCTCAATGGACTTCCGCGTCCACCATTTTCATCAGCTTGCGGACCGCAGGCGGGCTGCAGGCGAACCGCAGGCGGCAACGCGGACCTGCCGTTATCGGGACTGCCGAACCCGTCGATTCAACAGGGAGCGGGCAAACCCATCATGATTGAATTGCGTTCGTTTCCCGACTATTCCATATTCGGCGGATTTACGGCGGATAATATGGAATGCGTGCGGCGCCCCTCCGGATAAACGACTTCAATGGAGGTGAATGCATCATCAGGGAAGAGGAGAGGACCGACGCCATCTTCTTCATTATGAGGGGCGCCGCGCGGATCAGCCGTGATGCGTTCCCGCCAATCGACCTGAAAGAAGGAGACGGTTTCGGCGGGATTTAAATCGTGGTTACAAAACCCGTTACGGTATCGGTACGCATAACATGGCATGTCGTCGCCGCCGCATTGGACCACCGACTGCGTCGCATGGACGAGTTTATGTGCGGCAACATAATGCGCGCCTGTGCGCGCAACGCGCAAAGTAGGGGTTGGACTGCGCGCGACGCGTCAAATCCAGGTGGGTCCCAGCCGCAAAAAGGGACGCCTATTGGCGTCCCTTCGCGTTATTTATTGGGCCCACCTGGATTTGAACCAGGGACCTACGGATTATGAGTCCGCAGCTCTGACCGCTGAGCTATAGGCCCGGTGCATCTTTATTGCACTGAAGAGGGAAAAAGTCAATTAAGGGGCATCGAGGGCCGATAGAAAGGGATATGACCGGGACGATTTACCAGAGGATCAAAGGTTTCGGGGCGGCTCTCCTGGCGAGCGCGGCGATCACGATCGCGGCGCTGGCGGCGCCGGTGCGCGCGGCGGGGGCGGAGCGGTTCGCGTACGCATATTCGGCGGGGGACAAGTACCGGATCGTGTCGACGGTGCGCGAGGACGTCTATGTGGATCGACGGCTCAGCCATCGGTCCGAAATACTGAACAGGATCGCGGTGGACGTCCGGGCGGTGAAGGACGGCGTCGGGACTCTGGCCGCGCAGTTCCAGACTTCCGAAAGGACGGTCGGGACGAGCGCCGGCGCGGGGGCAAGCGCCGACGCGAGCGCGTTCCAGTGGTCCAGGGAGTATTCTTCTATCTTCGACCGGGATTCCAACGGACGCTATACGATCGGCGCCGAATACTGGATGCCGGTGGTGCGGGACGTGCCCGTATTTCCCGACGAGCCTCTGGCCCCCGGGGACGAATGGTCGGCCGAGGGAGAGGAGGCCCACGATTTCCGCGACGCTTTCGGCATTCCCGATCCCTATCGCATCCCCTTCATTGCCCGCTACCGCTACCTCGGCGAGAAGGAGCTGGAGGGACGGAAACTTCCGGCCTTCTCCGTGTCCTACCGCATCTTCGAAGAACCCGCTCCCCCGGCGCGGCGCGGCGCGCGCTGGCCGACCCGTATCATGGGGGCTTCCGACCAGATCGTGTATTGGGACAGGGACCTGGGACAGCCGGCCGCCTACGAAGAGGACTTCCGGATCGTCTTTGAGCTCTCGGACGGGAGGACGGTCGAATACCGGGGCGACGCCGACGCGCTGGTCGTGGAGGCTGCGCCCATGGAACGGGGCCGGATGGCGGACGAGATAGCCCAGGACATCGCGCGGCTGGGCATCACGGATACGGGGGTCAGAGTCACGGAAGAGGGCGTCGCGATCAGCCTGGAGGACGTCCGTTTCAATCCGGATTCAGCGGAGCTCGTGGCGGATGAACGGACCAAGCTGGACCGGATCGCCGAAATCCTGGCGCGCTACGCGGACCGGGACATCCTCGTGGGAGGGCATACAGCCTTGGCGGGGACAGAGGCCGGTCGCCAAAGCTTGTCGGAACAGCGCGCGGCCGCGGTGGCGGAATATTTCGTCAAAACCGGCGTGAGGGACGCTTCCCGCATCGTGACGCGCGGCTTCGGGGCGACCGAGCCGGTGGCGGACAACGCGAGCGAAGAGGGCAGGAGACGGAACCGGCGCGTCGAGATAACCATTTTGGAGAATTAAAACAAAATGGTCTAAAGTGTCGTTTTAAGCACTATCCGCACGCCTTCCGCATACCATGCGCCTTGACCGCAGACCTTCCCTTATGGTACCAAATAGCTACATGAACTACTCCGAACCGACCAAGCTCGCTGTACTTGCGTGTCCTGGCGGTGAACGATTCGCCGATGAGGTCATTGTCCATCTGAAGAGGCAATACCGGCGCCGTTTCGAAAAGAAAGCGGCGGTTCTGGCCAAACGTTATGCGGAAACCAAGGAAACGGTCGTCCGGAAACTCAACTTTTCGAACGACTTGGCTTCATCGGTCAACAGCCTGCCGGGAGACGTCAACGCCTTCCGCATGCCCAAGTTCAAGATACCCGCCCGCTTCACCTGGTTCCCCAACGGTGAAATCAAAACCGAGATACTGGAATCCATCCGCGGACGTAACGTTTACATCTTCCAGGATGTCGAGAACCACCTGCCGGTGAGCTTCAACGAAGGGAAAAACCAAAAAGTCCTGTCGGTGAACGACCATCTGATGACCCTCTTCGTGGCCGTGGACGCGGTGAAGCAGGCTGGAGCCGCAAGCGTCACCCTTGTCATCCCTGTCTACCCCTATTCCCGCCAGCACAAGAAGAAGGGTCGCGAGGGACTCACCGCGAGCCGCATCGGCAAGATGCTTGAAGCGATGGGCGTGGACCGCATCATCACCCTGGACATACACTCCCGGGAGATCGAGAACGCCTTCAACTTCATGAAGCTGGAGAACCTGCACGCCAGCTACCAGATCATCCGCAAGCTTTCGGAGATCGTCGACATACACAGCCCGGACTTCACCGTCGTCTCGCCCGACACGGGGGCGGTCGACCGGAACAAGTTCTACGCCACGAGCCTGAAAAAGCCTCTGGCCCTTTTATACAAGGAACGCGACTATTCGCGCGTGACCCAGAACGCGCTGGACAACAACATCGCCCAGGTCAAGCTCCTGGGAACGGTCGAAGGCAAGACCGTCTTCATGGCCGACGACATGCTCGGCACGGGCGGCACCCTGCTGAAGGCGATGCAGTTCCTGAAGGAACAGGGCGCGAAGGAAGTCATCTGCGCGATCAGCCTGCCCTTCTTTTCGGGCGACGCCATCGAGCATTTCGAGGAGGCGTACCGCCGGGGCCTCTTCAAGCGCATCATCGGGACGAACGCGGTCCGCCATGAGGAGCTGCTGAAGCGCGAGTGGTACGTCAGCGTCAACGTCACGGGCCTCTTCGCCCAGACCATTTCGCGTCTCCACCACGGCCGGTCGCTCAGTTCGATCCTGGACAACCGCGCGATCATCGAGAAGCTGCTGGCCCAAAAATGAGCGCGCCACGTTCCGGCCGCGCCCTTCTCTGCGCGGATATCGGGACTTCTTCCCTGAAGGCCGCCCTCGTCGATTTCGAAGGCCGCTCGCGCGCGTTTTCCCGCCAGGGCTATCCCGCCGAGCGCGTCGCCGCCGGGTCGGTGGAAGCCGCGGACTGGGAAGCGGCCTTCCTTGCCGCTTCGCTCACTCTTTCCAAAACGGCACGCGATGAAAACCTGGATCTGGCCGCCGTCTGCATTTCCGGAAACGGCCCCACCCTCGTACCCGTCCAAGCCTCGGGGGAAGCCCTGGGCTGCCTGCACTGGCACGACGGCCGGACAGCCCTGCCCCGGTCCACGGAGGCGGGCACAGGCGCTGCGGCGGCCCCGGCCGAACGGCCCCGTTCGCTCTTCCTTCCCCGCGCCGCCTGGTTGCTCGGGCATGCGCCTGACGACTACGCCCGCGTCGCCTTCTTCGCCTCCAGCCAGGAATGGTTGTCCTGGAGGCTCGGAGCCGAGCTGGCGACTTTCATCCCCCGCCCCGCTTATGAGCCCTTCTACTGGGACCCGGAGCAGATCGCGCGGTTCGGGCTGGACGCCGCGAAATTTCCGCCTTTCGCGCTCACGGGCGAGCGGATCGGCTCCGTATCCGCCTCCGCGGCGGAGAGGACCGGCTTGGCCGCGGGCACGCCCGTCGTCGCCGGAGGACCCGACTTCATGATGGCCCTGGTAGGCACCGGCGCGATCGGGAACGGCGTCGTCTGCGACAGGGCGGGAACATCGGAAGGAATCAACGTCTGTTCGGACAGACCTTCCCGCGTCGCGGAGCTGCGGACCCTGCCCCATATTTCCGAAAATCTCTGGAACGTGAGCGCGATGCTCCCCACGACGGGCCGCCTGTTCGAATGGTTCCGCCACATCACGGGCCAGACCGAGCGCAGCTACCGCGAGATGCTCCAGGAGATCGAAACCGCGTCCCCGCGGTCCTTCGGCACCCGGACGGAGGGGGAGCGGCACGCGAAGGGCGGCGGCTTTTTCTTCCCCGACCTCCGTTCGAACGAAGGCCTCGGCGCGTCCAGCGCCTTCATTTCCACTACGGGACTGACCACCAGGCCCGAACTCGGCCGCGCCGTGGTGGAGGCGATAGGCTTCATCGTCCGCGGCGGCATCGACGCCCTGGAACGGCACGGCTACCGCATCGAGGGCATGCGCCTCTCAGGCGGCCAGGCCAAGAACGACGCGTGGAACCGGCTTAAGGCGGACATCACCGGCCGCTGCCTGGCCGTGCCGGAGATCGAGGACGGGGAACTCGCGGGGAACGCCTGCGCGGCCCTCGTGGCGCTCGGTGAGGCGGCGGATCTCGGCGACGCCGTCTCCCGCGTGGTACGCCTCTCGCGCGTCTACGAGCCGGACCAGAGGGCGTACGCCGTCCATTCCGAACGCTACGACGCCTACCGCGCCATGCTCTTGAAAATGGAGAAGTTCTTCGCGTGAAATGCTTCAGCCTTCCCCCGCGCATCGACGCGCTGATCTTCGACGTGGACCTCACTTTGTACAGCCATGCCGAATACGGGGGCATACAGATCAGCAAGCTGATCGAAAGGATGGCCCGGCACTGCGGCGTCACCGCCGGAGCGATGGACGCGCGGATCGGGGAGTACCGCGCCCTCTGGGCCGCGGAGCACGGCGGCGCCAAAACGAGCCTCGCCAACGCCTTCGCCGCCTTCGGCGTCCCGATAGAGGAAAGCGTCCGCTGGCGGGAGGAGCTCATCCGGCCGGAGGATTACCTGACCGCCGATCCGGAGCTCCGGGAGACCCTTGTCGCGCTGAAGCGGGTCACCGGCCTCGCCGTCGTCACCAACAATCCCGCCTCGATCGGCCGTCGCACCGTCGAGGCCCTCGGCGTCGGCGACCTGTTCGGCATCGTGATCGGTCTGGACAGCTGCGGCGTGTCCAAGCCCCATGAGGCGCCCTTCCGGCTTGCCGCGCGCGAACTCGGCGCGCCGCCGGTGCGTTGCGTCTCCATCGGCGACCGCTACGACATCGACCTCGCCGTGCCTCTGACCCTCGGGATGGGCGGCATCCTCGTCGACGGGGTCCGGGACGTGTACGGCTTGCCTCTGGCCCTGGCGGACCGCCTCCGCCCCGATCATGCCTGAAGGCCGGCCAGAATGCCGCGGGGGCTGCGGAGCCTGCTGCATCGCGCCTTCCATCTCCAGCCCCATTCCCGGAATGCCTCACGGGAAAGCGGCGGGAGTTCCCTGCGTCCAATTGGACGGCGATTCGCGCTGCAGGATATTCGGCTCCGCCGATCGTCCCGCGGTCTGCGCCTCGCTCGGACCCCGCCCCGACATGTGCGGCGCATCGCGGGAAGAAGCGCTCGCCTATCTTTCCGCCCTGGAAGCGCTCACCCTCCCGTAGGAATCCGACCTGCGCGCCGACCAGCGCCGCGGACAGTGCGCCGGATAGCGTGCCGGACGGCGCTCACTCACCCGCCAGGCGCTTCTTCAGCAGTTCGACACGCCCCGCGAAGGCGGCGGTCTCCACGCGCGCGATACGGACGAACGAATTGTCCTCCGCGGATCCGAGCACGGCCTTGAGCTCCGCCTCGTTGCGGTAGGTGGAGGCGCGGAAGGGATCGCGGTAGTCCTTGGCGCGGCTCCGGTACACCTGATCCTCTATCCAGCGGCGAGTCTCCAGTCCGGCGTCGAGCAGCCGGGCGAACGACGCCCCGTCCGCGGGCGCGGCGGCCAGGTACTCCAGGACGCCCCAGGCATGACGGGTGCGGTCGGCCGGGTAGGCCGCGGCCATCCCGTCGTACGCCTCGTGGACGGCGTCCCAGGAGGCCACCGTTCCGTCGCCGATGCGGGCGCGCAGCCCGTCCACCCGCGCTGCGCTGACGATCTGGCCGCCGAGGTTCACCCAGCCGGTCTCCCGCTTCCCGCCGGAGAGGGAGGCGGAAAAGGAGGCGAAGGATGCCCCGGAGGCCTGGAAGGCTTCGGCCAGGCAGCGGGTCGCGTACCAGCGGAGCATGTGGCGGTAGGCCCGCCAGGCACGGCGCGCCTTGAGCACCACGGTCGGACGCGAGCGGCGCTCCATGCGTTCGCCGAGGATCTCAAGGCCGGCGGTGGGGTCGGTCTCCCCGGAGAGCAGGCTCCTACCGTATTCCTCCGACGCGGTTTCGGCGCCCTTGCCGTCGGCCAGTAGCCGGGCGCGGGCCGTCCACAATTCGATCAGCGACATGGCACGCATGATCTCCTCTGCCGTGTCGGGCGCGAGGTAGTCGGTTTCTATCCGCTGCTTCTTCACGGGACGGGAATCCCGGTTCGCGACCTTCCACGCGTTCCGCTCCAGCGCGTACATGTTGTACATCCAGAAATAGGCGGGCATGATTTCCAGGCGGTCGGCGGCGAGGTCGTTGTTCACGAGGGCGAAGGGGAACGGAATATCCATTTCGTAGGCATAATCGCCCTTCGCGATGAGGACGTAGCTGGCGAAGCGGCTGGAATGCTTGAGCGTCACGCAGAGCCCGGGCCAGAAGCCCCGCCCCGCCCGGATCTCGCCGTCGTTCGCCCGGCTGTTGTGGTTGGAGCCGACCGTGGCGCCCGCGGCCATGTTGGACAGGCCCTGCACGAGGCTCGCGATGAGGAAGGAATTGTTGTGGTGCTGCTCGTGGGCCGGGAAGACCAGGTTGTTGAGCATCTCGCAGCAGGAAACGGTGGAATTGTCCCCGAGCACCGAATGAATCAGGCGCGCCCCGTACTTCAGGCTGGAATTCCTGCCCATGACGAAGCGTACCGCCTTGCAACCGTAAAAGACGCGGCAGCCGTAACCGATGATGCCGTTCACGAGCTCCACGCCCTCGCCTATCTGCGTGCGTTCGTCCTCGCTGGAAAGGATGGTCAGGTTCTTGAGCTTGTTGGCGCCTTTGACGTACGCGCATTCGCCGATCGCCACGTCCTTCAGCACGCCGATGCTCTTCAGGACGGAACCCGACCCGATTTCTCCGTAGCGTCCCCGGGCGGAACCGTAGCGGTCCTGTGTGAACCGGGCAAGGCGGCGCACGAGGGCTTCGTCGTCCCGATATGCGGCCCAGAGGTAGGCGTCCGCGCAGATCATGTCGGCGAAGGGAAGGATGGAGCGGCCGCCTGCTTCGTTCATCACGTCGATCCAGACGCGCACGTCCTCGCTTTCCCCGTCCGTCAGGATACCGTTGCCGAATTTGGCATGGTTGGTGGTCTGCATCTCGTCGATGTTCGAAAGGATGACCGAGTCCCCGATGATGTAGTGCGAAATGTAATCGCAATCCCGGATGGCGCAGTCGTCTCCGATGTCGCAGGAGATGACGGTGCTGTTCCTGATGCCCGCGCCCACGCGGTAATCGTGGTGGAGCAGCACGACGTCCCTCAGCCGGCCGATGCGGACGAGGCCGTAGAAGCTGGAATTCTTGATCAGGGAGGGGTCGAAGGGATCGCGGACCAGGAAATCGTCCCAGTCCGAGCAGGTGTTGCTGTTCTTCACGAGGATCTCGATCTCGGACGACTTGAGCGTCCGCCAGGGTTGAGCCGTAGGGGAAATCCGCTCGTTCCTGAGCCAGTATTCGTCCTTCCCTTCCGGGAGGTATGCAGCGGGAATGAAGTTGTAGCCGTAGCGGTCGGAGGGAAGTATCTGGACGCCTCTCATTTTCGGACTCCTGGGACTAGGTATTGAATGGAGATTATAGCTCCGGATTCTGCGCGAAAAGGGGCAAGCTTGACAATTCTTCGCCAAAAGACGCTTAATAGCCGCTATGGATCGAACTTCCGTCTCCCGGCGCGCCGCGTCGGCCGTGAGGTCCGCGGTACGTCCCAGCCTGGGGACCACGCGCTTCCTCGCTTCCGTCATGGTTCCCGTCTCCCTCGGCGTCCTGGTTCTGGACAAGTTCGGACTGCTGGGCGCTTTGGCCCGCCTCATCAATCCCCTATTGCACCTGATCGGCCTCCCGGGGTCCGCCGCGCTCGTGATCCTCAGCTCGATGCTGTTGAACATCTATTCCGCTATCGCGGTCATCGGAACGCTTCCACTTTCCGGCAGGGAAATCACCATCATCGCGGTCATCTGCCTGATCGCGCACAACCTCATCGTGGAATCCGCGATCATGAGGAAAACCGGATCGTCGGCCATGAGGATGGCCTTGCTCCGGATCTCCGTCGGCCTGTTCGCGGGCTGGCTCCTCAACCTCCTGTTGCCGGCCGGCTTCGGCGCGGCGCTCGCGAACGGGGCGGACACGGTCGCGAGGCGGGAAAGCGGGCTCGCGGCCCTGATCGACGCGCTCCTGCCTTGGGCCCAGAAAACGGGGCTGCTGCTCGTGAAGATGGCCGTCATCGTCGCCGTCCTCATGGTGATCCAGAAGTTATTGGAAGAATTCGGATTCATGGAGGCTCTCGGCCGCGTCCTGTCCCCCTTCATGCGCTTCATCGGCCTCCCCTCTTCCACCGGTTTCCTCCTCATCGTCGCCAACCTCGTCGGCTTCGCCTACGGTTCGGCGATCATGATCGAGCGGGTGGAATCCGGAAAGCTCACCCTCTCCGACGGGGACTTGTTCAACCACCACGCGGGCATCAGCCATTCCCTCCTGGAAGACACCCTCCTTTTCATGGCCATCTCGGTCCCGTTCTTCTGGCTCGTCGTGCCCAGGGTGATCCTCGCGATCATCGTAGTATGGCTTGAACGGGGCCGCCGCATCCTCTTCCGGCGCTCCTTCAGGGTCGGAACGATCTGACCGGCCCGGCGCGCGCCGGTCCCTGAAAACAGCGAGGCCGCCCATCCGGGGCGGCCTCGACATGAACCGAATCTACAAACCGGATCGCAATTGCCGGTCAGGCTTGCGCGTCTATAATCGTTCCTTGATACGGCTGGAGCGGCGCCTTCGCCGTACGCGCAAATTCACCCGCTTCATTGTCCGATACGATATCGTTCCCCGCGATTTCCGCTGAGGCACCGATCGACCAGGCGACGGACGCTGGAGCGGTGGAGCTGAAGGGATCTATCATCATATAGTCCTCCTCGCTGCTCAAGTATATCGAATCCCGGCGCGGAAATCAAACTTCTCCGCCTAGGTCGGGGCCAGAGGCCGCCGGGGCC
>DPXI01000030.1 GCA_003527485.1 Treponema sp. | reverse complement strand
GGTGAACGTGGTCATGCCTGGTCCGCTTTCCAAAACGAGCGTTCCCTCATGCTCTTCGATTATCCCCTTCGATATGGACAACCCGAGTCCTGTACCCTGGCCCGGCTGCTTCGTCGTGAAGAAGGGGGTGAATAGCTTGCTCCTGTGAGCCTCCGGTATTCCTGGACCGGAGTCGGAGATCGATACTCCGATATGCGACTCCCGATCGAANNACGCGTATCCCGAGAAGGCCCCGGTAATTCATAGCCTGTATCGCATTATTTATCAAGTTTACCCACACTTGGTTCAGTCTGTCGCGGTGGCACCGAAGGCGGGGGACCTCTTCATACTCCTTCCGTATCTCGATGCCTTGCTTGAGCTTGTTGTAGTATAGCGTGAGGATTACGTCGATCTCGCCGCGGATATCAACAACTGTCGTTTCGCCGGCGATGTCGAGGCGCATGTAGGTCTTAAGCGCCTGTATGACCTTCGATGCCTTTTCCGATGCCGTTTCGATTATCTTGCTCGATCGGATGAGCCAGGAGATCTCGTTGGCGACGCGNNCGCGGCGAGACGATTTCGCGTGAGTATACGGCCGGGTCACCGGAGAAACCGATCTCCAGGAGGTCGTCGGCCATGCAGAAGGGATCTTCGACGCCGAGGGCCTGTAGCTTTGCCATCAACCGGCTGTTCGCCCCGCGATCGCCGAGAATAGCATCCGGGGATCTCGCCGGATCGGCGGCCATCCCGTACAGAGTCATGAAAAAGGCGAGTTCCCGTTCCGAAAGGGCCGCGAGCAAGGCCGGGAGCTTCCGGAGCGTCCTATCGAGCGCTTCGATGAAATTCTGGTTCGACGAAGTGATGGCCCCCAGCGGAGTATTCAGCTCGTGGGCTATTCCCGCGACCAGCTGGCCGAGCACCGCCATCTTCTCGGATTCGACGAGCTGGTCCCGGGTCGCCTGCAAGTCCCGAATCGTTCCGCCCAGCTCGTCGTTCGATTTTTCCAGCTCGAGGGTCCTCTCGCGGATCGTCATCTCGAGCCCTTCGTTCAGCCGCTTGATCTCCGTTTCCGCCCCGATCCTTTCCGCGATTTCGCGCTTCAGCTCGTCAAGGGTATCCTTCAGCCAGGCGGACATGGTGTTGAAGCCTTCGGCGAGTGCGCCGATCTCATCCTTCGATCGTACGACGATAGCGTTGCCGGTATCCCCCTCGATGATCCGCCTCGTCCCTTCCAATATCGTGATCACAGGACGCGTGATGCTCCTGGCCGAAAAGTACGCGAGTATCGTCGAGAACATGAGGGCAATAATCGCGACGCAGACGAAGGCCGCGATCGCCTGATTCCGGACCCGATAAAAATCCTTCTCTGAAATGCCGAGAGCGAGGCTTCCGATGGGCTCATCTGCCGCACCCTCGAGCCGCGAAAAGAGGAAGACGTACGCGTCGGATCCGATCGATATCCGGTAATAGCGGGAGTCCTCGATCCGGTCGAATGCCGCCCCGGCGTCAAGGAACCGTACCGTCGTGCCGTCGAGTTCTCCCGATTCGGAGAAGATCAGCGGCCGGACGGCGTTGCTGACGAGGACCGGCGCCTCCACGCTCCGGCATATTTCATCGAAGAGCGCGTCCCGGCTGCCGTCCGCGGTCTGGGCGAGCGCCTCCCCGGCCAGCGCGAAGCCCAGCAGGTCTCCGCTGAAGTCCCGAATAGGAGCGATCGAAGCGATATATATATCGTCGCTCCTGATCTCGACCCCCAGCGCCCGAAAGTCGATCGGACTCCGGTAGCCAGCGTTCGCGGCGAANNGCGGCCCGCGAGAGCGTTTCTCCGTCCACCGCCGGCACCGCCGAGGCCGCCGCTCCATCCACGTATGCGTCGGTCAGAACGCTCCCGTCCGGCTTGAGGATAACGGCGAAGCTCAGGTCGTTGGCTATGACCACTTTATCCATGTAGGTCGAAATCGACTGCTGAAGAAGGAGCTGGAGGTTCACGATCACGAGATTCTCGCCGGCGATGGAGCGGGCGATCTTCTCCAGTTCGTTTTCCCTCTTCCCGAAGATGAGCTCAGCCTTCGTCAACTTGTCGCGCAGCCGCTCCTGCATATTCTCTACGGAAAAGCGCGACAAGAATTGCACGGAAAAGATGCCCGCGAGCGCCATCGGAATGGTGGAGACAATGATGAAAAGGGCCAGGACCTTATTTATTAAGGAGGGTTTGGCTTTCCGGCCCTTGATTTCCGCGCTCAAACGCTCCCCCTCCCCGCCGAAAAACCCATTCGGCAGTCTCCGTATCAAATGCAAGTGTAATGCATTGGATGCGTGGAAATATAGACTGAATTCGTCTGCCGTTTTTCCCGGGTGCTGCGTTTACGTCCGGGAACGCCGTTTTAGCACATGGCATAATATTGTCGGTTGCCTCGGGATACCAGGCAAATCCGATGTGAGGTCAACATGGAGACCGTCAACATTAACCGGTGTTCTCCGGTAAATCGAACTTCCTGTGTGCGCTGGCGAACAGACGCCGAAAAAGCCCCCATTTAATATATCCGTATGAGGAGGGAGCGTCGCCGGTATAATCCGGCGGCGATCTTCAAAATCAACCGATCAGTTACGGAGGTATTTGTTTGAAAAAGTACATGAAATATTTTTCTGCGTTCATATTGGCAGGCGCTTTGCTTTCCGCCTGCAACAGTCCTGTCGGGAAATCGGACACCACCGCGCCTTCCGTTAGTTCGACCGGTCCGGTGAACCT
>DPXI01000049.1 GCA_003527485.1 Treponema sp. | reverse complement strand
GTCAGCATTCCGACCTACGGGGCGAAGGGCTCGCTGAACGTAGCAGTCGCGTTCGGCATCGCGATGAGGACTTGGACCGCGCACCTGCTCAGTGCGAGCGGAGATTCTCGGCTTTGAAGCCTTGATCGAAACGGGTGATGAGCGTTTCGACCTGCTTTTCGGACGATATTCCGAAATTGGAAAGGACTTTCCGGTCTATCTGGTCGAAGGTGAGATTTCCGCCCGCGAATTCGCAGAGCATGTTCGCCAAGTATACGGTTTCGACGATGTCCTTGAATTCCGCCGCCGCAACCGACGGATCGTGGTGCAGCCGTATCGCGTTGACGAGGTTTTCCGGGAAATTCCATTTTTCCGCAATGAGCGCCCCGATCTCCGCATGGTTCATGCCGGCGGAAAGGTCTTCGAAAGTCGCGGCCGGAATGTCTTTTTCGGAACAGAAGGCCCGGATTTTTCCGATCAGGTCAGGATGGACGTTGGAAAAGATGATCTTTCCCATGTCGTGGAGTATGCCGCCGACGTAAACGTCGTCCATGAGGTTTCGGTCTTTGCGGAAATTCTTCGCAAGATTGTAGGCATAGAACGCTGTGCGGTAGGAATGGTCCCAGAGATTTTTCTTGTCGTTGGTCTCATCGCCGAGGATCTTCTGGGTTCCGTAGGAATAAAGGAGATTCTTGATGCCCCTGATGCCCACGAGCTTCACTGCTTCCGATATGCTGTCGACCTTTTTGGGCAACATGAACTGGGCGGAGTTGACGATCTTAAGGAGATCCGCTGTCATGGCCGGATCCATTGAGATCTGGCGGGCTATATCTGCCATTTCGGACTTGGGATCGTTGATCAGTTTCTGAATGCTGACGATGTTCTCGGGGAACTGCGGAAGGGCTGTGACTTGGTCGACAATGGCTTTGGAAAGCTGCGAGAGATTCTCGATACGGGTCTGCGCCAAGGGGATGGAGATACGTGCTATGGTTTCGGTATCCGCGCTTACGATGTCGAAGCAATCCTCGTCCAGACCGACTTTTTTGAGCATCAGCACGAGTATGACGAGGCCGAGTCCAGCGCCTTCCGAGTCATCAAGCACTTGGGTAAGGGCTTCCTCGAGGGATTCGTACTGTCGGGACCTGGCGAGCTTGTCGTGGATCCTGATGAGTTCGGTCTTGGTGACCGCCACGTTGTTCCTGATCTCAAGAATGATCGTCGATCCCTTGGACTGAAAAATCATCTTTATGTACAGGCCTTTCTCTTTTTGCAGCTGAAGGTAGTGGGCAATGTTCTCCAGGGTATCGGTTTTGAAGTTTTCCATGCCGATCTTGTAGTCATCGGTGCTCTGGAGGTCCAAGCCTCGTTCCATAAAATATACGCGCTTGGTATTCGCTTTTTTGGCATTTACCGCAAGCTCGCGGACGCAATAGCCGAGATAGTCTTTCAGGCGTTCCTGGCCTACCTCCTTGAGGAAAGTCTCAAGGACTTGTTCGACGTACACCTCGATTTCATGGGGAAGGGTATACGTAGTGATCGTGAGGGGTATGCCCGATTGGGCGGCTTTGCGGATGCGATTGACATCGACTATCAGTTCTTGCGTAGCGGCCATCTACTTTCCTTATCAAGATGATTCGAGTACCCATTCAGTATATCATTCCGATTATCCAGTCCGCAAGCACCGCTTCACTAAGTCTCAAAACGCCTGATAACTTTGGCCATGCGTTCAAGCTCCTTCGAAACGAGCCCGTTCAGGGATGATTCCGGATAGCGGCCAGCTTTGTCTTCGGCGCCGGCTTTCGCTCCCGTCAGCACTTCGATCGCTTGGTCGATGGTGTCAACGGCATAGATGTGGAAGCGGCCCGCCCGCACGTCGTCCTCCACTTCGTCCGACAGGATTAGGTTCTGTATATTCCTGCGCGGTACGACGACGCCCTGAGTTCCTGAAAGACCTCGTTTTGAGCAAATGGAATGGAAGCCTTCAATTTTTTCGGACACTCCGCCGACCGGCTGAATGTCGCCGAACTGATTGACGGATCCTGTAAGGGCCAGATCCTGGCGGATCGGGATTCCGGAAATGGACGAAAGGAGGGCGCAAAGCTGGACCGCGGTGGCGGAATCGCCGTCGATGGCGGTGTACGATTGCTCGAAGCATACACTGGCCGTTACCGATAGGGGGAAGCCGCGCGCGTAGCGGCTGCGAAGGTAACCTGAGAGTATCAGAACGGCTTTATCAAAGATTTCTCCCGATAGGCCGGATTCTCCTTCGATATTTACGATGCCGCCGTCTCCGGGGGCGACGCGCGCGGAGACGACGATGGGGCAACCGAAGGCATAATAACCGCGGTCATGGACCGCGAGGGCATTCGCCTTGCCGACAGCCTCCCCTTCGAGGGCGAGAATGATTTCCCCGGAGAGTATCATCGCCTCGATTTTGTCTTCCGGAAGTTTATGCATCCGTTCGCGCATTTCCATCGCTTTCCGGATGGCGGCGGCATCAAGGGTCGTCTTGCCGTCGACTGAGGCCCACCAGTCCGCCTCCCGAAGGAGATCGGCGATGAGGGAGAACCTGGTGCTGAGCAATGTCCGATTCTCGGCGTCTCGCACGCTCCTTTCAAGAGCCGCGGCAACGCCGTCGGGACTGAGCGGCCTTAGTCCCTCTTCTTTGACGATCCGCCGGAAAAACGCGGCGAAACTGCGTTCGGAAGCCTGTGTGCGTGACATGGAAGAATCGAATTCCGCGCAGACCTTGAATAATTTCTGGAAATCGGGATCGGTCTGATATAGGAGATCGTAACTCATCTCGCCGCCGATGATGACGACCTTGAGCGAAACGTCGACCGCTTCGGGCTTGATCGCCGCTGCAGGGGCAAAGGGACTCGGGGTTGGCTGGATTTCCAGCTTGCCCGTCTGCAGGACACGCTTCAGATACTGCCAGGAGTCTTCTTCTTCGAGTATATCTTCCGCCTTCAGGACCAGGACGCCGCCGGAGGCTTTCAGGATGGTTCCTGCACGGATGCGGAGATAACCGGCTCGGTATTCCTCACCCGGTTCGGCCGTTTGGTCGATGATGCCGACGAGATTGGCCAGGGTCGGCCTGTTTTCGAAGACCACCGGGGGCTTGACGATTCCGGATCGGTCGACGACAACGTTCACGCCGTAACGGGAAAGGGAAGGAATCCTTCGGCGGCGGGAGGCGCTCTCCCGTTCGATCCTGTCCTTTTGGAAGAAATAGAGGTGGTCGATGATGTCGTCAAGGAGTTCGCCGAGCCAGGTTCCAACCTTGTCGTCCTGGAATTTTCCGCGGACTGATGCGATGTCCTTTTCAATTAAAGGCCTGAGCATTTCTCTCCTGAGCTCGTTGATTCGCGCGTCCATGCCTGCCCGTGAACGTTTCAGACCGTCGAAAAGGTTCTTCATCCGATCCATGAAGCCATAATAGCTTTCCCGGAGCGCATTCCATTCATCCGTCGAAAGGGAACCCGTGGCGACAAGCGCCTGGAGTTCGTCGAAGCTGCTCGGTTTGCCGTCCCTTAGTGGGACGATATCAGTGGAATTCTCTTCTCCGGCCGAGATCTGGACGATCTGGAATCCCGCGACCGCCACTTCCGATTCGAACTCCGACAATGATTTGTTCTCTTGGCGCTCGAGCGCGGAAACCAGTTCGCTCTTGCGCGACTTGAAAGCATCGCTCTCTGCATGGATGGCCGTGAGACTTTTTATACCTTCAACGAGGTCGTGAAGATCTTTTTTGAAGTCTACGGCTCGGCCGGCCGTGAAGGAAAGTGCTTTGGGTTCGAGTGGATTGGAGAAATTGGTGACATAGGCCTTGTCTTGTAGCTGAACCGGGCTTACTGTATATTCGGAAAGAGCTTTAAGGAGCGCAGTCCTTCGACCTGTTCCGGGAGCCCCCATTATGAAAACGTTGTACCCTTTCGCGCGGATTCCGAGACCGAGGGATAGGGCTGAAAGGGCCCTGGCCTGGCCGATGACGGTCGCGCCGTCCTCTTCATCCGTTTCGGAGGGGGGCGGGTGCGGAAGGCTGAAGAGAATCTCTTCAACCGAAAGTTCATAGGGGCGATAGGTCATTATGAGCTCCTTGCGCTCTTCGGTCGAGACGATCGATCCGAGGGAGCTTTTACTATCCGATCAACCGTTCGCTCCGTCAAGGGCGAATATTCAGGGAGGGCGCCGATGATTGCCGCTGACGACAAAAATGGAAAAATACTCTATGAGGACCAGGACCATAAGTTCATCTGGCTCGGCGCCGACCCGGAAGCGGCTTCGGGGGTCGTGCAGACGAACCAGTACCTCATCATCGACAAGGGCAAAGGGGTCCTGCTCGATCCGGGCGGCATCCATCTGTTCGCGAGGGTCGTGGCGATCGCCAGCCGATATATCTCCCTCGACCGTATCGACTCCATATTTTTTTCCCACCAGGATCCCGATGTTTCGTCGGGGATCGCCCTCTGGCTTGGGATCACATCGGCCAAGATCTATGTAAGTTCGCTGTGGCTCCGGTTTCTTCCCCACTTCGGCGTAGTGGATCAATCACGCGTGATCGGTATCGAGAATTACGGCAATGTGTTGAAACTGCAATCGGGCGCGGCTCTGCGTTTCGTGCAAGCCCATTTTCTCCATTCAACCGGCAATTTTTCAGCTTTCGACGAAAAATCAGGCATTCTGTTTTCCGGCGACATCGGCGCGTCGGTATTCCCTGAAGGACGGGAAGTCCTCTTCGTTGATGATTTCGATGCGCACCTTGCGTTTATCGAGGGCTTCCACCGGCGTTATATGGCCTCCTCCAAAGCTTCTTCCCGGTGGGTCCGTTCGGTCCAGGCTTTGTCGCCCAAGATGATAGCCCCCCAGCACGGGGCCGTGTATCGGGGTCCGTCGGTCGCGCGCTTCCTTGAATGGTTCGCTCGTTTCGAGTGCGGCGTGGATGTCATAGACTCCATCTATTCGAAATAGAGGCGGCAAGATGGAAGAGTCTGAATCGGTCTACGAAAATTATACCCTCGCCATCCGGCAATTCGTGCGGGGCTACAACAAGAGCGTCGTCCTCAACACCGTCACGACGAAGTCGTTGGATATCATCGGAGGGAACCTTGATTCCATCGGTTCGAATCTTTCGTCGATAGTTTCCGCTTTCGAGGAAATCAGGGCGACGAGCCAGACCACCTCAGGAAACTCCGACCGGATCGATGCGATGATGGACGGTATCCTGACCAAGAATGCCGAAACGGGCCAAGGCATCCGGGAACGCGTCGGCGATGTGGACCGGGCGGCCGACGGAGCGGCTCGGCTCGCGACTCTTTTCAACGACCTTACCGGAAAGGCTCGGAGTATAGAAGCCGTGACCGGGGCCATCCAGGACGTGTCCGACCGTACGAATATTCTGGCGATCAATGCGTCCATTGAAGCGGCTCGTGCGGGATCCGTCGGCAAGGGATTCCGTATCATCGCCAACGAGGTCCGCACTCTCGCGGGCCAGACGGGCGATTTCGCGAAAACTATCGACTCCACTATTTCGGATTTCCAGTCGGTCGTCGGCGAGATTTCCACGGAATTGGCCGGATTTACCCGGACGCTCGCCGCCTTCAAGGAATCCTTCGGGCAGATCCAGGAAAGTTTCCGCGTAAATGCCGAATCGGTCGACGAGGCGGGAACCTTCCTCGGGCAGATTTCAGGCTCGATCAGGGAAGAGACACAGGCGCTGACCGAAGGATTGTCTTCGCTTGAAAGCATATCATCTTCCTTACGCGATACCCAGGTGGTGTTCAGCGCGTTGCGCAAGACGCATTCATCCTTGGATGATATCCTGGAGAAGGAGGGAGGGCGTTAGGTTCCGGCCGCGCCTCTCGCAATCTTGAACGAATTGAAAGCGCTTGAACTCCTGCTCGCGGCCTTGGTCGCGTTATATCTCGCTCGGCCCATGATCCAAATGTTCCGGGGTATCGACGGGATTTTGGCCCTTCCACCCGCGGTAGCCGTGATGACGGTCCTGATCTTCTTGGGATACGGATTCCGCCCGGAACTTTTGCCTTTCGCTTTCGTCATAGCCGTGATCGTCCTGGCCGGTCTGCCTCGCCTGCTGGATATGGCGCATCGGTTACGCATGGACGACTACGGCGAGGGCAGCCGTGTCGGTATTTTTTTCTCGCTCCTTATCGTGGCCGCCACGGTGAATTTCGCGATCGCGTTCACTCCAAGCGAGAAACCCGAAGTCTATCGTCCTCTTATCACGAAAACGGTCGAAAGGGATGAAGGACGAAACACGGACTTGTATTTTGAATATTATACGAGCCTTCCGCCGAAGACGGCCTCGGCCGTCCTCATCGTTTCCCCGCCTCCGATAGGTTCGGCGGGCATTCTCGAGACCTACTTGGAAACTCTCGCGGGACGGGGGATTACTGCGGTGGTAGTAACACGTAAATCCGTGGACGCTGTCGTTTCCCCGGATGGCGGTTGGATAGGCTTCCCGTCAGCCGGAGATCTGATATCGCTTGCCTACTCGAATGTAGCGGGGACTCGGTTCGTTTTTGCGGCAAAACGCGGCGCTGACCTTGAGCGGGACCGGGCGGCGGATCTTTCATTCGCCATCCGGCGCGTGCGGTCGGCAATCGCGAACGGGTTATCTCCCTTGGCGGGTGCCGATCCCTCAAGGATTGCGGTAGCGGGTTTCGCCGAAGGCGGTGCGGGCGCCATCCTTTGCGCTTCCGAGTCGGAGGCGGGGAGCGTCTTGGCGGTCGTTTCGATCGAGAGTCCGATCCGATCGTCCTTGTCCGGCGGACCACAAGACGGGGGCGACGACGAGGAGGATGGAAACGCCAACCATGTCCTGGCCTTCGCCGGAAAGCTTCTCTCCGCCTTTCGGGCCTTCCTTCCCGAGCCGATCGCAGGCGTCGGGGACGTTCCGTCTTCCCGGGCGCCCTCCCTGTTCATCGTCAGCGATCGAATCGCCGATCCCAAGGAGCGCGACGGTAGATATGCTTCCTTGATCCGCGCTTTCAGGAAGGCGCTGGCGCCGAGCATGCTTGTCTCGTTCGCAGGCGCCGGTCCGCGGGACTTCACCGATGTGCCCTACAAGTACCCCGTGCTATCCGCGATGGCGGGCGGGCGGGAAAAGACGGATGGCTCCATGGATGCGGGGGGGTATTCGGCGTCGGCGGCCGATGCCACCGCGGATTTCCTGGACCGGGCTGCCGATATATCGGAGAGAGGCATTCCGGCGGACTATCCGATCAGGATAGGGATGAGCGCGGAACTCGCCGGGCTATGGAAGTCCGGCGCGGCCGGGGATATACTGCGCCCATGACCTCCTCCGTCCTGGACAGGTATTTCCGATCGTTGCTCGACATCGAGGGATTCGCTTCGATGGATGATTCCCTGAACGGCTTACAGGTGGATAACGACGGCCGAAAAATCAGCAAGGTCGCCTTCGCGGTGGACGCATGCCTTGAGACCATGGAACGGGCTGCCGGAAGCGGGGCCGGGCTCCTGTTTGTCCATCACGGCCTTTTCTGGGGAAAGCCGCTGGCGGTGAAGGGCGCATTTCGCAAAAGGATGGCCTTCCTCATGGAAACGGGGCTGGCCGTGTATGCAGTCCATCTGCCCCTGGACCAGCATCCTGAGCTTGGCAACAATGCGGCTTTGGCCGATCTGCTCGGCATGGTGGAGATCCAGCCCTTCGGGGATTACCATGGACGCAAGATCGGATACAAAGGCGTACTCAAGGACAAACTCACCATTGAAGCCGCAGTAAAACGGATCTCCTTCATGGGGCGTCCCGCTCCCGTCTGCCTCCCCTTCGGGCCGCGTGAAAGCGCGACTTGCGCGGTTGTTTCCGGCGGCGCGGCTTTCGAGGCGTTGCAGGCTATCGACGAAGGAATGGATCTGTACGTGACGGGTGAAGCTTCTCATAGCGTGTACCATCATGCGCTTGAAGGGAAACTCAACCTGATAGCCGGGGGGCACTATTCCACCGAGGTGTGGGGCGTGCGCCGCGTGATGGCCAAGCTCGTCGAGGATACGGGGCTTGAAGCGGAATTTCTGGATTCGCCGACAGGCCTCTGAATCCGGGTTGAGAAAGGGAGAACGAATGAAGAACGAGAAAATCGAAAAGCTCATCCCTTTCCTGTTGGCGATCGCGGTCATCGCGGCCGACCAGCTGTCGAAGGCATTCATCGTTTCTCGTTGGCCGGGAGACGGAGTCTTCATATCGGACGTGTTCGGAAACGACTTCCTCTGGATTATCCATGTGCGCAACAAGGCGATCGCATTCAGCATCGGCCGGGGGCTTCCCGATTCGGCGCGCGCTATCCTGTTCATCGCCTTGCCCATCGCGGTGCTGGCCGGTCTCGTCTGGTACTACTTCGTCTCCGACGAATTCATCGGCCTCCAGCGTTGGGCGATCGCGGGGATCGTGGGCGGCGGGATAGGCAACCTGATCGATCGCGTGCTCCGCTCCGATGGGGTGGTCGATTTTATCAGCGTCAATTTTTACGGTATGTTGGGATTCTCACGGTGGCCGACCTTCAATATCGCCGATTCCAGCGTGGTAGTGTGCGGAATACTGTTGTTCGCGAGCGTCCTGTTTTCGCCGGGCCGGCGGATCGATGAAACAACGGATTGAGTGAGGAGTGCGTTAAATGAGCAAGAAAACGAATACGATATTTTTCATGCTGGGGGCGACCGTGTTCAACATCGTCATCACGGTCGCATGTTTCGTACTCCTCCTGGTGCTGTACGGGCGTCTGTTGGCTCCGGTTCTGCCTGCGAACGCAGCGGCATGGGGGTTGCCGGTAATTTTCGTCGCGGCGATCGTCATAGCCTTTTTTATCTACAAATTCGCCGTGCAGTTCATGATGAAGAAAGTGGATGTCGATAACGTTTTCGATCCCTTGTTCAAGAGCCGGAGATCGAGGCGTAGGGACTGAGCGTATTTTTCCCGGATACTTCAGTAGCCGTCCGACATGGACCGGTTTACGTCACGTTGGTAAAGCTCCTGGTAGACGTAGCTGCGGCTTTTCAGCTTCTCCTTCACTTCTTGCGAGAAGGGAATGAAGCGCCAGAAAATTCCGCGCACTTCCTTCTCCAGCTTCTGTACCGCGTCGCTTTCTTTCGTCAGCCAGATGATGTAGTCTTGGATGAAGTATTCTTTGACGTCGCCTTTGAGCTTTTTCGAGACGAACCATTGGTAGTAATTACCGGTGAGGCCCTCCTCCATCCAGTAGTATGAAGCCTTTTCTTTCGCGACCTGCCAGCGCAGGTCGGCGACGGCTGAAAGGATGGCGGCGGGCAGATTTTTGGGGTACATCGGTACCGCGATGCGGCCGCGGCTCGTTGCGCGGTTGAATCGATCGAAAGGTTCCCAGCAGATGCCGATATCCCCATAGGCGGGGATGATCACGACGTACGGGACTATGCGGTTCATCTTATTCTTGTAGGAACGGCAAAAAGCTTCCGGGTCGATACTTTCAATCCATCCCATCTGGGCGATCACGTTTTCCCTTGTTCCCAGATCGTTCTGACCGCAACGGAAATATTCGCGCGTGAGGAGCGGGAAATGGTTGCCTTGCCGGCCGATAGTGAGTTTCGCCATCTGCTTGATAGTCTCGAATTCGGTGTCGATCGCCTGGACGTTGACGGCCACGCCTCCGCCGGATTCGGAAGCTTTGCCTTCGAGCGTCTCGACGTCCTTGTTGGCTTGTTCGAAATCGTCCAGAAATTGACTCAGTTCCTTGTCCGCGCGCTGCATGTTCTTCATGATTTCCTGGATCTCGTTGAAGACGCGTCGTTGCACATCGGTATAACCGGAATCGACATCGGAAAAACCCGGAACGGGTGTATGTTCGGAAAGATACTTGGCCTTGTCTACCAGCGCGGCCTCATATGAAGCGCGTTCGTCACTTTTCCCTTTGAGCAGATTGCGCGCTCCGTCCCGCTTTCCCGCGGCCTTGTCCAAAAGCTGCTGGATACGGACTTGTTCGTTGCTCTTGGCGACTCGGACTTCGTCGGTCATGGAATTCTTGATGGATCCGGTGCCGATGGATTTGAGCCATTCGTCGAGGTAATAGATCGGTTGGGACATTTCGTTTTCTACTATGATGCGCGCGAAAAGATTCCGGTCCTCGGGGGACATGAAAGTCGGGTGGAGCATGCCGAAGCGAAGAAGGAAACGCTTCGATTCGATGAGTTTGCCGGGTGCCTTGCGAGCCACGCCGGCGAGAAAGTCCCAATAGGCGGTGATGAGTTGCTGGCGGAAGACGCCGCGGTCTTTCGGATCCTTTGAATTAACGTATTTTTGCAGGAGCGTGTGGACGCGCTGCGCTTGGTCGCCTTCGTTCGAAAGCGACTTCTTGTAGTAATCGGGATCGTCGAAGGCTTTGTGGGGATCGGACTCGAACGGTTTTTCGATCTTGGGAAAGGATGTGGAGCCGAGGTCCACCTCCAAGGTTTCAACGGCGGCGATCTCTTCATCGCCGAACAGCTTTCCGTAATCGGGTAGCGGAGAAGGCCCCGAAGACGACTTCGGCGCCGTATCGGCGCCGAGTAACGCGGCAATTTCGGGATCGATATCGCCTTGGAACATGGTATCTTGGCTCATTTCGGAATGGCTCTAAGAAATAACTGGAGGTGAGGGGAATTGAACCCCTGACCTTTTGAATGCCATTCAAACGCTCTAGCCAACTGAGCTACACCCCCAGAAGGTGACTGGACTATAGCCGAACGCACCGGACGTGTCAAGCGAACCGATGCAGGCTCCGATTTTGCCTCTTTGGCCAGTATATGCGAGGCCTGTCGGAAGGTAAAGCGCAAATTGACCGAGCGCGGTAGAATAGCTTCTATGATTGTGAGCGCCTCGCGTCGTACTGATATTCCCCGCTTCTATTTCACGTGGTTCATGAATCGCGTGAGGGAGGGATACGTCGATGTCGCGAGTCCATTCGATTCGCGAAAGATACGGCGGGTGGAGCTGCTTCCCGATCTGATAGAAGCGATGGTGTTCTGGACCCGCGATCCCCGTCCGGCCCTGCCGTTTCTTGGTGAATTGAGCGATAGGGGATTCCGGTACTATTTCATGACCACCGTAACGGGTTATCCGAGATCGCTAGAAGCCGGAGCGCCGGAAATGACCGGCATCTTGGAAGGACTGGAGGAGTTGGCTCGATTTATCGGTCCTGATCGGTCGATCTGGCGCTACGATCCCGTTTATCTATCGCCCATGACCGGAGCGAGCTGGCATCGGAATAATTTTGCCCGGCTCGCCGAGGCCATGGAGGGTAAGACCCGCAGGGTCGTGTTAAGCCTGTATGAGGGATACATGAAAACGGAGCGACGCCTCGTACGGCTTGAAGGGGAAGGATTGGCCCCCGAAGGTGTCCGCGGCGCCGACGGACTCATGCTTCCCGGGACCAGGGCTTTGATGGAAGACCTCGCCGCTACCGCCCGTTCGCGCGGGATCGACGCGCGCACCTGCGCCGAGACCGACGGATCGACGGGGCTGCCCCCGAACGCCTGCGTGGACGCGGAATTGATCGGACGGCTCTGGGATGTCGAGGTCGATTCGCGCAAGGACCCGAACCAGCGTCGCGCTTGCCGCTGCGCTCCGAGCGTGGATATCGGCGCATACGATACCTGTCCAGCCGCGTGCGCCTATTGTTATGCCGTCGGAAGCCTTGAACGCGCCGCAACGCGCTACGCTTCCCACGATGCTTCGTCCGTCCGGCTTTGACAGGCCGTCCGCATCGATAACCGGATTAGGAAATTTTCGCATTATTTATTAGCTTTATCATCATATAGGAGACCATGGCGGGAAAAATCATGTTGATCAGAAAGAAAGCGGGATCCGACTATACCTGTACAGTCCCAGATTCGATCCTGGCCGAAAAATTGACCCCCCTGCAGTTTGCGGTGACCCGTACCGGCGCGACGGAAAGGCCCTTCCAGAATGAATATTGGGACAACCATGAGCGGGGTATCTATGTCGATGTGATCGACGGAACTCCGTTGTTCGCCTCTTCGGCCAAATTCGAGTCGGGAAGCGGTTGGCCGAGCTTTTGGGCGCCGATCGATCCGGAGAAGATCGAACTGGTCGAAGACAGGGCATTCGGGATGCGGCGGATCGAGGTGCGCTCGAAATCCTCGGGCTCCCACCTCGGACATCTGTTCGATGACGGTCCGGAGCCGACGGGGATGCGTTATTGCATGAATTCCGCTTCCTTGCGTTTCATTCCTATGGAAGAAATGGCGAACGAGGGCCTGGAAGGGTACGCACGTCTTTTTGAATAGCGACGATTCATTTCACTTGACCCTTACGTAGGGTCAGGGTTTAGCATCCAGTACATGAATCAGGAAGAAGCCCGGTATACTGTATCGGCCCTCGCCGGATTGTCGGGGATCAGCGTGCGGACGCTCCATCATTACGATAGCATCGGCTTGCTGGAACCTGGAGCGCGGACGATCGCGGGATACCGCAGTTACGGGTCCGGGGAATTGCGGAGACTGCAACAAATCCTGTTTTTCCGGGAACTCGGTTTCCCCCTGCGGGAAATTCGGCGGATAACCGGGAATCCTGACTTCGATGCCACGGAAGCACTCAGGGAACACCGGAGGCGTCTCCTGGAAAAAGCGGAAAGGCTCGGACGGCTCCTGGATACGATCGATAAAACCATCGCGGCTGCGGAAAAGGAAGGAAGTATGTTGAGCGATAAGGATCTCTATGAAGGGTTTTCCGCTGAAAAGGCCGAGCTTTGGAAGTCCGGCGCTAAAGCGAAATATGGGGAGACCTATGAAGAATCGGACCGCAAGTTGCGCGGAATGACCAAGGAAGAGTTCAAGGCGATCATGGTGCACGGCGGAACTCTGGAAACCGAATTGATGCTCCTTAAGCGGGCTGGATTGTCCCCGGTTTCCGCTCAGGCGCAGGATCTAGCTGCCCGCTGGCGCGAGCACATCGAAAATTTCTGGTTGCCGACGAGTGAATCCTTTTCAGGACTCGGTTCCATGTATGTGGATGATCCTGCATTTCATTCACGTTACGAAGCCATGGAACCGGGACTTGCCGAATTCATGCGGGACGCGATACATGCATACGCGCGAGATAACATGGACGTATGAACAAATCAACGAATTTGCTCAGAGGTAAAGCTGCAGCTGCCGCGGCGGCCGCGTTGTTCTCCGCGTTCTCATCTTCTTCTTGTGCCGCGGGTCCCGGGCACAGGAATGAATCGGGCGCCCCGTCCGAATCCTGGACGCCCGATTTGGCCGAGTACCGGGCTTTTTACGGTTGGGACGACATTGACGGGACGTGGACCTGGTCGCGAGTCCGCTCTGGTGAAGATAAAGAAGTTGCCTTCCACCAATTCCGGAATCCGGATGCTGAACCGAAGGGGACTCTCTTCCTGCTGCATGGTTATCTTGAGCACGCATCCTTGCGCGTTCCGATAGCGAGGGAAGCGGTGGTTGACGGCTGGCTCGCCGTGGGGATCGACTTGCCCGGCCATGGACTTTCTTCAGGCGTTCGGGCGGACATCGGAAGTTTCGGGGAATACACCGACGCCCTTGGTGCCGTGGTCGCTTCCCGGAACTGGCCCGAACCCTGGAGGCTGATCGCGCATTCGCTGGGAACGGCGACTGCCTTGCTGTATATCCAGCGCTCCGGGAATCCGTTCGAATTCGTCGTGCTGGAAGCCCCGTTGATTCGTACCTATCTCTGGGAACCATCCGTAGTCGCCGCCCGGATTATGGGGGATGCCGTCCGCGAGTTGCCGAGGAGGAATGCGGGCATTCCGAAAAACGGTTCGTTCTATTCGACGCTGACTGAAGATCCTTTCTACATGGAGCGTGTGCCGGTCGGCTGGTTTCCCGCGCTCGAGCGCTATGTGAAGGACTCGGAATCCTGGAAGGGCATGGAGGGTAGATTTTTGCTGCTGCAGGGGACTGCCGATACGGTGGTGGACGCGAAATACAACCTTCCCTTCCTCCACCGCTTGATTCCCGGAGCCGAAATTGTTGAGATCGAAAAGGGCGGGCACCACCTTCTTCGTGACGAGGGTCCTGCAGGGGATGCCGCCCGGCATGCCGTCCGAGAACGCTGGCGCTAGCCAGGATGTCGTACTGGGAAAGCTACTGGAGCGGGTCGGCTCAGTACGTCTCTTCGATCGTGCGGATCAGGGAGAACCAGAGTTCATTCGCCGGCGTAGGAACTCCGAATTTCTTTCCGAGTTCGACCACGGTTCCCGCGAAAATCTCTATCTCCGTTTTCCGCTTGGCGAGCACGTCCTGGAGCATTGAAGTCATGTTGTCGCCGTTGAGGGTTACGAGCGTAGCTTCCCAGCGGGCGAGATCTTCTTCCTGTAGGCAAACGCCGACGGCTTGGGACAGGGCGATAACTTCCCGCATGCCGCTTGCCATTGCGGCCTTGGCTTCCGGAATGGTCTGGAAAACCCGATAGGGAGCGCGGAGCACGGCGGACGCCTGGTTCACTCCGACGTTGATCATGAATTTATACCAGAGGGTCTTGAGCATGTCCTCAGGCACTTCATAGCCGATCCCCGCCGAATCGAAAAAGCGGGCGAGGGCGGCGATGCGATCCGTCCATCGGCCCTGAATATTCTTGGGTTCGCCGAAAGAGATTTTGCCGCCCGAGGTGAACCGGGTTTCGTTCCCGATCCGAACCGCATCGATCCCGAGTATCATCGCAAGCGGACAGGGTCCGTAGGCTTCCGCGATGATTTGCTCGCTCAAGATTCCGTTCAGCAGCGACAGGATTATTGTCCGCGGGTTTACGTGCAGGCGCATCTGCTTGATAGCGGCGTCGAGATGGTGGCTTTTGACGGCGACGATGATAAGGTCGAAATCGCCTTTTTCGGAGGGCGAGATGAGGGGAAAATCATGCCGGATCCCGTTTACAATGAAACCTTCGGCACGATAGCGTTCGAGGCGTTCGCCTTCGGCGAGGACGTGGACGAAGCCGGGTTTGGAGCGGTGGATGATGGACGCGACGGCGGCGCCCACCGCTCCGGCACCCACTACGAGAACCTTGTTGATCTCTCCCATTCAAGCCTCCGTTCTGAACATTGTGCGTATGCTTTTATTATGTTCCAATTGCGGCTTCTGCCTGGAGGCGAAGGAGCCGCGTCGAATTCCGCAGTGGGAAGAAGCAATGGAAACCCCGAGCGGATGGAATGCCTGAACCCTTAATGCCCAAGTTTGGCCAGGAAGCCCTGTTGGGATATATAGTTGCTTTCGGCGATCAGCTCGCCGTTCCGATAGTACCGCACATAGGGAACCGACCGGTTACCGAAGACGTCTTCCTTGAATTCCATGAAATCCTCAAAGAAAGGTTCCTTATCATATTCAACGTAGCGGACCGCTATAGCTCCCGCGGGGGCCGCGGCCTCGGCGGCTTCAAGATAGCCGCTCATGAAGCTCCATTGGGGGCACCAGCTCTGGGTGAGGACAAGGGCGACGGCGGGCGCAAGACGTCGTGTCGTGAGGGGAAATTCCCCCGATTCGATCGCGGAACGGCATTCGGCTTCGGTAAGTTTGATTGACATGTATTCAGGATACGTGATGACGTTCTCTTCGCCAAGACTCCGGCGGCCGCCTGAAAAGAGCGGAATTGACTTGAACCGGAGACGGGTAGATACTTCCCGGTAGCCCTGTTGGCGGGGCCTGCGGTCCGCGGATTATTCGCGGGCGTTGGCGGTGGATTCACAAGTTGGAAGATATGGAACGATATCCAGGAAGCGTCCTATATCGCTCCCGAGATCATGTTTGAGGCGGGCGTGAAATATGAGCTATCCAAATTCGGACTCGTGAATTTCTTTGCGGAAGCATCCGTCGGCGCGAAAAACCCTCTTGGAGATTCGTGGACTTACAAGGATAAGGACGGAAACAAATTTAGCGGAGGCACGAAACCTGCCGATACGCCAAATCCTTTCTACTACGGCATCGGTTTCGGGTATTTTTTCTGATTGAAGGGGGCCGGATGGTCAGCTACGTACCGTACTGGTGCGAGGAGAACGTGTTGCGTTTCCTCGCCGGCGGCGTTGCCGATTCCGGCGCCGGGGTTCTTGATACACGGGCTCTCTTCATACTTCCGAAGAATCGTAGCGTTGCGGTTTTTTCGCAGCGTGCGGGGCGGGCCGGCGACGGGTTGGTCATCTGGGACTACCATGCGGTAGCCCTCGTAGGCGCTCCGGCTGTGGGGTGCCATGGAGCTTCCTGGCTGGTTTTCGACTATGATTCGAATCTGGATTTCGGGATTGGGGCGGAGCGCTGGCTGGAAGCCTCCTTCGGCCCGCTCGGTTCCTTCGGATCGGCCGGAGCGGCATACGCGCCCCTGTTCAGGATCCTCGATGGACCGGCCTATGTCGAGCGCTTCTTTTCGGACCGGTCCCATATGAAGGCTACCGACGGATCGTGGATGGAGCCGCCTCCGCCTTGGCCCGCGTCCGAAGCGGCCGGCGTCCGGCCGGACGAACGCTGGACCCTGGCCGAGCTCCGCGATGTAGGGAAAAAGACAGGAGGGGGAACCTGCGATCTGGTTGGATTGCGGCGTTTCTTGGATCAAGGCGCGTGCTGATCCTTCAGCGCTTACCCGAATGGATGGCCGCCGATAGCGCGTCCCGCTTCTCGTCCACGACTCCGGACCACATCAGAGAAAGCTCCAGCGGTGTGAGCGTTTCGCGCACCCGGTCCAGAAGCCGTTCCCTCAGTTCGTTGGCCTTCTCGATATCCTCGTAAACGGTATGGTATTTGAGCGGAAGGACCATAGGCGCCTTTTCTTTGAGCTTCCCTTTCATGCGTATCGCATACTCGCGGCCGATAGCGGCGTATTGGGAATGGATGCGCTCCGCGTATTCCAGGCATAGGCTGTCGAAGTTCGGGATGGCGCGCGACAGGCAAATGAGTTCCGCGAGGGTGTCGATGGCGCCGAGGTAGTCCTGGTCCAAACGGAAGAGGTCAAGCGCCTTCTGAGCCAGCCCCATCATCGTGGTGTTCGTGAGCGACGAGTTCTTCTGAGAGGCGTCCGGAATAATCTTGAACTCGGGCATGGCGGCGTATACCCTGCGGAGCAGCATCGCAAGGCTCGTGAAAAGCCCGTCCTTCCAGGCGGCCGCTTCGGCGACCTTGAAAAGTTCCACGATCTCATCTTCGTAGCGCAGACGGTAATCCTCATCCTCCTTGAAGATCACTTCGCAAACGGAAACGGAGAGACCCTTGAAGTTGATCTTTCCGGTATTGAAAAACCGGAGAGGGCGGTCGGAGAAGTACCCGTGCGGGTTATTTTTCGTCTCGGAAGCGAAGCTCGTATGAACGGTCTTGGTGATGAGGATACGGGAGCGGTCTCCCGATAATTCGTTCGCGCGACCCTGGAGGCGGGCAGCGGTGTTGACTACCCCGCCGGACAGGTCCCCATCGCGCGTTATGATGAAGGGCGTGAATTTTCTGCCGCCCGCGATGCCCGCTGAAATGTGCATATTCTCCAGGATGATCTTGTCGCCCGGACGATGCTCGTTTTCGCTTGAGAAATTGATCGCCCGCTTGTTGGAGAAGTACGCGATGATATCAAGGGTGGTCGCGAGCATATCGGCGGCCGAAGCTCCGACGAGGATCATCTCATCTCCCTGCCTGCGCTGCAGGACCACATCGTACCGACGCGCAATTTTGACGACATCGTTCTGCAGCATGTCGTCGAGCATTTGGAGCATGGACAGGTTGTTTTTGTTCTTCTCGCAGAAGCGCGTATAGCCGTGGAGATCCAAGAAACCGACGTAGACGTCAGAAATGGTGAGATTCCGCTTGAGGGTTCCGCAATTCGGATAATTCGGAAACGGGATGACGATTTCGTTCCAGATCTTCGGATAGGTGTCGGCGTCGATATCGCGGAAGAATCCCCAGTACAGCTTCTTCACCATCCTGAAAAGCCTTGTATAGACCGCGGTGGTTTTTCTGTCCCGGGGAAGATTCCGTGCATACTCGAGCAAGGCCGTGAAACTGGTGAGTTCGCCCGAGACTATCCTCTCCGAAAGGAAATGGTAAAGTTCATGGCCGGGGGTCGCATCATTGTATTCTTCCAAGGTTTTCAATTTTTTTTCCTTTAAGGGAAGTGTACGATGGATTTGCCGGGGACTCAACGTAATCTTCGCTTCCTTTTTGAATTGGTGACAGAACGGTACGATACTGAAGGGTGACAGGAGGCAAAATATGAAACCGTTCGAGATTAGCGAGGCTGAATTTCCGGAGGAGACCGTGCTTTCCATCCGGACCAAGGATTCTCTCGGTGCGATCGGGAAGCACATCGGGGGACTGTTTGCGATGGCCGCTTCCAAAGGGTTGAAGCCCGCGGGCCCGGTATTCGCCGTGTATTACGAAAAACCCGTCAATCCGTCGAGCGTGGACTATTCGATCTACCTGCCTGTAGAAGGCAACGCGGAGGAGTTGGACAAGCACGAGGATTTCGGGGGAGAACATTGCCTGAAGCTCCGGGTGAAAGGCTCGTATTCGCGCTTCACGGAGGCGTATGCGGCGCTGGAGGCGGAATTCGCGAAGCGGAAACTCGAAATGGCGGGACCTCCGCGGGAGGTATACGTCCGCGGACCGATTTTCGGCTTCCTGACTTTCATCCCTACGATGATCACCGACATCTACTTCCCGATCAAGGGCTGACGGCGGCCGGCTTGCCCTCGGAGACAAGTGCGGGTACCCTTTCCTCGCGGTCGTTCCCGGCTGCGCGAAGGAGTATCCGTGGCCCTGTACCGCATCAACCAGCTCGCCCTTCCGCTTGACGCCGACGAGTCCGAGATTCCCCGGCGCGCCGCAAAACTGCTCAGGATGGAATACTCCGCCCTTCTCAGAACGACGATCGAGCGCAAATCGGTCGATGCCCGTGACAAGGACGATATCCGGATCGTGTACGGTCTCCTCGCGGAAACGGACGGGACCCTCCCCCGGTCGGTTCCCGCCTCGGTCGCTGCCCTCGCTCCGCCTCCCCTTCCCTACGAAATCCCTCGGGCGGGGCGGCCGTTTTCCGTCAGACCCGTGGTCGTTGGAGCCGGACCCGCGGGGCTCTTCGCGGCGCTCACGCTCGCGGAAGGGGGCGCACGGCCGATCGTGCTGGAGCGAGGGGATCCGGCAGAGGCGCGCCATCGGGCGATAGAAGCTTTCGATGCGGGCGGAGACCTGGACGGTGAATCCAACGTTCAGTTCGGAGAGGGCGGCGCGGGAACCTATTCCGACGGAAAGCTGACGACCCAAGTGAAGGACGAAAGGGGGCGGAACCGGAAGGTCATCCAGGAACTGGTTGCTGCCGGTGCTCCGGAAGAAATCGCCTGGCTCGCGAAACCCC
Source organism: Treponema sp. (assembly GCA_003527485.1). GTDB lineage: Bacteria > Spirochaetota > Spirochaetia > Treponematales > Breznakiellaceae > UBA12037. Next base: position 20,009 of record DPXI01000049.1, on the reverse strand, counting down.
ATGTCGGCACCGACCGGCTCCGTTCGGTGGTGGTCGGCCTGCGGCGCAGGATAGAGTCCCTCGGGGGCGATTTCCGCTTCCGCTGCCGGGTGGACGGTATCGATGTCGGCGCCGGCGCCGTGCGCGCCGTCCGGGTGGGAACCGAACGATTGGAGACCGACGCCGTAGTCCTTGCCCCCGGTCACAGCGCGCGCGACGTCTTCGCCCTGCTGGAAGTCCTCGGCGTGGCGATGGAACGAAAATCCTTCGCGATTGGGTTGCGTATCGAGCATCCCCAGGAACAGATCTCCCGGAGCCAGTACGGTCCTCGGTGGAACCATCCCCGCCTGGGTGCGGCTGATTACAAGCTCGCGGCAAGAACCTCCGACGGGCGGGGCGTATATAGCTTCTGCATGTGTCCCGGCGGGACCATAGTCAATTCCAGTTCGGAGGCGGGCGGAGTTGTCTGCAACGGAATGAGCGATTTCGCGCGGAACGGCAGGAACGCGAACGCGGCCATCGTGGTGGCGGTCGGTCCGGAAGATTTTGGCGGAGAAGACCTGCTCGCGGGGGTCGAATTCCAGAGGCGCTGGGAACGCCTGGCCTTCGCGGCGGGCGGCGGCGCTTATTCGCTTCCGGTCCAGATCTTCCGGGATTTCCGTGCGGGAAACAGGACGACGGCTCTCGGTGGGGTGCTGCCTACGGCTACGCGGGGTTATGCGCTCGCCGAACTGGGCGCCTGCCTGCCGCCCTTCGCGGCACGCGGCATAGCCGAGGGTATCGCGCGTTTCGGACGCTCGCTGGAAGGTTTCGACCGGGATGACGCGCTGCTGACGGGAGTGGAGACGCGGACTTCCTCGCCCCTGCGGGTACTTCGCGACGAGAACGGGGAAGCCTCTCTCCGGGGACTGTTTCCTGCAGGCGAGGGCGCGGGATACGCGGGAGGAATCATGTCCGCGGCGATGGACGGCATAAGGGCAGCCGAGCGCGTCCTTGCCGGGCGGTTGACCAAATAGGCGCTTACGCGAAGAATCATTCTATTATGTCCATGGTAGAAAAACCCTTCCGCTCGCTTTATGCGACCCTTTTTTCGATTTTCATCCTATTCGGAACCTCGATGACGATCATCGGCGCAACCCTACCCCGTATCCTATCGGATTTCAGCTGGGACTACGCAACGGCGGGCGCCGTCATCGCCGCCGGCGCGGTCGGTTACTTCATGTCGACCTTCGCGGCCGGAGTCTTCGTCGCCAAATTCGGCGCGAGGGCAGTGATACTCGCGGGACTCGCACTGGAAATTTCCGGCCTGACGTTTTTCGCCGCGACGCCCTCGGCGCCCCTGAATCTGGCGCTCAACTTGGCCATCGGAATCGGCCAGGGTTTCATCGAACTGACCGTGAACTGGGCGACTCTGCGGATGGATAAATCGGGCACCGGCAGGGCGATGAACCTCATGCACGGAGCCTTCGCCGCAGGAGCCTTTGCCGGGCCTTTCGCGATAGGGCTATTGCTCGGCGCCGATCTACCCTGGGCATACATATACCGCGGGATCGCGGTGCTCTTCGTGTTTGTGGCGATTACGGTCGCCTTCCTTCCCTTCACAGCCTTGGGCGAAGAAAGGAAGCAGGCGAAAATTGACAAAAAGGTTTCCCTTCTCGGTCATCCGGCGTACTGGCTGGGATTTTTCGCCCTTCTGCTGTACGTGGGCGTGGAACTCGGAGTATCCAACTGGATCGCCGAATACTTCGTATCGGTTTTCGGTGCAGCCGCGGCGACCGGTTCCTTCATGGTAAGCCTGTTCTGGGGCGGCCTCCTGCTCGGCCGATTCGGGTTTCCCCTTTTCCTCAAGGACGCCAGGCAGGGCGTCGTCCTGATTTCCATGTCTATCCTTATGACGGTTTCGGTGGTGGCCCTTGCCGCCTTCAGCCTTCTGGAGGCCGGACCGTACGTCATACCCTTCGCCGTTACCGTATCTTTCCTGGCCGGTCTCGGCTGTTCCATCGTTTATCCGATCGTCGTCACCTTCGTTGGCGGAATCTTTCCGGGCGCCCAGAGCGAGGCGATCGGCTTCGCTTCAATGGGCGGAGGCATCGGGGCGTTCGTCTTTCCCTATCTCATGGCGAACGTATCGGGCGTCTGGGGACTCGGCGCGGGTTTCGCGACCTATGCGTTCTTTTCCCTGGCGGTGGTTGCCGCTTGCGTCGGTTTGGTGCGGGCCGCGGCGAAATCAACCAAAACCGGGAGCGCGGCAACGTAGCTCGCCGGAATCCTGGAGGGGGACCGCTATTCGAATACGAACTTTCCCCTGACCATACCCATCCAGCAGGAAAAGGGAAGTTCCTTCCTGTTTCCCGGATCGAACTCGACGACCGAGTCCTTTCCCTGGGAGACGCGAAACCTGAGCTTTAGCGCGGGTATGATGACCGCGTTGGTGCAGCCGGAAACGGCGACGCCCTTCACCGTCCAGCGCACTTTGGCTCCCTTGGGTACGCGTATGACGGCCGGCTCGAAGCCCTTTGCGGTGACGCTCATCGAGGCTTCGAAGTATTCGGACGCGGCGGGGGGCGGGGATGCCGCGGGACCCTCGTACAGTCTCTCATTGCCGAATGAAAGAAGCGGAACGGCGTTGGCCGCCGTAATCACCGCAAAGCCGACTACTATTATTCCGACCGCTTTTTTGAGGAACATGTATTTGCCTCCAGTGGTAGCGCCGGATGCGAAGCCGGCGGCGAAAAGAACCGGCGCGGTGCCGAGCGCGAAGACTCCGAGAAGAGCGGCTCCCGTCGCCGGATTTCCGGATGCGAGGGCAAGCGCTTGCATGCCCTGCGTGAATCCGCAAGGCAGGAAGAAAGTGAGGGCTCCGACGAGAGCCCGCGCTACGGAATTACCCTTCAGGGCGAGCGCGTCGATGGCGCGTTCGGCGCCGCCGGGGCGGGAAGATCCGGACCCGAAAATTCTGGCGCGCATTTCAGCGAAGGAGGGAAGAAATCCGAGAATGCGGAGGCCGAGGAAGGCCATCACGAGGGACGCGAAAAGAGTCATGGTCCCGATTGCGGTACCGGTAAGTACCAGCCTTCCGCCGATTAATCCGAGTACGGCGCCGAGCAGTGCGAAGCCGCCGATGCGACCCGCCTGGAACGCGAGGTTCGCCTGCGCAACCGACGCCATGCCGGGCCGCTTGGCTGCCGCCGTTGCCGAAATGCCGATGATGATCGTCCCCACCATCGCAAGGCAGGAAGAGAGGCTCGCAGCGATGCCCGTGAGAAAGGCGACGCCTATTCCCGCGCCGGCCGCGGTAAGGTCGGGGCCGGGCAGGACCTTCATGAGCATCGAGATTCCCAGGATACCCGCCGCCGCTATCGCGGCTCCAAGAATCCAGTCGCGCACGGCGGCGGCGATCGGTCGAGCCGACGAGACGGACGCGCCGCCGGACTCAGCCGGCGCGCCGTCCTCGGGGACGACGCGATAGCCGAATTTCGCCGCTATTTCGGCATAAGCCGGGCGCGCGTCTTCGGGGGAACCTTCCGAGCGAACGACTTCCGCCTCTCCGGCAGCAAGGTCGACGGACACGGAAAGAGTGCCGGGCACGCTGGAGAATTCCCTCCTGACGAGTGCCGAGCAAGCGGGACAATGCATGCCTTCCACACGGAGACGCATGGTAGCCATCATTTTTCCCAATACGAATCGAGGATGGACATGATTTCGGCCATTTTCTCTTCCCCGGTCCCATCGCGGATCGCATCGCTTACGCAGGTGGAAAGATGCTGGCGCAGTACGGTCGAATTCGCCTTCCTGAGCAGGGCCTGTACGGCGAGTATCTGTTTGGACACGTCCACGCAGTAACGGTCCTCTTCAATCATCCGTACGATACCGTCGATCTGGCCCCGGGCGGTTTTCAGCAGCGTCAGGGCATTGCGGCTGTCGCAGGTGCAGTGGTCCATAATCGCTCCGATACTCCAAGCTGAGAACCCCTCCCTGGGAGGGGTTCTCAATGATTACTTATAAAGACAGGAATTGTCAAGCAACTGATTGTAGGTTGATTCGGGCTGAATCGGCACGGAAGACCGGAGAGAGCTTTTATTTTCGGATTTTCCTTGATTGGAGCTGACGGGCGGGATTTTTCAGGAGGGATGCAATCGAAGAAGACAGCGCTTCGGCGGTCATTTCCTTCCTGCGTTCTTTTCGTCGTGGCAGCGAAAACCAATCGGTAGCGAATCCTGTCTCCACCACAGGCAATTGAATCGATGGGGCGCATTTCCTGTGCATTGTCCGTGTGAGACCGTGCAAGGTCACTATCTGAATTTCTAATTGTAGCAACCTGACCGGTCCGACAATTTGAAAATCGGGATTCACCGATTTTGCGGACCGGGCGACCAAACCTGTTTGTCGTCATTTTTGGAAATTGCACATGAAATAGCGTCTCATTTCGAGCGTTGAATAAAAACAATGTTCCGTATATTATGAATTCTCAATCAAGACCTTAAAGGAGTTACAATGCGCACGACAGTGAAAATCGAAACCGCGACCAGAATACTCGAAGTAGAGCTGAAATTCGTCGACGGAAAACAGATCGTTGAAGTTGAGCTTGCCGAACTGCTCGAGATGCTCGGCGAAAAAGCCGTCAAGATTCCCGCCGCTCCCAAGGCTCCGAAAGTCGCCAAAGCCGCCAAAGCCGCCAAACCCGTCAAGGCTGCCAAGGCCGAGAAAGTTGCCAAGGAACCGAAGGCCGCCGTTGCCGATAAGCCCGCCTCCACCGGAGCAAAGCGCGGCCGCAAGCCGAAGGCCGCGGTTACGGTCAGCGAAGGCATTTCCGAACCGACCGAATAAAGCCGACCTGCGTCCGCGCTTTCTGAATATGCGATTCCAATAGAAGGAACGCGCGTATGCGCGCCTTCTATATTCTCATCGCTGATCGTGGTTATGAACAAGCGCGGACCGCTTCAGAAAAATCTGAGCGATCGCGAAGTCTCCGCGCCCGCGTGTAGCCGCGCGTCTTGTCACGGGCGGAAAACGGACGACCCGCTTCCCTATCGTCACCGATCGCGCGATCGCCGCAAACCAATCAAGCACATGGCCGGATTCGGATTCTCCCCTCCCGATTAGAGAGCGAGCGAACGCAGGTATTTTTGCGCCGATAGCGCGGCGACGGTACCATCGGAAACCGCCGTGGTGATTTGCTTGAACGGCTTGGAACGGAGATCTCCTGCGATGAAGATCCCGGGACGGGTCGTTTCCTGGGTCATCGGGTCGGCCGAGGCGCCGCCCCATTTGTCCAGCGGCATCTGACCGGCGAAGAGCTGCGTCTGGGGTGCATAGCCCACGAAAACGAATACGCCGGCGCCGCCTTTCAGGATCTTCCGTTCATTCGTCTTGAGGTCCTCTACCTCCAGCCCCTCGAAACCGTCGGTTCCGAGAAAAGCGCGCGGTTCGTGGCTCCAAAGCACATTGATTTTCGGGTTGTTCAAGGCCGCGTCGGCGGCGGTCTTATTGGCTTGGAATTCGTCGAACTGGTGGATCATCGTGACGGAATTGACGAACTCCGTGAGGAAGAGGGTTTCTTCCACCGCGCTATTGCCCCCGCCGATCACGAAGATATCTTTGCCCTCATAGAAGCGGCCGTCGCAGGTGGCGCAATAGGAAATGCCGCGTCCGAAAAGCGCCTGTTCCCCGGGGATGCCGAGCTCACGGGGTTTCGCTCCGGTGGCAAGGATGATCGCCCTGGCTCGGATGCGCCGGTCGTCATCCACGTCGATCTCTTTCTTTTCCAGGTCCAGCCGCACGATCTCGGCCGAGCGGATGAAGCGGGCTCCGCTTTCCTCGGCTTGGCGGGTTACCTTTTCCATGAGCGCATAACCGTTGATTTCCCCGTCCGTGCCGGGGTAATTGGCTACCATGTGCGTGAGGTTCACTTGTCCGCCCGGGTTACCTTGGTCGATGATTACCGTGTTGATTCTTGCCCGGCCCGCGTAGATGCCGGCGGTGAGGCCTGCCGGTCCCCCGCCGATGACGACGAGGTCCACTTCTTCCGTTTTCCGCTCGATGCCGACGGTGCGGTCAGGAAGTCCGAGATTTTCCACCAATGTTTTCTTGATGGCGCTTTTCTTGATGGCGCCGGAGAGGCGCGGAGCGGCTTCCTTCCCGTCTTTGTAGAATAGAAGGGTCGGACTGGACTTCACGCCGAGGGCGAGGGATAGCTCCCGGTTGCCCTGACGGAAAACCTTGAAGAAGGCGATTTCCTCATGGTATAGATCGGCGAAAAAATCGAATTTAGGCGCGAGCGCATCGCAGGGCGAACACTCCTTGGAATAAAAATCTACGATCGCGATGCCGTTATGCTTCAGTACCTTCGCTTCGTAATCCGCGGCTGTGATTTCGATGGGCATGTTTTCCTCCTGAATCTTAGTATATATTAAATAACATATATATAGTTGTCAAGCACTCAATGTCCATCAGCGCAACGCCAAAACGGAATGGTGGTCGAATACGCGATCCTTGACGACCAGGGTCTTGACCCGGGCGTCGCATTCCTGCTTCAGAGCCCGATCTGCGCCAGATATTGACGGAGCGGGCGTTGAGCAGACCTCCGAGCCGCTGGGCTTCCTTGGTGAGGCTGACGCAGAAAGCGATCCCTATTCGGCGAAGATCCTGCGACTTCGCGTAGGCGATCAATTCCTCCATACGGTTGCGCAGCACTCCTCCGCTTGTGTATGGAGTCGCGTCCGCATCCTTCATCTGAGCATCGAGAGCTTCTTCGCCGTAAGGTCGCGGATCGCGGGAGATTTCCGGATGAGTACGGGTAGGGCAGGCTTTGGGCATTCTGTCGAAATCTCCCCGTAGCCACGCGGATGTAGCGCAGATCGAACAGGCGTAGGGCTTTTCCTTGGTTTCCATGTTGACCTTCCAGTGACAAGATATTATCATATATATGAAATACAGTATATTAGTACAACATATATTGTACTTTTCCATGTTCGATCAAGGAGAGCAAATACCATGAAACGAGTTCTCGGATTAATAATCGCGCTTGCCGTTGCGCTGGAATCCCTCGGCGCTCAGACGAAGGGTCCCATCGTCGACAAAGTCCTGTTCAACGGCAAATCCCAGGAGGACTTGGGCCTCATGGACGTGGCTTCCGGAATATCAGACCTCTGGACCTACGGAACCTCCGGCAGCGTTTTCAAGCGTCTTCCCGAGGATGTCAGATCGAAGCTGGAGCCCTATACCGTCTCGGGGGCAAGCTATGTCGGACTCCTTCTCAATCCTTTCCCGGACAAAGCTCCATACCTTTCCGATGCCTCTGTCGATGTGTCCGGAAAGGCCCAATTCAATCCGCTCGCGATGCGGCAGATCCGCTACGCCCTCAACTGGCTCGTGAACCGGCAGAAGGTGGTGGACGAGGTCTTTGAGGGGGCGGGAGTCGCCATGTTCACGCCTGTGGTTCCTGGACTACCCAACGCCTCCCGTTTCAATCTGGTGGCGTCCAAGCTCGGCATGAGCGCGAGGGGGAACGAGACGAAGGCCCTCGCCGACATCGCTTCGGCCTTGAACGAGGCCGCCTCCCTGCCCGCGCTCAAGGGGCGCCTGGTGAAAGGAAAGATCTGGTGGACTTTCGACGGCGATCCGGTGACCGTCCGTTTCGTGATGCGCGCCGACGATCCCAATTCCCGAGTGCCCATCGGCCACTATGTAGCCGACCAGATCGAAAAGGCCGGGATAAGGGTCGAACGGCTCGAATATGACCGGGTGAAGGCTTCCTCCACCGTGAACCGTACGAATCCGGCGGCCAATCAGTGGAACCTGTATACCGAGGGACTCGGGTCGAATGAGACCAAGGCCTACTGGGAGATGACCATAGCTTACGACTATGCCCCGTGGCTTTCCATTCTGCCCGGCGGGAACAATAAGGCGTTCTGGAATTACGAGCAGCCTGAAATAGATCGCCTGACCCAGGCGGTGGTGAGCGGCAAGATCGCCGGAGCCGCGGAATACTGGGACAATATACTCAAGGCGATGGACTTGGGCATGAGGGAGTCGGTGCGCATCATGATCGCCGGCAAGACGAGCTACCTCGCCGCCGCCAAGGACCGCTTCTCCGCCCGCATGGCCTACGGCATCGGAAACGGTTTGGACAAGTGGTCTTCGTATACTGCCGACGTGAAACCGGAAACGGAGGGGCCTGACGCGGGGAAGAAAATTCTCCGCATGACGGGCTTTTCCTCGCGTGGCGCCCTCTTCATGAACAGCTGGGATCCTGTCGGTCCCCAGGGCTTCGGAGACACCTATTCCGGCATGATCGTCAAGCAGCTGTCGGACTTGGAATTGGAGGCTCACCCGGCGACCGGAGTGCCGATGGCAGTCCGCGCAACGTGGACGAACCTGAAAACGGGGAATGAGGGCGCGCCCGTGCCCGCCGCCGCCGTACTCTGGAACGCCGAACGGCAGAGATGGGAATCCGGTTCTATCTACGCCAAGGGTACCGACGGAGCCTATGCCTGGATGCCCGATGCCGCCGCGACCTCCAAGAGCAGCGCCACCTTCTCCTTCCGCTTCGGCGCCTGGCACCACGGAAGACCTGTTCAGCCCAGCGATTACCGCTATGCTCTCGCCCTTCCTTATGACCTTTCCTACAAGAAGAAGGGGCAGTCGGACCGCGTTTTCGACGCCGCTTACGCTTCGGGCGTCAATCCGCGCCTTGCCCGGGTGAAAGGCTATGCCTTCAACAAGGACGGCACCATCACCGTCTGGTCCGATGCGTACTATCCGATGGACGAGGCCCAGCTCGCCGCCCTCATGGTCCCGACCCTCCAGGTCGCGGCCATCAACTCCGGCGCGGTCCTTCCCTGGGAAATCCTGGAGGCGCTGAAAGCCCTGGTCTCCGAGTCGTCCGCTTCGGGTACCGCTTGGTCCTTCAATACCGATGGGGCTTATACCGAAGTCGACCTCCTCAATCCCAAGCTCGCGGCCGACCTGAAGGTCAAGCTCGCCGAGTTCATCGCGGCCGGACGCGTCCCCGCCTCGCTCGCCGGTTTCGTCTCTACCGCCGAGGCTATCAAGGATTACAGACTCGCGCTTGGCTGGCTCGAAAACCATGGACACGGCTACATCTCCAACGGCGGCTTCATGCTCGACCGCTACGATGCCGCAGGTAATACGGGCGTTCTGGCCGCTTTCCGGGAAAAAAGCTATCCTTTCGAGAGCGGCTATTGGGCGAAAGCCCTGAAGATGGACTATACGAAGGTGGATTCCGTCGTCGCTGAGGATCCCCGGAAGGGACAGCCGCTGAAGGTAACCGTCGCCGTGAGCGCGGTGAGTTATCCCGCAGTCACCTCTTCTCCCACCGACAAGGCGAGGGTCACCGTCAGCCTGATGGCGGGGGACAAGACCGTGACCGTTCCCGCGACCGCCCTGAAGGCGGGAAGTTACGTGGCTAGCCTCCCCGCCTCCGTCATCGACGGCCTGTCCCTCGGGACATATACCGTAGTGGCCGAAGCGACTTTCGGCGCGGGCGACGCGCCGGGCTTCGCTTCCACCTTGCTCATGAAATTCTGATACTGATGAAAGGAGGGATGGCTATGGAGAACGAAAAGGGGCTTCCGCCCTCATTCAATGATCTTATCGGGGAAAGCGATAAGCCTGTCTTGGTGGATTTTTACGCCGACTGGTGCGGACCCTGCAAGATGGTCTCTCCGGCCATCCAGCGGCTTGCCGCGGAGAACAAGGACCGCTTTGTCACGGTCAAGATCAACACGGACAAGAAACAGGCCCTAGCGAGCCAATATAACATCACCGGCATCCCCACAATCATGCTCTTCCACAAGGGCAGGGTGCTGATGAGGCTCTCGGGCGCCCATCCCTACGAATCGCTCAAGTCCCGGATCGAGAAGGCCCTGCCCCGGTAGGGCGGCTTCCCCTGTCCGGGCTCCAGACCCGTTCGAATCCCCGGCCTAGCAAAGCGAAGGTGATGCCGGTGAGGGCTATCATGAGGCCGGGAGGAAGTATCCACCACCAGAGGCGGTTGATGACCGCCCCCTGGACGAGGGCGTCATGGAGCATCTGTCCCCAGGTGACGACGGTGCCGTCCCCGAGACCGAGCATGCTGATGCCGGCCTCATACATGATGATGCCGGGTACCGAAAGAGCCATGACCGCGAATCCGTAGGGAAGGAGGGCAGGGAGCACATAGACGAAGGCTCTCCTCATTTTCCCCGCGCCGATGCTTTTGCCTGCCTCTATGTAGCCTTCCTCCCGGATCTGAAGGGCCATCGAGTATACCGGCTTGAATGCCTTGGTCCAGAAGAAGAGGAGCGCGAGGCCTGCGAAGGCCCAGAGGCTCGGCTTGTAGACGGCCGAAAGCACGATCAGGAAGGGAAGGATCGGCATCAGGGCGAAGAACTCGTAGATGCGGTTAAGCGCCGTGTCCACCCAGCCGCCCCAGCAGGCCGCGGAGATGCCGAGTACGATACCGGTCATCACGGTGAGGAAGCTGACCGCCACGCCGAGCAGCAGGGCCCAGCGGAGTCCGAGCACGATGCCGGTAAAAATGTCGCGCTTGGAGACATCCGTGCCGAGCAGGCCCGAGACCTGCCCGACCAGGACTATCGAAGGCGAGTCGCGGGCGGTTTCCCCCGGCAGAAGGTATTCGGTGACTGTGAGCGCCCTCGCGCCGTCAAGGGATAGCGCGAGACGGGCCGGCTGTCCGACAGATACTTCGAAGAGGCGGCGGGCGACCTCGGTCTCCGCCCCGTCGTCGCCTACGGACGAAACGAGGACCGGCCTTTTTCCTTCCCCCCCGATTACGAGGATGAGGTCAAGACGCATCGGTTTCGCCTCTTTTGAGAGCATGAAGCGCCAGACGGCTCTGCCCCCGCCTCCTTCCGATTCGAACAATACCGGGTCCTTCCCCTGGAGGCGCCCGCTCCGCGCGAGCTTTCCTGCGTTCCATGGTCCGCGGACCCAGACTGGCGGCACGGCTGCAGGACTGTCCTGCCAGTACTCGATGTCGTGCCAATGCCGGCCCGCGTCCCGGAATGGCACGAGCAGGGGCCCGGCCAAGCCGATGAGGATAAGAAAGGCAAGAAGGACGAACCCCGTCATGCCGCCCCGGCTCTTGATGAAGCGCTTCATGGCCTGTCCCTCGCGGCTACGCGCGGATCGAGGATTCGGTAGGCGATGTCGAGGCCGACCAAGCCAACCAAATTCAAGAAGGTCTGGAAGGCGAGGACCCCCAGGAGGACCGGTACGTCCGCCTGCTGGACTGCGATGAAGTACAGGTTTCCGAGTCCTGGCCAACCGAAAATGCCCTCGATGAGGAGATTGCCCGAAAGGGACTGGAGCAGGTCCATGACGAACAGCGTCAACATGGCGGGTTTGGCTCCGGAGAGGACGTGGCGGAACAGGATGCTCCGCTCTCCCACGCCCCGCGCCCGGGCCGCGAGTATCCATGGACTGTCGAAAAGGCCAGCGACGATAGTCCTCACCTGCAGGGCGAAACCCCAGAGATTGAGCGCCACGAGCACCATCAGGGGCAGGAATAAATGCCGGAGGAGGTCCATGGCGCCCTGGATGCCCGTCGGAGCGGGATTGGAATGGATTCCTCCCGAGGGAAAGAGGGGAAGCGCATAGGCGAAGGCCATGAGGGCGAGCATTCCGATCCACCATGACGGCAAGCCCTTCAGGAACATCGGCAAGACCGAAAGCGCGCGATCGAGGATACCCCCGCGGCTTCGAGCGGCGAAAAGGCCTATGACGGTGCCGAAGGCCATCACCAAGAGGGCCTCCGTGCCGAACAGGAGGAGGGTATTGGGAAGGGCTTCGGCTATGAGTCCGAGCACCCCGCGCTCCCCGGTGGACGACTTGAGCATGCTCGACTGTCCGAAACGGAAAGAAAGCACGCTCCAGGTTCGCCAAAGCACCCGGGATATCCATGGCTCGTCGAGGTGATGGCGCGAGATCCGTTCCCGGAGCATGCTGCTCCGGAGCGTTTCGAAAGCTTCCTGATCCAGGTTGCCCGATGACCGGAGGATGCCGACGACTTCCTCGTCCACCTGGACGCGTAGGCTCTTCTCGGCCACCTGGTTGAATACTGCCGAAAAGGCGAGGACGAGGACCAGGTACATGGCCAAGCCATGGAGGATACGGCGGAAAAACCAGGAACGGAGAAACACCATCATGCCGAGTCTATCATATGAGGCTTCAAACAATCGACATTGAATATACGGCGATGATATCCATCACGATGCCGGGCAGGGCCAGGAGTTCGTCGATGACGAGATATTCTCCGCGGGAATGGGGATTCCGCGCGCCGGTTCCGAGATCAGGCGCGGCGAGGCCCGGAAAGCTCACCGCAAGGAGGCCGCCGTCGGTGCCGCCTCGGATTTCGCTTTCCCGCGCGGGGAAACCCCGGGCCGCCAGGGCCCTGCGGGCGGGCTCGATGAGCTGGGGCCGGGCCGCGACAGCTTCATTGAAGTTGGCGCTTCCGGTGGAGTACCGGATTTCGACACGGGCGCCGTAGCTCGCGGCCGCGGTCTCCGCGAGTTCGCCGAGTCGCTTCTCCATTTCCGGGAGATCCCCGCCGTCGAAGGAGGCCATGCGGCAGAAAACCTCCGCGCGTTCCGCGCGGCCCTGGATGGACGCGACCTGGAAGAAAGGCGCGCGGCCGGAACTCGTCATCGGATTGGGAAACTCGGCCAGGCGGTCCATGAAACGGGCCGCCGCATAATGGGCGGGCACGAGGTCCTGGCCGTGCAGGCAGGGATGGGCGTCGACGCCCGTGAACGCCACTTCCGCGCGACGTATGGCGAGGTCTCCGACCGATATCTCCCGCAAGTCCTCCCCGTCCAGGGTCCAGAGCACCTTCCACGATTCGCCGACGCCGCTCGGCAGGGCTTCCACCCCGATGCGCCCTATCTCCTCGTCGGTCGTGAACCAGAAATCCACCGGACCGTGCGGAAGGTCGTCACGCGCGAGCGCGGAGAGGACCGTCATTAGTGCGGCGACGCCGGATTTGTCGTCGGCGCCGAGCAGGCTGTTCCCGTCCGTCACGACCAGACGTTTCCCCGCATGGTCTTCCACGATGCGGGGATTCGCGGCTCCGGGCAGGCCGTAATAGGTATCCAGATGGGCAAGGAAGGCTGAATGCAGCGCGCCTTCCTTGCCCTTCGATGCTCCGATGCGAACCAGGAGGGAGCCGTCGGAAAGGCGCCGGCATTCCCAAGGACCTTTCATCGCGGCCAGCTCGTCCTCCAGCAGGTCCGCGAAGTCAACCTGCCCCCGGGAGGAAGGCCGCGATGGATTGTCCGGATCGGAGGCTGTGTCGAGGCGGACGTAGCGCATGAAGCGTTCGAGGACTTCGTTCGGCTCCGATCCGGAATATGGATTTCCCGGCATATCGCAGCGACCTACGCGGATCCGGTCCGGAATTCGATCATGCGATCATTTCGTGTAGAGATTGAAACCGGAATAGTCGTTGGCGATTCCTTTCCGGTCGAGCAGGACGGAGATCTCTCCGCGATGGTGCGTTGAATGGTTCAGGACGTGCACGATCAAGTTCCAGTAGATGCGTTCGATCCTGTCGCCCTTGGCGGTCGTGTACGAGACACGCTGGGTAAGCTCGGATTCCAACACCGCGTGAACGAATTCGACCATCAACGAATCCGCCTCGGCCAGGACGGCGTACAGGGCAGGAGGATCGTCATGGAACGCGGCTTTGATCTCGTCAATGTTTCCCGTGATGAATCGGTGCGGTGCGAGGCAGGCATATGGGAAGAAGCCGGAGAATCGGCGGAGGAATCCGATTTCGCCGCTTGCTATATGTTCGAGGGTACCGATCACGCTCTTGTAGAAAGCCCCCTGATCCTCGATCAGGACGGCAGCGTCCGCACCGCGCAGGGTGCCTATCAGCTTCTCGTTCGCGCTCCGATTGTATTCAGCCATGCCGACCAGGATTTCCTTCATGATTGCCTCCTCTGTACGAACCGTAATTGTCAGTCATCCGTTGATCTGATTCCAGGGGTCCGCGGATTGCCGCCGTGATATAATCGCCGGATGGAAAAGCCCGACTGCCTGTTCTGCCGAATCTCTCGGGGAGAGGTTCCGTGCCGGAAGATTTATGAGGACGACGAGATTTTCGCCTTCCACGACATCGCCCCGCGTGCGCCGGTCCACTTCCTCGTCATTCCGAAGCGGCATATCGCCAGCCTCATGGACGCCTCCGACGATGACGAAGGCCTGATCGGGCGTCTTGCCCTCCGCGCGCAGAAGCTGGCCCGCGATCTTGGCTGTTCCGAAAAGGGCGCCCGCTTCGTGGCGAACTGCCGCTCTGACGGAGGCCAGACCGTGGATCATCTGCACCTCCACGTGCTCGGCGGCAGGCCCATGAGCTGGCCGCCGGGCTGAGAAGGACGTCACTCGAAGCGGGGCGCCCATACGAAGAACTCCCGGCGGTTGCTGCAGAGCTGGACCGGATGTAGTTCCTTGAAGCCGATGCTTTCCAGCCGTTCCAGATAACGCGGTATCTCAGCGGCGAACTTCCAATCGTTCAGTTTCAGGGTGAGGAAGCCTTGGCGGAGGCACAGGTTTTCCCGGTATAGGTTCCGAAGGACCTTGATCACGTGGGCGAGCTCGGGGAGGGCCTCGTCGGGCTGTATGCTCATGTCCATCACGATCCAGTCGGGGTTGCAGTCCCGCAGCTCGTCGGCGGTCAGGAAGCGCGCCGGTTTCCTGATGTGAGCGAATCGGCTGTCCGAGAGGACTTTTTCGTCCATGAACTGGGGATCCACCCCCGTGACCTGCAGGCCGCGGCCAAGGAGGGCGGTCGTCGCGCCGCCGGGAGCGCAGCCGACTTCCAGAACGATTCGGGCCTGCTCCATCGACGGCTTGAAGCGCGCCAACGCCTCCTCGATCTTCAGCCAGGCCCGGGAAGGCGCGCCTTCGGGCAGAGCGAGGTCCATGCGGTTCCCCGGCGAACCTGACATGAAAGCGCCGTGGATATGCCGTCCCAGGAATAGGTGGAAATCGTCCACCCAGATCAGGTCGTATACCGGGGAGCCGACGACCGGACGGCCGCTAACCGCCGGTGCGGGGTCCTCCTTGCCGGTGATTTGGCTCATGATCGCAGCAACATTTCCGTTCGGCGCGAATCCCTCCGGTTCCCGCCCGGGTTCGAAAGTATCGCGATCGAAGCAGTGCAGGGTCGCTCCGTGAGGTACGAGGGAGAGCAGGGCAGGAAGCCCGGCGCGTTCCTTGGTCTGGCCCAGTACCTCGCCCCAGAGGCGGGTGAATATGCCCCTCGATAAAACGAGCGGCATGGCATTGCCGGGTTCCTCCTTGAACGTGACGAAGCCGGGCCGCGAGAACGCGAAGCGCAAGCCGGGGAATTCCGCGGCGATTTCGGCCTTTACGGCTTTCTCCGCGCCTGCCTGGCAGGTAGAAAAATAGAAACGTGGATTCACGATGCACTCCATTCTTCGAACTTCAAGGGTTCACCGTATCCCCATTGGCGGCCTCTGGGGAAGTACCGGATCGTCCGTTCGGTTCGGCTTGACAGGGACCCGAGAAAGCGCAAACCTTTAATCATCGCATTTTTCCGCGAGCCGTGGGGAGACCGATGGGCGGCAAGCGCATGGAAATCCAGGAAACGTCGTCGAACCCGCAGGGATCCCGGATTCTGGCCTTATGGTTCTTGATCCTGTCATTCCTCATCCTGCATGCGTTTTTCCGCTTTCCTCTTTTCCTGCGGGAGGGCGTGTCCTCGTTTGCCGTTCCCTCCTTTGAAGCCCTTCTTACCGTGCCTGTCCTTTTCGCCATCGCATGGTTCTGGCCCCGGGGAAGGCGGACAACCGCTCCGGTTGTTGCCGTGATCGCCGAGTCCGTTTTTCTGTTCGCCTTGGCTGACTCGCTCGTGGAGCTGAACTTCAACCGGCCGCTGTCCCTGGTTACCGATGTCGGATATTTACCGGATCTTTTTATGCTACTGAAGGATGCCCTGCCGCTTCCATCGTTCCTCATCGGCTTGGCGCTTCCGGGCGCGATTATTGCGGCTCTTGGTCGGGGCCTCGCGCTTCTGTTCGCGCGGTTTTGCGAAACCGCGGGGAAGCTTGAGCCGCGTAGCAGGAAAACGCTTATCGTACTGGGTGGCGCGGCTCTGGCGATACTCGGATCGGAGCTCCTTCCCGGACCGCCGGTATACGGTTCCAGTTCCTTTCCGTGGCTGGCCGCGGAAGCGAAAAGCGTTTTCGGCTCACGCCGTTATGAAACGGAGAGGCAGGACAGGTTCCGGCAGTTGGCCATGGAGGAGACTCCGGCCGGGATCGCGGCTCTGGACCGCCTTGCCGGAAGGGACGTATTCCTGTTCATTCTGGAGTCGTACGGCTACACCCTGTATGCCGAAGCCGATCATTTTTCGATGGCTGAATCCTTCCTGCGCAGGTTCGAAACCCGTCTGAAGGAGGCCGGGTATTTCACCGTGTCGAATTTCCTGGCTTCGCCGGCCTTCGGGGGAAATTCCTGGCTTGCGGATTCCGCCCTGGTCACGGGCGTATGGGTGCCCGATCAGATCGCGTACGAAGCCCTGCTGAAATCGGACATCACGCCGTTGGCGCAGCGCTTCAACGAGGCGGGCTATGTCACCGTGAACTCCATGCCGGCTACGACACAGGACTGGCGTGAGGGCGAATATTTCCGGTTCGCTAAAAAGTATTATTACCGCGACTTCGACTATCGCGGGCCGGGCTTCAGGTGGGCGCCCATGCCCGACCAATACGCGATCGACTTTGTGCACCGTCGGGAAGTAATTCCGGCGGAGGATCCCCTTTTCGTCCAATTCGTCATGATCTCGGGCCACTACCCGTTCAGCCTGATTCCGCGCAGGTTGGAGGATTGGTCGGAACTGGGCGATGGCAGTCCGTTCGCTGATCCCGGGAATGTGCACTCTTTGCCCATCCCGACGGGGGCCGCCACGGCGGGTTCAGCAGGATACGCGGCTGCGATGGAATACCAACTGGATGTCGTGAGCGATTATGCGGCGCGTTTTTTGGCGGAGAGGAAGGCTCTGATCATCGTGGTGGGCGATCACCAGCCGTACAGCGGGATCACCGGAAAAGGCAAGCCGACATCCGTGCCGATTCATGCGCTCAGCCGCGATCCGGGCATGCTGAAGCCCTTCCTGGCTCGGGGCTATACGGCGGGCTGGGTGCCCCGGCAGCCGCCGCCGCACGCTGGCCTGGATACCTTCCTGCCCGGATTCCTGGAGGACTTCACTTCTCCTGTCCGCGCCCTTCCAAAGGGCGCAGACCGATAGCGGCCGCCAGGAGTCCCGCGGAGGCAAAAAACAGATCGCGGAGGCGTATGTACGCCGAAAGCGCCAGGGCGGTTCCCGGGCCGTATCCGAGCAACGAAAGAAGGGCGCGTTGCGTCGCCTCCAGCGCCCCGAGGCCGCCGGGGACGGGAAGGTATAATGCCAGTTTTCCGCCCGCCAGGATGAGCGCCGTCCGGCCCAACGGCGGTGCGAAGTCCAGGTATCCCAGGGTCAGCCATAGCTCCAGCACCGCGAGTCCCTGTACCGCAATAAAAAACACGACCAATAGAACGAAGGCGCTTCCCGGCCGTCTACCGTAAGCCGCGACCTCGCCTTCGGCCTCATGGATCAAGGCGGCTACGCCGGATAGCCGGCCGGTCCCGCGCATCCGTTCCGGCAACCTGTCCGCCAGCCGGGAAAGGGGGCGGAAGCCCGCGAAGACCGCCGTGATGTAGGCCAACGGCACGAGGGCCAGCAGAAGGCCGGCCGAGAGCAGGGCGGGACCGAGCAAGGGCGCGCCGCCGGCCGGTATGCCGGGAATGCGCAGCGATCCCAACGTTGACAGTCCGAATCCGATGAAAGCGAAATTGCCCGCGAGATCGAAGCTCCGGTCGATGAGCAGGGAAGCGGAACCCCGGGCATAGGACAAGCCCGTCCAGCGGTGGGCCAGGAAAAGCTGAAGCGGTTCCCCACCGAATTGAGGTCCGGGCGACAAGTAGCTGACCGAAAAGCCGGCAAGACGGGCCGCTGCGAGGCGGAGCATAGCCACGCTGGACGCCTTTTCCCCCAGACAGCGGAGTATCCAGACCCAGCGGAGGGCGAGCGCGGCGATGAAAGCGAGGTTCACGATCAGGAGAGTCGCCAGCCGTCCGGGACTCAGGCGGCCCAGCGCGAGGCCGATATACCGGAACGGAACGCCCCGCAGCGCCCAAAACAGGAGAACCGGCACCGGGAGCCACAGGAGCAGACGGAGCGTTTTCTTGCCGGTACGCCTTCTCCTGCCCACCTCGGACTGCGCCCCGGTCACTTACGGTCCCTCTGTTGTCCGGTATGTAGGATGAGGAGGAGCAGGGCCGCGGCAACGGAAGCGAGGCCCATCGCGTCGGGCCGCCCTTGGGAGGTCCTTAGCACCTCCGTTAAAATGAAGACCAGAGCCGCGGAGACGGCTGCCACGGCCGGCCTGCCGATCGCGAGCAGGATCAGCGCCGAAACCTGGGATGTTGCGAAGGCGCGGGCGGCGGATTCCTGCAGGCCGGGTGAAAGGGATAGTACCGCTGAACGCCACGGAGCGAAAGCGTCCAGACCTCGGCTCGCCCCGCGGACGGCTTGGGCGATTCGGACGGAAGCGAGAGCGAGCGATGCGAAGCGGAGCAGGGGAGGGAGCCGGGAGAACAAGCAGCGGCCTAGCCTTCCCTTCCATCTCAGGTAGGCGGGATTCGTCGGGTCTAGCCGGCAGGTGGCCGCCAGGCCGTCACGCAGGAAACCGGCGAGGAAGGGTAGCCCGACCAGCGTTTCCGCAAGAAAAGCCAACGATCCGTCGACCGGCGGAAAAAGGATGACGGCCGCGACGCCCATCTGGAATCCTGCAAGCCTCCGCCTCATGTAACTTGACGGAAGGTCGCTCAACCTGCCGCCGAGCATCCGGCGGATCCGGAGGATCGCGGCATACGCGGGTTTGGCCAGCGCAATAAGCAGGAAGGGGGCGGGCAGGCGGTCGTACTGCACGGCGAGGACCATCACCAAGAGGATGCCCGCGCCGTCGAACTCGCCGTCCATGAACGCGCCCATTTCGGTACGGGTGCCGGTTTTCCTGGCGATGAAGCCGTCCAGGAAGTCCCCGATCGCCGCGATCGAGTAGATCGAACCGGGGAGCCAGGCTGCCCATCCCGAGGGTTCCGGCTCGAACAGGAAGCCCGCGAATAAGGCCAGGAAAACGCCGCGGGCCAGGGTGATCCGGTTCGCCCAGCCCCAAATCTGTCCGAGGTTTTCGCCGCGCGTAAGCTTTATTCGGTTGGCACTGAGTATGGCATATTGCCAGGCAAGGACGGTTCCGGTCTTCAGCACCCAGAGGGATGACCGGAAAAAGGAATCGCCATGGGCGAGCGCAACCCATTCCGCGACCAGGATTCCGAGATAAACGAAAGTAATGCGGTTCAGGCCGTTCCGGAAACGCAACGCTGCGTCATCGTCGCTCATCGCCCCTCCACCCGGCACGCGGCCCGGGGGAGGCGCCAGGGGCCGGTGTGCGGGGCCGGCAACGCCGGGTGCTGAAAGTCTTGCTTCGCTCCGGGGTCCTGTCAAGTCGGAGGCGCTTGACAGCGCCAGATGCGATCCGTAGCCTGAATACGGATCATCACATGGACTTCGACAATGCTTCCTTCAGACGCTATTTATCCGCAAAAAAAACCGTGGACGACCAATCCCTCAATCCGCGGCTCTGGGCCTCGTTCATCGGATATCTGGAAACGATGCGGAAGGAGGGGGCGGTCCGTATCCTTGAATTGGGCGCGGGCATCGGCTCGATGGCCGAAAGGATCTTCTGTTCGGCAGGTACCGAAGGCATCCAGTATGTCCTTTTGGATGAGAATTCCGAATTTCTCGGAGAAGCCGCCCAACGTCTGGGAACGAAATTCGGCATCGGACCCGCGGACGGGTCCACCGGTATCGTCCTGCAAGCCGAGGAGGCGGGGACCTGGCTCTCCCGGCCGCCGCAGGGAAGCCCTTTCCGGGTCCTGCT
>DPXI01000027.1 GCA_003527485.1 Treponema sp. | reverse complement strand
CGAGGTCCCCTCCTACTCGATTCCGGACACCAGGAACGGGGGCAAACGGATGAAAGAGAAATTCTATTCGGAGGGCTTGCGTTTTTCCTGCGAGCGTTGTTCCGCATGCTGTCGGCACGATCCTGGTTTCGTATTCCTGTCCCGTCGCGATGCCGAGTTGCTGGCGCAGCACCGCCAAATGAGCTATATTGACTTCGTCGCGACCTATTGCAGATGGATTCCCGTCGGCGACGGCATCGATCGTTTGTCCCTCAAGGAATTGTCCAATTACGACTGCGTTTTTTGGAAGACGGGCGGCTGCACGGTCTATAGCTCGCGGCCGCAGCAGTGTCGCACTTTTCCGTTCTGGAACTCCGTCGTATCATGCGCGGAATCGTGGGAAGCGACCGCGCTCGATTGTCCCGGCATGGAAAAGGGAGAGTTGCACGGAGCCGACGAGATCGAAGGACTTCTCGCCCTGCGCGTGAACGATCCGGTCGAGACTCGTCGGGTACGTTGAAAGCACGAGGAGCCTGAATGCGTGTCCGCTTCTGGGGAGTCCGCGGATCGTTGCCCACCCCGCTATCGTCAGCCCAACTCCGCAGCAAAATTTCCGCAATCCTGGAACGGATTTCCCCCGACGACCTGGAAAGTCCCCGAACCCGAGAACGTTTCCTCGCGGAACTGCCGCCCTGGCTCTTCGGCGTGGTAGGCGGCAACACTCCCTGCGTCGAGGTCCGGACCGAAGGCAACGAGGTGTTGATATTCGATGCGGGGACAGGCATACGGGAATTGGGGGTCGCCGTCGCGAAAGAGCGGCCCAAGCCTTCGCGATACCGGATGTTCTTTTCCCATCTCCACTGGGACCATATCCAGGGCTTGCCCTTTTTCGGCCCCGCCTACGATCCGTCCGTCAGCATCGATTTCCATGCGCCGTTCGACGGTCTTGAAGCTGTGCTGCGGGACCAAATGTGCGCCCCGCGCTTTCCTGTCGGTCTTGACGTCATGGGCGCCCAGAAACGCTTCGTGAAGCTGAATGAACCCCTTTGCGTCGGCGACGCCCAAATTTCATGGCGAAGGATGAACCATCCCGGAGCTTCCTATTCATATGCGGTGACCGAAGGAGTCAAGCGTATCGTTTACGCTACGGATACCGAACTTTCGTCGGACGATTTCCTCCGCGACGACGAGAACGCGGCCTTCTTCGGCGGCGCCGACCTCATCGTCATCGATGCACAGTACACGCTCGGCGAGGCGATCGAAAAATACAGCTGGGGTCATAGCGCCTTCAGCCTCGCGGCGGATTTCGCCTCCAACTGGGGCATCCGCAAGCTCGTGCTTTTCCACCACGACCCCACCTACGACGACAAGAAGCTGTACGGAATCCTGCAATCGGCGCGCTGGTACATCGACCATATGTCGATCAAGGGAGTAGAAGTGATGCTCGCGACCGAAGGTACGGAGATACGCATTTGAACCGGAACGATGGAATGGTCAGTTTCGACCTCAAGGAAGCTTCGACGCTGTACGTTCGGCTGAAAAACCAGGAAGATACCCTGGATCAACCGGAGCGGTCGGTCCTCCGCAAGCTGGAAGGTTTCGTCTACGACAGCCTTTCGATCGCCGAAGCGGAAAACCTTCTCACGGATAAGCGGAACGCGCGATGAGATCCAGTTCCTTGCGGCGTATTCCGGTCGGCGCGATCGCGGTCTACGTTTTTTTCTTCGCGGTGGTTTCAGCCTCGGCCCAACAGGGCGAGCTCTCGGCCGCCGGGCGCTTTTCCGCCATCGGCGCGCTCGAAGGCCTCGATTATCCGTCGGGTTCCAGGCTGTTCGCTGCCGAACCCCGCTCGACCGCCTGGAATCCCGCGGGCGAGGCCGACCGGGAACTGCCCGCCTTCGCCTTCGACGCGGCCCTCGCGTTTCCGTCCGACCCGAAGGCCGGAAGCGGCGCAGGGGGCTTCACTTCCTTCTCCGCGGCGATCCCCACGCCCTTCGCCGTCGCCTGGTTCATCGCAGACGAGACTTTCGGGGCACCCGATCTGCCATCCTGGGCGACGCCTGCGGGGGTATCCCTCCTGGCCGGGGCGAGCAAGCGAGTTTCCGACTACGTGTCCCTCGGCCTCGGATTCGGCGCATCCATCGCCGACGTGCCGGAGCGGACCTGGAACGCGGCTTTTTCGGTCGGCCTGGAATTCGACCTGCCCGCATTGACTCCGGCGGGCAGCGTCCTTTCGCTTTCCGTTCTCGGTATCGGAAGCGGACTTGGAAGCGAGTCGGCGCCCCTGACCGCTCCGATGCCGATGGCCGCTTTCGAGTCCCGATTCCTGGATTCCGGACCTTTCGAACTGGCTCTATCGGGCGCCATCGCAGCTCCCGATTTCAAGGATTTCGCCGCAACCCTCGGCGCGAGCCTCGGCATCGGCGGTTCGCTGTTCTTCGACCTGGGTTGGTCTTGGTCGCAAGACGGGTTCCAGGCGTTGCCTTCCATAGGCCTCCGTTTCGTCGCCGACGAGGTCCTGCGCATCGGCGGTTTCGGTGCCAAAGCCGCGGCGATCGCCCGTCCGCTTTCGGCCGAAAGCCTTTCGATCGGAACTTCCGCGATTTTTTCCCGTGGGGAAGCCGATACGGAAGGACCCGCCGTCATTATCGGAATTCCCGTTCCCGCCAACGTTTCGCCGCGCCGCGACGATTCCGTCGAAGTTCCTCTTTCGGTCCATGACGATTCACCGGTAACCGCTTTTGAGCTGGGTGCGTATGACGGCGCGGGACGCAGAATCTTCATGCTCGCCGGGAATGCCGCCGAAGGCGGGGGCGAGGGTTTCTTCGCGCGGCTTTTCCGTGTGGAAAAGGCCGTCGACGTTCCTTCCTCCGTCAGGATTCCCGTGGATCCGGCCTTGGCCGACGGCGCCTACCGGCTCCGCGCCTCCGCGCGGGATGCGCGCGGAAACGAAGGATCAGCGGCGGAAGGAAGCTTCGTCGTCGACGGAACTCCCCCCACCGCATCGGCAGAAATTGTAGGCATGGCCGTCCTGACCCCCGACGGCGATGGAAACAACGACTCGCTCCATATAAGCCAATCGGGTTCAATTGAAGCTCGGTGGACGGGGGGTTTCATATCCGCGGAAGGAATCCGTATCCGGTCCTTCGCATGGACCGACGGCAGTCCCGAGTCATTTTCCTGGGACGGGCGCGACGATGAGGGAAGGTTCGCCGCCGACGGCAAGTATTCCTACTTGCTTGAGGCGGAGGACGCTGCAGGCAACCGGGGGGAGGCGCACCTGGCGAACCTCGTCCTTGATACGGAAGCCACTCCGCTCGCGATATCCATCGGTTCTTTCGTGCTTTCAACCGATCCCGACGCGGCTTCCCCGCCTGTGGTCGCCATAATAAAAGCGCCGAGGCTCCGGGGGCTGCAGTCCTGGTCGATCAAAGTGATCTCCGATTCAGAACGCACGGTGCGGGAGTGGCGCGGATCAACCCAAGGGCTAGCCCTGCTACCTTCCAGCGTTGCGTTCGACGGCAGGGACATCGAGGGCGAAAGCGTCCCGGACGGGAAATACTTCTTCCGGGCGCAGACGACCTACTCAAACGGAAACGCGCCCGCGGCTTCCAGTCCGGCCTTCGTCGTCGACTCCAAGCGGCCCTCCGGCCGTGCCCGCCCGGACCGAACCGTGATGATCCTCGGGAGGGACGCGGCTACCATTTACCATGACTTGTCCCGGTTCTCCACATGGCGCGGATTCGTCGCCGATGCGGGCGGTACGGTCGTGCGCGTCCTCCCGCTCGGCTCCTCCCCCGAAATCGCCGTTGAATGGAACGGATTCGGAGACGACCGTTCTCCCGTGGCGGACGGAGAATATACATACGTCGCAGAGGGCCGGAGCGCTGTCGGCTTGATCGGCAGGACGGCGCCGTTCACGATCCGGGTCGAATCGGACAAGGCCGAAGTCGAACTCGTGGCCGAAAGCCGAATCTTTTCCCCGAATCTGAACGACGGCAAACTGCGCCTCATCCCGCGCCTTGAAAAGCGGGAACGGGTAGTCTCCTGGGAACTCGCCGTGTCGGACCTGGGCGGCGGAGCGGCTGTCCGTACCTTCACGGGAATACCGCCCGTGCCGGCCGCAGTCGCCTGGGACGGCCTGGACGATTTCGGCGCTCCCGTCCGGGACGGCGAATATCGGGCGGTCATCAGCGTTCTGTTCGACGGAGGCGCCCGCGGCAGGTCCAGCCCGGTTCCCTTCGCACTGGACGGTACCCCACCTCGAGCCGGAGTCCGCATAGCGGCAGACCTATTCTCCCCGAACGGTGACGGACGGCTGGACACCATCCGGATCAGCCAGGACGGGGGACGCGAAAGCGAGTGGCTGGGGACGATCATGGATGAGGCCGGGAACGAAGTCCGCACCTACGTCTGGAAAGGCTCACCCGCGGGTTTCCTTGAATGGGACGGCCGGAACGACGACAAGGCCTTGGTCCCCGACGGACGCTACCGCTACCGTCTCTCGGCTTCGGATGAGGCAGGCAATGCGGGCTTTACGGAATCCCCGTTCTTCATGCTGGATTCCCGCAGGCCAGCCCTGTACATAGCGGCCGATAAAAGCGCCTTCTCCCCGAACGGAGACGGCTACGCCGATTCGATCGCGGTACGTGTCGTGCCGTCCTTCCTGGACGGTCTTGAGAGCGCTTCCCTCCTTATTAAGGATGCTTCCGGAAAAACGGTCCGCGCCCTTTCACGCACGAAGATCCTCGCGGGCGAAATCGGCTGGGACGGGCGCGACGATGGCGGGAGGCCCGCCGCAAGCGGATCGTACCGGGCGGTCGCCGAGCTGGGTTACCTGAAGGGGGATGTCGTCGCATCCGAAAGCGCCTTTTTCGTGCTCGATGCCGATCCGCCACGGATTTCCGCGTCATTCTCCTCCTTGCCGTTTTCGCCCGACGGAGACGGAGAGAACGACGAATTGTCCATAGCGCTGCGCGCGGAGGACATGAGCCCCCTCGCCGGGTGGCAGCTCTCCATCATGGACCCGTACGGCTACCTCTTCACGAGTTTCTCAGGCAAGGAATTACCTTCAGGTCCTTTCGGCTGGGACGGAATGGACTTGGACGGGAACCTCGTGGAGGCGGCGCAAGACTATTCATGGGAATTCCTCGTCCGCGACACGCTCGGCAATATGGGCAAATCGTCGGGCATCATTCCGATCGACGTCTTCGTTCTCCGTGACGGCGACAGGTTGAAGATCCGGATTTCATCGATTACTTTCGCCCCTTCCTCCGCGCTGCTCGAGACCGGAACGAAAGAGACCGACGAGAACAATATGCGCGTGCTCGACCGTATCGCCGCGACGCTCGCCAAATTCCCTTCGTATCGGATCGTCGTGGAAGGCCATGCCGCGAATATTTCCGGGACGGAGAGGGAAGAGCGTTCGGAACTCGAGCCCCTGTCCCTCGGACGCGCCCGATCGGTTCTGGAAGCCTTGGTCGCCCGGGGCGTAGACCGGGCTCGACTGGAAGCGCGCGGGCTCGGCGGCCGCGAACCGGTAGTTCCGCATGGCGATGAACAAACGCGCTGGCGGAATCGAAGAGTCGAATTCGTATTGATGAGGTGACGATGCCGCGCATTCTTTCCGTAATCTTTCGTGTCCTGGCCACCGTTGCCGTCGCTTTCCTCTGTATGGCGGGCATCGCGCTCGGCGTCCTGCATCTGATCGGCAGGGCGCCCGACCCGTCAAGTGCCTTGGCCGCCCCGGAAAAGGGTGAAATGCTCCCGCCGGGAATCGTCCGTGAACAGGACGGCTCGGTCTCCTTCGAAATCCTGCAAGGAGAATCGGCCCGGTCAGTGGGGGAGCGGTTGCAGCGCGCAGACTTGATCCGCTCCTCCTTGCTGTGGACCCTCGTTGCCCGGTTGGATTCCGAACCGCTGAAAGCCGGACTATTCCGTATCCTGCCGCCCCTATCCATGCTATCCATCCGCGAGTTGCTGGTCTCGGATGATCAGTTGCTATTCCGCGTCACCGTGCCGGAAGGGTTCACCCTCTCCAAGACGGCCCGGCTTCTGGAAGCGAACGGAATCTGCGCGGCCGCGGATTTCCTCGCCGCGACGGAAGCGAAAGACACGCTGGAAGCCTTCGGCATTCCGGCCGCTACTATGGAAGGTTACCTGTATCCCGACACTTATCTATTGCCCAAAGGCTATCCCGCAGACAAGGTGGTTAGCTTGATGGCCGACACCTTCCGGGCGAGGGTGGCGGATCTCGCTCCGGAGTCCGCCGCATTATCCTCCGAGGAGACTTTCAGACGCATCGTCATCGCCTCCATCGTGGAACGGGAATATCGTGCGAGCGACGAGGCCCCTTTGATGGCGGGCGTCTTTTTCAACCGTCTCAGGATCGGCATGGCCCTGCAATCCTGCGCCACCGTCGAGTACGTGATCACCGAAAAACTCGGAAAGCCGCATCCTGAGATCCTCAGCTTCACGGATATCGCCATCGCGGACCCGTACAACACCTACATCCGCGCAGGCCTTCCGCCCGGGCCCATCTGCGCGCCGGGCGCGGTCGCGCTGGCCGCCGCGTTCCGTCCGGCCGCAAGCGACTATCTGTATTTCAGGCTCGTGGATCCGGCGGAAGGCAGGCACCGTTTTTCCAGGACGCTCGGAGAGCATGCCGCCGCTTCCGTCATTTTCGTCAAGCGGAGCGCATCCGGCTCATGAATTCAATCTCGAAGGCCACCATCCAGGCGGCGAATTCGACCGCGGACGCCTTGTCCGTCGTCGGGGAGTTCGTTCGCCTGGAAAAAAAAGGCGGACGATATTGGGGACTCTGTCCCTTCCACAACGAGAAAACCCCTTCTTTCACCGTCAATCCCGACCAGAAACGCTATTATTGTTTCGGTTGCGGCAAGGGCGGCGACCTCGTGGACTTCCTCATGGAGGTGGAGAAGTTTACGTTTGTCGAGGCTGTCGAGCACCTGGCCAGGAAGGCCGGCATCGAAATCGTCTATGAAGGTGGGGGCGCTCAGCCGGCGGACGACGGAAAGGCCGAACGGAACAAGCAGATCGCCGAACTCTACGACCGGGTCGCAGGCAGTTTCCGCCATGTTTTGTTGCGCACTGACCAGGGAGCTTTCGCCCTCGACTACCTGAAATCACGCGCGGTGGACGCGGCTACCGCCGAACGCTTCAGACTCGGTTATGCGCCCGCCGATCGGCGGTGGCTGCACCGATTCCTTTCCGCCAAAGGCTATTCCGCTGCCTTCCTCGCCGAAAGCGGTCTTTTTTCCAGGAACTACCCTGAAAGCGCTTTCTTCTCCGATCGGCTCATGTTCCCGATCGCTGACCGTCGGAGCCGCACCGTCGCCTTCGGAGCGCGCCTGCTGAGGGGCGAAGGACCGAAATACCTCAATTCATCCGAATCCGAACTTTTCAGGAAAGGCGAGAACCTGTTCGCCCTGGATCTTGCCAATCAGGAAATCAGGCGACTCAAGACGGCCATCGTTTGCGAAGGCTATATGGACGTGATCGCCCTGCACCAGTCGGGAGTAGTGAACGCGGTGGCTCCCCTTGGAACGGCGTTCACCGAAGGCCAGGCCGCGATCCTGCGACGGGGGGCGGAGCGCGTCCTAATGGCATTCGATTCGGACGAGGCGGGACGGAACGCGGCGGTCAAGGGTATCCTGACCTGCCGCAAGCTCGGATTGGCCTGCGGAATCGTTGAAATCAAGGGCGGCAAGGACCCCGCGGATATTTTGAAAGACGCGGGCGCCGAGGCGTTGCAAAACGCGATGAAATACTTTATAAATGACTTCGATTATCTGGTGGACCGAGCGCGCGCCCTTTACGACATAACCGATTCCGAAGGAAAGGCCAAAGCGGTCGCCTTCATGTTCCCGTATTTGGAAACCCTCGATTCGGCGGTTTCCCGGGATGCTTGCGCCGGAGCACTATCCGACGCTTTCGGCGTCGACAGGGCTGCGGTCGCCAACGATTACGCCGGACGTTCCGAACCCCGTCGCGAGACGCGCGCCGGAGCGGCAGTCCTTACCGGGACGGCAGTCAGGATGAACGATGAGCTTTTTCTGATGCTGGCGGTGATGGCGAATCGGGACTTGTACAGGAAGCTCCGATCCTCCCTTTCTCCGGAGGATCTGGACGACCAGAGGGCGAAGGAGCTTTTCATCGTTCTTGAGGAATGCTTCAGGACCGATTCCATCGATTTCGACGGGCTGGCCGCCCGGATCGGCGACGAAAGCCTGAAAGCTTTCGTACTGGAAAAGGGCGCCTCGGATGAATTCTCCGTCAATCCGGAGCGTCTCGTTTCCGACGGGATCGCGAGGATTAAGCGGAGGATACTCGAGCGGAGACGATCCGAGCTGTTGATTCGGATGCGGATGGCAAAAAACGGCGGTAAGGACGCCGAAAACCTGATCGACGAGCTACTTTCCGAGACCATGCATATCGATGAAGAATTAGCCAGGTTGAAGGATGTCCACGAATGACGGATTTGCAGCTAGATCCTGCTGTCGTAAAATTGATCGAATACGCGAAAGGGAAAAAAATACTCTCCTATGATGAGCTCTCGGATTTTTTGCCTGAGCATATCGTCAATACGGACAAGATGGACGGCGTTCTTGCCCTCCTCGAAGCGAACAACGTCCAGCTCATCGAGGAGGAGCCGTCCGGCGACGACGAGAGCGAGCCGGAACCCCGCAAGGTCAAGGAACCCGAGAAGAAGCGCCTGGTCTACAGCGACAAGGAAGCCTCCGTGGACGACCCGATCCGCCTGTACCTCAGGGAGATCGGAAAAGAAAACCTGCTAACCGCCGAGCAGGAAGTCGAACTCTCCAAACAGATGGAGGAGGGCGAGAACATCATCAAGCGCGTGATCAAGAAGTCGGGGATGATCATCCCCGAATTCTATTCCATCGCGCAGCGGGCGTTTTCCAAGAAAGATCCCCGGGAACTCAACCTCTCCAAGAAAGAAATTACCGAATACATGGCCGAGCGCCGCCGGCTCAACACCTTCTATAAGGATACCCTCCGCGACGTCGGTCCGGATCTGAAGCTCTATATCGACGCCAAGCGCAAGCTGATCACCCGGGGCGGGGATATTTTCGAGGACGCCGAAGTCGTCGCTCTGAGGGAGAAGATACTTCCCCAGCTGCGCGAAGCCGAGATTCATCCGGAGGAAATCGCCGGTTTTTCCGAAAAATTCGTACAGGCGTCCAAAAAGATCAAAAAGTACAAAAAGGAACAGGAAAAGATCGAAAAACGTCTGCGCGTCGAGACGGTTAAGGAACTCCGCGCCCTCGGCCGCGGCCTGACGGTCAAGGACGAGCGCGAGCGGATCGAAGAGGAACTGGCGCTTCCATCGGACGAAATCAAGGAAAAGATCCGCCACATCCAGGTGAACGAAAAAAAACTCCGTCAGATGGAGATGGAGTTCGAAGAAGGCATCGACGAGATCAACAAGATGGCCAAGGAGATCAACCGCGGCCGGATCATGATGAAGAGCGCGAAAGACCGGCTCATCAAAGCGAACCTCCGATTGGTCGTCTCGATCGCCAAGAAGTACACGAACCGCGGCCTGCATTTTTTCGATCTCGTCCAGGAAGGCAACATCGGCCTCATCAAGGCCGTCGAAAAATTCGAGTACCGCAAGGGTTACAAGTTTTCGACCTACGCCACTTGGTGGATACGGCAGGCCATTACCCGTTCCATTTCCGACCAGGCGCGGACCATCCGCGTTCCCGTCCACATGATCGAACAGATCAACAAGGTGGTCAGGGAATCACGGCAGCTGATGCAGGTACTCGGACGGGAGCCGACTGATGACGAGGTCGCCGAACGTCTCGGATGGACCACCCAGCGGGTCAAGTCGGTTAAAAACGTCGCGCGCGAACCTATATCGCTGGAAACGCCTATCGGCGAGGAAGAGGATTCCCTGCTCGGCGATTTTATCGAAGATAAGGATGTGGAGAATCCCGCCAACCAGACCGCCTTCAAGCTCCTGCAGGAGCAACTGCGAACCGTCCTGGCGACCCTGCCTCCCCGCGAGCAGGAAGTGCTGAAAATGCGGTTCGGCCTCGACGACGGGTATTCCCTGACGCTGGAGGAAGTGGGATTGTATTTCAACGTCACTCGGGAACGGATCAGGCAGATCGAGGCGAAGGCGTTGCGAAGGCTCCGCCATCCCAAGCGGAGCCGCAAGTTGAAGGATTATCTTGACCACTGATCGGGCGCAGGCACGGCGCCGCGTTTTTTCATATAATCGAACCGTTAAGGGGATGCCGGCATGGTGATGGAAGAAGTATTCAAGAAGCTGCACGCGTTGCAGGAAGTGCTCTCCGAGAAGATCGCGCTCGAACGCGAAATTGAGGATATTCCGAAGATGCTCCTGACGCAGGAAGAGTTGCTCTCCCGGCTCAAGAAATCCTTCATCGAGAAGAATCAGGAATACGAGACCGTCAGGTCGAATGCGAACATGCTGCGCGGCCAGCTCGCCGAAGCCGAGTCGGCCCGGGAAAAGGCCGAAAAGCACATGGATTCCATCACGACGCAACGCGAATACGAAGCGCTCGACAAGGAAATTCGCGACGCGTCCGAACGGGAGCAACAGCACCGCAAGGATCTGCAGAAGGAGGACCGGCTTTTTTCCGAGCTGGACGAACAGCAGAAGCGCGACGCCGCGCTCATCGATCAGCAGGAGAAGGAGCTGGCCGAAAAGCGTTCCGGCGTGGAAGCGGAGATCTCCGCCAGGAAGTCGGAGAGCGAAGCCCTCGCGGACAAGGAAAAGGACATCACTCCCGGTCTCGATCCCGATATCCTTTTCAAATTCGACCGCATCATCCGCAGCAAGCTCGGGCTCGGTATCGTCGCGATCAAAGGCGGCGTCTGCAACGGTTGCCACATGATCCTTCCCGCCGAGTTCGCCAATATGGTCCGCAGCGGTGAGGAAATCGTCTTCTGCCCCTACTGTTCGCGCATCCTGTTCTACCAGGAAGCCGACCAGGGCGAGCAGGACTTCTTCGATGAGGAGGACGCCGGCAGCCTCTCCGATCTGGACGACCTTGATTCTGAGGAAGACGAAGAGTACGAGGACGAGGAGACGGAGGAGGGCGGGGAGGAGAAGAGCGAAATGGGGTACGAAGAGTAGAATCGCGGCAGCGAATCCGATCGTCGCGGCGCGTCCGGGTACGGACGCGTCGAGGAAAGTCCGGGCTCCATAGGGCATGATGCCGGGTAACTCCCGGGCGTGGCGTACTTCCATATGTCCCTTCGGGTCATAAGGAAGTACGTTACGACAGACAGCGCAACAGAAAGCAAACCGCCGGCGCGACGGATTTTTCGCTACTGCGGAAAATCCGCAACGTCGGTAAGGGTGAAAGGGTGGGGTAAGAGCCCACCGCGCGTCCGGCGACGGACGTGGCACGGCAAGCCTCATCAGGAGCAAAGCCGAGCAGCGGGATGGATCGCCCGTCCGTTACCCCGCGGGTTGGCTGCGTAGACGTCGCCGGCGACGGCGACGCCAGATAGATGACGATAGCGGCGTTCCGGGCAACCGGGGCGCCGGACAGAACCCGGCTTATGGATTCGCTGCCTTTTTTCCCGGTCCGCCGATCCCTTCAATATAGAGATCCTTTTCCGTTGACTTTTTACACCGGAAAGGCTTAAATCAACTCCATCGTCATGACCGGTAAAGTGCGCTCCAACTATGGCGCGATAATCCAACGGAAGCGGGCGCTCAAATCCTTGGCCCTCCTCTTGGTTTTCGTCCTCGCGGTTTCCTCCGTAGTAGCTTCGGTTTTCGCGTGGCGGAATCGGGGCAACGGGATAAACAGGTCCACCGTCGACGTGCTCTGGCGGAACAGCGAATACGAGTCCGTCTTCGGCTTGAGCTCGGAGGCGCTTGCGGCCAAGCCGCTGGATCCATACTGGCTCGTGCTCAATGGTTTTTCAGCCTACCAGCTGGCCGCGGCCCAGACCGGAGCGGAACAGGAAGCCGCCTACATTGACGCGTGCATCCGGAGCCTGCGCAAGGCGATGCTCGTCGGAGCGGGACGGAACGAGGCGGGCGTGCGCTATGTCCTGGGCAAGGCGTACTACCAGAAAGGGGAGGCTTACGCGGAGCTCGCGGTGGACCAGTTCGAACTGGCGAGGTCAGTTTCGTACCGACCTGCGGATCTGGACGAGTACCTCGGCCTTTCGTACGCCGCTCTCGGAAAATATCGGGAAAGCGTTATCGCATTCTCGAGGGCTCTCGGCGACGATCCGTCCGACCTGCTCATACTCGCCATCGCGCGCTCCTATACCGAGCTCGGCGAGAACGACGCGGCGAAGGCGTACCTCGTCAGGTTAATTGAAAATTCGAAGGATATCGCCATCATCATCAAATCGCGGACCTTATTGGGCAGGCTTTTCCTGGCGGCGGGCGAACTTGATGCCGCCGAGCTCCACTTCCTGGCCGCTCTGGAGGCGGATGATTCCAATGCTGACGCCCATCTTTCGCTGGGCGATCTTTTTGACAAGAAAGGCGATGCGATCAAGGCCCGCGCGGAGTGGCGCAAAAGCATACGTATTGACCCTGCAAATGAAAATGCCCGTTCGAGGCTCAGTTCATAAGGAATCGGAGGACGAAGATGTTTCGCGGAAAATTTTTTGATGGGATGTCTTCGGATATCGGAATCGACCTCGGCACCTGCAATACCCTCATCTACGTACGCGGAAAGGGCATAGTCATCAATGAGCCTTCGGTCGTCGCCGTGGAGCGGGGAACCAAGAAGGTCGTCGCCGTCGGATCCGAGGCGAAACGGATGCTTTGGAAGACCCCCGGCGATATCATCGCGATCCGCCCTCTGCGGGACGGAGTAATCGCGGATTTGGAGACCACGGAGAAGATGATCCGCTACTTCATCTCCAAGGTCCTTCCGCGCCATTGGTTCATCAAGCCCAGAATGGTCATCGGCGTCCCTTCATGCATCACTGAAGTGGAACGGCGGGCCGTGGAGGAAAGCGCCTACAAGGCAGGTGCGCGCGACGTGAAAGTGATCGAGGAAAGCCTCGCGGCGGCCATCGGCGCGGATATCCCCATTTTCGAACCCGCGGGACACATGATCTGCGATATCGGCGGCGGAACCACCGAGATTTCCGTCATTTCGCTCGGCGGTATGGTCGTCACCAATGCAATCCGCCTGGGCGGCGACGAATTCGACCAAGCCATCATCAAGCATGTCCGAAGCGTCCATAACCTGATCATCGGCGAGCAGACCGCGGAGCGGCTCAAGATGGAAATAGGAAACGCCTCGCCGGACAAGACCATCGAGAAGGTCGAGATCAAGGGCACCGACGCCATTACCGGTCTGCCGCGCCGGCTTGAAATAGACTCCGTCGAAGTACGCGAGGCTTTGAAGGATCCCATCACCCAGATAATCGACGAGATCAAACGTACCCTCGGCCAGACGCCACCTGAGCTCGCGTCGGACATCGTGGAGCGCGGAATCGTGATGACTGGCGGCGGATCCCTGCTGAAAGGCTTGCCCAAGCTCATCGCGAAGGAGACGGGAGTCCCCGTCATCCTCGCCGAGCGTCCGCTCGATTGCGTCGCCCTGGGGGCGGGCAAGTATTTCGAGCATGCGCGCGGCTTCGACAATACCCGCAGCATCTACGATAGCCTGAACGGCTGAGAAACGACGTGCGTCAAGACGAACGCGACGTTCGAGGAAAACGTCGGCAAAACGAGGCGGTATCTTTTTTTGCTCTTGTTTTCATTTCGTTCGCTATGTTGTTCCTCTCCACGAGGAGTTTTATCGTGAATTTCCGGGAACTCGGGCTTTCCGCGTTCTCGGGGGCGCGTGGCGCCGTCCATTCGGTCTATTCCTTCTTCGACCGATCCTTCGATTCCATACGTGAGCTCGCGGATTTGAGGCGCCAGTACGACGCCCTGGCGTTGCGATTGCAGCGTTTCGAGGAGCTTCAGAGGGATTCAGCCGACATTCGGAAGGAGAATTTCAAGCTCAGGGAATTATTGGGCTTTTCCACGACAACGATCGTCAAGCACACCCCTGCGGAGATAATCGGAAAAGATCCGGATAACTTGTTTTCCGCTTATCTCGTGAACAAGGGATCGAAGCACGGCCTGAAGAAGAATATGCCGGTGATCGCGTTCCAGGACGGAAATCAAGGACTTGTCGGCAAAATAGTGCAGGTGGGCCTGACCGAAAGCCTGATGATGCCGGTTTTCGATGGAAATTCCTTCGCGGCCGTCCGCTTCGACGAATCCCGGTATGAGGGAATCGCCGAAGGGGAGGGGAGCCAGGACAAACCCCTGCTGGTGCGTTATATCAAGAAGCGCGCAAAGGACGAACTGAAGTTCGGGGACATCGTCTCCACGAGCGGCCTCGGCGGAGTCTACCCCAAGGACATCATGGTCGGGCGGGTATCCAAGATCCTCGTCCAGGAATACCAAACGTCCATCGAAGTCGAGCTTGAACCGATTATCGATTTTTCCCGTCTGGAATACGTCTTCGTGATCGAGAACGCCGCGGAAGGAGTAGCGAATGTTCGGTAGCATCGCCTGGGCCACCGTGATCGCCTCGGTAGCGGCCCTTCTGCAATCTACCCTCCTCGTAAAATTCGCGGTATTCCATGCCGTTCCCGATCTGGCTCTCGGGGTGCTGGTCTATTCCGCCTACATCAACGGAACTCCGGTTGGCCAGACAGTCGGCTTCGCTTCCGGTCTCGTCATCGATTTCATGTCGGCCGCCCCGCTCGGTTTCAACGCTCTGCTGCGCACCCTGATCGGAGCGGGGGCGGGCCTCATCAAGGGTACGTTTTTCCTGGACCGGTTCGTTCTCCCCGTCGTGCTTTGCATCGTCGCCACGGTACTCAAAGCGGTCGTCGTCGCGCTATTGCACTTCCTGTTCGCCGGCGCGGTTCCCTCGTACGACCTGGGCACGCTTGTGCTTCCCGCCGAAATAGCGTTGAACGCGATTACCGCGCCTTTCCTGTTTGCTTTCCTCAATCTTTTCAGTCGCGCCCTCCGACCCCGGATGGATTCGTAATGCTGGATTATCGCAAGCGGGTAGGGGAGGAACGTCCCGTTTTCCGCATCAACGCGCTCCAGTACGGTTACCTCGCCATCTTCATCATTTACGGCATAAAGCTTTTTTCCATGCAGATCATGAGCGGGGATTTCTACAAGGACAAGGCGAAAAACATCGCAAGGCGCATGACCGTCACTCCGGCCCAACGGGGCGAAATCTTCGACCGGAACTACAATCTTCCGATGGTGCTCAATATCGATTCATTCGCCGTGAACATTATCCCGGCCGAAATTCCCGATGAGAAGAAAGGCGAGGTATTCGCGAGTCTCTCGGAACTACTGAACATCGGCATACAGCAGATCGAGCGGAAGGTTCCAAAATCCTCATACCATCTGTACCAGGCGATAGAAGTCGTTTCCAGCGTTCCCATCGACACGATCGCCCGGATTTCGGAACGCATCGACGAATTGCCCGGCGTCGCCTGGAAATCCAAACCTGTCCGGAACTACGTGGAAACAGGCAGCTTTTCGCATATCATCGGATACGTCGGCGACATCACCAAAGAAGAATTGAAAGTCATGTACAACCGCGGATACGCGTCCGGCGACGTGATAGGCAAAACCGGAATAGAGAGGCAGTACGACGATATCCTGCGCGGAAAGGACGGCAACGAAATAAAAGTCGTGGACGTCAGGGGGCGCAGCATCTCGGGAGATGAGCAGACCATCGAGACCTCTCCCGTCATGGGAAAGAACCTGGTTCTTACGATCGATCGATCGATCCAGCTGCTTGCCGAGAAGGCGCTCGGAGAACGCATGGGTGCGGTTGTCGTGACCCGTCCTTCCACCGGAGAGGTGCTTGCGATGGTCTCGTACCCCTACTACGATCCCAATGTATTCAATAGTACATCCGGGGGCTCCGCCTATCAAACCCTGCTGGAAGATCCGAACAAGCCATTCCTGAACCGGGCGATCCAATCGCATTACCCGCCAGCGTCCACCTTCAAGGTGGTGATGACGACGGGCATCCTCGCGGAGAAATCGTTCCCGCCGGAAAAAACGATTGATTGCGACGGAGAATTGCTGTACGGCGACCGGATCTTCCGTTGCCATATACGCAGGCCGGGCCATGGCCCGCTGAACCTTCAGGAAGCCCTCGGCGAATCCTGCGACGTGTACTTCTGGACCACGGGGCGCGATTTCCTGGGAGTCGAACGCATAGTATCCTATGCGAAGGATTTCGGATTCGGTCAAGCCACGGGCATCGACCTTCCCGGCGAGATCGCGGGCTTCGTTCCCACTCCCCAATGGAAAGAAAGGAAATTCCACGAAAAATGGCTCGGCGGCGATACCATGAATATGTCCATAGGCCAGGGCTATACGCTCGTGACGCCGTTGCAGATGGCTGATATGGTGGCGATGGTCGTCAACGACGGCGTCATCTATCAACCCCACATACTCAAGGAAATCCGCGATCCTGTCTCCGGCGCCATCATCAAGTCCGCGAAACCGGTAGTCCTGCACAAGTCCGATATCGACAGCGCGCTCTTCGAAACCGTCCGCGAGAACATGCGCTACGTCGTCAAGGAAGGAACCGCCGAATTCCCCGTGAACATCAAGTCGGTCGAGATAGCGGGAAAAACAGGCACCGGCGAAGTCGGCTTGGCCGATCGTTGGCATTCCTGGTTCACCGCCTTCGCTCCTTACGAAACCGACGTTCCCGAAGAACGCGTCGTCGTTTCGATCATCGTCGAGGCATCCAATCAATGGGAGTGGTGGGCGCCCTATGCCTCGGCCATCATTTTTCAGGGAATCTTCGCCCAGCAATCCTACGAGGACGCGGTAAAGACCCTGGGATTCCAGTACCTGATGCCTGCGCGGGAGCGAAGAGAATGAAGGCGAACCGGATACTCGAAATCGACCTGACCATGGTGCTCATCGTCACGGTCCTGGTTTTTTTCGGGATTCTTTTCATATATTCCTCGGGAGTCACCACTTCCGGAGTCTTGGTCTCTTCCGAATATCGCAAACAGATAATGTGGGGCGTGTTCGGGTTGGCCATCGCGCTGTTTGTCGGCATTTCCGATTATCGCAGGATGTTCGACCTCTCCGGCTACATCTACGGATCCATGTTGCTGATCCTCGTCTACACCCGGATCTTCGGAAAGGTAGTCAATGGGGCGCAGTCATGGGTCGGCATCGGAACTTTCGGAATACAGCCTTCCGAGTTCGCCAAGCTCTCCACTATCCTATACCTGGCCCACTATCTCGCGTCGTCCGTATTGAACCAGGATCCGTTGAAACGTTTCCTGATTTCCTGCGGCATAGTATTCCTTCCGGTCGTCCTTATCCTGTCGCAGCCCGACCTCGGTACTTCGCTCGTGTTCTTTCCTATACTGATGATGATGACCTACATCGCCGGGCTGCCCTTCAGCTATATCGCCTTTCTTTTCCTTTTCATCGCGATCACCGGCTTCCTGACAATACTTCCGCTCTGGCAGCAATTCATAATGAGGGGATCGTATCCTTCATTGGCGGCCTTCGCGGGTCCCCGATCCGTCCTTATTTTCGCCGTGGCTTTCCTCGGAATCGCGATCGTCGCGGTTTTCGGGTATCGACGCTACCAAAAAAGATACTTTCATTGGATCGGTTATTTTTCTTCAGTTATCGCGATCTCGATGTTTTCCTCATTGGCGGCCAGGGTGGTGCTCAAGGATTATCAGATCATGCGTCTCATCGTTTTCCTTGATCCGAACGTAGATCCGCGCGGGTCCGGCTGGAACATCATACAATCGATCACCGCCATCGGATCGGGCGGGCTTTGGGGGAAGGGTTTCCTGCAAGGCACCCAGAGCCATTACCGATTTCTCCCTCAACAAAGCACGGATTTCATCTTTTCCATATTCTCCGAGGAATGGGGTTTCCTCGGCGGCGTGACGGTATTTACCCTGTACGCGATCCTTTCGTTGCGCATGGTTCGGATAATGAAGACGACATCCGATCCCTTCGGCGCGTACATCGCCACCGGGTTGTCGGCCATCTTCGTTTTCCATTTTCTCGTTAACGTCGGCATGGCCATGGGAGTCATGCCCATCACGGGCATTCCCCTCATCTTCATGTCCTACGGCGGATCCTCGTTGCTATCGGCGATGACCGGAATCGGCATACTCCTGAGCATCTACATGAGAAGGTTCGAACATTGATTCCAGACAAAAGAACGGTCGATCCCGTGAGGGATCTCGGCGCCTTCCTCATGAATGCGGAAAAACCGGCTCGCTATATCGGCGGTGAATACGGCGAGATCCGGAAGGAGACCGCGGCCCTATCGATCGCGATCGCCTTTCCTGACCTTTACGAGATCGGCATGTCCAATACCGCCTTGCGGATTTTGTACAACCGCCTGAACGCTATCCATGGCTTGCGCTGCGAGCGGGTGTTCGCGCCCGCTCCCGATTTTGAAGCGATCCTGCGCGAGCGGGGAGTGCCGCTCTTCTCCCTGGAAAGCGGAATCGTCCTCTCCGAATTCGACATCATTGCCGTTACCTTCGGCTACGAGCTGGGCATAACCGGACTTCTCTCGATCCTGAGCGCCGGCGGGGTTCCGATCCTGAACACGGACAGGTCGCCGACCGATCCCATCGTCATGATGGGCGGCCCGGCATGTTCCAACCCCGCGCCTTACTCCCGTTTCGTTGACGCGTTCTGGATAGGGGAGGCCGAAGCGGGCTTCTTCGACTTGATGGCCGAGTCGAAGAACATGAAGGAGCGGGGCGCCGGCCGTTCCGAAATCCTCGCCTTCATTTCTTCCAGCCGTCATGTATGGATTCCGGGAAAGAAGGCCGTCAGGGCTGTCCATGCCGATTTCGGCAAGGCGGACGAGGCGCGCAACATCTTTCCGATTCCGAACATCAAAGTTATTCAGGACCATGGAGTAGTGGAGATCATGAGGGGTTGCCCCAACGGCTGCCGCTTCTGCCATGCGGGAGTCTGGTACCGGCCTATGCGTCAGAAAAGCGCCGATCTGGTCATCGCCGAGGTCCGGTCCCTCGTGGAGGTCGGAGGATACCGGGAAATCTCTTTTTCTTCCCTTTCCTCCGGAGACTACAACCATATCTTCGAATTAATTTCCTATTGCACCGCCCGGTATAAAAGCCGTAACGTCTCCTTCCAGTTGCCCTCGCTGAAGATTTCCTCGTTTTTTCTGCCCCTGCTCGACTCGCTTTCGGAGGTCCGCCGCAGCGGTCTCACTTTCGCCGTCGAGACGCCGGTGGACGCCTGGCAACTGGCGATCAACAAGGAGGTCGCCTACGCCAACGTCGTATCCATCCTCAAGGAAGCCAAGTTGCGCGGCTGGAGCCAGGCCAAGTTCTATTTCATGATCGGTCTTCCCGTCGAGACCGAGGGATCCACCGAAGAGGACCGCATCGTCGATTTCCTCGCCAGCGTCTCCCGCGAAACGAAGATGAAGATCAACGCGAACATCGGCAGCTTCATCCCCAAACCGCATACGCCTTACCAGTGGATACGGCAGATCGGCGAAGGGGAGTCCGCACGGAAGATGAATTCCATCAGGCACTCCCTGGAGCGCTACAACATAAAGGTGAGCACCCATGATCCCTTTACCTCCGCCGTAGAAGGCATCATGTCCCGGGGTGGGGCGGACGTTTCCGGAATAATCGAGGATGCCTTCGTTTCCGGAGCCAGGCTGGACGCATGGAATGAACTCTTCCGTCCTGAGCTCTGGAGGGAATCGATCGCGTCCCATGCGGAGGCGGCCGCCTCCGCCCTGGGAGAGAAGCCGACAAATGCGAAGCTGCCTTGGCACGAGATCAATCCGGGCGTATCGGAATCTTTCCTCCGCAAGGAATACGAGCTCTCCAAGGCGCAGCTGATGACCGATCGCTGTTCGGACGATTGCTCGCACAAGTGCGGATCCTGCAACGACGAGAGCTCCCTCGTTTCGAACCAATCGCTATGCGAGGATGACGCCGCTTCCGCGCCCGCCTTCGATTTACCCTCATTGCCTGAGGATGGGTCAACGGCTCCCGATTCGGTTTCCAGAATCGAACGCGAGACCTACCGGATGGTGCTATCGTTCGCCAAGACGGGGAAATCGGTGTTCCTCCCGCATCTCGGACTCATGGAGCTTTTCTGCAAGGCTTTCAACCGGACGGACCTGCCGATCAAGTATACCGAAGGATTCAACCCCCTGCCGAAACTGGATTTCGCTTCACCCTTGTCGTTGGGCATCGCTTCCCTTGAGGAGATCGCCACCGTCGACCTATATGACGCCGTTACGGCTGAACGCTTTGTCGAAAGCATGAATCGGGCCTTGCCGACGTTCATACGCGTTACGCGCGCGGAGCGTTACTTGATACCCGTCGGCACCAAGAAACACTCGGCCGCGTCCATGCTCTGGGGACATTCGTACAGGACGGCCCAAGGAGATCGACCGGTGGCGAGTTCCCAGGAAAAAGGCTTCAGGGCGGAGATAATCGGCGACGACGAAGGGAGGAAGTTGGACATCCTGATCGTCTCGACGCTCGCGCGTGGCGATGAAGGAACGGAGGGGATTTCCTATTTCACGGCTTACTCTAACCTGTATGGAATATAATACAGATTAGGGGGATTGGCTTGAAGTGGGGTGATTTGAAGATTATGCGGTTGGAATGTTTTAGGAATATCAGTAAGTAGACAGAATATACATTATAGTAAGTAGGGAAACGGGCTCTTTTTGAGGTCTTTCAGCTCCACCCGCAAGGTTTCTCGAGGTGCCGTGCCGCGGAGTACGATCTGTTTTCGTGTTCCACGGCACCGACGGGAACCGCTGGAGTTGACCCGTCGTTACTTTTCAACTCCGAGTACGTCCTTGATCGCTTTTTCCAGCGTGGCCTTGGGAAGCGCGCCCATGGCGGCTCGGGGTTCGCCTTGCATCGGGACGAACAGGATGGTCGGTATGCTCTGTATTCCGAAGGCCGCGGAAAGTTCCTGCTCCTCGTCCGTGTTCACCTTGAATACACGGAGCTTCCCCTCATAGTCCTTCGATAGCTGGTCGAGCACCGGCGACACCATCTTGCAAGGTCCGCACCAGTCGGCATAGAAATCGACGATGGCCGGAAGATCGCCGGAAAATTTCCATTCCTTGCTTAATTCATAATTGAAGATATCATTCTTGAAGCGCTGGGCGTCGATCTTTTCCGACATTGTCTTCTCCTTAAGAGGTTCGTTTATTAAGCAATGATAATATATAAAAAACTCTATATAACGTCAACCTCAAGTTTTAAAAATGATGGAAAATATTCTCGGATGATCATGCATTGCGGATTGCACGACTGCCGTCTGTTCGGGCCTATTCGAGGGGCGGGAAATACCCGGTGGCGTCGCGTCCGGAACGGTCCAGTATGTAGGCCTCCGCTTCCACCGGCAGGTAGGCGCGGCCGAAGTCGGTGGGGAGCGAGGAGACGTATTTTAGCGCGTAGGTTGATGACGGCTTGTCGCGCAGAGCGCGGACAATCGGAGCGAGGCCTTCGTCGCGGAAGGCTCGCAGGACCATACCGCCGGTTTGTGAACAGAGGTACTCCAGTTCGCGGTCCGCGCGCCCGTTGCCGACGACCGCTGCGTAAAAAGCGATTCCGTTGTTCGCCAAGTAGGAGGCCAGCTCGGCCAGGCCGTAACGTTCGAAAGCGCGCTCGCCGAGGCTTCCCGTAGTGACGAAGAATACGGCGCGCTTCTTTTCTCCCGGAAGGAGTTCTGTGGCCGCGAGCCTGAGTCCCAGGTCGAATTTCCAGCGAGGTCCGTAGAGGGCCGCGCTCCCGCGGGCTGCCTCGGCGATCCGAGCCGCCGAACCGAGCCGCTCCATGACCGGCTGCTCCCCTGCCGAGACCAGGGCTGCGACGCGGTCCGCACCTCCTGCGATATCGACGGCCGCGGCGGACAGATCCGAGGCGAGGGCGGAGGCTCCGATCGAACGCTCCATGAGGATGGCGATGTCGGCCTTCCTTGAGAGGTAACCCGCGCCAAGGAATTCCTGTTCGGCGACCGGTCTGCCGCCTTCCGATAACATGAAGTTGAGCTCGCCGAGCCCGACGACGGGCCGGCGGCGACGGTCCTGGACGCGGAGTTCCACGATGATTTCCGGGAACTTGTCCGCGACGACGCGTTCGATCTGGACGAA
Source organism: Treponema sp. (assembly GCA_003527485.1). Taxonomy (GTDB): domain Bacteria; phylum Spirochaetota; class Spirochaetia; order Treponematales; family Breznakiellaceae; genus UBA12037. The sequence goes on along the minus strand of DPXI01000027.1, from coordinate 17,663 downwards.
GAGGCCCGAAGCGAGGTCGTCCATGCGCGCCATCACCGAGACTTCTCCGGCCGCGAAGTTCGCGACCACGATGTTTCCGTTCGCGTCCACGTCCGCCCCGACGATGCGTACCTGCGCGTTGCCGAGGCTGCCGAGCTCACGGACGGCGGAGGTGGCCGGATCCACAAGGAGCACGCGGCTCGTATCGGCTACCACGAGCCGCCCGTCCGCGTCGAAGCGGAGGCTTTCCGGGTATCTGAAGGCTCCCTCGGCGAGGACGCCCAGGTAATTGCCGCTGCGGTCGAAACGGACGATGCGATTGGTCGCCGCGTCCGCGACGAACACCTGGCCGCCGAGCGCGGCTATTCCCGTCGGAGCCCTCAATCCAGCGAAAGCCCCGTCCTTGCCTCCGAAGGAAAGCACGAATTCGCCATCGCTTCCGAACTTGCAGACGCGGCGGTTGCCGAAGTCAACCGCGTACAGGTAGCCTTCCTGGTCCACAGTGAGGTTTTGGGGACCGATGAACTGGCCCGCTCCCCTTCCCCGCTCACCGATATTCGAAAGCCATTTTCCGTTCGCGTCCAGGACGCTGATCCGGTCTCCCTTGTATTCGGAAACGAAGAGCCTGCCGTCGGCCGCGCGGGCGACGTCGTAGGGCCGATCGAAGCCGTTAAGGGGTCCGCGGACCCGGTCGCGGATGATACCGTTGGGTCCGATACGGACGAGTTCGTTGGAACCGTAGGCGACGACCCATACCGAGCCGTCGCTCTCGGCCAGGATGGCGGTCGGCTGGCGGTAGAGCACGATTTCCCCGTTCTTGCCGGGGTAGCGGCCGGATTCCACATAACGCTCGTTCTCGTCGAGCTCCGGATACAGGCTGCGGCGGTTGCGTACCGTTTCGATGCGGCTTGACACGAGCAGGCCTTCCGCGCCGGTCGGTTCATAGAACGACAGGGCCGATTGCCATTGGCGGAGAGCGGTGTCCTCGATGCCCGAGCGGTAGTAGGCGCGACCGAGCCATTCCAGTAGCAGGGGCTCGGACGGCTTGTGTGAAAGCGCCTTCTCCAGCGAGAGGATGGCTTCGTTGAACCCGAAGCGGTTGTAGGACTGGACGCCGCGGCGGAATTCCTCCCGGGCGAGAACCGCCGCGCGATCGGCGACCTCCTGCCCGAACGCGGGAGCAGGCAAGGAAAGGAGGGCGAGGACGGCGGCGAGCGCTCCGCGGATCATGAGGGTATCTCCCCTACGACCACGCGCATGTGATTTACGATCTCTTCACGGCGCGGCGCCAGATCCAGGGCTCTCCGCAGCCAGGTCCGCGCTTCCGGGATGCCGCCGTTCTTATAATGGGCCCACCCGAGCGAATCGAGGTAGGCGGGATTCTGGGGCTTTCGCTCGACGGCCATCTTGCAGAAGACGAGGCCCCGGCGGGGATCGGAGTCCGAGTCCACCAGCACGAAGCCGAGGCCGTTGAGCGCATTGGCGTTCTCGGCATCGATTCCGTGGGCTTTCCGGTAGTATTCGATCGAAGGATCGACCCGCTTCTGCTGCCAGGCGGCGAAGCCGAGGGAAGAGTAGATCTGGACCGATTCGAAGCCTTTTTCGATCAGCTTTTTGAGCTCGAATTCGGCCAGCCTCGAACGGCCGGTGAGCATGTAGACATAAGCCAGAGCCATCCGGCACTGATGCGCACGGAGGGGATCGGTGCCGGAAGTGACCACCTGTTCCAGATACAGAAGCGCGTCGTCGTAGCGGCCCAGTTTGGTGAAACAGAGGCCGAGGTAGTAAGCGATATCGGCATTTTCCTCATTGTCTGCGCCTTCCGTGGCCAGGAATTCGGCGAGAGCCAGTTCCCAGCGCTTGGACCGGTACAGCCTAATGCCTTCCTTGAGTCTGGACGCCATGGCGCTCTCCTAGCTTCCGTCCCGTCCGGGAACGGCGAGCGGACGCGCCGAGGCGGCCGCATGGTCGGGCACGTCGACGCAGGCATCGCGGCGGACCACAGGGTGAATGAATACCGGGCTCACGGAAGCGTAGCCGCGTAACACCGCGTCCCAGTCGGAGCCGGTCTCGGGTTCGGTGACGATCCCGCCTCCGTTGATGAAACAATATTCATTTCCGTCGGGCGCGCGGAAGACTTCGAGGCTGTCGTTGTAGAGCCTGCGCGATGGAAACGTCCGCAGGATGCCTTTCGGCCCTTCCCTGAGGTTGGGAATGTTCACGTTCACGAAGATGTCGCTCATCCAGACTGCGGCGAAATTTTCCAGGTTATCCGCGATGTAGACGGCGGCCGTCTCCCATTCGAAGACACCTTCAGTCGCCGCGAGGGAAAGCGCGATAGCGGGTATGCCATGGAGCGAAGCCTGGCGGGCCGCCGCCGCCGTGCCGGAATAGACAAGGTCGGTTCCGACGTTCGGCCCCACGTTGATGCCGGAAAGCACGAGGTCGGGTTTCATAGGCAGTCCCCCGAGGGCCGCGACGATGGCGCAGTCGGCGGGAGTGCCGGAACAGGACCAGGCGCGCTCGGAGCGCTTGACTATGCGGATGGGACCGCGGAGTGTGATCGAATGGGAAACGCCCGAGCGGTTGCCGTCCGGCGCCAGGATGTAGATCTCGTGACCGCCCTTCCGCTGGAGGGCGGCGGCGAGCGCGACGAGGCCTTCGCAATCGATGCCGTCGTCGTTGGTGAGAAGGATCTTCATGCTACTCCTGGACGATCCGCGCCGAGCGCGCGACGGAGATTTCATGAATGAGGGGACGGAAGCCGAAAATCCGCTCGTAGTCCTCCAGCCGCCGCCGGTATTCCGCAACGGCTCCTTCTGCGACTATCGAATAGGTGCAACCGCCGAAACCCTGACCCGTCATCCGTGAGCAGAGCACCCCTTCGATTTCCTGCGCCCGTTTCACGAGCCAGTCTATTTCCGGACAGGAGACCTCATAAAGGTCGCGCAGGCTTTCATGGGAATGGTAGACGATCTTCGCGAGCGACGGCAGGTCGCCCTTTTTCAGGGCTTCCTCGGCTTCCAGTACCCGCTGGGTTTCTTTCACCACGTGAAGGCTTCTTCGCCTCAGCTGCTCCGGCAGGGAGCCCATCGACTCGATCAGATCCTCCACCGCATAATCGCGCAGGCTCGCGCCGTCCTGCTTGCGGGAAAGAAGCTCCAAGCCCCTCTTGATGTCAGCCCTGCGTTGCTTGAGCTCTCCGTCCACTCCGAAGCGCGGGACGCGGGAATCGGTAAGGATGATGCGGTAACCGGCGAAAGGGAGCTCCACGGGCCTCACGGACAGGTCTCGGGCATCCACGACGAGAAAACGGTCTTTAAGGGCCGAGAGAAGGACCAGATGGTCGACGGAACCACGCGCGCGGCCGAAAAAGCCGACGGAGGCTTCGGAGAGGACTTCTATTAGTTCGGAATCGTCCATTTCGGGGGCGAAATGGGCGCGGAGGACGACGGCGGCCGCCACCTCGATGGCCGAAGAAGAAGCGAGTCCGACCTGCTGGGGGATGTCGCCGGAGAGCGTGAAGTTGAGTCCCTTGATCGGATAATCGCGTTCTGCGAAACCATGCACGGCAAGCTTGATGAAGTTGGCCCAGCGATCTTCCCGCTTGTATTTGAGGTTGATCAGGGTCGTGCGCTTGCGTTCGCCGAGGTCGGCGGCGAAAAAACGGAGCGAACTGTCCTTGCGGGCGGTCATCGCGACGCGGACCGAGCGGTCTATGCCGGCGGAAAGCAACAATCCGCCGCTCGGATCCCCATGCTCTCCGAGCAGGTGTATACGCCCGGGCGCTTCGGAAATATATAAGGTTTCGGTACGATCGGAGTCGGTCTCGTATTCCTCACGATGGATCGGCCCGATATCCTTCATACGCTACGCCCCCGGTGCTACTTTTTTCCTCTCCATGATAAATTAAATATAGTTATTATTCAATCGAAATAATTTACTACCAGGAAAATCGCTTCATGCGAAAATTTTGAAAATCATCTTATTCCAATTACTATAAAGAGTTGTTACCACTTTTCGTCTTTCGGGATTTTAAACGAATCGCGGGGATGGTCGCGCCTTCGTCCGCTTCAGCAAAGCTCGATTCGCATTGCAAAGGTGAGGCCGGAGATTGCTGTACAGTCTGGAGTTTATGGAGTAAACTTGGCATGCTTTCCTGCCAATGAAATAAACTTGACATATAAAATCTGTTTTGAGCGGTGAGGGAGCGTTTTTGTGAATTTTAAGCGAAAGGTATTCCTCGTCATCCTCGGCGGGATGGCGATAATGGTCACCTCGATTCTGCTGCTAAGCCAAGCCGCATACCGCATGACCGAGAATTTTATCGCCCGCAAGGAAGTACTGCAAACTTTCAACCATGCCAGAGCTCTCCTGGCCAAGGAACTTGACCATCTGCGTATAGTGAACGCCGATTGGAGCGTGTGGGATGATACCTTCCTGTACATGAAGCACAGGGATTCTGAATTCGAGACGGCGAATTTGCAGGATGACACCTTCCGGACGCTTCAGCTGTCCGCTTTCTCGATCTTCGATTCGGACGATCACCTGGTTTTCGCGTATCCGCCCGGTCCAGCTTCCCTGAACGAATCGACGGTCATTGCAGGGATGCGTGCGGCAGCTTTCAGGGACGGCGCGTCCGCCGGTTTCGTGGTGGAGGACGGGGCGTTCTTCCTCGTCGCAGCCCACAGGATCATGAGAAGCGATGATACCGGTCCCTCCTTGGGAACCCTGGTCATGTCAAGGAGTGCGGATCGGAGCACGCTGTCCGACATGATGTCTATTCTGGGCTCGGAAATTTCGCTGGAAGAATCGGACGGTACCGAATCCTCGCGGATGGCGCGGGTCGTAGTCTCCGGGACGGGAGGGCTTGAAGCGGTTGGATCTTTAGGATCCGATGCCCCCGCCTCGAACATCAACGTCCGCGTGCGCCCTGAGACACGGACGATATTATTCGATAAGCAGGCCTTCATCGGTTTCATCGCCATCGGAATCCTCATCATTTTCGTTATAACCGGATTGATACTCTTGCTGCTGGACAGATACGTCATCCGCCGCATGATGCGCATAAGCCAGGAGCTCGAGGGCGTCGCCGTTTCCGGCAGGCATGACCGCCGGGTAACGGTGGACGGCACCGACGAGGTGAGCCGGCTCGGCTCCGTACTTAACCGAACCTTCGAATCGCTGGAAAAATCTTATGAGGAAATTGAAAGGGGGAAAATCTCCCTGGAACATAGTCTGGACGAGCGTGAAAGCATGTTCCAGGAAATCCGGCATCGGGTGAAGAACAATCTGCAGGTGGTGGCGAGCATGCTCAGCCTTCAGGCGGATGAGGCGGAAGACGCAGCACTCGCCGAAGCTTTCATGAACAGCAGGCGCCGGGTCATCGCCATGGCCTTCGTCCATGAAGAATTGTATTGTTCGGATTCCCTCAATTCGATCGCGCTCCGCGACTATTTGGATCACCTATCCGCGCTTCTGCGGGTCGATCTCGATCCGGATTCCCGGATCGGGTTCGACTCAGAAATTGCGGATTTAGGGCTCTCAATAGAAAAAGCCATACCTTTCGCGCTTATAGCGAATGAGGTTCTTTCGAATGCCTTCATTCATGCTTTCCATGATGACGGCTGGACAAAATACCCGGAGAAGCGGATTTCCCTCGTCTTGCGGGAAAACGGAGAGGGCGAATACGTGTTGCACGTAACGGATAATGGATGCGGTATCGGTTCATTTCCCTCCAGCAAAGGCAAGCTGGGATTGACGCTGGTTTCCGCTCTTTCGTCCCAGTTGAATGCCTACTCCTCCTATAAAAAACGGACCAAAGGCGGAACGGAATATTCTCTGACATTCAAGCCTGGATCGCAGGGGTGCTGATTGAGCGTTATTAATCCGGCGGTTCATGTATGCTTAATATCCAGTTATTGCGGTAATACCATTTTGAAATATTAAACTTATGACTATGCCAATGCCTTTATTCTATTATTCATTTGTGCACTATCCTGATTTACATAAATCCTGTTTCTTCCGCTATTCTTTGCATGGTATAAAGCTGAATCGGCTTTTTTCAATAATTCGTCTATATCAATATTTTCATTATTTGAATTGCAGGAAATTCCAATGCTGACGGAGATCTTGATCGTTGCGCAACCATCATGAATCATTTCAAACTCGGAAATCCCTTTCCTCAACTTTTCCGCAATAGTGATTCCATCGTCGATGTCTGTTTTTGGCAAGGCTACAACGAATTCTTCTCCGCCTATTCGACCAACGATGTCACTTTTGCGAATATTTTCTATAACATATTTACCGATATTCTTAAGAACAAAATCGCCGACATCGTGTCCAAACGTATCATTCACCTTTTTAAAATGATCAATATCAATGTATAAAGCCGTAAGCGGCAACTTTTCCCGCTTCAATAAATTCAGGATGCTCGCAGAAATGGAAAAGAAAGAATTCCTGTTATATGCACCCGTCAGATGGTCATAGGTTGCTAATAAACGCATTTCTTGTTCAAGTACGCTTATTTTCAATAATAATCCAATGAACCACCAAGATAAAAATGGAGTAATAAGTATGGGCGATGCCAAAGAAGCAATGCGCCCTGAAAGCGGGATTTCCGCATCAGTAAATTTATAGATCAAATATGTAATAACCTGTGATATCACCGAGACGATAAGCGTTGTCACAAATGTGCTATTTAGTCTGCCGATTTTCTGTATTTGCTTAATCATTATAACTCCAGAAAGATAACCCGTAGTTCATTGCGATTTTTGGCCGAAGGGTCTGCCCAATCTGCGCTTCACTTGTAGTACATGCGGTCTTTATTAGCCTTAAGCATTATCTTGATGGTATGAAACAATAGACCACAGGTCATTCCCTCGGCCCGGCATCGATTCCCGAATCTACATCAGCATGCGCTTCTTTGTCGATTTGGTGGACTTGGATGAAATATTGGCCCTAAGAGCGCTTTTCTCCGTAGAGGGTTTCGCCGGTTTTCTTTCAAGGATGTTCAGCAGATCTGCGAGATCGATTGCGATGACCGGTTTGCCGTCGGCGAGCCTGATCTCAAGTTCGAATGTTTTGGAAGGTGCTTCAATCATAAGAAACGTTCGCATAATCAACTCCTTTTCTCAAAAAGTCCAGCCTTTCAAGAGTGCTTCCCTATCGTAATGCTGATACTGTACACCCGATTCCGTCAGCCTGGAAGTTATTTTTGGAAACCTGTCCCTCCCTCCCCCCCCCCAGTTTCGGGCTGCCCATTGATCCTTGTACCGAGGCCTGCCTGTAGAAGGGTGACAGGGTTATTTGCTAGAATGGGATTCATGATTTTAATCGCTTCCGCGGTTTCGGCCCTTCTGCTCGCGTTCTCCCTTCCGAACGAAGCGGCCCTATTCGGGATCCCCCTGCTCGGCTTCTTCTGCCTGTCCCCCTTATTCGCCGCCCTTGCCCGAACCAAGTCCGATTTGCATGCGGCCATCGCCGGCGCGGTCTTCGGGGCGGTCGCCCATGCCTCCTCAAGTTACTGGCTCTACTTTTTCCAGGACTTCGCGATCTGGACCATCGGCGCCACGACGGTCGCCTATTCCTTGCTGTACGCGTTTCTGGGAGTTTTCCTGAGGCGCTTCTCGCGCATGCCGGGCGCAAGCGAAGCGCTCAGACCGTTTCTGATGGCTGCCGCCTGGACGGTATGGGAATGGCAAAAATCGATAGGTTTCCTGGGCTATCCCTGGGGACTCGTCGCTTATTCCGTCAACGAAGTATCCATCCTCACCCAGATCGCCGATTCTACGGGTATCTACGGACTGACCTTCCTCCTCGCGCTTTCCAGCGCCCTGGTGGCCGAAGTCGTTCGCAAGTTTTCACGTCCCATGCTCCGCTCTTTCGTAGTTTTCGCTTCGATCTTGATCTGGTTCGGCGCCTACGGCGTCTTCAGGCTTTCCTCCCCCACGCCCGTCGTCGACAAGGTCCCCCTTCTGCTGGTTCAGCACAACGCGGATTCCTGGGAGTCCGGGGGCGAAATGAGGGCGCTTTCCCGAAGCCAAGAGCTGACCAGGGAGGGTTTACGCAAGATGCGGACGGGGGGCGCCGCCTTGGCAGGCGGCGAAGCCATCCCGCAGCCCGCCTTGGTCGCTTGGTCGGAGACGGTTTTGAGGAGGCCATACGAGGACTACCTCCCCTTCTTCCGCAAGAACCCCGTAGCCGATCCCTTCGTTCCCTTCCTTTCCAGGATCGGGGTACCCCTCCTGACCGGCGCGCCCGTGGTCCTGGATTGGGAAAAATATGATGCGACGAACTCGGCCATCCTGCTCGGACCGGATGGAGGGCTGAGGTATTCCTACGCAAAGCGCCATCCCGTTCCCTTCGCCGAATCCATCCCCTTCTGGGAATACCAGTGGATGCGCGATTTCATGAAGCGCGTCGTCGGACTGGAGGGAGGCTGGGTCATGGGCAGTGAAGCGACGGTTATGACGGTACCGACGCCTTCAGGGCGCGACCTTCGCTTCGGTGTTCCAATCTGCTTCGAGGATGCCTTCCCCGATGTCTGCGCGGATTTTTTCCGTGGCGGGGCGGACATCCTGATCAACATCACCAACGATTCCTGGTCGCGCATGGCCTCATCCGAGACGCAACACTTCGCGGCCGCACGCTTCCGCGCGATCGAGAACCGCCGCGTCCTGGTCCGTTCGACCAACGGCGGCTACACGGTCGTCGTGGATGCCGAAGGCCGCGTCGCGGCCGATCTTCCCCTCTTCGAGGCAGCGACCCTCCCCGTCCTCGTCTCCGTCCAGCGTTCCGAACGACAGACTACCTATTTCCTGCTCGGCGACTGGTTGCCGCTGCTGCTCGCAATCGTCCTCGGGTTCTCGTTGTTGCACGGCGCACTCTTCGAATTCGCCGAAGCGAATGCCATGCGGACGAAATCCCTGCCGGCGCTGCAGTTCGTTTCGGATGAGGACGAGGCTTCGATCGAATAATACCTTGCGCGAATCTCTCCTCGATTGACTTTGATGGCCTTCTTGTGTTAACTACAGAATATACATGGTTAACGAACCAATCGGCAAACAATCCACCAAGGCTCTCCTCCTCTCCCGTTTGCGCGCCCTGGGAGGAGAACGAGTGTCGGGGGAAACTCTTGCCGGCGACATCGGCCTGTCGCGGGTGGCCGTATGGAAAGCGGCGGAGAGCCTCCGGACGGCGGGCTATCCCATCGATGCCGACGAGCAGGGTTACCGGCTGGATCCTGCGGCCGGCGATGATTTCCTGTTTCCTTGGGAGTTCGGCCCGCGGGAGGGACGTTTCCGGCACTGGACCGAGACTTCGAGCACGATGGACCGCGCGCGGGAGCTTGCCGAGCAGCGGGGTTCCGGACCGGGCATCGTCGTCGTGGCCGAGCGGCAAAGCGCGGGACGCGGAAGGGCCGGCAGGCACTGGGAATCGGCTGACGGCGGTTTGTTCTTCTCGCTCCTGCTCCCGGGCGGCATGCCCATCCAGCGCTACGCGCTCACGGGGATGGCGGTGCAGCTCGCCGTCGCCTCGGCGTTGTCCGCGCTGCTGGGATCGCGCGTTTCCGTGCGCTGGCCGAACGACGTTTATGTCGGCGGGCGGAAGATCGCGGGAGTTCTGACCGAGTTGCGGGGCGAGGCGGATCGGGTGGCCTGGATAGCCGCGGGGGTCGGCGTTAATGTTAACAATGCGGTTCCCGCGGACCATGCCGTCTCCTGCCGGGAGCTGGCCGGCCGCCCGCTTTCAAGGCGGAGCGTGCTGCTCTCCATCCTCGACGAGCTTGAAGGCAGGGAGCATGCGGACTTGGCCGCGGCGTGGAATGCGGCGGCGGACGGGATCGGCGAGCGGGTCGAGCTCATCGACGCGGGGCACGGCGATTGGGAGAAGCGGGGTTCGAACGGAGAAGTCCGGACTTCCGGTATTTTCCTCGGTATCGACTGCTATGGACGCTCGCTCGTGCGTACCGGAAACGGAATCATGAAAGTAGAGGCCGGAACGGCTTCTTTGGTTCATATTTGCCGACAAAAAGATACACCTCAAGGAGTTGCATGATGAGCGAAGAGAAATTGTTGCCCGGTTCCCGGAAAGGCCTGATGCGGACGACTTTTGTGGCGCTTTTCGCCGCGCTTACGGCCGCGGGGACTTTCATCGCCATTCCCGTCCCGTTGTCGCCGGTACCGGTAGTGCTCCAGAACCTGTTTGCCCTTCTTTCGGGGCTCATACTCGGTCCGCTGCTCGGAGCGGCCGCGGTGGGTTCCTACCTTCTCGTCGGTGCGATCGGCGCGCCGGTCTTCGCCGGCGCCAAGGGCGGAATCGCCCATTTTTTCGGGCCGACGGGGGGCTATCTATTCGGCTATCTGCTGTGCGCCATCGTCGCCGGTCTTGTAGCCGGGAAACCCAAGGCGGAAACCAAGACGGCGCTTTGGCGCATCGCCCTTGCGGCAGTACTCGGTATCGCGGCGGTCTACGTTCCCGGGCTCCTGCGCCTTTCAGTCAAGCTCGGGGGGGATTGGAACAAGACCGTCTCGGCGGGCCTGCTTCCCTTCCTCGTCGGCGATGCGGCCAAGATAATCGTGGCGGCGGCCGTTGCTCCCCGGCTCAGGCGCGTAGCGGCGGACCGGCTCGATGGCTGAACGCGCGGCCGCACGGCTCTTCGAGATCCGCGGCCTGCGCAAACTTTTTCCCGACGGGACCGAGGCGCTGGCGGGCGTGGACCTGGATATCGAAGCGGACGAATGCCTCGTGATTGCGGGTTCGAACGGTTCGGGCAAGACCCTGCTCATGCGCACCCTCGTAGGCCTGACCGATTCCAGCGAGGGAAGCGCCTTGTTCAGGGGCGTGCCGGTGGCGAAAGACCCCGGGGCGGTTCGCCGCGCGGTGGGGCTGGTGTTCCAGGACGCGGACGCGCAACTGGTCGGCGAGACGGTCGAAGAAGATATCGCCTTCGGTCCGCGCAATCTGCGTCTGCCCCAGGCGGAAATAACCGCTCGGGTCGCGGCGGCCCTTGAGGCGGTCGGTTTATCGGACAAGCGGAAGGCGCCTCCCCGACGGCTTTCGGGAGGGGAAAAGCGCCGCCTCGCGATCGCCGGCGTACTGGCCATGGGTTGCGAGGCCATCATCATGGACGAGCCTTTCGCGAACCTCGATTGGCCCGGCGTGGAGCAGGTGCTGAGGGCGGTCTCGGATTTGCGCTCGACGGGGCATGCCGTCGTCGTATTGACCCATGAACTGGAAAAGATCCTCGCCCATGCCGACCGGCTTGCGATCCTGGACCGCGGTTCGATCCGCGATTGCGGCAAGCCTGCGGAAGTGCTGGGGCGGGGCGTCGCGGCGTTCGGAGTCCGCGACCCGCGGCAAAGATACGATTCCGTGGAGGATTGCACGTGGCTCGAGTGACGCCCTACGCCTATGTCGCTTCCGGAAGCCCGGTCCACGCGCTCGGCGCGGGGCCGAAGCTCGCTTCTCTTTTCGTCTTTTCCTTCATTGCCCTTTCCGGCGGCGCGGCCGGGCTGTCGGCGTCCGCCGCGTTCGTGTTCCTCGGCGCGGCCTTCGCTCGTCTGCGGCCGATGAGGCTTTTGGCCGGTTCCTCGGCGCTCGTCTGGACCACCTTGGCGGTGGTCGCGCTCCGCGCCCTGGATGTTTCCGCGTTCGCCCGATCGGGCGGTGACTTGGCTCGGATCATCGACCGGGAGGGACTCGGCGAAGGGTTGCTGTTTTCGGGGGGCGTCCTTGTCGCCTTTGCCGCGGGTTCCCTGTTGTTCGCCACGACAACGATGACGGAGTTGAGGGGGGCGGTCGCGCGGGGACAGCGCGCAGTGACGGAGCCGCTCGCGCGCCTGCTGCGGGCGCCGGGGTTCCCTGCGCTACGGAGGGCGGCGCGGACTATCGAAAACTTCGACCTGTCCCTCGTGATCGCCCTCACGCTGGGCTTCATGCCCCGGGTTTTCGATGCGTGGGAAGCCGCGGCCGACGCTCGCAAGGCCCGCTGCGGATCGACGGGCGTCTTCGGAACCGCGGCCATGATACCCCTTGTCGCGGAACGGCTGATGGACCTTGCTGCGGAGACGGCTACGGCTCTGGAAGCTCGCGGCTACGACTATCAGGTGAAGAAGTAGGGCGTCCGGACGAGGAAGCGGCGGATACGCGCGAATAGCGTATGCTTCGTCTTCCTGCGGCCCGCCGCCGCCTGATCGTAGACCGCGAGCAGGGCATCCGTCATTCTTCCGACCGTCCAGCGCTTGCTGAATTCGAGAGCCTCGGCCGATTTCCGGGCGCGCAGGGCTGGATCGCCCAGCAGCTGGAGCACCCTGGCCGTGAACTCGTCCGTATCGTCGCGGACCATGAACCCGCCGTTGTCCCCGGCCATCACATCGGCGGTGCCCATCTCGCCGATGGCGACCACCGGCGTGCCGCAGAGCATGGCCTCAATCGTGACGAGACCCTGGGTTTCGGTCTTGGAAGGGAACACGAACACGTCGGCCATCGCATACACCGACGGCAGGTCTTCCCGGGCAAGATACCCGGAAAAAACGCAGAGATCGCCGACGCCTTGCTCCACGGTCATTTTTTCCAGATGTGTACGGGCGGGACCGTCGCCGACAAGAACCAACTTCGCGTTGCTGCCGGCTTCGCGGATCTTTTTCATGACGGAAAAAAGGAAAGACACGTTCTTTTCCTGGCCGACGCGCCCGACGAACAGGAGGAGGGGGCAATCGCGTATGGCCGGGAAGCGTTCGGTGAGATAGCGCCTCACGCGCAGATCGCGATCCGCGTCGACCGCGAAGGTGTTCTCGTCCACGCCCGTCGGGATCATGAAGAATTTGCCGTTGACCCCGTAGCCGCGCAGCACGCGCTCGATCTGCCGCGCCGGAACGATGACCGCGTCGTCGCCGCGGTACATGCCGCGCATGCTCGCGCGCGTGAGCGCCCTGCCGAGGCGCGGGGGCAGGCCCGGGAAATAATGTTCGAAGTATTGCTCGTAGTGGGTGTGGCAAGTGGAGATGATCGGATATCCGCGCGATCGGCAATAGCGCCGGCCGAGCATTCCGATGGAAAATTCCGTCTGCATGTGGACGACGTCCGCTCCGAAGGCGTCGAAGCGTTCGAAGAGGTCCGGAACCACCATCGGGACCGAGATGCGGTCTTCCTTGGAAAAGAAGAAGCCCACGGACGGGATGCGGAATACGCCCTCCGCCTCCGCCTTGGTGCCCATGAACCTTTCCCGGGGATATTCGGGACAGACGATAAGGACCTCGTGGCCGAGCCGCCTGAGCGCATCGGAAAAGGTCTGGATGGAAACGGTGACTCCGTTTACCCTCGGCCAGTACACATCGGTAAAATAGATGATCTTCATAGTTGTTCCATTGGAGCGATGCAAGATGGATTCGGTTGCGCAAATACTATACCCGGGTCGCCTCCGACTTCCAAGGCCTGGGAGCCGGCCTTCGTGACTGTCGACGAAGAGGCCGGAAACAGGCATACTGGACGCATGAAATCATTCGCGGATATCGGCGTATTTTCCCGCATAACGGAAAAACTTGCGGAACGCTCCATAATCGAGCCGACCGAAGTGCAGGCTTCGGTCATCCCCCTCCTCTCCGCGGGAAGGGATCTCGCCTTCAGATCGGCTACCGGAACCGGCAAGACCTTCGCCTACCTCGTTCCCGTCCTGCAGGGCATCGAGGACGCGCGCGCCTCCGGCTCGTTCGGCCGCGGACCGCTCGCGGTCATCTGCGCTCCGACCTTCGAGCTTTGCGCCCAGATCAAGGGCGAAGCGGAATTCCTCGGCGCCGCCTTCGATCCGCGCGTCAAGGTCGCCCTGCTCACCGGAGACGCCAACATCGCGCGCCAGATCGACAAGCTCAAGGCGGACAAGCCGCAGATCGTCGTGGGCGCCCCGGGCCGGTTGGTGCAACTGGAGAAGATGGGAAAACTCGTGCTGGAGCGGGTGCGCTGGCTCGTGCTGGACGAAGCTGACCGGCTCGTCTCCGACGAGATGATCGACCTGACTCGGACCTTCGTGGACAGGCTCCCGCCGGAGCGCGTCACCGCGGCTTGTTCGGCAACCCTGACCCCCCGTTCGCGCGTACGCTTCGCGCCCTTCCTCCGCGGGGACGCGCTCAGCGAGGATATCGATGACGCCGTGATGCTGAAGACCATGATAGAGCACTGGGCTTTCTTCAGCGAAGGAAGGCGGAAGATCGCGACCCTGCGCTCCTTCCTGTTTGCCGCCAAGGGGGCGAAGACCCTCGTCTTTTCCGATCGCGGCGGCCAGGTGGAGAATATCTATTCCCAGCTCCGGCATCACGGCATCGCCGTATCGGCCCTTTTCGGCGATATGGACAAGGTGGAACGGAAAAAGTCGATGGACGATTTCCGCGCGGGCCGATCCGACGTTCTCGTGACGAGCGATTTGGCCGCGCGAGGCTTGGACGTGCCGGATCTGACTCACGTGGTCCAGATGGACGTTCCCGAAACCCCCGAAGGCTACGCCCACCGCGCAGGCCGCACCGCGCGCGCAGGCCGCAAGGGCGTGATGGCGACCATCGGCGACGAGATCGAGCTTCCCCGGCTGGCTTCCCTTGAAAAGAAGCTCGGAATCGTAATCTATCCGAAGGTGCTTTTCGGCGGGGTGATCCGCGCGCCCGACCCGATCGAAGATGGAGAGGCGGAGGAAGCGGATGTCCGCGAGGGGCATCCGCCCCGCCTCCCGTTGCGCGGCGGGCATCCGCGCGTTGGACATCCGAGCGGTGGGCATCTGAGCGGCGGGCATCCGAGCGGCGGCAGCCACCCGCGAGGCGGCGGCAGGCGTGGCTGACCTCTCCGCTGCCATCGCGAAGATCGCGCCGAGACTCAAATGCTCGGCGCTGTACGCGCCCGCGCAGAAGACCGCCTTCGACAATCCGGCCTGGGATGAAGCTTCCAGCCGTTTCCTCATCGTGCGCTTGTCGCCCTTCAGGGACGTTTCGACCTCGGCTCCCCACACCTTCCTGCATGCCCTCGCACGCTCGACCCTCGGCGCCGGCGCGTATCTTGATTTTTCGTTTTTCCCGTCCAAGCCCGATCGCTCCGTGTTGGACGAAGCCGGCCTCCCCTGGCTTTCGGGGATCGACTCCCTCAGGACGGCCGACGAGTTCGACGCCATCCTCATATCCTGTTCCTACGCGCTGGAGCTAGTCAACCTTCCGCTCGTGCTGGGCCGTTCCGGTTTTCCCTTGCGCGCAAGCGAACGGCGGAACTGCGGAAGGCGGCTGCCCCCGGTGATCCTCGGCGGATCGAATGCCCTCGCCTCCCAGGGCGCGATCTTTTCCGACGGAGACGCCTTCGTGGACGGCATCTTCTTCGGCGAAGGCGAGGCCGGCGGAGCGGAACTGATTGCGAGCCTCGCCTCCACCGTCGGCCGCCCCACCCCGGAGCGAGTGGTGAGACTGGAGGAGGCGGTTCCCGCATTCTGGGGGTCGTGCCTCCGCGCGCCGGACGCCCCGACCGACGGGATCGCCGGCCGCTCGATACGGCCGGGACGCTGCCGCGTGGATGCGGGCAGGACGCCCTTTCTGCCGGAGACTTGGCCGGCGCTCAATTCGGAGAATGCTTCCTCGGCCCGTCTCCAACTGTCCTGGGGTTGCCCTTCCTTCTGTTCCTTCTGTTTCGAAGGCTGGGAGCGCAAACCCTACCGCGAGCTGTCCAAGGAGCGTATCCTGGAATCGGCCCGCCGCCTCGCGCGGAACACGGGCGCATCGACCGTCGAGCTTTATTCATTCAACTTCAATGCCCACGAGGATGCTTTGGAGCTCATCCATGAGCTGAACGCCATCTTCGACAAGGTCAACATGATGAGCCAGCGCGCCGACCTGCTGGTCCGCACGCCGGGCATGCTCGCCTGCGAGCTGGCCGCGGAGAAACGGAGCTTCACCGTCGGGGTGGAAGGGATTTCCGCTTCCATGCGCGCCTTCTATTCCAAGGGGCTGCGCGACGCGGACTTGCGGCGGCTCATGGAGCGCTTCGCCGAGGAAAAAATCCGCGAGCTGAAGCTTTTCTATATTATCGCGGGGGTGGAGAGCGAAGCGGATCTGGACGAATTCAGGAGGTTCTGCGTGGAGCTGAGCGCCCTGAAGGACGAGCGCGACCCGGCGCTTCGCGCCGTGTTCTCCTTCGGCTACCTCGTGCGCATGCCCTTCACGCCCCTGCGCGCCCTCGGTCTCGAATTCGACCGGGAACATTTCCGCTCGATTTCCAAGGTCCTTGAGGAGGCCGTCACCGCCGCCGGTTTCGAATTCCGCCTCGCGGTCGACTGGGACGAATACGTCGCGGACCAGCTGCTGGTGGCGGGTGGCTACGGCCTCGCGCGGGGGCTGGAAGACGCGGCCCGACTAGGTTGCGCCTTCGACCTCGGCGTGGAAGGCGACCTCATCCCGCGCCTCGTCAGCGCGTTGCGCGAGTCGGGCGAGCTGGGTCCGGCCTCCGACGGCAAAGTCCTTTCCGGGCCCCTCACCGCTCCCAAGGAGGACGGACACCGCTATCCGCTGTCCTTCGTGGAAACCGCCGTGCCCCAAGCCTTCCTGGACGCCAGAAGCGGCGATGCCCTGGACCGCGTCGATTTAGGCAGCTGCATGGGAGGCATGGACGCGGCCGGCGGGGACGGTGCCTGCCTGGGCTGTTCCGCCTGCGAGGATGCCGGCGGGGAAGCGGATGAACGCGGCTTCCTTTCTTCCCACCGGGTCAGACCCGCGCCCGGAACCGCCTATGCCGCGAAGATCGCAGAACGCATCAGGGAGAAACGGCGGGCCGTGCCTGTATGTTTTTCGATACGCCTTCCCGCATCGCTTGAGGGATCCTCCGATGCGTTTCGATCAACCTTCCTGCTCCGCTCGATATTCAGCCGGGACGAGGGTCTCACAGGCAGGCTTTTGCGCGCGGAGGACGCCTTTTCCGGCGCCCCTCCCCTCGCGTCCCGCGGCTTTGCCGGAGCGACCGGGGAGAGCGTCGTCGCCTTGTTCGGCATCGGCGGGAAATCGCCGTCCGGAGCGCCCCGGCTTTCCGAAGAGGACGCGGAACGGGCGCGGGCGGCTTTGGAAGAGGCGCTCGGACTGGAGGCGGGGGCGGTACGCATGGCGGAGACCTGGAATCCCGCGGAGATAACCCGTTTGGGCGTCCGCATGGACCTGGACGAGAATTTCGATAGCGCACTCCGTCGCGTCCGTTCCTGGCTCGCGGGGCTGAAGCTCGCCGCAACCGAAATCAAGGGAAGCGACGGAAAGCGGATATTCGACATCGCGCCCAAGGACAAAAAGAAAAGAGTCGTTACGGGGGTGACCCTGTTGCCGGTCGCGGAAGCGGAATCAGGAACCGGATCGCTTGGCCCAACCCTTCTGATAGAAGGCGGGGCCAAGCTCGATCTCTCGCTTCTGTTTCCGAAACGCGCGGACCGGGCGAGGGCGCGGATTTCGGTGGAGGAACTCAGTCCCGGCTGAGGGCTACCAGCGCCAGCCGCCGCCGAGGCTCCAAAAATGGACCAGGGAATCGTCGTTCTCGACGAGATCGCGGTTCCAGCCGTATTCCAGCGTGTACGTGGCGGTCCCCCAGAACGATCCGAAGGGGCTCGGCAATTCGATCCTGAGGGAAGTTCCGGCCTGCGCCTTGGTTTCGATCACGGACTGGGTGAGGAAGCGGGTTTCGTT
>DPXI01000089.1 GCA_003527485.1 Treponema sp. | reverse complement strand
GACGAGACCCGATTCAGAAGGCCCGCTCCAGGTTCATCGCGGAGGGCTCATTCACCGCCGCCGAACTCGACTCCCTCGACGAGAGGGCAGCCGGCGATGTGGCCCGCGCGGTCGAATACGCCGAGGCCAGCCCCGAACCCGACGTCAGCGAAGCCCTCCGCGATATCTTCGCGGAAACGAAATGAGGTAAAGATGCGCGAAATAAGCTATGCGGAAGCGATTCGCGAGGCGCTTACCGAGGAGATGCGCCGCGATGACTCGATCGTCTTCCTCGGGGAGGATATCGGCGTCTACGGCGGGGCCTTCGGCGTCTCGAAGGGAATGTATGCCGAGTTCGGCGGGGAGAGGGTCCGCAACACGCCCATTTCCGAGACCGCCATCGTGGGTTGCGGTGTCGGGGCTGCCATGGTGGGGCTCAGACCCGTCGTCGAGATCATGTTCTCCGACTTCCTCGCCGTCGCGATGGACCAGGTCGTCAATCAGGCCGCCAAGGCCCGCTACCAGTTCGGCGGCCAGTTCAAGGTTCCCCTCGTCATCCGTACGCCGTCCGGCTCGGGCACGGGAGCGGCCGAGCAGCATTCGCAAAGCCTTGAAGCCTGGTTCGTGCATACTCCCGGCATAAAGGTGATTGCCCCCTCGACGCCCGCGGACGCCAAAGGCCTCCTCAAGACGGCGATACGCGACGACAATCCCGTCCTCTTCCTGGAACAGAAGCTCCTCTACCGCGTGAAAGGCGAGGTGCCCGACGGCGACTATACCATTCCCTTCGGCAAGGCAGCGTGCCGTCGGGAAGGACGCGACATCACCCTCATCACCTACGGCCGCATGGTAGCGCGCTGCCTCGAGGCGGCGGATTCCGTCAAAGCCGAGGGTATCGAGGCGGAAGTCCTCGATCTCAGGTCCCTCGCGCCCATGGACAAGGACGCGATCGTAAGCTCGGCCAAGAAATGCGGCCGGGTGCTCATCGTCCATGAAGCCTGCTTGACCGGCGGCGTCGGCGCGGAAATCGCCGCCATCGTCGCCGACAGCGAAGCGTTCTTCCACCTTGACGCGCCGATCAGGCGCTGCTGCGGTTCCGATTCTCCCGTACCCTACAACCGCACGCTCGAAGAAAGCATCGTCCCCGGAATCCCGCTGATCGCCGACGCGATCCGCAGCCTCTGCCGATAGGAGCGCGAAGATGGCGAGCAGCGTGATCATGCCCAAAGCCGGCATGGCTATGGAGGAAGGCGTCATCGTCGCCTGGCTCAAGAAGGCAGGCGACGCGGTCGTCCGCGGAGAGCCCATCGCGGAAATCGAGACGGACAAGGCCGTCATGGAGCTGGAAGCGGAGGCCGACGGCGTCCTTCTCACCATTACGAGGGGGGTCGGGGAAAAGGTGCCCGTAACCGAAGTCATCGCCTGGATCGGCCAGTCGGGAGAAATCCCGCCGGCCACCGCCACCGCAAAGGCCACCGCAAAGGCCGCCGCGACCCCCGCCGCAACGAAACTCGCTTCATCGCCGATACCCGCGACCCCCGCTGCCCGACGCATCGCCGGAGAAGCGGGCATCGAGCTCGCGAGCCTTCTCCCTCCTCCGGGCGGCGTCCTCCACGCCGACGATGTCAGAAGGCATATCAGGAAGGACGCCACGCCTTTGGCCTCCCGCATTGCCGAAGCCGCGGCCATGGACCCTGGCGCCGTTCCCCGGTTTGAAGGCAGACGCGCGCACAAGGCGGATGTGGAAGCTGCCCTACGTTCCCGGACTCCCTCGTCCGGCGATCCCCAAGCCACCGGGGACCGGAGGATTCCCCTGACCGCGATCCAGCGCATCACCGGTGAACGCCTCGCGCGGAGCCACGCCGAAATACCCTCGGTCACCCTCTTCGCCCTGGCCGACGCCACGCGCTTCCTCGCCGTCCGAAAGGAGCTCAACGCCGAAGGATCCATCAGGATCAGCGTCAACGATCTTGTGATCAGGGCCTGCGCCAAGGCGCTCCTCGCCAACCCCCGAGCCAATGCCGTCATCGACGGTGACGGCCTCATCCTGAAGGGCGGCATCCACATCGGCGTGGCCGTCGCGACCGATACCGGCCTCCTTGTCCCGACCCTTCGCGACGCCGCCCGGCTTTCCCTCCCGGAACTTTCGCTCCGCGTTAAGGACCTCGCCGGGAGGGCCCGCGCGAGGCGACTCCGTCCCGAGGAGCTCGAAGGCGGAACCTTCACCATCAGCAATATCGGCATGTACGGCGGCGCGACGAGCTTCACGCCCATCATCAACCAGCCGCAGGTCGGTATCCTCGGCATCGGCGCCCTCGAGGAACGGCTCTTCTTGGAAGCCGGCGTCCCGGTCGTCCGCACGATGCTCCACCTGAGTTTCAGCTTCGACCACCGCGCCCTCGACGGAGCCGAGTCTTCTTCCTTCATCAAGGCGGTGAAGGACCTCATCGAGCGCCCTCTCCTCATCCTAGCTTAAGGAAGCCGAAATGCTGAAAGAATACGATCTGGTCGTCGTGGGCGGCGGGCCGGCAGGCTACATGGCCGCGCTCCGCGGCGCGCTGCATGGAGCGAGCGTCGCCTTGGTCGAAAGCGGCGAACTTGGCGGTACCTGCCTGAACCGCGGCTGCATCCCCACCAAGGCATGGCTCCAGACCGCCGAGGCCCTGCTTGAAACCCGGGACTGGGCTTCCCGCGGTATCGTCCTCGACACGCCTCCGCGCCTCGACATGAAGGCGGCCCTGGCATCCAAGGACCGCGCGGTCCGGCGCCTCACCGGCGGAGTGAAGACTCTCCTCGATTCGCGCAAGGTGGACATCCTCCGCGGCCGGGCTGTCCTGACAGGACCAAGACGCATCGACGTGGAGGGCGTAGGACTGGTCACGACAGGCGCGGCCATCCTTGCCGGAGGGTCCGTCTCAACCCGTCTGCCGATACCCGGAATCGATTCGAAGCGAGTCCTTCAATCCGAGGACATACTCGCCCTCGGCAAGGTGCCCGAGAGCCTCCTCGTCATCGGAGGCGGAGTCATCGGCGTCGAGATCGCCCAGATTTTCTCGGCCTTCGGGAGCGCGGTCACCATCATTGAGCTCGAGAAGCGGCTCCTTCCCGCGATGGACGAGGGACTCTCGACCATCGCGGCGGAGACACTCGCGCGCCGGGGCGTGACCATCCGCACGGGCGTCTCCATCGCGGGCATCGAGGAAACGAAGGAAGGACTGGCCCTCCTCCTCGCCGACGGCGGGAGGATCGAGGCCGAACTGGCTCTCCTCTCGGTGGGGCGGAGGCCCGACCTTTCCTGCCTCGGCGATTCCGGAGTGAAGGTCGAAAAGGGGCGCGTTGTCACGGATGAGTTCATGGAAACCAATCTCAAGGGCGTCTTCGCCCCCGGCGACATCAACGGCCGCAAGATGCTCGCACACGCGGCCTTCGCCATGGGAGAGGCTGCCGCGGACTCGGCCCTGGGCAAACCGCGCCGAGCCGAATTGGAATACGTTCCCTCGGTCGTCTACGGAAAACCCGAGCTGGCATCCGTAGGACGCAGCGAAGCCGAAGCGCGTGCAACCTTCGACCGCGTCGAGCTTGGGGTGTTTCCCTTCGCCGCCAATGGCCGCGCCGTCGCCTCCGGCGACACCGAGGGTTTCGTCAAGATCATCATCGAGCCGCGCCACGGCGAGATACTCGGAGTCCACATCGCCGGCGCCGGGGCTTCCGAACTCATCAACGAAGCCGCGGCCCTGATGCGCCTGGAAGCCACTGCCCATGAATGGGCCGATACCATGCATGCCCACCCTTCGCGTTCGGAAGCCCTGATGGAGGCGGCGGCCGCCGCCCTCGGGCGTTGTCTCCACCTTCCGGGGAAATAGCGTTCCCGATGCGACTCCAAGTGTCGCATCTTGCCCGAAACCGTAGCATATGTCATATTGGAGAACAGATGACAATGGTCGATGACAATCTGCTTATTTCCGTAGCGAAGCTATATTACGTGGAGGGCCTGTCCCAGCAAGAAATCGCCGACAGGATTTCCGTCTCGCGTCCCACGGTGTCCAATCTCCTCAAGCGCTGCAAGGAGGAGGGGATCGTCGAGATCCGCATCAAAGAGACCAATTCCCTTCTCTATGTTCTGCAGCAGGAGCTCAAGACGGTTTTCGGCCTCAAAAACGCCGTGGTAGTGTCCTCGGGTCCGGACGAGTCAAGGACGATCGAGGATACGGGTAGGGCCGCCTCCGAGCTGCTCGCTCTTAGCCTGCGCGACGGACTCACCATCGGGATTTCCTGGGGCGTGACCACCTACAGCGCGATCAACTGCCTCAACGCCGCCCCCACATTCAAAGGTATAACCGTAGTGCAGCTGGTAGGCGCCTTCGGAGCCATCAATCCGAGCTACGACGGCTTCGAACTCGTCCGCACCCTCGCGCAGAAGCTCAACGGCAGCTACTCGACCATACAGGCCCCCGGCGTCGTACGTTCCGTGGAAGCCAAGGAACATTTCCTCAAGGAACCCAATATCGCGCAGGCGATCGAAAAAGCGCGAAAGGCCGACGTGGCGATCCTATCGGTGAGTCCGGACGACCCGGAGTTCAGTTCGCTCGTGAAGGCGGGCTTCATCCATCGCGAGGAGTCCGAAGAAATACGACGGAAGGGCGCCGTTGGACACAGTTGCGGAATCCACTTCGACATCGAGGGGAGGGTCCTTTCCACCGCGCTCAACGATCGCGTCGTCGGCATTACCGCGGACGACCTCAGGAAGATCCCCGATGTTATTTTGGCAGCCTGCGGTGCGGTCAAGGCGGACGCCATCCTCGGAGCCCTGCGTTCAGGGATCTTCAATTATCTCGCTACCGACGAAGCCGCGGCTCTCAGGATCCTCTCTTTGGTAAAGAAAGACCTAACCAACAAGAAATAGGAAGCTGAATATTGCGAAGGTCGGGAACAACCCTTTAGCGATTCGCTTTTATACAATAGTCACGATAAAATAATCTTTTATCATGCGTAATATTTGATTATCATAATTCAGAAATACAAATAATGTTGACATATGATAGACACTCATCCATAATTCCCAAGTGTCTCCGCAGGGGACTCGGAAGGAAGTGAAGCCCATGAATAAGGTGTACCTAGCCGGCATCGATATCGGTACGAGTGGAGCGAAGGCCATCGTCTTCGGCCTCGACGGAACGCTTCTCGCCTCGGCCTATAACGAATACGGCTCGGTTTATCCTCGACCAACCTGGGTGGAGCAGGACGCGGACCTCATAGTCGCGCGAGCCATGCAATCGATGCGCGAGGCCGTCCAGCGTTCGGGGGTCGATCCCGCGCGGATCGGCTCGGTCTCGCTCTCGGCCCAGCGCTGTTGCGCCATATTCCTCGACGAAAACGAGCGCCT
>DPXI01000065.1:8464-8675 GCA_003527485.1 Treponema sp. | reverse complement strand
TCCGGATCGCGTCCCCGGTCATGGCGAACGAACTCGTCTGGTCGCTGGGAATCAATATGCAGAACCTCATCATGGCCCGCACGGGCACGGAAGCCATCGCGGCCTTCAACATCCTCAACACCGTCTCGCAGCTCACCTGGGTGCTTTTCATGGGACTGGGCAACGGAGCCGGCGTGCTGATCGGGAAGAAGATAGGCGAGGGGGACGCGCC
>DPXI01000065.1:0-8451 GCA_003527485.1 Treponema sp. | reverse complement strand
CGCTCGTGTTTTCCGCCCTCGGCCCGATGTTCGCGATCCTGGCCCTCGCGTATCCGTTCCGGGCCTTCAACATGACGATGATCATCGGCGTTTGCCGCGCCGGCGGGGACACCGTCTTCTGCGCGGTCTACGACGTGCTCCTGATGTGGACCGTATCCCTTCCCGCCGCCGCGGCGGCGTCCTTCCTCTTCGGCGCCCCCGTCCCCGTCGTCTTCCTTTTCCTTGCCCTGGAGGATCCGCTGAAGATGGTCCTGGGCCTGTGGCGGCTCCGGACGGGCAGATGGCTGCACGACGTCACCGGGAAGCGATAAAGCAGGCGCGCGGCGAGGGGCGCGCGGCGAGGGGCGCGGGGCCGCGAGGCACGTGCCGCGCGGCACAGGGCGTGCGCCCTGAGGCGGATTTCCGGTGCCGGGTTGACGCTATTGTTGCGGCGCTGAAATACTGTGCAGGCGAAAAGATATTGATATCGGGGGAAGGCGATGCATGAATTTTATATCAACAACAATAAGGACATTTTACGATATCACGATCTTCCCGGATCCGGGGATCCCATCTTATTCATCCATGGATTAGGCTGCGCCTCGACGTATGATTATCCTGAAGTCGTCTCATGCATGCCTCTGAGCGGCAACAGAAGAATACTCATCGATTTATTGGGTTATGGATATAGCGACAAACCCGATGATTTTTCATACTCCATCGAGGAACACGTCGAGTATCTGCTTGCCTTGGTGGATTCATTACATACGGAGAAAGTGAGTATTTTTGGCCATAGCATGGGCGGAGCCATCGCCATCGCATTGGCCGATCGAATCAAGGATAAAGTAAGCAGCCTGATTATAACCGAGGGCAACCTGGATCCGGGTGGGGGTCTGACAAGCGGAAGGGTCGCATCCTATTCTTTGGATGATTATTTGTCATTCGGCCATGATCGGATAATCGATGACAGCATCGATAACGGTAATTTCAAATGGGCGACCATATTGAAGATCAGCAATCCGAGGGCCGTTTATTTTGGCGCGAAGGATCTTGTGAAGGGCAGCGCGCCGACATGGCGCGAGCTGTTATATTCATTTCCCTTTCCATGCTCGTATATCTTCGGCACCAAGTCATTGCCTGATAAAGATGAACAAGAATTATCGAAAAATGGAATCAATGTATTTCTGGTCAAAGATGCGGGACATAATATGGCCACCGAAAATCCGGAAGAATTATCAAAAATGATATGGAAAGGCATCAACCTGAAATAGCCATGGCTACCCGATGTTGATGGATGGGTCTATTGGGCCGCACCGGGATGCCCATCGAGATTCCACCATTTCAAGGAACATTCGATGAATCCTTCCTCGGCGAAGGCTCGGATGCCTCTACTCGTCTCTTTGGGGAAGAGCGTGCACGCCATNNCCCGGCTGTCAGGTTCCTGATCGGGTGGCCTGATTTGCTCCGGTCCAGGGTGAAGATCCCCCCGGCGCGGTCCCATTCCAGAAGGGTCCGCTCGCCGTCGCCCAGGTAGAGCAGCAAGCCGCACCGGGAGGCCGTCCCGCTTCCCAGCACGACTTCGAGGTCGAGGCATTGGCCCTCGAGCTCCGGGAAGGCGACCGCGCCTTCCACCCGGGAGCTCGCCGAACGGCAGGGCCCGCGGTAACGTTCCAGTTCCCGGATCGGCCTCTGGCAGAGCCGTCCGCCGTTCATGAATACCTCCCGCGGCAGGGTCATGCACCCCGTCCAGTCCAGTCCGAGCTCCCTGGACGGGGAAGATCGCTCCCACATCTGCATCCAGGCTATCATGACCACCCGGCCGTCGGGGGTGGCGACGGTCTGGGGGGCGTAGAAGTCGGGACCCTTGTCGATCTCGGTCCGGGTTTCCTCCGTGAAGATTCCGGTGCCGCGGTCCAGAACCCCGGTCGCCCAGACGGCACCGTGCAGATTCCGGAACCCGGTTCCCTGGTGGGCGGGGTTCATCACCGACCATACGAGCACTTCCTTGTCCTCCAAACGGAAGAAGTCGGGACATTCCCACATGCCCCCGAGCTCGCCGCGATTACGGAGGACGGGACCCACCAGAGACCAGCTCCTGAGGTCGTCGCTTTCGAACAGGAGGATCTGGCCGAATCCGTCGCTGTGGCGATGGACGGCGATGCAGAGCCAGCGGTCCCCGTCGCGCCATACCTTGGGATCCCGGAAGTCGCCCGACGGAAGTCCCGAGGGCAATTGCCGTTCGTCGATGACCGGGTTCGCCGGATCCTTGGTATAGCGGCTCCCGTCCCCGATCGCCAGGCACTGCGTTTCCCTGCGTGAGCCCGGGACGGACGGATGGGGATCGAGGTGGCCGGTGTAGAACAACGCATGCCTCCCGTCGACGGTGAGCGCTGATCCGGAAAAGCAGCCGCCGGCGTCGTATTCGCTGTCGGGGGTCAACGCGATGGGCAGGTCGGTCCAGTCCAGGAGGTCCGGCGAGACCGCGTGGCCCCAATGCATGGGACCCCAGACCGTATCGCGCGGGTTATACTGGTAGAATAGGTGGTAGCGGTTTTCGAAAAGGGAGAAGCCGTTGGGGTCGTTCATCCAGCCCCGGGGCGGGGAGAGGTGGAAGCGGTTGCGGAAGAGTGAGGATTCCGGATTGGCCATGCAAGTCTCCCAACGCAAAAATGCGCAATAAAATGCAATATTGCGTTCCATAGTGTGCCATGTTTTGGGAAAAATCAACCAAGTATGGGCGAATTTGAATAGAAAAATTCAAAAAATTGTTATTGACAAAATCGCGATCCGGATTGAGAATGCAAATACGCAATGCATTGCGTAGACAATCAGCGCCATGCGGGATAAGATCGGTCGACGCCCTTCCCGGTGGCCAAGGAGGAGAGAACGATGAAGAAGGCACTATTCCTGGCCTTGGGCCTCGCGGTCCTGGCCCTTTCGGGAGTCCCGGCCCAAGGCAAGATAACCGTCATGTTCCAGGCGACGGGGGCGGAAAGCGACGCTTTTAAGACCCTTTTCGACCGCTTCACGAAGGACACCGGCATCAAGGTGGAGCCGATGTTCATCCCCCACGATACGTACTTCGAAAAATTCTCGGCCGCCGTCGCTTCCAAGCGCGTCGCCGACGTCATGCAGCTCGACGCCCCCTTTCTGGCGAACTTCGTCTGGAACGGCTACCTCTCCCCCCTGCAGGGCATGATCGACCAGAAGATCCTCGACGACCTTACCCCTTCGAGCGTCTATCAAGGCACCTACCCCATCGACGGACGCCTGTACGCCCTGGGCAACAACGACAGTACTGTGCTGCTCTACGGTAGCCGGAAGCTCCTGAAAGCCGCGGGCATCCGGATACCCACGGGCATCAAGGACGCTTGGACGAAGGCCGAATTCAACGACGCCCTGGCGAAGCTGGCCAAGCAGCCCGGCGTGAAGTGGCCGCTCGACATCTTCCGCGCGTACGGCGTCAAGACGGAATGGGCCACCTACGCCTTCCAGCCCATATTCGAATCGTTCGGCGGCAAGCTCATCGACCCGAAGTCCTGGAAAGCGAAGGGCGCCCTCGATTCCCCCGAGAGCGTCGCCGCGGCGACCGAGATCCAGAGCTGGGTCAAGAAAGACTGGGTGGTCCCCGCAAGCTCGGGGACGAACGCGCTTTTCCGCGACAAGGATAAGGCGGCGATCGCCTGGGGCGGCCATTGGGTGTGGGCCGAAGCCTATCCGGTCATGAAGGACGATCTGGTGGCCATGCCCCTGCCCAATTTCGGGAAGGGCGTGAAGAGCCCGAACGGGACGTGGATCTGGGCCATCACGAAGAGCTCGCGGAACCCCAAAGCCGCGGCGAAATTCCTGGAATACCTGGCCAAGGACAAGCAGCTCATCAAGGAGAGCCCCGGCACCTTCCCCGGCATGAAGTCGGCCGCCGCCCTGACGCCGATCTATACGGATCCCAAGTTGATGAAGGTGGCCTTCGACCAGTCGAACGTCGCCGTGCCCCGTCCCGTGTATCCTGGCTACCCCGTGCTGACCGCGTCGTTCCAGGTAGCCTTCGACAACATCCTGAGCGGCGCCGATCCCAAGACGGAATTGGGCAAGGCCGCCGCCGCCATCGACCAGGACGGCGCCGACAACGACGGATACCCGCCCTTCGGCGAGTGATACCAGCCTCCGCAACGGATCTCCGGTCCCCGCCCGCGGGCGGGGACTTTTCCGGACGGGACACAGGACACGGATGAAAACCATGAAGAGATCGAGAATCACCCTGACGGAAGCGGCCATGCTGACCCCGGCGTTGGTCCTGCTCCTCGCCTTCCTCGTCGTCCCCTTCGCCATGTCCATCGGCCTGGCGTTCACGAACCAGCCCCTGCTTCCCGGTCCCATCCCCACCAAGTTCGTCGGATTCCGCAATTTCCAGCGCATCCTCGGCAGCATCGAGTTCTGGCACGCTTTCTTGAACGTGCTCCTCTTCTCCGCCATGGTCATACCCCTGCAGTGCGGTTTCGCCCTGTTGAGCGCCATCCTGCTCAATGGCCAGAGTAAGGCCAAGAGGTTCTTCCAGGCGGTCTTCTTCCTCCCCTACATCACGCCCATGGTCGTCGTTTGCGTGGTCTGGTCGACGCTTTTCCAATACCCGTCCGGGATCCTCAATGCCCTCTTCTCGGCCCTGTCCTTCGGACTGTTCGAACCGGTGCAATGGCTGCATGATCCACGGACCGCGCTCCCTGCCATCACCATGCTTTCGGCCTGGCAGGCGTACGGTTTCCAGATGGTCATCTACATGGCGGGGCTCCAGAACATTTCGGCGGACCTGTACGAAGCCGCGGCCATCGACGGGGCCTCGGGCTGGTCCCGGTTCACCAAGGTGACCTGGCCGAGCCTCTTCGAGACCAACGTCTTCATCCTGATCATCACCGCGATCCAGGCCCTCCAGCTCTTCACCCAGGTCAACATCCTGACCCAGGGCGGTCCCCAGGACGCCACCAACACCCTCGTCCACTACATCTACCGGTCCGGCTTCGTCATCCAGAAGGTGGGCTTCGCCTCGGCAGGTTCCCTGATCCTCTTCCTGCTGATCGTCGGCGTATACGCGCTGCTCTCGTTCCTGACCCGCAAGAACCCCGTGGGAGAAAACTCATGACCCGGAAACGAAGCCTCGATCTCATGCGGACCGTCCTGCTTTCAGCGCTTTCCGCCCTGCTCGTCGTTCCCCTGATCATCCTCTTCGTATCGAGCCTGAAAGGCACCCGGCAGGAGATCCTGGCGGACGCCGGAAGCTTCAAGGCCTTCCTCGTTCCGCATCCCACCCTGAGCAACTATGCGGACATCCTGGGACCGAAATCGATGACGCCCTTCCTGAAGTACATGGCGAATTCGGCCCTGGTCCTCTCGGGGACTGTCGTCCTGACCCTGCTGGTCAGCTCGATGGCCGCCTTCGTGCTGCTCCGCGGCCGCTTCGCGGGCCGCAAGCTCCTCCTTGGGATCATCACGGCTCTCTACATCATCCCCAACGAGACCATCATGCTCCCCATGCTCTACGAGAGCCTCGCCCTGGGTATAACCGACACCTACTGGGTCCAGATCCTTCCCTTCGTCGCCAGCCCCCTGTTCATCTTCCTGTTCCACCAGTTCTTCAGCCAGGTCCCGTCGTCCATAGGCGAAGCCGCCCTGATCGACGGCGCGGGGCCGGCACGCATTTTCAGGATGATCTACCTTCCGCTCAACGGACCCGCTCTGGCCACCGTGGCCATCCTCCAGGGAATGGCCATGTGGAACCAATACCTCTGGCCCCTGCTCTCCACCAATACGGACGACTTCCGGCCGATCACGGTGGCGATCGCCTCCTTTTTCGGCTCCGACACGATCCTGTGGAACCTGGCCATGGCCGGTTCGGTGATGATGATGCTTCCGATCCTGTTCTTCTTCCTGACCTTCCAGCGCTTTTTTATCGCCTCCGTGTCGAGCACGGCCGTGAAGGGGTGACGACCGATCGGCCTTGTCCAGTTCCTGGACATTGGTTACAGTGGCCCCAGCCATGAGCGCACGTCCGACCATCGCCGACATCGCCCGCGAATGCGGCGTTTCCCAATCCACCGTTTCCCGGGCATTGAGGGACCACCCCTCGATCTCCGAGGCGCGGAAGCGATCGATCCGGACGGCCGCCGAGAACCTGGGCTTCGAGTCCCGGATCTCCGCCCGAACCCTCCGCGGAGAAGGCTCCAAGCTCGTGGCCTGCGTGGTCCCGAGCATTTCCCATCCCTTCATGTCCTGCCTCATCGAGAGGCTCGAAGCCGAAGGGGCGCTGCAGGGCTACCACCTCATGGTGGCCAATTCGGGAGGTTCCCCGAACGCCGAGAAGACCATAGTCAAGGGCCTGATTGCCCGGCAGGTGGACGGTGTGTTCTTCATCCCGTCCAGTTTCGAATCCAGCGCCTTCCGGCTTTGCGGATCGGTCCTGCCGACGGTAGTGGTCACCCTCCAGTCCCCCGAATGGCCGAGCATCGGGACCTCCCACGAGGAAGGCGGACGCCTCGTCGCCGAACACTTCATGGAATCGGGGCGGACCTCCTGCCTGCTGGTCGGCCCCCATGACGACGAAAAGTTCCGGGGTTTCGAAGCCTACCTGGAATCCCGGAAGGTGGCCGGTTTCCGGGTGGAACGGCTCGTCGCCGACGGATGGGACGAAGGCCTGACCGCCTCCGTCCAGGCGAACCTGCTGGAGAACTACGACGCCCGGTCGATCCGGCGCTTCGATTGCATCTTCGGAAACAACGACCTCGCGGCCCTCGGAGCGCTCCATGCCCTCCAGGATCTCGGTATCGTCGTTCCGAAAGAGATCGCGGTCTGCGGTTTCGATGATTCTCCCTGGGCCAGGGTCAGCCGTCCCGTTCTGAGTTCGGTCGCCCAGCCAGTCTCCCTGATGGTCCGCTCCGCCTTCGCCCTTCTCCAGCGTCTGATGACCGGGGAAACTATCCCTCCCGGGGAACGGTCCTACTCGCTGAAACCCCATCTGGTGGTCCGGGATTCGACCTATCTTGGCAAGTAGAACCTGATCCGATCCTGCGCGACATCGCGCATTGCAGGAGCCGCGCATGGGAGAGCCGAAAGCCGGAAACCTGATCATCGAAACCAGGGACGTCACCAAGCTGTACGGCAGCCTGAAGGCCGTGGACCGGGTTTCCCTCCGCGTGGGGAGAGGCGAAATCTACGGATTCCTGGGTCTGAACGGGGCGGGCAAGACGACGACCATCCGGATGCTGCTGGGCATGATACGGCCGGCTTCCGGGGAAGTATTCGTCTGCGGGCAGCCCATCATGAGCGGACGGGGCGGGCCATGGGAGCGTGTCGGCTACATGGTGGAAACGCCGCGCGCCTGGCCCGAACTCACCGTTGAGGAAAACCTCAAGGCCGCGAGCGCGCTCAGGCGCCTGAAGGGGGACGGCGCGGCGCGCCGGATGATTGCACTGCTCCGTTTGGACGAGTACGCGAAGGTCAGGGCGCGGAATCTTTCCCAGGGCAACAAACAGAGGCTCGGCCTGGCCAAGGCGCTGATCCACCGGCCCGAACTGCTCATCCTGGACGAGCCCGTCAACGGACTTGACCCCGCCGGCATCGTAGAAATCCGCGAGCTGCTCAGGAAGTTCGCAGTCGAAGACGGCGCGACCGTATTCATCTCCAGCCACAACCTGGGCGAAGTGTCCCGGTTGGCCACGAGGATCGGAATCATCCACCGCGGGGCGCTGATCCGGGAAATAGACGCCGAAGAACTCGAAGCTTCCCTGCACAGGAGCCTGGTCCTGGATGTCCGCGATCGGGAAGGCGCGGCTTCCTTCCTGAAGAGGGAAGGATACGCGGTGGACCGCGACGCGGCTGGCCGGCTCCTGCTGTTTGCCCCCGAGGCTTGCGGGAAACCTGAGGAACTCAACGCGATCCTCGTCCGCGCGGGCTTCCCTCCCGGCCATGTCGCGGTGGCCGCGGAAGACCTGGAGTCCTGGTTCCTGCGGACCATCGAGGAGGACGCATGCTGACGGATATATTCGCCGCTTTGTCCATCGAAGTTCTGAAGCTCCGCCGTTCGGCCATCTTCAAGGTCACCATCGCCGCCACCTGTTTCGTCTCCTTCATGCTCGCACTGATGATGTTGCTCGTGATGCATCCGGATGCCCTGCCTCCCGGCATCCTGAAGACGAAAATCGCCGTGGCGGCGATCGGCGCCGACTGGCCCGCCTATATCGGTTTCACCGAAATCGCCCAGGGCGCGCTCGGCATCATCCTGTACGGTTTCGCGTTCAGCTGGATCTTCGGGAGGGAATGGGACGACGGTACCGTCAAGGACATCCTGGCGCTGCCGGTTTCCAGAACGGCGATGGCGCTGGCCAAATTGGTCGCGGCGGCTCTCTGGTGCGCCCTGCTGAGCGCCGTCATGTTCGTGCTCGCCCTCGCGCTGGGTGCGTTCCTCCGCCTTCCGCTCTGGTCGGC
>DPXI01000082.1 GCA_003527485.1 Treponema sp. | reverse complement strand
GACAAGGGCGTTGAGGGTTTCAATAGCGCGACGCAGTTCGCCTGCCAGCTGTATTACGCCCTCGCTGAACTGGGCATCCTGTACCAAGTGGACCCGGCACAGCCCTTCCAGGCGGTCAAGGGCGACAAGCTCACCATCGACTCCGTGAGCCTCCCCCGGGATACCCTGCGCCGGATCACCGGCGACTGCGATGACCTGACCGCCCTGTACGCGGGCATCCTGGAAAGCGCCGGAATCGCCACCGCCTTCATCACGGTTCCCGGACATATCTACGCCGCCTTCAACACGAAGACCGCGCCCAAGGCTTTCGCCGAATTGAACGCGGACCGTTCGATGACCATCGCCGTGGGGGACGAGCTCTGGATTCCGGTGGAGATCACGATGATCGGGACTTCGAGCTTCAACGAAGCCTGGCGCAAGGGCGCCGAGGAATGGAAAGCCTGGGCTGATAAGCCCGCCGAACGCCACCTCTTCGTGACCGCCGAAGCCCAGGAGTTGTTCAAGCCGGTGGGGCTGAAGGAAGCGGACCTTGGACTTCAATACGGCAGGAAAGAACCGATCGTAGCGAACGCCGCGCGGGATCTCAACCAGATCGTCGACGGAATTACCGAACAGGCTCAGACCCAGGCCAGACAGAGTAACCTGAAGGAAGACTGGAACCGCCTCGGCATCAAGCTTGCCCGCTTCGGCCGGTACGATAAAGCGACCGCTGCTTTCAAAATGGCCTCCAGCATGGATCTGACCTATTCGAGCCCGAAGATCAACCTGGGCAACGTATACTTCCTTTCCAGGAATTACGATAAAGCCCTCAGCGAGTTCCGCGGCATCGAAAGCTTCCCGGCGTTGGGCAAGGAGAACAAGAATCTTGCACTTCTCCGAGTCAACATCTCGAAGTGTTACCGCGCCTTGGGCAACGGCGCCAAGGCGACCGAGTACCTGGCGCTCGCGACCAGCCTCGACCCGTCCCTCGGGGGCCAATACGCGTACTTGGCCGATCCGGGCGGGAACGCGAAGGCCGCTGAGGCCGTGGACGAAGCCAAAGACATCGCTTTCTCTGAATGAGCAATTCATACGGTAATGAATGAGGCGGAATTTGACCATGGATAGATCTTCGATAAACGGCGTCCTCGCCGCAACAGTCGTCTCCTTCGGCGCCATACTCGCTTCCTGTTCAGCGATCCCGCTGGATCAATCGGCACTGTCGCAGGCGAAGGACAAGGTCGCGCCGGTTCTGACAATCACCTCGCCCGTGGACGGCTACGCTTGCGCGAATATAGTCGAAGTCCGGGGAATCGCCATCGATGAGACCAATGATGGCGGGAAGGGGCGTATAAAGCAGCTTGCCTTTGAAGTTCCCGGTTCCCTCATATCTGGATTTGCGATACCGGATGCCGAAGGCAACTTTGTTTTTCAATTCAAGTCGGATAGCCTGGGCACATCATTCTCCGTGAAAGTCGACGCGATTGATTGGAACGGGAATGGCACCAGTGCGGGAATCAGTCTCATACGGGACGCGGTTTCCAGCATTCCTTCCTTTAAAGCGGAAATATCCAGCAAGAAGGTAGTCCTTACTTGGGATGAGGTGCCCGAAACGGAGTCCTATACTCTCTACTATAGCGCGGATGGATCCCTGCCTTCCGAGTCGGTAGGCCAAACGATAATGAACGCAATCTCGCCTTTTACCCTGGATTCCCTGAAAAACGGGTCGCTGTATACCTTCAGGCTCAAGTCTATCGCCCGTGCGGGTTTGATTGATAGCCAGAGCGGCTACATTCAAGCCATCCCCCTTTCTGCCCAAACCCTCATCCCGGAGGCTGTTTCCGGGAGGGGGGAAATCAGCATCGCATGGAACTCGATCCCCGCTACGAACGAATTCGAGATCCACCGCCGGGTTGGCGAACTGGGCGACTTCAATTTCTACCGAAGAATCAACGGCACAGAATATGTCGACACCGGCCTGGAAGACGGAGAACGCTATTATTACCGGATCCGTCCGGTCGAGCATTCTTCCATCCTATCTGGCTCTGCCGCCGGCATCACCGACGGCTTCGCACGGGGCGCCAGTATCGAAAAATTGGACGCGGTCAAGCTGAGCTATGCAGAGCTCGTGTGGCGGGACGAGATTCTTTACGCCGCCGGTTATGGCGGCGTACAAATCCTTCTGCCCGAACTCGACTATTATGAACTTTCGCGGATATCTGCAACCGTAGTCCGCAAGGTTGTCGCGCCTCCCGATTCCGACTACCTATACCTTGCAGCAGGTAGCGATGGGTTCCTGATCTACAATGCCCAATTGCCCGCCAATCCGTATCCCGGCGGAACCTTCAAACCCTCAGGCATAGACGCTCGAGCGATCGCGGTCTGGAACGATACTGTCACGGGTCTCCCCTCCCTGGCTTACGTCGCCGACTACTGCCGCAACGTCTACTGCCTCGACATATCCAATCCGGCATCTCCGACCCTTCTCAAGACCTACCCTATCGGCATGACCGACCGGGACGACGCCGGGACGGACAACAGCGTTTTCGATATCACCCTAAGTTCCGATGGTCAATGGCTGTATGTCGGCGATCGTACCGACGGCATTCAGATCATCCGGACCTCCGATCCTGACGGCAGCCTGCCTGCCAAGGTTGTCCCGGTCATTCTTGCCTCCAATAGCCAAGTTTTTCCGATCTACGGCCTGGACATCCAGGGCGATTATTTGTATGCCGCTGCCGGAGGGTGCGGACTGGCCGTGATCGACATTACCGATCCTGTCACGGCTGTCGAATTGGGAAGGACGGGCTATGTCGGCAATTCCACCATCGAGGACGTTGTCGTCAAGGGATCCAATGCCTATGCCGCAAATCGCTCCGATGGTGTGCAAATCATAGACGTCGCAAACCCCGCGTCGCCCCGTCAACGCCAGACCATCGCTATGCCGATTGGATACGCGAGCACAGGTACGTATTCCATATTCCTGCATAAGGGCGCCGCCTACGTATGGCATGTGCGGGACAATGGGGATGCCGGAGTATATATCGTCGACCTGAATATACCGGTGGATATTCGTTTGACTTCCGAGGTCAGCCTACCCGAAGCCCCCCTTGGCATGTTTTTCGCCGGACCGTATGCGTATATAGCAGCCGGTTATTCGGGCTTGAGGATACTGGATATCACGGATCCTACCAATGTGACCGAGGTGGGAAGTGCGACTACAGCACTGGAGGCCGGGAAAGTAGTCGTTGCAGGAGCTTATGCCTTTGTCGCCGAACGGGGTACGACGAGTGGACAGGATTTCGGCTGGGGAAATGTTGAGGTCTTCGATATTTCCGATCCAGCTTCGCCGGTACGTGTATCCTCTTTCGACAGTGGTAGTTCCACGCTTTCAGGCTGGGTGGATGACATTGCGGTATCGGGGGATTACGCCTATCTCCTTGTCACTTATTCAGGGTTGGAAGTCTATGATATTTCCGATCCAGCGGATCCCACCCTCATGGAAACCGCGATACTTCCCTTCAGCTCGCAACGTATAAGCCTTCGTGGCCGCTATGCCCTTATATCCGATTGGGGAGGAAGTCTGCTGGTCGTCGATATCGGCGATCCCTGCAATGTAGCTCTCGTGAAGTCTATCGCAGAGCCGTCCGGCAGAGTCGATGACTTCACTATGAGCGGCGATCTCGGCTTGAACAGCCTGGGTTCCTACGGCTTCCTGCTCAGGGATATGAGCAATCCCGCCGCTACGATCAACTATCCTGAGGCTTTGCTTGAATTCCTGGATGTTGACGGCGACGCGAACGAGTATCTGGATACCGCAGGCGGCTTGGGCCAATATATAGTTGTCAGTTCCAAGGACCTCAATACCGGAACCGATGTAGGCCATCTGCGCATCTACGATGTCGCCAACCCGCTTTCTCCCCGCCTTGTGGACCATTTGGAAATGGAAGGTTTTGTTCCGCAACAGTATGTGTCCGAAGCTAACCACTGCGTGGCGATTGCAGGCTCCGCGATCTATGCCTGCGGGGTGGACGGCAAGCTCCGCATCTACGACATGCGCCCATGAGGGCCGATCCGGCTACCGCCCCGTCATCCTGCAAGGTATCCTTCGCTCCGAGCAATCGGAAAAGCGGAAATTGTCGCGAGAACGGCCGGAGCTTCGCGTTGCCCGGATCGGGATTCTTCGCGTTGAGCCAACCCGAGCCGCTTTTCGAGTGGATCTGCTACCTCAGCAGGCCGTAGACCGCGTACAGCGCGGCCAGCTTGATCTCGACTAACCAATACTCGTCCATGCCGGGAAACCGCCTGTAGATCTCGTTGCCGAAGGTGAGCATCGCGCTGCTGAACTCGACCATGTTCACCAAGAAGCGCAGCGCTGGCCCTGATTCCGCGGGCTCCTCCGCTTTACCCCATTATGCCTTACTGCCGCGGGAATGGCGGTTGCTATAGGAAAGCAGAAGTGCCTTGACATAATGCTATACAAACCTGATAATAGTATTATCATACAATAAGCGTAATAGAAGATCCAAAGAAGTGTTTTACCTCAAAAAGGAGGCATGAACCTAGTCGCTCCCCTTTTTGACTTCGTCAAGATCATTCGCGATCTCATGATTCCCGATCCGGACCAGGAGAGTATTTGAGCATTCATTTTCTATCAGGAGACGATGATGAGCGGAACGATCAAACTGAAATATTGCGTGGATGGCGAGTGGAAAGAGTCGGAAACCGGGAAATTCATGGATATCCGGAATCCCAGTACCGGCGAGAAAATGGCCGGGACGCCGTGCTGCACGATGGACGAGGTAAACTCGGCGATAGAAGCCGCAAGCGCCGCCTATCCTGCCTGGTCGGCCACCCCGGTCATCAAGAGGGTCCAGGTGCTGTACAAGTTCAGGGACCTGATCGACGCCCATTTGGACGAGCTGACCCTGATCTGCGCGAACGAACACGGGAAGGTATGGGAAGAGGCCAAGGGCGATATCCTCAAGGTACGGGAACCGGTCGAAATCGCCTGCAGCGCGCCGATCCTGATGATGGGCGAATCCCTGATGAACGCTTCGACCGGATTCGACACGGTCCTTTTCCGCGAATCCGTCGGCGTTTTCGCCGGCGTCGTGCCCTTCAATTTTCCCGGGATGATTCCGATGGGCTGGATGATGCCCATGTGCATCGCCACGGGCAATACGCTCGTGCTGAAGGCTTCGAGTTCGACCCCGATGACCTCCATGCGCCTGCTCGAGCTCCTGCACGAGGCGGGTCTGCCGAAGGGCGTGGTCAACCTGGTTACCTGCAGCCGCGTCGAGGCCGAGATTTTCCTGACTCATCCCGACGTCAAGGGAGTTTCCTTCGTCGGCTCGACATCCGTCGGCCTCCATATCTATTCAACCGCCGCGGCGAACGGCAAGCGGGTCCAAGCCCTGTGCGAAGCCAAAAACCACGCGCTGGTCCTGAACGACGCCGACTTGGAGAGCGCCGCGAGGGCGATCATCAACTCCGG
>DPXI01000093.1 GCA_003527485.1 Treponema sp. | reverse complement strand
AGAGGGTCTTTCAAATATCCCGGCTTTTCCTTGGTAAAAATGGACTGCTTCATATTGGCCGGGTGCTCGGGCACCGGATGAACGAGGATTCTTCTCAGTTCAGCCTGAAAATGGCTTCAGTCCATAATTCAGGGCAGACTGCTCCTACCAATTCCGTCTTGTTGCTCCAAACAAACCTACGCGGCTTCTGCAGCAGGCAGCACAATATATTGGAGAATCTTGAGAGCCGCCAGGCAGACGACGGAACTCATGAGAAGGAAGGAAACCTTCTCGAAACCACGGACGAAAATCTGGTTCGGGATGAGCCAATCCTTCAGATGCGCATTGGCGCGTTCGACCGTCGTCCTTATTTTGTAGCGTGATTTTTCCGCAGGATCAAATGATCGTTGTTCCGCTCCCTTGCGTTTGTTCGGATCGATGAGCGGAACCCGGTCCTTGGAACGGATATAGTCGTTGATCGGTTTCGCGTCATAAGCGGCGTCCATGAGCGAATAGCAATGCTGGACTTTCCTTTCCGTCAGTTTCTCCAGGGGGATCGCGACTTGGGAATCATGCACGTTTGCGCCGGTCACGATCGCCGTGATCGGGAGCCCGATATCGTCCACGTCGAGATGGAGCTTGTAGCCCTTCCAGTACGATACTTTCCCCTGGCTATTCTTCTTGCAGCCCCAGGCGCAGTTCTTCTGTAGTTTGGATAAGGAATTACGCGCGCTTTGCACTGCCTGGAGTTCGAGCGTCGTCGGTTCCTTCGGAGGCCGGACCTCATCCTTGCGGGGGCGTCCCTTCTTATACTTCGTCTTCTGGGGCTTCTCGTCCGCCTTCTTGTTGACCGGCGTTTCTCGGGCCGGAATGGCCGTGGAATCCCGGTTGATATGGCCGATGAGTGTACCCTTCCGGTGATCCTCGATCATGTTGTTCAAGGTTTCAGTCATTAGCGGACGGGAAGAGAACTCCGACATCCGCCGGGAAAAAGTGGGCGCACTCGGAACACCATCAAGGAACCCGCAGATGATCCTGAGGTTCGGATCGCTCAGAAGGCGGTTGCGCAGTGCCACGGCGGTAGAAATCCTGAAATAGAGCTTGGCAAAGAAAGCCCGCATGATCGGCTGATTATCGAAGGGTATCCGGCCGCGGAGTTTTCGTCGCATCGCGATGCTTGGCTGCGCTTCCTCTATCAGTCTGAGCATTAGGAGAAAACAGCGGTGCTCGGCAGTCAGGTATTCTTCGAAGGAATCCTGGAGATTGAACGAAATCCCCATAAGTATTTGCGTTCCACCGAGTATTTCTGATACAGTATTCATCGCGGGGGCTCCCCTTCTGTTCGATTCGAGTCTAGACAACCCTATCTTACAGGAAAGGACCCCCGCTTCCTACCAAAAAATCAGGCTACCAAAGGCTTTTTGAAAGAGCCTCCGTAATATAAAGATTTACGTGTTTGAAAATGCCAAAACCGGCCGCAAAGTGTTTATGATGAGTCAAAGCTCTTCGCTTCGATCAAAGCCAGTTTTAATTCGCGCCCCCTCTTAATGGCAGAATTCCCATTTCCGATTATGATGGGATGAATGAACGACTTCTTTGGGTTCAGCCCAGTCAAAATCGCCCCTTTCATCCGCTACGTAACCGTCAAAAGAGGTGATCGCGGAATAGATCAATTTTCCCATCGTACTTCAACTCCTAATTAGTTCCGCGCCCCGAACTTCGGCGGTCGAGTCCGAAAATATGAACGTAAAGCTGGGAAGGGGCGACTTATATTACGGTGGCTTGGGATTCGATCAGGCGCAATGTGCATGGACCCAATTTGGATACATCCAGCGAGGTAAACATGAAGGTACGGGTGTCCATTTGCACTTTCAATCATACTCTTTCAAATCTCCAGACATTTTGCATAATCTTTCGCTATCCGCACACCTTCCCGATAATATCCGAATTCCGGTTCCGGCAAGGACGCTTCGACCGGTATCAGATGTACCGCGGGTTTGCCGTTCCGCGAGATGTCGATGTCCTGCCCGGCCAGCGCATCCCATTGCAGTTCCGAGAGGCGGGTTTCATCTTTGTAGAGGCCGACAGTTGCCATATCCGTATTTTAGGCTAACCGACCGAAATATTCTAGTTTTGATTACACCATTGCAATTACAGATCATATTACCAAATCCTCAACGCGTTTGAAAACGCAAGACGACTTCCGGTTCGATTATGGTACATTCCATATCATTAAACGCCCGGAGATTTTCGGAGCCAATCTCCGATTTCCCTTGCACCGAACTCCAGTCGACGCATACCCCCTAAAAAATCGGGTACTTCCGGAAACCGGCTAAGGCATCGCGTCATAATAACTTGACTGTTCTTATTAAAAAATTGGATGTAAAGCGTAGTTCCATTCACCATGAAATAGTGCCCATTTTATTTTTAGGGAAGCAATATCTTCATCACTTACTTTGATGCCTGTAGGATAAATACCATTATCCAGCTCGGCTTGTATTTTCAATCCTGCGGCGGTCGTAGTATTCGCAATCAGTTGAATAATTACTTCGTGGCTAACCAAAGGGCGTCCACGCCAGTTCTGTGTTATATGGCAAAACATTCTATGTTCAATTTTATTCCATTTGCTTGTTCCCGGAGGAAAGTGGCACACATGAATTGGAATTCTGAGTTGTGTTGCCAGTTCCTGTAAAGCAATTTTCCAGAGTCGGCTTCGACTGCCGTTACTACCGCCACCATCAGCGGTAATCAATAATTGTTTGGCGTTTCGGTATCGTTTTATGCCCATCTTCTTCCACCAACGTCGGATAGCTTCAGCAGCAAAGTGAGCGGTGTCGTGATCGATCCCAACACTCACCCATCCCTTGTTTTCACTCAGATCAAAAACGCCATACGGAATGACTTTCCCCAGCTCTTTATCGATGAAATCATGTACTTGTACTGATTCCGGTTCCCCTTTGGGTCGCCATTCCTTGCCTACATTCCTGAATTCACCAATTATTTCCTTCTTTTTCGTATCAACAGATATAACTGGTTGACCATTGCGCTGGAATTTCTTGACCATAGCATTGATA
This sequence comes from Treponema sp., assembly GCA_003527485.1. Taxonomy (GTDB): domain Bacteria; phylum Spirochaetota; class Spirochaetia; order Treponematales; family Breznakiellaceae; genus UBA12037. The sequence goes on along the minus strand of DPXI01000093.1, from coordinate 30,625 downwards.
TATTCAAACTGTTCATTTCGATCAGGATGAGAGGTTCCTTCCTTGGTTTTCCGGTTGCTTTGTAAACTGTACCCCTCTTCATTTAATAGTCGGCCAACCGTTCGTGGGCTGACAGAATGACCTTGCTGAGTCAGGGCATCAGCAAGATTTGTAGTACTTAAACAAGTCCAGAGCAGAGCAGCGGCGACATGGGATCACCCCTCGTCATCGGTTCAACTAACCTTTTAAGTTCTTGATTCAATCCCGGATCAGCATCAACACTTTTTTTTCGCCCCCCACCAGAACGACGAACGCGACTATCAATTACATGTTTAGGATTTTTCTCTCTTTGGGCTAGTTCTTGAATACCTTTGCGTATTGTATTCGGTGACATTTGTATTGCAATACTGACGGCATGCAAGCCGCCCCGCCCATATGATTTCGCCTCAGTTGCCGCCCACTGCCGACGCATGCGCTCATCCATTAATGGAGCGAGAGTATTGTATTTAAATATTATTTGTTCCTCGGCGGCTTGATTTCGCATATTTCATTATAGCACATCCCAGTAATCAGTCAAGTTATTATGACGCGATGCCTAGGAAGCTCAAGATCTCAGCGGATTGCACCCAAGTTGAATTCTGCATTATGCATAGAGGCATATTTTAGTGTAAATAATAGTAAACGCATTCAGCAGGACGATCTGTCAATGCTCTTGTTCGTGGACATTGAGCCATCCTGCGCCTTTGGAGACGAGAAGCGGCACATTTCCGTTTCAGAGTGGATGGCCCGAAACGGTTCAACGAACTGGAGAGAAAAACCGGAGTATTTACCGTGACGCTTTCGGCAAGAGTGAAGAAAGCGGTGGAATAACGAATCGTAACCGGGACTTAAGGTGAGATGAGCGAAATGGCTATAAACTGCACCCAGGATGGGCAGAAAATTCCACACATCCTGGAGCAATTTTCATAAATTATACACGAGTTAGCGAATCTTTGTATATCATTTTGATTATCAGCGGGGTCATAGAGACATTTCACCAAATCAACGCGTTAAAACTGGTCAAGATGAACCTTGAAATACTTGCGGGAGAAAACAAAAGCACTCGCACCTTTCCTTTTCAATAGCCTTGAAATTTCGTCGCGCTATATTGCGTATTGCGGACCTATCCCATAAACTTACGGAGGCATAATATTCCGGGAGCCATAGGCGAAGGAGCATCCAACATCAAGTTACATCTTACAATAAGTACTAATTGGTCATGGTTGCGGCCGACCTCAGCGTTCCGCGTAAGTTCACGCACGGAAGACAAGAAAACATAAAAGGAGAAGGCGATGAATTGGAATCAATATGTTCTTTTAGTAATCGATGTGCAAAACGATTTCACGAATGATATAGAGAATCCTATCGAGAAGATGGATTATGAAAAGAGATTGACACGGTTGATGACTGATTGCAGGAATAGAAATATTGAAATAATTTACATAAGGGGAAAGTACAAAAAAGATAAGTCGGATTGGCTAAATTTCCTTCAATACAACAATCATCCGGTATTAGTTGAGGGAACAACCGGTTTCGAACATGAAAAATACGTAAATGAATTGAACAATGAAAAAGTAATATACAAGCAAACCCTTGATGCATTCATAAATACGGAACTGAATTCATACCTCAAAAGCAAGGATAAAAAATTCCTGTTCATTACTGGTTTTAGTACATCGGTTTGTGTCCATCTGACAATGATGCACGGCATTCAATTAGGTTATTGGACTTGCATGGTAAAAGATTGTTGCTGGGATGAAGAAACTCATCAGAACAACATAATCTCGATGTACAAAAATATGATAATCAATATCAAAAACCATGATGAATTATTCAAAGAAGAAAATTATCAGATTTGGAATAAGATGATTGAAGGAAACGCAGTGAGGCCTGGACTAAAAATGAATGAATGATGGACTCGGGACGCGCTACGGGAAGGCCGTCGGCAATCCTGACGCCACGGTGAAGAATGTCGTGGCATCCTATATTTAGCCCTAAAGGTCACCGCCATCAGGATATTCTTGATCAACATTTCTTTCTTAACGCGACTTCCCAAGCGATCTTCGGTTTCCCGTACCGATTCACTTCCGTCTCAAGGCGATTGACGGTTTCCCATCTCCCGTCGATTATCGAATCCAGGGTTTCTTCGTCGAAGAAGCGCTTCCTTGCGCCTTGATGAAGGAAATAGTTTTTCTCCAATTCCTTCCCCACCCCCGCCCCGTAATTCTTGTCATGGATCGAATTGACCCTGAAAATGAAAAGCCCACCGGGAATCAAAATCCTATCAATTTCATTCAGGATTTTTCTTGTGAGCTCCATCGGAAAATAATGCAAGGATAAATCCGCGATTACGCACTTCGTGCATCCATCGGAAAACGGCAATGGATTCCGCATGTCATGGAGAACAATCCTTGCGGTCGGCACGTCCTTTGATACCTTACCCAATGCAGCCTCGGAATAGTCGCTGGAAATTACCTTGACGCCCCTCTCATCCAAGTACTTCGTATTATTCCCGGATCCGCAGCCCAGGTCCAGCACGGGAAGATCGGATTCAGAGAACATGGACATATACTTGTCCAGCCACAGGTCGTATACGACCGGAGAATTCTCGATTCGGGAAAAGAGGAGATTCCATTTCAGCTTCGCGATATCCGGAATTTCTGTTACTCTATGGTCCGCGGCGCGTAATACAAGTATCCGGGCACCAGGGCGGACAGGCAAGTGTCGTTGTACCTGGATCCCTTGTAAGTCTCCGCGATCGCCAGCGTGACGACGGCGATCGGATCCAGCCTGGAAATTTTGATGTTGTCCAATTCGTCGAAGAGAAAAAACTGTTCCTCCCGGCTGTCGTCCAGGCTGAACTTCTTGCGCTCGATCCGGCCGCTTTCGTAGACCAATTCCACTGCGAGGGACTTCACCCTTCCGTTCTTCTGCCAGAGGTCGGCAGTCCCGCAATAGCCGTTCCTGATCCCGAAAAAGTTGAACTTCGCATCCGGATCCATGACGAATATCAGTTTCTCGCCCATGCCGGCGGCCGCGTCGCCTTCCACCCAGGCTGTGCCTTCGTTATCGTCCAGAAGGTTGCTGACTTCATAATTGGCCGATTTATCGGGCGGAAGGGTCGAACTGGCCGCGAGCAGGCGAATCTTGTCGGATTTCAGTTCGATGTCCGTCAGTTCGGTCTGCGGAAGGGGCGCGTTGACAATATTCTGGATGGCCTTCGGACCGGTGGTTTCCGCGCTCAAGGTCTGGCCTAAAAAGAACAAAATGAAGGATGTCGAAAAGGCAAAGATGATTTTCCGGATCATGGCTGGCTCCTCCTGCGGTGCATGGTTCAGGTTGAAGCGACAATACCCGATTCTGCATTCGGGAGCCAGCCGGTCAATCGGTGTGATCGCGGATTAATCAATTTACCCATTCAGGCTACCTACACCTTGAGCCGGCCACGGAATCCCCTGGCGGCGTAGTACGAATCGGCGCCGTTGTGGTAGGCGAAAACATGGTCATAGCGGCGATCGCAGAAGAGCGCGCCGCCGAGGTCCCTCATCTTGGCGGGCGTTGCCACCCAGCTGGAGGTCTTCTTGTCGAATTCTCCCAACTCCTGCAGTTCCCGGTATTGCTGTTCCGTGAGTATTTCGATACCCATCGTTGACGCCATTTCAAGGGCGCTACTGCTTGGCTTGTTTTCCTTTCTGGAATCGAGGGCAGCGCGGTCATAGCAAAGGCTGCGCCGGCCCATCGGGCTTTCAGGCGAACAGTCGCAGAAAAGGAAGGTTCCGTTCCCCTTGTCATCGCCGACGACATCCGGCTCGCCTCCGGTACGTTCCATTTCGTAGAGCGCCTGGAGTTTTTCGGGGCTCGCTTCCAATTTGGCTTGCACCGAATTCCAGTCGATTCCGGTGTGGCGACGCGGGTTTTTTGTGAAACGATCCTTCAAGGTCTTGAGAAAATCGTCACGAAGCGCCTTTTCCATAATTGTACCTCCCTTCAGCCTTCCCAAAACCTAACTTTCTGCCTCATGTGACTTCCGCCACTCGCTGATACAGATACTTCCTGAAACCGGAGCAAATTCCCCGATCCCGGCGGGCTTCCCCAAGTCCGCTTCGGCAGTGTTCATGGGTCGTGGTTAAATATAAGCGAAAGAGACAGCTTTTCCAAATAGAGCTCATTCACGCCAACGGCGGTGTAGCGGTACAATAGGCGTCCAATGCTGATCCTATATCCGATCATCTTGGATGCGGTGGACACTTCCGCTTGAAACCATTCAGGTAGAGGAAGAGCTGGGGATACAAAAACCCCACAAATTTAAGTGATAAGAGGAAGCGATAAATGGTCCGCTCCGAGTCGAGCGCGACAGCCACCGCGTTATCGCTTCCCACTTTCGGTAGTCGCCGGAGCTGGGGACGGTCCGCAGGGGTCGTTCCTAGATCAGCTTCAGAATAGAAGCGGCAAGAGTGAAGTCGGCGATGGGAGGTACCGGCCCGAAGGATCGTTGGAAGGTAAGCTGCTCGGGTCCTTCCTTGCGGTACCAGCGCAGCCAATTGCGCAGGGTCCGCTCCACGATTCCGGTCCGTATCCGATTATCATCGCGCATACGTATCCTGTCCCATTCCGTAATAGCATCATCCAGAAGGGATTCATCCTGGGAAATCCGTTGTTGGTACGCCTCGAATCGGGGTTCGGTCATCTTCGACCAGTCAGAACGCTCAATCATGGAATTCGCCTTTAATGTTCATCGATTTTTACCAGAATGACTCCGGCTCCGGGAGACATAAGCCGTTGATTTCCACGGTCTTTCCCGTCGCCAGGATTCATGCGCGAGGCCGAGTTCCGTCGGTGTCCGGCCTCGAAGTCCTTTCCTGCCCAACCGAGCACAATTGCCGCGGGGAGAAGCCGCAAGGTTTCGCCGGTACTCATGTCCGGCGTAATGTCGGGTTTTGCCGCCGTTTCAGGATTTTCTGCAATTATTTCTCTCTTGCGGAGGTTGACCAGACGGACGGTGGCAGACGCGAGAGCCACATGACGTTTTACCGTTCGGTCATCGACACATCCCATCAGGACGCAGGCCGCCTCGATTAGTGCGGTTGTACCGGTCCCCGCCTCGATGGCTACAAAGGTCGCGTCCAGCCTGATAATGCAGCCGCATACTAGGAAATCAGGGAAACGACGCTTGGTATATTGCCGTCCGCGTGCGAACGTGACGGCGTAGCTCACGCAGACTACCGACATCCTGCAATTCGGTCCGGTCTCCGGATCACGGTATTTTAAATCGGGATGGGAGTGGATGGACATCAGGTGGATCGTATTGCAGAGGAAGCAGGGCTCAACCCCCGGATTGCGGTATATTTGGGCAATGAAGTCGGACAGGCTGAAATGAATGGTGATACTATACCGTAATTGGTTTTTTAGGAAAGCCACGCCGATGTCGGCTAAACAAGTGGGGTGGCTTCCCGTTTTGTCGAAGAAGGGAAAACTTCCCGGTCAACCTACTTCATCCCATATTGGCACCTTCCCATCAATACCGGCAACCGAGCTTGGCGGGGTTCAATATACTTTCATTGCGGTCTTTTCTGCACTTTTAATCTGAATAAATCGATGCATGCTGAGACGGTTGCAATGATGAAGAATGGATGCAAGACCGAAACGACGAATAAACCGACCCCTTTTCGCCACGTTCCCTTTAGGACTGGGAGCAGAACATCGAGGCTCCCCGTCCGGATCGCGCGGACGGTTATTCGCCTTACGTAGCGCGAATAGTTGCGGATAAGCCAACACACGAGATCCGCCGAACGACGAGGACGCATCTCGCTCCACGCGAAAGAGAAGACGCTAGTGTACAGGTCCAAATTATCGACCCATGCCCGGATATTCCTCTCGGAAGAGAAATTACCGGCGTGTTTTACCCATACGCCACCCGTGCGATTGACATGAGAAATTCGACGGTTAACAATAAACCGAAAAAGTGAGTCGTAGTCAGAGCTGATGATATCGGCTTCATAAAAGCCGATGGTCATCGCGAGTTTCCGATCATATAGACAGGTCAAGTGCTGCAGACTACTTTTGTTGCCGGGCATGGATAAAAGAAATTCATTCCCGTCCATGACCTCTGTCCGCAGCTCTCCCAAATTATTGGCGGGAAAACCGGGTTCGTCACCATCCTGCAATTGAAGAAAGTCGCCGAATACAAGAGCGCAACCGGGAGTATCCAGGATCGTGGAGACGCATTCTCGAACGAAACCCGAATAAAGTAGGAAGTCGTCTCCGTCCAAATTCAGGGCGTAGTCGCCGCGAGCGTACTCGTATAATGTACGCCGGTAATTCGCGACACGCCCGATATTCGTCCGATTCCGGAAATAACGTACGCGCGGATCGGCGAACGATTCGACCACAGAGGCGGTATCCTCCTGCGACGCGTCATCCGCGACTACGACCTCGATATTTTCGTAATCCTGCGCCAACGCGCTTCCAATCGCTTTGTGTAGTACCTGGCTCTGGTTGAAGGTCGGAATCATGATCGTGACGAGAGGTCGGCGGTCTACATTCTGCATTTAACGCTCCGACATGAAATGCCGGTCAAGACGATATCCGATGAACGAGCGAAGGGCTTTTCGGATCAATCGCGCACCGCTGTTCGTCGGGAATGCGCGTCTTCCCCTTGATAAGACGAAAAAGGTTGATGCCGGCCGAACGAACGCATTTTCGTAAGAAGAATAAAAGCGTTCCAAACGTCCTGCGTCCTCCAGGTCACGCGAATCCAATAGCCTACCGAGCGCAACGGTCGCGTAGTGGATAAAAGAGGCTCTTCTACGGCAGAAATCGAGCCTATTGCGGACGGCCGCTTTCGGTTCGACTTCTGCCCGTTCAAACCGATTCAATAGGGATAAACCAGCTCCCAGTACATTGTTCCCATGCTGACGGTACCTCGTCAGGATAGAGGTTGAGCGGTACAGTCCTCCGCAGGCGGCTGCGACAAGCGAAAGCCATCGATCATGGGGGATACAGTCCGGAAACGGTAACGCATACCCGAGTAACCTTCTATCGAAAGCTATGGTGCATCCGGTAACGAAATTTCCATTGAGTATGGCGAGGATGCCCGGTTCGGCGCGTCCTAAGCCCTTCGCTTGGTCGAAGGAGGCCAATAGCGTGGCACCAGTCGAATCGATCAGCTCAGCGTCCGAGTATACGAGGAGCCTACCCGGCAGAGCATCGACGAGAGCCGACGTTTTCGACGGAACCCAAATGTCGTCTTGATCCGACAAGAAAATTATTGAACCTCGACAAGCGCGGATCGCATGTTCGAAATTCTTGACGTACCCGAGCCTTTCGCTATTCTTCAGGATTCGGAACCTACTATCCCTTGCGGAGAATTCTAAGAGAATTTCCATTGTTCCGTCTGTTGATCCGTCGTCTGAAATGACGATTTCGAAAATTGGATACGATTGAAAGAGCAGAGATTCCAACTGTTCGCGGAGGAAGCGCTCGCCGTTGAAGGTCGTCATCGCAACCGATACGCTAGCAATCCCGCCCGGTTTGTCGCTTTGGGCACTCTCGGAGATTTTCGAGAAAAGTTCTTCGATCCGCTCCCTCTCGACCCCCCTTTTCGTTATGAGTTCCCGCTTTACGAAAGGAAAACCTCGTTTCGCGATCAGATCGGCCCAAGCATCGATGGTCGGATTCAACGTCCTACGTCGTCTTCCATATTCGCGTGCGGAAAACGACGATGATTCGATCATAGCCATCACTCCGAAGCGACCGCCGAGCGCTTTCGATAATCCCACCTCGAGGCGCCGTATAATGGTTCCCTTGTGGCGATGGACATTCATGCTTCGCAGGAAATCATGGAATTCCTTGCTGTTCGCGGCACCGCGGGAAAATTTCAATAAATACGACTGGAGGTGCCGCCCGTAACGGAGGCAGTCCGTGGCTCCAACAAAGTCGCCGTCAGCCCGCATCAAGGCATGTAGAAATCGAGCCGCGCCGTGCGGTTCCACTATCACGCTATCGTTTGTCCAGATAATGCAATCACGATCCGCGAAACTCGGATACGCCTCACAGGCGGTCTTCCAAGAATAGAAGTCGTATCCCACATTCGGACGTACCACGACTAGGGGGCAACGCTCCAAGGCCGCCGCGAGGGCGTCAGGACGCAATTCTCCGCTCGCACTCACGAGGACGAGGTCAGCGCCGCATTCAACAAAACAGTCCATATAAGTGAGGAGATCGGCGTTGATCGTTCCGTCGGGTGAGTAATGCGCGAGCGCGCAGAAAGGACGCTCAGGGGAAAAAGTACGCGTATTACTGTGAAATAGCGCGCAATTTGCTGGATCGAGCTTTTTAGTGGTATTGAAAAAGAGAACTTCATCGCGGAGAAACGAAACGAAGGACCGAATGCGCCTTTGCGCCAGCAATCGAAGGGATCGCGTCTTTCGTTTGAACTCTGCTACGATAGTAAGGTTCAAGATTAATTACCCATGATTTCGAACCTAATCCTTCAAGGCGAAATTCACATTTGAAGAGGAAAAGCTATTTGCGTGCTCACGATAGTACCGTTCCTCATCATCCTCGCGCCCACGCTCGACATACCAAGGAAGGTGGCGAAGCAAATAAGGATAATCGGAACGAAGAGCGCGCAAACCGGGGCCCCCTTTTTGGAATGGAGCGTATAGAGCGAAAGTCGTATCGATGGGGGCTTCGAAAAATCCGCCTTCCGGAAGCGGTCGCTTCCAGTACGCGCTTTCCGTTATCACCACGGTCCTTTTCTTCTCGAAATCATCTGGAATATCATCGATCAACAAGCCGAAACCGACCTTCTGGACTTCAGGATGCTGACGAAGTGTTTCAAGGAACCGTTGCATAAAATCATCGGGACATCCCACGGCGGGTAGAAGATCTGAATCGGTATACACGTAGTAGCCCCGAATGAGTTGTCGAAGTGAACCGCATTCCCAGAGCGCGTACGCACCCTGGTTCTTCCCGAGAAACTTCACCTCCACTCGGGGTTCGCCCGCCAGTGATCGGTAATATTCCAGGAGAGGTGGATACGTGGAATCGTTGTCGAGTACGACAACGCGCCGACAACCAACCGGAAGCAGCCACTCGATCATGCCACGGGTCGTCGAGAACCGGTTCCTGTTGTTTATGATAACGGGCACATCGCGCCAATCGGGAAGAGGCATAATCCTTCGTAGGATCTCGAGAATCCAGTCGACGAAAAAACGGTATGAAGGGAGGAACACCCTTTTTCGTAGTCCCTTCACGATCCGACGAGAGGCCGCGACGAAGGAAAAGACGTTCCTCTCTATGCCCATCGAAGAGGAGAGGGCATATAAAACCTCAAAGAGGGGATATGGCCATTTGGCGCGTGTGACCAAGGTATACAGTTGTTTATTCCTGAAAATGAGGCGATCACGCCGAGCGTTCGGAGCCCTGTCGGAATAATGCCATTGATGGACTACGACCGCCTCGTCGACGATCCTTATTTTCAGTTTCGCATCATGCGCTGCGCGTACGAGGCTATCATCATCGAAGCCGACTCCCATTGCATACCTCTCGTCGAATCCGCCGATCTCCGCGAGAGTCCGGGCGAAAATCGCCGAACAGAAATGGTAGGCGCAAGGACGATGCAGAGAATGGTTGTACCAGCCTTCCTCGCCGTCTGAACCGCACGCCCGATCGACGAAGCGCACCGATTCGCGAAGAGTCGAAAAGCCATCCGCGACGAAGGCAGCCTCAGTATGGACCTTATCGAGCGAGAAGCAAGCGAAAGACAGGTAGGAACGATTGTCCAGGTTCCACCGGACGTACGACAGGATGTCATCGTAATGGAAACACTCCGCATTCTGGATGACGACGATCGTCCCCTTCGCTGCGCGGAATCCCTCGTTGAATGGGACGCACGGATTGACATACTGTTTTTTCGCGGGATCCATATTGACGACAGTGACCCGGAACGGATATTTCCCCACGACCTCTTGGGCCGGTTTGTCGATAGAGCCGTCGTCGACGATAACGACCTCTACATCGGATCCGTACCCGTGGTACCGGAAGCTTTCGAGCGTCACCCTAAGCTGGTCGGGACGCTCAAAGTATGTCATTACGATGCTTACGGAGGTGCCGTCTCCCTCGTCAGCCTCCGAACTCATGACTGTTTCCTCCAAACGACACGATTCACGTAGTCAGTGTAGCTCAAGACGATCCTGAGAATTTTTTCCGAAATGCCTCTTTGGAAGTAGTCAGGCACCTCGTTGAGGATAACACCATAAGCATCTTTCTGCCTCCGCGCGACTGTGATGCCTGCGAGGATAGCGTCGTCCGAGAATCCGGTCAGTACGACGGCCGTCTTCTCCATGCCTTCAAGCCGCTCATGGGTTTCCCTAATATTGATGGCAGGGAAGCCGAGTATCGCCGATTCCTCCGTGATCGTCCCGCTATCGGAAAGGACACAATAGGCAGATTTCTGCAATGCGATATAGTCGGTGAAGCTGAGAGGTTTAGATTTGATTACCCTCTCGTCGAATCGAACGCCGAATTCCTCCAGCCTCTTCTCGGTACGTGGATGAACGGAGAATAAAATTGGAAACGGGTACTCCCCGAGTATCCTTCCGATCGCGCGGGCGAGCTTTTCCAAGTGGCCTTTCTCGTCGACGTTCTCTTCCCGGTGGGAGCTGAGAACGAAGTACTTGCCTTCCTGCAATCCGAAGTGGGAGACGACGTCGGATCGGGCGATCTTGTCGGCGTAATGCTCGAGAACTTCCAGCATCGGACTTCCTATATTAAAAGTCCTATCCATTGGCAAGCCCTCGCGAAGGAGGTTTTGTTTGGCGATCTCGCTATACGCGAGATTCACATCGGAGGTATGGTCCACAATTCTCCGGTTAATCTCCTCCGGAACTCGTTGATCGAAGCAACGGTTCCCCGCCTCGTAGTGGAAAACCGGAATCTTGCGCCTCTTAGCTGGGATCACGGAAAGAGCGCTGTTAGTATCACCCAGCACGAGGAGGGCGTCGGGATTCACCTTCGCCATCGCCTCGTCACATTTGACGATGATGGCGCCGATCGTCTCGGCTAAAGTCGAGCCCACGGCGCCGAGGTACAGATCCGGCGGCTCCATCCCAAGATCGCCATAGAATATTTCACCGAGCTCATAGGAGAAATTCTGTCCGGTATGCACGAGGACGCATTCCGTCGTCTCCCGGAGCAAAGACACGATGCGCGAGAGCCGGATGAGCTCCGGCCTCGTCCCGACCACTACCATGATCCTCATGCCAACTCCCTAAACCGCGGGTACAAATCCGAATGCGAGCGGATCCAGTCACGCATTTCCGCAATCTGCAACGAGTACGGCACGGGCGCCATCCCTAGATCGGTGCGCGTACAGATGAGCCTCTTATCTATCCGCGGTTCGTCTACGGGCACGACGCGGCTCTTGGTTCCGAACTCTTCCCTGATCAAGCCAAGCAGATCGAATTTCGAGATGCCGCCCGATACCGAGTAATGTACGAGACCCGCGAGATCCGGTTTCCGTAAAATCACGTGGTGAATGAATTTAGCCAATTCGATCGTCGTTACTCCCGACCAAAGAGCACTACGAAAACCATACGTTTCGCCCTCCTGTCGTACGAACCAATCAAAGAGCCCAGTTCCATCCTCGCGAAGTTCAGGACCGATGATCGAAGTCCGGATGGTCAAATCCCCGCCGTCTACGATCTCGCCGAGCGCCTTGGTCCGATCGTAGAAGGAGTCCCCGTCGCGGGTCGCGTCCTCGTCATAAGGGCCGTTCGCTCCGGAGAATACACAATCAGTACTTAAATGGATTAGCCTTATCGCTCGAGAAGCGCAAATCTCCGATAGTAAACGGGGCAGGTAGGCGTTGATATAGATCGCCTCCCTTTTCCGCTCCTCGCAAGCTTTCACTAGCATCCCGACGCAATTCACGACGCAGCCAGGAGCTATTTCGTCGATCCGCCGTTCCAAGCCTTCGTTGGTAAGGATATCAGCGAGAATGGTTGACTCAAAGGCTCGCGACCGGGGGCCCACGTCCGAGACGTCGAACCCACCGGATTCACGTATATAAGCCGCGAGCGCATGGCCAGCCATACCGGACGAGCCGAGGACCAGAACCCCACGATCCTTCAACATTGCTCTCCTAAACCACCCAGTTTTCGGAGCAATTCGACTACGCCCTTCACATCGAGACGTTTCGTATTGTGGGAAGTATACTCTTCGACCGACTCGATACGACTGTCTCCTTCCGAAAAATACTTGTCATAATTGAGGTCTCGTCCGTCGGGGGCAATCCGATAATAATCCCCATGATCCGTCGCCCTCGACATCTCTTCGCGGGTTACGAGGGTTTCGAAAAGTTTCTCTCCATGCCGGGTTCCGATGACGCGTTTGTCCGTGTTCTTGCCTTTGTATTCCATGACAGCATCAGCCAAGTCCGCTATCGTTGAGGCAGGGGCCTTCTGAATGAAGAGGTCCCCCGCATTCCCGTTCAGGAATGCGTAAACGACCAAATCCACGGCGTCGTCGAGCGTCATGAGAAAGCGGGTCATATTCGGATCAGTGATCGTAATCGGCCGTCCCAAGTCGATCTGCTCCGAGAATAGAGGTATAACCGATCCACGTGAAGCCATGACGTTACCGTACCGCGTAATGCAGAAAACAGGGCCAGTCTTCGGATCCACGCTCCGGCTTCGCGCCACGACGTTCTTTTCCATGAGCGCCTTGCTCATCCCCATCGCGTTGATCGGGTACGCGGCCTTGTCCGTACTCAGGAATACGGCACGCTTCACTCCCGATACGACACACGCGCTCATTACGTTGTCGCTGCCCACGACGTTCGTCTTGACAGCCTCCATCGGGAAAAACTCGCAGGACGGCACCTGCTTCAGAGCGGCAGCGTGGAATACGTAATCCACGCAGTGAAAGGCGTCCTTGATAGAACCGTAGTCGCGCACGTCACCAATATAAAACTTAATCTTATGGTTTTCGTAGCGCTTCCGCATCTCGTCCTGCTTTTTTTCGTCGCGGGATAGGATCCGTATCTCCGAAATGCCGGAATCGAGGAAGCGGCGCAATACCGCGTTCCCGAAGGATCCCGTTCCACCCGTTATCATTAAGACTTTGCCGTTGAACACAGAATCCTCCGTTTCAGCGCTTCCGAATGGTACGAAATAGTCCTATTCGGCCTTCCGCATCGTCCATTCGAAGCTCGGGCGTAACACGCCCTTGATCTCTCCCCAAAATCCATGCCTCACTGTTCCCCCTTCACCGACGTCGAACGCCAGAATGTCGTCCGCCTGCAAGGACTCGGCGAAATTGCTCGTATATACAATGAGAGAAACCCGGTACGTTATCGCATTCAGAAGATCACCAGGAATGGCGCAGCGGCTCCGGTACGGACCCGCGGAGAGGGGCGTCCCGAAGAGATTTCCCGCTGTGTTCCCCATCGTGGAGAAAACGATCCGCCCCTCGTCGTCAATGAAGAGAAGAGTCAGGCCGACGACGGTATGGTCCTTCGAAACCTCGAAGGAAGTCTCGATATAGAACGGATCCCCGACGCCGATAGCCCTCAGATCCTTACCTGCGGCATCGACGGCAGCGATGCGCGAAACTCGGCAATAGCTAGTCCTGGGCGCTTCCGTTTCAGTCCACTCGGTGAAAAGCTTGTCGTTAGTGGAGTTTTGAAGATAAGTTGCGATAAGCGAATGGCCCCTGGAGTATCCGACGAGCTCCCCGGAACGGAGGAGGGCGATGCTTGTGCAGAGTCCCTTGACGGCACCGAGGTTATGGCTGACGAAAATGACCGTCTTCCCCTGATTCTTGCTCACGTCCTCCAACTTTCCGAGTGATTTCTTCTGGAAGCTCGCATCCCCCACCGCGAGAACCTCGTCCGCGAGCAGGATATCGCTGTCGAGATGAGCTGCGACGGCAAACGCCAAGCGCACGTACATGCCGCTCGAATACCGCTTCACGGGAGTATCGATGAATTTCTCGATTTCGCTGAAAGCGATGATCTCGTCGAGCCTGCGGGCGACCTGCTGCCGCTTCATGCCCAGGATAGCGCCGTTTAGAAAGATGTTCTCACGTCCGGTGAGCTCGGGGTGGAAGCCGGTACCCACTTCAAGAAGACTCGCGACGCGACCCCGAATCCTGATGCGGCCTTCCGTAGGCGCAGTAATCCGGGAAAGAATTTTGAGCAACGTACTCTTACCAGCGCCGTTTCGGCCGATGATGCCGACCCTATCGCCTTGCTCGATATCGAAGGAAACGTCCTTCAATGCCCAAAACCGGTCGGGAGCGTCTTCGTAATGCAGGGCGCCGATCTTCTCGTTCGGATCAGGGCGTCCCAATACGCGCGCGAGCTTGCTCTGGATATCCTTGTACAACATACCGTGGTTGATAACACCGAGCCGGTATTCCTTGGAAACGTGCTCCATGCTGATCGCGGTACTCATGGTTCCCCTTACGCTACGTCGATAAAAGTACGTTCATTGTGGTTGAAAAGCAGTAGGCCAAGAACGAGCACGACGATTGTCGATGCCACGCTCGTCACGATGTGCGCCGGGCCAACCATTCCGGAACCATAGAACATCACGCGGAAAAGTTCGATCGGCGCGGATACGGGATTGACGTAGAAGACCCATGCGTATTTCTCGGGGATGGAAGATAACGGATATACTATGGGCGTCGCGTACATCCAAAGATTGAGGCCGAAACCGACAAGTTGCCTTAGGTCTCGATACTTCGTGGTCAAGGCGGAGACGATCATGCCGAAGCCCGTTCCGATCGCCGCGATCCATACGATGAGCACGGGGAAGGCAATGATACTCCATTGCGGGCGGACTTCACTGCCGGTCGCAAGGTAGTAGGCAAAGAAAACCATCAGTGTCGCGAATTGGATGGCGAGGGATATCATGTTGCTGAAAACTTTGCTGATCGGTACCGTCAAACGTGGAAAATAGACTTTCCCGAACAAACCCGCGTTCGCGATGAAGGCATCGGACGAGGATTTGAAACATTGCTCGAAGTACGTCCATAACATCGATCCGCCGTAATAGAAAAGGAGGAACGGGATACCGTTAGTTCCAATTTTCGCGAGGTTGCCGAAGACGAAGGCGTACATGATCGTCGTAAGGAGCGGCTGGATTACAAACCAGATCGGCCCGAGAATCGTCTGCTTATAAACCGTAATGAAGTCACGATTGACGAATAGCCATACCAGGTCGCGGTAGCGTATTATCTCGCGCATATCTATATCGAGCCAACGATTCTTGGGCAGGATGACGAGGGTCCAATCTGTTTCCTGCGCACGACCGCGCGTTCCTTCCATGCTTCATCGCTCCTATAGGGAATCCCGTTACTTTGATCAGATTGCACTGCTCTGTCAAGACTTAGCGTAGCCCATACGAAAATAGAAGCTCGCACCTAAAGGAATACGTCTTCCGGTCTACATACCAGTCGACAGCGTCGTAGAGTTGGTTGTGGACCTCCACGAGAATCAAGCCCGCATTCGCGCGGAATCCGAGTCGCGGAACAGGAACGCCTACGCGGATCCCGATTTCTAGATCGGCGCGGAAATCCTTTTTATCATCGGAGTCGACGGCATCGGCTCCCGTCTTTATCGTTTTCCGGTACATATAATCGTTATCCGGATTCACGCGTTGTGCAAATACCTGCGCGACAAGATCGCGGAAGTACAACGTGAACCCGACGTATTGGCTATTTCCACCGGTTCCTATCCCCGCACCGAGCCATTGCCCCTCATTGGTATAGCCCTGGGCGATTTGGTGGTGCATGTAGAAAGTCGCAGGATAATCGAATTGGAAATCTTGCGACATCTCCATATTGGTCCATTCTATAAGCAGTTCCCCTCGGAATTCTGCCGATGCGCCGAAGTTGACAGCTTTCCGAAGTCCCACCGTGTACACCGCAGAGCGGAAAGGATACCTAATGTAACCATCCAAGCTCGGAGCGTAGTCGTTCAGTCCGACCTCCGCATAGGTTTCGAAGCTGGCCGCGGTGAGGATCCAATCGAAACCGAGGGAAGCGCGCTGGTCCCATACATCTTGATCGCCGCCGCCGCTCGGATTCACGCGGAACAGATTCGGAATCGCGAAGGCACTCTCCGGAACCCATGGAGAAAGAAAGGATCGATTGGCGGAAAGAGTAAGCCCCGGCAAAAAGGATGGGGTGTACGCGATCGCTAGCGCGCTGATTAGGTTCTTGTCGTTATCCGGCTCGTCGTCGAAGAAATCGGATTCGGTGAGCATTCCTGCCCATAACCTGGCTTCGACATCTCCGAAATAATGACCTCGCATCCGCAGCGGCGTCCTCCGTAAGCCGACATCCGCTTTCAGGTAGGGCACGGCGTTGTTCGAATGCATGATGGAATTGATCCTACCGGGTCCGAGCCAAGGGGCTTGTGAGCCGAATCCGACGGTGAACGTCCTCAGCGTATACCTGATTTCCGAATCTCCGAAATCGAAGGATAGTAAGGGATCGTCGCCGAACCTTTGCGGCGCGTCCGCGCCCGAGCCAGAACCGTAGCCCCAGAAGTACCCGCTCGGATCGGAATACGCGGAAGGCAGCAAGTCGAAAGCGAGATTCTGTGAAAAATTCACGGTCGGTTTCAAAGTAATTTCGAAACCCGCGACTAGCGCACGCGCTCCACCAGTCAAGCTCGCGTTCGCTCCCCGTCCTTGCCATAGCCCTCCGTCGTTCTCCCCATGTGGGAGAGCGCTGTTGAAGCTGAAGAATAATTCGGGACCGTACGCTCGGAAGGGCTCCTCGATCCCCCATGTAGAGTCGGAAAGAGTACGATAATTCAAGGAAGGGCGCTCGATCCTGCCCTCCAGCGCTGCGAAGTCCATTATCAATTCACGTTCCGATCTAAGGGTTTCCTGCGACGCGAGGGCATGGGCGCATAATATAAAAGTAGAAACGGTTATAAACCGACACACAATCATGAACTCACTACTCCTTACTTAAGGACACACTTGAGATTCCGCATACGATACAACTTCCGCCATTCCCGGTCGATAGATGCTCATCGTACTGCCCGGAAATCTTTTTCGATTCTCCGGCTACTTCCCACCCTTGTGTGAGATTCCGCCGCAGTTCCGGAGGGGGCCTCGGGCGCCGACAGCTCCGTCTAGCGCTCGGCCGCGCGGCGCAGGTGGAGAATCGTTATAGTACCGCTTACATCGGGGGCCACGTTCTAGTCCTCCATGGACTCGGATGTCTGTAGCCCACTAACCTGTAGCGTATTGAATGGTAGGTCACTCAATTGTCGCAGCGTAGCACGAGGCGATGGTAGGAACTGTGATTTTTGGCAACGACAGGTTTTTCGCAAGGAATCGTGGTTTCCCCCTTGGTCCAGTACTATTTGCTACCCATGCGACCTTTCCTTCACTGTATCCCGACAGTGCCGGTTTGATAACACACTCTTCATTCCGAAAAGCAGCGAGATTGAGTTCACATCATTTCAGGACATACAGCGGATTTAGGATCTTATACCGACAACAAGGCGGATGTCGGTGTTCTGTTCCCGTCCGCTCATGACTGAAAATTTGAACAACATGATCGAGGATCACCGGAAGGGTACACTCATCGGCCATATCAACTGCGATTCCACGGCCATTCCGGCCCGCGAAACGCCGGTCAACAAGGATGCGGACGAGAAACCCCAGAAGGTGGAACACAAGAAGGGACACCCCCGCAAGGATGAGGTCCGGCCTCCGAAGGAACCGACGACGCTCGAACTTCAGGCAGTGCAAAGTGCGCGTAATTCCTTATCCAAACTACAAAAGAACTTCGCCTAGGGCTGCAAGAAGAATAGCCAGGGGAAAGTATCGTAATG
The DNA here is from genome assembly GCA_003527485.1 of Treponema sp. Classification (GTDB taxonomy): domain Bacteria; phylum Spirochaetota; class Spirochaetia; order Treponematales; family Breznakiellaceae; genus UBA12037. The sequence goes on along the minus strand of DPXI01000093.1, from coordinate 12,744 downwards.
GAAGGGCTACAAGCTCCATCTCGACATGGACGATATCGGGCTCCCGATCACGGCGATCGTGACCGGCGCAAACGTGCATGATTCCCAAGCCGAGATCCCCCTGGAGAAACTGGCGGAAAGGAAAGTCCAGAATTGCAATTCGCTCATGGACGCCGTTTATGACGCGAACCCGATCAACGACTATATCCGTTCCAAGGACCGGGTTCCGCTCATCGATCCGAACAAACGCAAGGGAGCGGAGCAACGATCATTTGATCCTGAGGACAAATCGCGCTACACGAAAAGGACGACGGTCGGACGCGCCAATCCGCACCCGGAGGATTGGCTCATCCCTAACCGGATTTTCGTCCGTGGTTTCGAGAAGGTTTCCTTCCTTCTCATGAGTTCCGTCGTCTGCCTGGCGGCTCTCAAGATTCTTAAACCTATTGTGCAGCCAGTTGCGGAAGCCGCGTAGGTTTGTTTGGAACAAGAAGGCGGGATCGGTAGGGGCAGTCTATCCTGAACAATGAGCAGAAGCCGTTTTCAGGCTGAACTGGGAAGAATCCTCGGTCATCCGGTGCCCGAGCACCTGACCAAGATGAAGCAGTCCATTTTTCCCAAGAGAAAGCCGGTATATTTGAAAGACCCTTGATGAACTGTCATTTTCGATTGTGATTGATTTTTGGCCATTCGGTGGACTAGTCATCATATATCCTCACCGAAACACGCGGTTTTTATCCGTTCATCGGCGGTTTCGGATTAAATGCCCATCCTCTACCTCCAGAATTTCTCGCCCCCCCAGCGTCGATCTGAATAAGTATCTTACTCAGTCTACGCACCAGGGATTGTTCGGTTACAATCCCGCGCGGAGAGCCCGACGGCGCCCCGCGCCCCAGCGCTGGATAGCAACACATCCCCCAAAAAAGCGCGGGGCGCCGGGGCGCCCCACACCAACTTTCAATCCTGATTCTTATAATGCGATCGGTACGACCGCGACCGTACCAGCACCCGCGCCTCTCAGATCCTCCGCTTGGTCCCCCGCGCAAGCACCGCTTCCAGGGTCTTGGCGGGGTCGGCGAATTTGGCCAGCAGGATCATGGCGGCGATGATGTAGGGCTTGTAGCCGGCTTCGCGGTAGGTGTCGTCGCGGTAACGGTCGAAGACGGAGGCGGCCACTTCGCCCTGCTTGCAGGAGACGCCGGTGATGTCGGCGGGCAGGCAGTGCATGTACAGGGCTTTGCCGCCGGCGGTGAGTTTCATCTTCTCCTCGGTGCATTCCCAGTCCGTAAATTTGGCGTTGTTGGCGAGGCAAGCTTTTTCCAGGTCCTTCAGGCCCGCGCTGTCACCGTTGTGCAGGAGAGGGACGCGGTCCAGCATGACGTCGTAGGGGGCCCAGCTTTTGGGGTAGACGATGTCGGCGCCGCGGAAGGCTTCGTCCATGGAGGAGACATGGGAGAAGCTTCCGCCCGAGGCGGCGGCCTGCTTCTTGGAGAGAGCGACGACTTCCGGGATGAGGTCGTAGCCTGCGGGGTGGGCCAGGCTGATGTTCATGCCGAAGCGGCTGGCCAGTCCGATCACGCCCTGGGGCACTGACAGGGGCTTGCCGTAGGAGGGCGAATAGGCCCAGGTCATGGCCAGTTTCTTGCCCTTGAGCTTGTCGATGCCGCCGAAGTGGTGGGCGAGGTGGAGGAAGTCGGCCATGGCCTGCGTGGGGTGGTCGATGTCGGACTGGAGGTTGACGACGGCGGGGCGGCTGGGAAGGAGGCCTGCGGCGACGCCTTCGTCCAGGGACTTGGCGACTTCGCGCTGGTACTTGTCGCCTTCGCCCAGGTACATGTCGTCGCGGATGCCGATGGCTTCGGACAGGAAGGAGATCATGTTGGCGGTCTCGCGCACGGTCTCGCCGTGGGCGATCTGGCTCTTGCCTTCGTCCAGGTCCTGGACGTACAGGCCAAGGAGGTCGCAGGCGGAAGCGAAGGAGAAGCGGGTGCGGGTGGAGTTGTCGCGGAAGTTGGAGACGGCGATGCCGGAGTCCCACAGGCGCGGGGAGATGTCGGCCTCCCGCATCGCGCGAAGGATGTCGGCGGTGACGAAGGTAGCGTCCAGTTCGGCCAGGGATTTGTCCCAGCTGAGCAGGAAGTCGCCGTAAGAGCCGACTTTGAGCGCGGCGAGCTTGGCGATGAGGGTCTTGATATTGGCGATGTCTTTCTTGGTATCCATGAAGCCTCCCTTGTGCTGTTCGATGTTCGAATTCGAAAAATCAATAAACCGGAATTCCGGCCTTGGAAAAAAGCTTGCGGGACTCGGCATCAGCCTTGGACCGGATCTCCTCCTCGTCCATGCCGACGAGTTTCCGCCCGTCCACGACGAAGCGGCCGTTGACGATCACGTGCTCGGCCCGGTGGTCGAAGCCGCAGAACACGAGGCCCGCGACGGGGTCGGCGGAAGCGCCGGCGTATCCGAGCTGGTCGACGTCAAAGAGGGCGAGGTCGGCGAGGGCGCCTTCCTCCACCCGGCCGGCTTCGTCAAAGCCGAGCAGGCGGGAGCCGAATTCGCTGCCCATGCGCAGGGCTTCCCGCGCGGAGAGGGCGGAGGAACCGTACTTCACGCGCTGCAGGAGCAGAGCCTGGCGGATTTCGCCGAGGAGATCGGAGGAGTCGTTGGAGGCCGAGCCGTCCACCCCGACGCCGACGGGGATGCCGCGGTCCAGCATATCGCGCACGCGGCAGATGCCGGAGCCGAGCCGCATGTTGGAGGAGGGGCAGTGGGCCACGCCCGTGCCGGTCCTGGCCAGGGTGTCCAATTCTTCGTCGTTGAAGAAGATGCCGTGGGCGTACCAGACGTCCTTGCCGATGAAGCCGGTGTCCTCCATGAGTTCCAAGGGACGGCGGCAGAACTTGCCGACGCAGAATTCGTCCTCGTCTGAGGTCTCGGCCAGGTGGGTGTGCAGGCGCACGCCCTTGCGCCGGCCGAGTTCGGCGCTCGCGCGCATGAGCGACTCGGAGACGGTGAAGGGGCTGCAGGGGCCTACGGCCACGCGGCGCATGGAATCGGGCTCGCCGTCGTGGAAACGGTCGATGGCGGACTCGGTGGCGGCGAGGATTTCGTCCTCGTCCTGCACCACGGAGTCGGGGGGCAGGCCGCCGTCCTTGCGCGACATGGACATGGAGCCGCGGGTGGGCGCGAAGCGGAGGCCGAGCTCGGCGGCCGCGGCGAACTGGAGGGCGGGGATGTCGATCGCGCGGTCGCGGGGGTACAGGTAGTGGTGGTCGGTGGAGCAGGTGGCCCCGGTCAGCGCGAGTTCGGCGAGGGCCAGGCGGCTGGACCAGTAGACGGACTCCTCGTCGATGCCCTTCCAGATTTCGTACAGGTAGGTCAACCAGTGGAAAAGCTTGGCGTCCTGGGCGCCGGGGGCGGCGCGAGTGAGGGTTTGCACGAAGTGGTGGTGAGTGTTCACGAGGCCCGGCAGGACCACGCAGCGGGAGGCGTCCACCGTCCGACGCGTGCCGTCGTCGTCCACGGTCGGGGCGGGCGGAGGATGCGGAAAGCCGAGGTTCTTGCCGATCTTCACGATCCGCTTGCCCCGGATGAGGATATCGACCCCGCGCAGGTCGGTGCCGGTTCCCGGTTCCCCGGGAGCCAGGCGAAGGTGGGGCCGCGCGACGACGCGGCAGTCCTTCAGGAGTATCACTTCAGGACCTCCGCGTTGAATTCTTCGATCATCTTGTCCAGGGCGCCCACCTGGGAGCGAAGTCCGCCCCAATACGCGCGGTAATCGTCCCACTGGGCGCGCAGTTCGCCCAGGTCCTTGCCGAGCTGCTCGATCCAGGTGAAGTACTTGAGGTTGTGCACCCGGCGCTTGTCCGTCTGGGAGAGCTCAAGCACGTGGTCCACCGAAAGGCTCGTGAGCCGCTCCCAGTCGCGGTCGGCCTGCCGCTGGTCGTAGGCGCCGCGCTCGGCGGTCAGCTCGGTGAGCCGGCTTCCGTACAACTCCATGGAATCGGTGAAGACCGTGAAGACGACGTCCTGCTCGGTCAGTTCGTAGTACTTGGCCATCTTGATCGCGCCGACGAGGTTGCCGACGCCGGAGATTCCGATCCAGTCCAGCTTGGCCATGAGTTCGGCTGAAACGCCGTTTTCCTGCAGGAGCCTGCGGCCGGCGCCCTCGTTGAAGAGGCGGATGATGCGCATCGGCAGTTCGTCGTCCACGCCGATCGCGGCGTCGGTGTCACGAAGGTTGTGTATCCAGGGGATGTGCTTGTCGCCGATGCCTTCTATCCTGTGGTCGCCGAAACCGTTCTCCAGGATGGTCGGGCACTGCAGGGCTTCCGCCACGCCGACCTTGGCGCCGGGGAAGGTGTCGCGGAGGTAGGAGCCCGCGCCCAGGGTGCCGGCGGAGCCGGAGGAGAGCACGGCGCCCGCCACGCGGTCGCCGGGGCGGGCGATGGCCTTGAAGACCTCTTCCATGGCGGGACCGGTGACGGCGTAATGCCAGAGGTGGTTGGGCAGCTGGTCGAACTGGTTAAAGATCACCGCCTCCGGCCGGGTCCGCTCCAGCTCCACGCACTTGTCGAAGATCTCCTTCACGTTGGACTCGCAGCCGGGGGTGGCGATGACTTCCTCGGCCATGGTCCGCAGCCATTCGAACCTTTCCTTGGACATGCCCGCGGGCAGGATGGCCACCGAGGGGCAGGACAGGAGGCGGCTAATGTATGCCCCCCCGCGGCAGTAATTGCCGGTGCTCGGCCATACGGCCTTCTTTGTGGTCGGGTCGAAGCGGCCGGTCACGAGTTCGGGCAGCAGGCAGGAGAGGGCGGCGCCGACCTTGTGGGCGCCGGTGGGGAACCACTTACCGGCGATGCCGATAACACGGGCCCTGGTGCCGGTGATCGAGGAGGGCAGCTCGATGTAGTTGACTCCGCCGAAGCCGCCGCCCTGGGCCTTCGGCTCGTTGTGCCAGGTGACTCGGAAGAGGTTGCGGCTGTGGGTGTCCCAGAGCCCGATTTTCGAAAGTTCCTGCTTGTACGAAGCGGGGATCCTGGTCGGGTCCCGCATCTGCGCGTAGGTGGGCAGCACGATACCCTTTTCCTTGCAGCGCTGGATGTTCTTCTTCCTCTGGGCCTCGTCTATTTTCAGGTCGATCATCCGGTTTCTCCTTATACTTCCGCGCCTACGGCGCGAGCGGCGTTCTTGATGTCTTTCAGGCCAGAGCCGGTCAACATGACGACTACGGTCGAAGCGGGATCCAATTGGGCGCGGACCTTCAGGAAGCCGGCGAAGGCGCAGGCGGAGGAAGGCTCGGCGAAGAGGCCCGAGCGGGAAGAGACCAGGCGCTGGGCTGCGAAAATCTCCTCGTCGCTCACCGTCACGGCCTTCCCGCCGTACTTCCTCAGCTTCTCCAGGGCGTAGTAACCGTTGCGCGGCGCGTCCACCGAGATGGAATCGGCGGTGGTCGTCGCCGGAACGACGGGACTGAAGGGATCGGCGGCCGAGGCGTCGCGGGCCAGCGCGCGCGCGATGGCGCCGGAGCCCTCGGCCTGGGCGGCCCAGACTGTCGGCATCTTTTCCAGCGCGCCGAGCTTGATCAAGTCCTCGAAGCCGCGGTAGACCCCCGCCAGGATCACGCCGTCGCCCGTGGGCACGAAGACGTGGTCGGGAGCGGACGCCCCGCCGAGCGAGCGCAGAGCGGCAGCGATCTCGAAGGAAGCCGTCTTCTTTCCTTCGATCGTCAGGGGATTGTAGGCGGTATTCCGCGACAGCACGCCGGTTTCGGCCGAGTACTCAAGCGAGGTGTCGAAGGCGAGGTCGTAGCTGCCCCGGATTTCGCGCAGCTCGGCGCCGTACTGCAGGACCTGGATACGCTTGGCGGCGGGAGCGGCGGCGGGCAGGAAGACGGTGATCTTCAGGCCAGCGGCGGCTCCGACGGCCGCCATGGAGGATGCCGCGTTGCCCGTGGAAGCCAGCGCGATCTCCCCGATGCCCCGCTCCTTGGCAAAGGCCGCCACCAGGTAGCTGGCCCGGTCCTTGAAGGAGCCGGAGGGGTTACAGGTGTCGTCCTTCAGGAAAAGGCGAGGGAAGCCAAGTTCTTCCCGCAACCGCGCGGGAGCCCAGAGCGGGGTATCGCCGACCGGAATGGGCGGGAAGAATCCGGAAGCGACCGGCAGGGGAATGGTCCGCCCGTCCTTTTCGAACGGTACCTCCCCTGTCCAGACGCATTCCAGCACGCCGCGCAGGGGATGCCCCGGAAGGTTGCCGGCCGAACAAGGATCACAGAGGTAACGGCCCCCCTCGATTTCGTACTCCTTCCCACAAACTGGACAGCGGTAGTTCCACTTCAAGCGCGGTTCTCCAGGGCGGTCGGGAGGGCGGCGTAGAAGGCGGCGCACTTCTCCAGGTCGTCCACGCGGGTGGTCTCGTTGGGGGCGTGGGCGGACTTCTCGTCGCCGGGGCCGAAGCCGATGCAGGGGATCTTGTGGCGGCCGCAGATGGCGACGCCGTTGGTGGAGAAGGTCCATTTGTCCACGGTGGGCGCCGCGCCGTACAGGGACGAATAGGCGTCCTCGCCCGAGCGCACGAGCGCGTGGTCGGCGGGTATCTTCCAGGTGGGGAAGTACAGCTCCTGCGGATAGACCTTGCCGGTATAGGCCGGCTGGGAGTATTCGGGCATCTTTACGGTGAATTTGTCCACGCCGGCGCCGGCCAGGGCCTTCTCCACCTGGGCGATGGCGATCTTGTCGTCCTCGCCCCAGGTGAGCCTGCGGTCGCAGTACAGCATGGCCTGGTCGGGGACGGCGCACTGGGAGGGACCCTGGACCTTGATCTGGGACACGACGATGGTCCCCTTGCCCAGGAAACCGTCGTCGTCCGGTTTCAGTTCGGTGTTGAGCTTCTCCAGGGCCAGGGCTGCGCGCGCGGCCTTGTAGGCGGCGCTCTCGCCGCGCTCGGGGGCCGAGCCGTGGCAGGAGATGCCCTTGATGTCGATCTGGATCTCCATGCGTCCGCGGTGGCCGCGGTACAGGCGGCAGCTGGTGGGCTCGGTGGAGACGGCGAAATCCAGCTTGAATTTCTCCTCTTCGATCAGGTACTTCCAGCAGAGGCCGTCGCAGTCCTCTTCTATTACCGTGAAGGCGAACCAGACGGAGTAGTCGCCGTCGTATTTCAGGTCTTTCAGGATGCGGGCGGCGGTGATCATGGAGGCAGCGCCGCCGAGCTGGTCGGAGGCGCCGCGTCCGTACACCAGTCCGTCCTTGACCAGGCCCGAATGCGGGGGCGTCGTCCACTGGGCGGGATCGCCCACGCCGACGGTGTCGATATGCGCGTCGAAAACCAGGTTTTTCTTGCCCTTTCCAACGCGGCCGAGCAGGCTCCCGAGCCCGTCCACGCGGAGATCTTCCATTCCCGCCTCGGCGCAGAGCTTCTTCAGCAGTTCGATCCGTTCCTTTTCCGTGCAGCTGAACGCGGGCACGCGGATGATCTTTCCCAGGTTCTCGGCGGTATAGTCGCGGTATGCGGCGGCTTTTTTCAGTATGTCCTTGGAATCAATGCTCATGTCGTCCCCTTGTATCGTGCGTTTTCGGTCAAAGATAATCCATAGGCGAGTTGTCCCGCAAGCTTGTCAGGAAACGGCCCCAGCCGGCTTCGGCGACGATGCCGGGCACCGGGGAGGCCTCTGTAGGCATCGCATCGCGTCCGGCGTCGTACACCATCCTGCCGCGGACCCAGGTGGAGCGCACGGCGCCCCGGAGTTCCATGCCTTCAAAGGGAGTGTCGCGTCCCTTGGAATACAGCCGATCTCCGTGGATCACCGTCTTTGCCCCGGGATCCACCAGAACCAGATCCGCGTCCTTGCCGACTTCTATAGAACCCTTGCGGTCGTCCAGGCCGAAGCGCGCGGCGGCGGCCCCCGAGGTCGCCTCCAGGAAACGAGTCAGGGTCAGGCGGCCGGCGAGCCAGCCTTCGGAAAGGAGGTACGGCAGGAGAGTGCCCGTGCCGGGAATGCCGCCGTAGTCGGTCCAGACCGAACCGCTGCGCTTCTCCTCCCTCGTGGAAGGGGCGTGGTCGCTCGTGACGAAAGGGATGGTCCCGTCGGCAAGGAGGGCCCACAATTTTTCCCGCTCGGCCCCGCCCTTCACCGGCGGCGCCGTCTTCAGCGCGGCGCCGTGGACGGCGAAATCCTCGCGGGTGAAGGCCAGGTAATGGGCGCAGGTCTCGCAGGTCGCGCCGGAGCGGGCCAGGGCTGAGGCCGCGGCGGCGACGCCCACATGGACGACGTGCAGGGTGGACGAGCAGCCGCGCTCGGCGGCGAGTTCCGAGGCGACCGCGCAGGCGATGCGCTCGGCCGAAGCGGGACGCGAGTCGACATAATCGTCCCAAGTCGGCTTGCCTCCCCCCCGGGCGGTCCGGGTTGCCTCCACGCGGATCCGGGCTGCCGCGCAGTAGTCGGCGTCCTCCGCGTGCAGCAGGAGGGGGCGGCCGAGGGCGGCGGCTTGCGCGATGGCGCGGCCGAGCTCCTCGTGGTTCACCCGCGGGAAAGTATCCATGCCGGAAAGGAGGTAGCACTTGAAACCGAGCACGCGCGGGGCCAGGGAGGCCATGCCGTCTTCCAGTTCCGACCCCGCGCTTCCGCCCCTCACCCCGCCGTAGAAACCGTAGTCCACCAGGGCCTGCCCGGAAACGACGGCGAGCTTGGCGTCGAGGGCCGCGGCATCGGTCACCGGAGGGAGGGAGGTGCAGGGCATGTCGATGACCGTGGTCACCCCACCCCGCGCCGCTTCGGCCGAGCCCCGGAAAAAGGATTCCCGAGACTCGAAGCCTGGCGTGTCGAAGTGGACGTGGGGGTCGACGGCGCCGGGCAGCACCAGCAGGCCGCCAGCATCCACGACCTGCTCGCCGTCCCCGGCGCGCAAATTCGACCCGATCTCCACGATGCGGCCGTCGATGATGCGGAGATCCGCCCTTGCCGGCGCATCCGAGCGCGGCAGCGCGACGCTTCCGTTGGCGATGATCACGGGCGGCCCCCGGTCAGGTAGGTGAGCGCCTTCTCCTGGGTCATCGGGAGGTCGAAGAAGGGCGCGTCCTTCCGCGCGGCGCGGAGCGCGTCCAGGACGGCGAAGTAGCCGGCTATCCCGTACATAAGGGGCGGCTCGCCGATCGCCTTGGAACCATGGATCGCATGGGGATTCGGCGGATCGGACAGGTATTCGATATCCAGGGGAAAGTCCATGAAGGAGCCGTCAGGAAGTTTGTAGGTGGAAAGCGTGTCGGTCAGCAGGTTTCCGTCCTCCCCGTAGCGCAGCTCCTCCAGCAAGGACCAGCCGAGCCCCTGGGCGAAGGCACCCTCGATCTGCCCCCGGTCGGTCAGCGGATCCAGGGAAGCGCCGCCGTCATGGACGATGCGGGCGGAAACGACCCTGTACGAAGCGCGCAGCAGGTCCACTTCGGCGACCACAAGTCCCGCTCCGTAAACGTGGTAGGCGAAGGGCGAGCCGCGCTCGACCGCCTCGTCGTAGAAGATACCTGGAGTGGCGTAATAGCCGTGGGCCGAGAGGTCCACCCTCGCTTCCAGCGCCTCGGCCACAAGGCGCTTCCAGTCCCAGCCGGTCGGCTTTCCGCCGCGGAGCAGGAGGCTGTCCGAAATGCCGAGCTCTTCCGCCTTGGCCCCGAGCGCGCCGGCGGCGAAAGCCAGCAGGCGGGCCTTGATCTCCTGGCAGGCGAAGAATGCGGCCATGCCGTTCAGGTCCGAGCCCGTGGAAGCGGCGGTAGGCTGCGTGTTGGCCACGGCCGCGGTGCTCGTCCGTTCCACCGTCACGAGGCCCGGCGCCAAGCCCAAGCTTCGTTCCACCACCCTCAGGATCTTCCGGTTGACGCCCTGGCCCATCTCCACGGCAGCCGTGTTCGCGACGACGGAACCGTCCTGGTAGACGTGCACGAGGGCGCCCGCCTGGTTCATCATGATGCGGGTGAAGGAGATGCCGAAGGCCACCGGCACTATCCAGGCTCCGCGCCTGACCAGCCGGTTTTCCGCGTTGAATTTTTCGATCGAAGCGCGGAGCGCGGGATATCCGGCAGCCTTGACCAGCAGGTCCCATACGATGCCGGTCCGGCATTGATCCGCCCTCTGGCCGTAATGGAGGACGTCGCCTTCCGAAAGAAGGTTCTTCCGCTGGATGACTTCGGCGGGGATGCCGCTGGCCGCCGAGGCCGCCGCGATGGCGGACTCGATCACGAAGAAGGCCTGGGGGCCGCCGAAGCCGCGGAAGGCGGTGAAGGGCGGCAGGTTGGTGCGGCACATGTACCCGGTCACCCGCACCGCGCCGACGCGGTAGGCGCCCGTCGCGTGGAAGAGGGTGCGGCCGAGTATGGCCGGGGACAGGTCGCAGCAGGCCCCGGAGTTCTGGTAATAGTCCGCCTGGAAGCCGAGTATGGTCCCGTCGGCCGCCAGGGCGATGCGGAAGTCGGACGAATAGGGATGCCGCTTGCCCGTAAGGCGGAGGTCCTCGCGGCGCCTGAGCGAGATCTTGACCGGCTTCCCGGTGAGCGCTGCGCCGAGCGCCGCCAGGCAGGCCCAGGTCGTCGCCTGGTCCTCCTTGCCCCCGAAGCCGCCGCCGAGCCGTCCCGCCTCCACCGTCACCGCGCCGTAGGGTATCCCTAAGGTTCGTGACACTCCCCTCTGGACCGCGGTCGGCGACTGGGTGCTGGAGACCACCCGGATACGGGAGCCCTCCTCGCTCGTCGCCAAGGCCGCCTGGGTTTCCAGGTACACGTGCTCCTGGCCGCCGGACTCGACCCGGCCTTCCGCCATGAAGGCCGCATCCCTGAACGCCGCCTCCACGTCCCCGCTTCGGATCGTCCGTGGGGGAAACAGCAGATCGCCCTTCCGGAACGCTTCCCGCGCGTCCGTCACGGGCGGCAGGTCCTGGCCCGAGACGCGGACGAGGGCCGCGGCCCGGCGGGCGAGGGCCCGGTCGGGCGCCAGCACCAGGGCGACGACCTCGCCAATGAAGGTCCACTCGCCGTCGGCAATCAGGGGCTCGTCCGGCAGGACGCTGCCGATCTGGTTCTCGCCGGGGATATCGGCGGCCGTGAAAACGCGGACCGATGGGTCCAGGGCAAGGGCCGCCGACGCGTCGACCGACAGCCGGTGACCCCGCGCGCTCGGGCTGGGGACGGGCACCGCATGGAGCAGGCCCGCCGGCTCGGTGAGGTCGTCGACGTACTGGGTGGCGCCCGACAGGTTGCGCAGGCTCTCGGGCCGGTCCCCGTTGGGGAATCCGAAGGCGGGGTTCATGGGAAAAGCTCCTCTGCCAGGCCGGAAGCCGGCGAAAGACGCATGAAATGCGCCCAGACGAAGCGCTTCAGCATCGCCGAGCGGTAGGAAGCGGAGCCCCGCACGTCGGACTGCGGCGCGCAGGCGGCCACCGCAAGATCGGCGGCTTCCCGGACTGTCGCCGCGTCGGCGCGTTTGCCTTCCAGATAGGCCGAAGCCCGCTCCAGCAGGAGCGGAAGCGGCCCCGCGCCGCCTGCGGAGAGGCGCACCCCGCGCAGGGTCCCGTCCGCGTCCACGCGGCAGGCAAGGGCGGAATTGACCGCGGCGATATCCAGATGCGCCCGCTTTGATGCCTTCTCGAAGGAAAAGAACAGCCCCCCGCCCGTGGCGGGGATGAGGATGGCCTCGATGGCCTCCTCCTGTTCGAGGTCTATTTTCTTGTAGGCCAGAAAGAAGCGCTCCAGTGGCAACTCGCGCGTTCCCGCCTTTCCGCGCAGGCGCAGGCGGGCGCCGAGGGCAAGCAGCATCGCGGTCATGTCGGCCACCGGCGATGCGTTGGCAATGTTACCCGAGAGGGTCGCACGGGCGCGGATGGGTCCGCTGGCCACGAGGTTTTCGTAGCCCTGTATCCCCGGGACGGCCTCCCGCATAAGGGAGGAGGCGAAGAATTCCCGGAGCGTGACGGCGGCGCCGATTTCCAGCTGCGGCTCCCCGGACTTGGAGCTTGTCCGCCCGATGCGCCTGAGAGCAGGATCCTGGTCGGAGAAAATCGGCGCGATGCCGTCGGGTTCGGTGTTGCGCACAAAATAGTCGGTGCCGCCGCCGAGCGGCAGGGCTGGAGGACCGTCGGCGGGCCGGGCCGCCGCGGGGGACACAACGGAGGGCAGGCCTGCTGCGGACGCGGCGTCGGCGCTCCGGGCGGAGGCAGGCCGGACCTCCAGCGCCATGGCCGCGGCGAGGGCGGGCGGCACGACGCCGCGCGCGGCAAGGGATGCGAGCCGGGCGGGCAGGTCGGCGGGAAGTCCGGAGAAGTCGGCGGCCAGGAGGGCGGCGGCGCGGCGGATGGAGCCGTAGCCGGTGCAGCGGCAGAGGTTGCCGTCCACCGCGGCCATCGCGGAGGCCGCGTCGTAGGGCCCCGGACCGAGGAGGAAGGCTGTCAGCGCGACGACGACGCCGGGAGAGCAGAAGCCGCACTGGCTCGCTCCCTCGCCGTGCAGGGCGAGCATCACGGGCGTAGGACCGGCGGTCGCCAGGCCTTCGATCGTCACCAATTGCCGTCCGTCCAGTTCGCCGAGGGCCAGCAGGCAGGAGGGCACCGCGAGCCATTCGACATCCGCGGCTACGCCCGCGCCCGCGCCCGCTCCCGCGCCCGCTCCCGCGCCCACGCCTGCGCCCACGCCCGCGCCCGCTCCCGCGCCGGCGCCCGCTGACGGTCCACCGAGCAACACGAGGCAGGCGCCGCAGTCGCCTTCACGGCAGCCTTCCTTGGTGCCGGATAG
>DPXI01000018.1 GCA_003527485.1 Treponema sp. | reverse complement strand
ATCATGATCGTCCACGCCTTCCCGCCTGGAACAGGGGCGGCGACCGCGCCGACCGTCAGCGCCGCCGCCGCGAGGATGCCGAACAGTACGGGACCGAATGACCGCGGCACGGGATACCTCCGAACGCAGTATCGCCCCGCGCACCTCCTTCGGGCAAGCCTTGAAGCGCAGAAAACAAGGATCGCCGTCCGGAAGGATTCCCGCGCTTGCGTTTTCGGCCGTGGAGGACCTATCATCTCCGTATCCGCGCTCCGGAGGTTCAAGATGAAACGACGTTCCCTGCTCGCCGCCATCGCCTTGGCGGTCCTCCTTTCGGGAGGACCGGCCTTCGCCGCGACCTTCCATGCGATCATCTTCGCGAACACGGAGGACGAAGGCATCGGCTGCATCTACGATGTCGTGAATATGGGAGGCTTCCTGCGCGATGCCCAGAAAGAGACCGGGATGAACCTGAAAGCCAAAGTCTTCCTGGATGTCGCCGCCGCATCCCCGGAAAAGGTCGACGCAATCCGTAATTGGGCGGAAGTTGTGAACGGTTGGTCGAAGGCCCATCTGGAGAAGGAAATCAAGTCGCTTTCTCCCGGCAAGGATGACATAGTCCTGTTCTATTACAGCGGCCACGGCGGCCGCATGTCGAACAAGAAAGGCCGTTGGCCCGACATGGCTCTTCAGGGCCACGATCTCGTCGACCTCCAGTATCCCATCGACCTCCTCGCGAAGAAGGGCGTCCAACCCCGGCTCGCGCTGGCGCTGGGGGACTGCTGCAACAGCTTCATGGACCGATCGGCGGCGCCCGCGACGCGGTCAGCCAAGGCGGCGGGAGGACTCCGTAACCTCTTCCTGAACTATGCCGGCAACTTCATCGCTTCCGGTTCGGAACCCGGGCAGTACTCGCTCGGCGGTTCGGACGGCGGGGTCTTCACCAATTGTTGGCTCAAGGCGGCGTACAATCCCGCCAATCCGGATTGGGGGAGCGTGCTGCAGTCCGCCCAGACCATGGCCGCGCGAAACACGGAGGGGGAACAGAAGCCCCAGTACGATGTGAAGGGCCTGCGTCCCGCAGGCACGGCGGGCCCGGTCGCGTCGGCCACCGTCGCGGCGGCCGCGGTCGAGACGGCTCCAGGCTGGGGCTCCGCGGCGGGCTCCGCGGCGGCGGCCGCGACAGGCACCGGCGCCGCTCCGGCCGAGACGGCCCCCGGCTGGGGTTCCGCGGCGGGTTCCGCGGCGGGTTCCGTCGCGGCGCCCGCGCCGGAAACGGCTCCCGGCTGGGGCTCCGCGGCGGGCTCCGCAACGACGGCCGGCGCCGCTTCGGCGGAGACCGACGGGGAGGCATCCTTCGCGTATACGCTCCCGATCGTCGACGGCCAGGCCCGCGGATCGAGGAACCCGGGCAATTCGCCCTACCCCTTCGCGGAACTCACCGAGGTTTCCCTGAAAGACGAGGACGGCGACCTCGTCGCCACCTTCGGACTCAAGGGCCTGCAGAAGAACCTCGTATTCAATTCGCCCAAGGTACCCGACGATTATATGGAATACGAATGGGCGGCGGCCCTGGACGTGGACGGCGACGGGACGAACGACTACTCGTTGAGCCTCTCCCATTTCAAACCCGCGGGAAGCGAGAAGAAAGAGCTCTCCGTCTCGCGCGGTTGCCAGGCCGACCTTTGGGCGCTGGAGGGTAACGGAGCTTCATCGGTGGACATCGACATCGTAGCGAGGATCGACAAGAATTCGATCATCCTCACGGTTCCGTCCTACCGTGACGAATTCGAATTCCGGAAAGGCGCTTCCGTCAGCTTTTCGGCGCTGTATTATCTGGGAGGCGAGTCCTATATTCCCTGAGGAGAGCCCGAAAGCCGCGAAGCCCCGACCGTCTCAGGCTATTCCCGCCGCGGCCCGTCTTTCGGCGCTCCGCCGTTCCATGAATGCCTCGAAGCGCTTGGCCGATGCGTTGACGACCTGCTTCCCGTCCACGCCCGCCTGGCGCATCAGTTTCACGGCGGTGCCGAAGCGTCCGACATCGCGCCAGTAGTGGGCGTCGCTTCCGCACACGACCAGGGCGCCGAGCTCGGCGCAGATCCTGGCGATGGAAAGGCAGGTATCGCCGCTGCCGGTGCGGACGCGGAAGGAGCTGTCGTTGATCTCCAGCGCCTTCCCGTATTCAACCGCCGCGCTCACGATGGCGCGCGCGTCCACCGGGAAAGCGGGATTGCCCGGATGCGAGATCGCGTCCACGAAGGGATTCGCGAGGGCCGCCACGATGGCCCGGGTATTCGTCGCGATATCGGAAGGCGGAGCGCAAACCTCGTGCAGGCCCGCGAGCACGAAGTCCAATCGGACAAGCTGGTTGGCGCCCAGATCGATCGTACCCTCCGTATCCAGGATGTTCGCCTCTATGCCCTTGAAGAAGCGGACGCCCTCGATGCGCCGGGGCAGGATGCGGAGGTTTCCGAAGTGGTAGGGATGCGTGTAGCAGCCGAGGGCGGGGCCGTGGTCGGTGAGGACGAAGCCCTTCAGGCCGCGCCGCCGGGCTCCGCGGGCGAGGTCGTCTATGGTCGAATACGCGTGCCCTGAAGCAACCGAATGGGTATGGGTGTCGAATAGGATTTTCATCGTGTGGGCGTCATTTTCCACGATTAGGCCGTACCTGTCCATAAGTCGATCGCGGGGTGGAAATTCTCGCCTCTCCATGACACAATAATCCCATCGCGCGGTCCGGACAACGGAAGCGGAGAGGAGGCGAGGATGATCCTGTGTTGCGGCGAAGCCCTTATCGATATGGTTCCTTTCACCACCGGCGAGGGCGGCGCATTCAGGCCCTGCCCGGGCGGCAGTCCCTACAATTCGGCGGTCGCCGTCGGCAGGCTGGGCGTTCCGGTGGGCTTCGTGGGTCGGCTTTCCACCGATTTTTTCGGCGACATCCTCGTGGATCGGCTGAAGGCGAACGGAGTGAGGACGGATTACATCGTCCGCGCCGACCAGACCAGCACGCTCGCTTTCGTCAGGCTTGAGAAGGGCAAGGAGCCCGAGTACGCTTTCTACACCGAAGGAAGCGCGGACCGGTCCTTCCGTCAGGAGGACCTTCCGGCCAAGCTTCCGGACGAGGCGCGCTGCATCCTTTTCGGTTCCATCTCGCTTACCATGGAACCGATCGCCTCCACCATAGAAACCTTCGTGCGCAGGGAAGCGTCTTCCCGCGTGACCTCCTTCGACCCGAACATCCGTCCCGTGATGATCCATGACCGCGCGGCGTACGTAAAAAGGCTGGAAAGCCTGATGGCCTGCGCGACCATCGTCAAGATTTCAGGCGCCGACATGGACTTCGTCTATCCGGGTCTGGATCGGGAATCCGCGATGAAACGGGTGATGGCCTTCGGTCCGAGTCTCGTCGTGACCACCCTCGGCGCGGACGGCGCCCTCGCGATAGGCAAGCGCAAGGACGGGAAGGAATTCCGCGCCACCGCGCCCATCGTGGACGTGAAGGTCGTGGACACGATCGGCGCGGGCGATACCTTCCACGCCGGATTCCTGTCCTGGCTGGAAATGAACGGAAAGATGTCCCGGGAGAAGATAGCTTCGCTGAGCGAGGCGGAACTGTCGGCCGCCCTCTTCTTCGCGAACAAGGCGGCCTCCCTGGTCTGCTCCAAGCGCGGCGCGGAGCCGCCGACCATGGCGGAGATGGACGCGCTCAAGGCCTGAGAACGGGTCGGCCCGGGGGAGACGTCTCCCCCGCTTTACCAGACCGGAAGGAGGCGGTATCATCCACCCATGCAACGTCGCCTTTCCGAATTCATGGACGCCGAGCTCCTGCGGCGCGCTTCCGTCATCGAACGCCGCGGGTTCCGGTCCGGCGGGGATCCGCTCGATCCGGAGATAACGACCCTCGCCTACGATTCCCGCAAGGTGCAGAGCGGGTCCCTGTATTTCGCCCTTCCCGGCCTGCATGCCGACGGCCATGCCTTCATCGACCAGGCCATCGCCCGCGGCGCCTTGGCCGTCGTGCATTCGGATCCGCTCCCCGCCTACGATCCGCGAATCGCCTACATTCAAGTAGCCGATTCCCGTTTTGCCATGTCCCCCATCTCGGATGCCTTCTGCGGCTCGCCGTCCAGGGACCTGGCGGTAATCGGGGTGACGGGCACCGAAGGCAAGAGCACCACCGTATTCCTCGTCTACCAGCTGCTCTCGCTCGCGGGAAAGAAGGCCGGCTTCGTCTCCACCGTGCAGTACCGCTCGGGCGACGAGGAAATATGGAATCCCGAGCACCAGACCACCCCGGAAGCGCCGACCATCCACGCGTTGCTCGCCGCGATGCGAGATCATGGGATGGAATACGCGGTGATCGAATCGAGCTCCCACGGCCTGTCTCCCCGGACGAACCGGCTCGGGGACGTTGCCTTCGATGTGGGCATCATGACCAACGTAGCCCACGAGCATCTGGAGTTCCACGGTACCTGGGAACGCTATCGCGAGGACAAGGCGAACCTGTTCCGCGCCTTGGACCGCGGTTCCCACGAGAAAGCTTTGCGGTCCGTCCAGGCGTCGGTCGAAGGCGGACGGGCGACAGCCCGGATACCGTCATTCGGAGTGATGAACGCCGACGACGCGAGCGCGGCGTATTTCGCCCAGGCAACCGCGCGGAGGACCTATACTTTCAGCACGGCGGGAGCCGACGCCGACCTTTCTGTAAAATCCGTCTCCGCGGACGCCGCGGGCAATACCTATGAAGTCCTGGTGCGGGCCACGGGCGAACGTATACAGCTCCGGGACCAGCTACCCGGCGCCTTCAATGCAGGAAACGTGCTCGCTGCCCTGCTGACGGTTTCAGGCCTGCTCGGCATGGGGATCGCGGAACTCGCGCCCCTGGTAGCCGGATTGCGGCCCGTACGTGGACGCATGAGCGTCGTGGACCTCGGTCAGCCCTTCGAGGTCATCGTGGATTACGCCCATACCCCCTCCTCCTTCGAAGCCGTGCTCCCTTCGATCAAGAAGCGCCTGGAGGCGCGGGGCGGCCGCCTACTCAGCCTCTTCGGCTCGGGCGGGGAGCGGGACCGCGAAAAAAGGCCCCGGCAGGGCCGGATCGCCGCGGACTGGACCGACATCGTGATCCTCGCCGACGAAGATCCGCGCGGCGAGGATCCCATGGAACTGTTGGAGGAGATCGCATCGGGCTGTCCCGAGCGGACGCGCGGCGAGAATCTCTTCCTCATCCCCGACCGGCCTTCCGCCATCAGGAAGGCGTTCGCCCTGGCCCGGGAAGGGGACGCGGTCCTCCTCCTCGGCAAGGGCCATGAAAATTCGATCATCTACTCGGACAGGACCGATCCGTACGACGAAATCGCGGAAGCGGAAAAGGCACTCAAGGAACTGGGATGGCGGGAGCGGACATGAAAAAGACGATAGCGGTGCTCTACGGCGGACGATCGGGGGAACACGACGTCTCGCGCGTCTCGGCGGCTTCGGTCGCGCGCAACCTGGACAGGAACAAATACGACGTGCTCCTGGTGGGCATCGCGATGGACGGCGCTTGGTATCTCCAGGACGCTTCGGAACTGGAACGCTGTATCGCCGGCGCTCCGGCGCTCGGCCTTGCGGAGGCGAGCGGCACCCGCGTCGCCGTCGTGCCTGGCGGCGGCGCCCGCGGAGCCTTGGTCCGATCCGGAGCGCTATCCGGTGCCGCGCCCTTGCCGGTCGATGTCATCTTTCCCGTCCTCCACGGCACTTTCGGCGAGGACGGCACCCTGCAGGGCCTGCTGGAGATGGCCCGCCTGCCCTATGTGGGAGCCGGCGTGCTCGGAAGCGCGGTGGGCATGGACAAGGAAAAGGCGAAGGCCCTATGGATACAGGCGGGACTGCCGACCGTTCCCTACATCGCGATCCGGAAGTCCGAGTGGGCGTCCCGCGACAAAAAGACGGCATTGCTGGAGCGGGCGGAGCGCGACTTCCTGTATCCCCTTTTCGTCAAACCGGCCTGCGCTGGTTCTTCCGTGGGCGCGGGCAAGGCGAACGACCGCGCGGCGCTCGAGCTGGCGGGAGATGAAGCCTTCGCATGGGACGACAAGATCCTGGTGGAACCCTTCGTACTTGCCCGCGAAGTGGAATGCTCCGTGTGCGGCAACGAAAAGATCGAAGCCTATACGCCCGGCGAGGTGATACCCACCCACGAATTCTATGACTACGACGCCAAGTACATCGATCCNNTATCGGGCCTCGCCCGGGTCGACTTCTTCGTGAGGAAGGATACAGGCGCGATACTGCTGAACGAAGTGAATACCATGCCGGGTTTCACGACCATCAGCATGTTTCCCAAGATGTGCGAAGCCTCGGGCCTCGCCTACGGCCCTCTCCTGGACAAGCTCGTGCTCCTCGCAGAAGAACGTTTCCGTGGCCGGGACTCCCGCGACTACGCCCGCACCGGCGCNNGGCGCCGCCGGGAATCAGGACGCGGCCCAGGACGCGGTTACGTGACGGTACCCTTTTTCAAGCTCCATGTCGCCGGAGACGATTTCGTCCTTGTGGACGCCTCCAAGATCGGCGGTTTTCAGGCCGTCGACGGATCCCTCGCCCAGGCCATCCTTGACCGCCGCCGGGGAGTCGGCGGACGTGGCGCGATTTTCGTCGCCCAGGGAGAAACCGCCGGAACGGTCGCGACCCGCTTCTTCCTCGGCGACGGCACCGAATCGTACTCCAGTTTCGACGCCTGGTTCTGCGCGGCACGGTGGGCCTTCGATTCGGGACGCGCCAGCGGCGGGAAGGTGCGCATCTCCACCGCCCGGGGGGACAGAACCCTCACGGCGCTGGATTCCCGCAGCTTCGCGATGGAGATGGATCCGCCGCTTTCCCACGCGGAGATCGGGCGCATCCTTCGACCCGAAGACAGGGACGACGCGCGCCTGGACCTGATCGTCGACGGCAAGTCGACTTCGGCCTATCTGATTTCCCTGGACCGGCCCTACGCGGCCATCGTTTGCTCCGACACCGGTCCCGGGCCTAAAAGGATCAGAACCGCGCTCGTCGGCCTGGCTGGAGAGGCCGTGCCCGTGGTGGTGCGCCCCGCCGGACGGGAACTCGTCCGTTTCTCTGCCGCCGAGGGAGTCGACAGGATCGCGGCGGCGGCCGTGGCGGTGGCGGCCGCGACTCTTGCGGGAAAGGCCGAAGGGGAAGCCGTCGCCGAATGGCGCGGCAGGGGCGCGGCGGTCCGCTTCGCCGATTTCGGTTCAGGCAAGAAGGCGCCCGACGCCGGTGTCCGCCGGGTTGACGACGGCCCCGCGGTACTCATCGACCGGGGAAGGTTTTGGATCGAATGGAAGAGCCCGCACCGCCTACTCGTCGCGGGATTGGCAGAATACGCGTTCGAAGGCAGGTTCGATTATCTGGAATAGACGCCCTCACCAGCGCGCTTTCGTTCTTTCGATATTTCCCGGCAGGTCTTTAAAGTCCAACACCGTCCCGTCATCCAGTACAGCCCGTCCGGAAAAAAGGCCATAGCTCTGGAGCCTCGCGGAGGAGAAGAACAGGAAACCGTCCTTGGAGCCGTGTTCGGCCACCGGTGCCATGGTCGCGTCCAGACGTCCGTCGGCGGAAACGATCCGCCAGAGGCCCGGGATATCGCGCTGATCATTGCGTATGGTCGCCGAGGAAATCTTGTGCAGTATGCCGTCGCGGAATACGGCCGTTCTGTGTCCTTCCGCGTCCTCGCCGTCCCCGCCGGCGACCGAGAGGGCGAAAGGATGACCGTCCACGGAAGCCGACACCGAGGCGCGTATCCATTCGCTGCGGTGGGGCCAAACTCCGCGGCACCATTCAAGGGTACCGAAAGCCTCGTCCTTGGAAAAGGCCAGTTCCTCGCCGCCGAACTGCATCATGCCTTCCGCGGACAGGCAGGGCAGTACGCGGCAGTAGGCGAAGCGCTCGCCTCGCCTGCGCCATGAGCCGGCGGTTGTCAACGATTCCGCGTCGCCGCGAGCTCCCAGAACGATCGCGCCGCGAAGGCCCTGCCCGCGGCAGAAACCGGGGATGTCGACCTTGAGTATCCGCCCCCCGTCTTCCAGCAGCGCGAAATCGATGGATTTTCCTTTGTCGCGGAACCGGACGTCGCCGGACTCGCTGGAGGCCGGCAGGGACATGGATCCGAGCGGGAAGGGCACCACCCAGGAGTCCGACGCGCAGTCACCTTCGACCAAGTCGACGGCTTCCGCGCGGGCTATGCCGAAAGCGCCGTAATCAGCGACTATGAAGCTAACTCCGTGCGTCGGGGAGAGCACGGTGTACGAATCCCATTCCTTGATGGAATGGACTGGGGACAGGATCGCCGCACGGTCGTAAGCCAGCAACGGCCGCCGGGACCACCCCCTCGCGCGCGGCTTCCCGCGCTTGTCCAGGAAAGGACCGGCTTCCGTCAGTTCGAATTGCGGCACCGATGCCTACCGGAACTCGGCTTCGTTCGCCTTCAGCCAGAACTGGCTGCGGCCGATACCGAGGCCGATTTCTCCACGCATTTCCAGAACGTCCTTCGGATATTTTTTCCCGTCGGCCATGCGGTAGGTTATCTTGCACTGGTATATGTCGCCCTCTTTCGGGTCCACAATGTTCCCGCCGGACCATTCGCCCGTCTTCTTCTTGGTCAGTCCCCAGATCCAGGGAGTGCCGACGACCTTCATGGTGTTGACGGTTCCTTTAACGGGGAAATTCTTGTAGCTGGGCTTTGTCTTGTCGGCGATCGTGCTGTCCGGTTTCCCGACTATTTTAAGTATCTCTCCCATGAGCTGTCCGTTCTTTTCATAAATTTTCCAGAAAGCTGTCGCTTCTCCGGTCTTCTCGTCCACGCTTTTCCAGAACCCCTCGACCGGATCGGCCGCGAACGCGACCGCGGCCGTCACCGCCGCGATGGCTACGAGCAGAAATGTTTTCTTCGTCATGATGCCTCCTGAATATTGTAGACCGCGCGCTAAGGCGACGGCGGATTGATGAAGAGGGCGGCTGCCGCCGTCCCGAGCGAGATGCCGACGCCGGCGCTCCCGCCTGCGACGAGCATGGTCCCGAGATCATATTCGGACTGGGTAATCGAATATAGGCCGACGGATTGGAGGCCGAGCCCGATGATGCCGCAGACGAGGGAAACACCGATCATCACGTTTTTGGTTGAAGCCGCGCGCCGGTAAGGCTCATAATCCGGCAATGCGTAACGCATCTCGACCTCGGGGCCATTATCCTGCGCGGCCTCGGCGGGCGCCTCCTTGGCGGCCTCGGNNGGGTGCCTCCTTGGCGGCCTCGGAAGCCGTTGCGGCGGGCGGCGCCGCCGCGGGAACAGGCTCGGGCCGGGGCGCTATGGCCGACGCGGGTGATGCGGGCAACGCGGCCGACCCGTCCGAAAGATCGGCGGAAGGCGGCGCGGGCAACGGCGGCTTTCCCTCGAACTCATTGGCCAACCAGAAGGCCTTTATAGCTTTGTCTATGGTCCTCCGTTCCAGCACCGCCAGGCCGGAGGACAGGTCCACGAGCAGAAGTTCGTCTGCATTGACGATCATGGCGGGAACCCCGGCCGCAACGGCTCCTTCGGGATAGACTTCCAGCTCGCCCGCGAAGCAGTAGGCGCGGTCCTCGGTCTTGCCGGCTACCCGCGTCGCAATCGAATCCATGCCGAAATCCGTCCCGCGGACCCCCGCGGCGACGCCCCGGGTCCTGACGCGGAAACTATCCGTTCCGCTCAATTTGGCCACTTTCGCCCTGACGCGGCCGTAAACAAGGGAAAGCGAGACCGAGCCGTCCGAGGCGCCGAACGAATCGACCGAAAAAGAGGTATTCTCCGCGATCTTGATCATTGATCCGGACGGCGCCAATTGCATCTCCACGAAAGTGAGCGAACCGGTCTGGACCAGATCTCCAGCTTCCACGTCCATCCCGACAACTTCGCTCCCATCGGCCCGGAAGGTGCGCGCCACGCCTCCGCGGACGATCGTGAAATCCTTTCCTTCGGCATAGACGATCTGAGCCGAAATCCTGCCAGGACCGTCGGCTCCTTCAAGCGCGAAGCCCGGAATCGCGAGCGCAAAGAGAATTAACGCTAAAAACGGTCCTCTTTTCGTCATGGCTACGACTATACTATGACCTCGGCGGGACGGCAATGTCGATCCGATGCATTTTCCACTTGGAAACGTTGCCTATATGGCTGTATGATGAGGTAGAATGGAACAGCTGGTCAACGAAATCCGCCTCGGCTATGCCGACAGGATCATCAATGAGCGTCTTTCTTCCTTAAAATCCTCATCCAGTATCGCTTATACCAAGCATTTCACGCAGGGAGAGGAATATTTCGTACAGCTGGACAAACCGTTCACTGTTCCGCGTTTTCCGATCCACCACGACGTGCGGCAGACGGTCCCGCGCGCCGACTACATGAACTCCCTCAGGGACTGGATCGATGGCCTCGTCCAGGTCGTTCCCGATTTTTTCAGCGACCTGATTTACTTCTTCGATCCGTCCGAGATTTCCAAACCCTGCTTCTACCGTCTGTACCGGATCGGCGAGGAATATTTCCTGTACTTGCTTCGGATCGATCTCGCCTGCCGCGCCCTTGAATTCGAACTATTGGAACGCGGAAGCAACGACGAAACCGCCGCCTACAGGACGAACCGCCTTTATCTGGAAAGCGAGTTCATCCCGCTCGCCTCCGTGATTTCGGAGCTGGGCAAGGTGATGGCCTTCGCCGTCAGGCAAACGATCTCGCAAACCTGGATAGGCGAAACCGGCAAAGGCTATATGGTCCGCGGCATCTGGATGGATTCCGAGCTCTCCAAGTTCTTCACCAAGCTCCTGATCCCCGCCGGAAAGCGCATATATCCGTATTATCCCTATACCTGCAAGTACAAGACGATCTGCATGACCGTCCTCGATCCGAAAGCCGATTCCAGGCGCAAGTTGTTGCCTTATCTCCATAAAGCGGTGGAAATACTCCTGCCGGAAATCGATCACATACAGAACTCCCTCAAAAACACGAGTTTCTCTGAGACCATGCCCCTTTTCAGGGACCTGAAAGCGAAAATCCCCGATAGCCTCATAAAGCCCTGGGAAAACCTTGAACTGAAAGCCTACCTGAACGAACGAGAGCAGAAGGAATATATCGTTGAACTATGACTTCCCTACTCCCGGAAGCTCCTTCCGCGGCATGCGCGTCGTCGTTATGGGCCTCGGCCTTAACGGCGGCGGGCTGGAATCGGCGCGCTACCTCGCCTCGGAAGGCGCTTCCGTCACCGTCACCGATCTCCGTGACGAGAAGGTTCTTGAGCCCTCCATCGCCGAACTCCAGGGCCTGCCGATCCGGTACGTTCTCGGCCGGCATGAAATCTCGGATTTCAGGGAAGCCGATTTCGCCGTGAAGAATCCGGCGGTGAAGCCCGACTCGCCATACCTCGCCGCCGCGCGCCGCGTGGAGACGGATCTGTCCCTCTTCCTTTCGCGCTGCCCCGCGCCGCTCATCGCAGTGACGGGCTCCAAGGGCAAGTCCAGCGTCTCCTCGGCACTGCACTGGACCTTGGCATCTGCAGGGCGGAAAGCCTTCCTCGGCGGAAATATCACCTTATCGCCCCTCTCTTTCCTCCATGGTCTGAAGCCGGAGGACGCGGTGGTGCTGGAACTGTCCAGCTGGCAGCTCGGCGACCTCCGCGGAAGGCGCCGCGAGAACGGGCACGCCCTCCTGAAGCCCCGCGTAGCCATCATTACCGCGATTATGCCGGATCACCTGGACCGTTACGCATCCATGGAAGCCTACGTCTCCGACAAACGCGTCATCTACGAAGGTCAGGACCGTGCGGACGTCACCGTTTGCGGGGAAGATTTCTGGGGCGAATCCTTCGCAGCCGAATCGGGGGCCCGTGTGCTCCGCTATCGTTCCGCCGATCCCGGTGACCGCTCCGCAGGCGGTTGGATCGCCGCTGACGGATCGGGAGTCGGCAGGCTTACGGGCGAGGAAGAGGCGCGCGTCCTGGTGCCGCCCGCGCTGCGCGTTCCCGGACGCCACCAAAAAGGCAATCTCCTGGCGGCCGGACTCGGCCTTCTGGATTTCGGCTTGGAAAGCGAAGAGATACGGAAAGGCCTCGAAACCTTCCCCGGCATCGAACACCGGCTCGAATTCTTCCACCGATCCCGCTCAGGTGTCCGTTTCTATAACGACTCCGCGGCGACCATACCCGAGGCGTCCGCGGCGGCCGTAAGGTCATTCGACTCGCCGCCCGTACTCGTTGCGGGCGGAACGGACAAGGCCCTCGACTTCGCTCCCCTCGCGGCGGCCGCCCCGGGAGCCAAGGCAATCGTGCTGCTCGCCGGATCGGGAAGCGATCTGCTCATGCCGCTTCTCCAAGGCGCGGGAATCGCGTACGAAGGCCCGTATTCCTCACTGGAAGAAGCGGCCCTCCGGTCCATCGCCCTCGCCGGGGAAGGCGATTCCGTCGTCCTTTCGCCCGGCTGCACTTCCTTCGGCATGTTCCTGAACGAATTCGACCGGGGACGCAAGTGGAAGGACGCCATCGTCCGGTTGGCCCCATAGCCGGCCGGAGGATACTTCTCCGCAGGCCCGCGATTCCGTCTATTCCGTGACCGCCGAGGTCCCCGACTTGTCGAATTTCATCCTGAACTCGGGCAGGAATTCCAGCCCCGTTCCGACGACGATTTCGCCCTTCAGGCGGTAGCGCACCTCTTCCAGGCGGATGAACTGGTCCAGGAGGGCCCTGTTCATATCGATGAAGTTCATCGTCATGGAGAGTTCCGCCGACGCCGCGCCGCCGGGCGCCACGACGACGAGCTGTTCGGCTACTCCATCCGACCAGGAGCGGCCTTCTCCGAACAGCTCGTAGCTCATTGATTCGAAGCCCACCGGGAAGGCGTTCGGATTATTTACCCGCAGTTCGACCTTCAGCCGCGTATTGATGAGCTCCGCCCGTTTCATCTTGATCGCGACTATCGAAAAGGTCGGCTCGCGGATCACCGGAAAACGGCCTCCGGCGGATGCTGCCGTTTCCTGCGCTTCCTCGTAGGCGCTGGTCCACCGGGCACGCAATTCGACGCGCCAGGTCGCCTCGGGGCCGCAATCCGCGATATCCGTGGTTTTTTCCAGCTCCCGTACCGATAGCGGCAATTCCAGCTCAATCTCCGTTTGCTCTCCTGCCGGGATCGCCGTCCGCGTCGCCGTCGAACCGCGGGCCACGGAAACATCCTGAACGAAGAGCTCGTAATCCACCGACCCGAGCGTCCTTTCCCGGGAAGCGGGATTTACGGCGATCGCCGTGAAGCGGATGATGACCGATGCCAGGTCCACGGCGCTCGCGCGCGGATTCCCGATGCGGAGCGAAGGTTCCGCCTCCACGATGACGGGCGCTTCCGCAGGGGGAGAAGGAGGCGTTTCAACAACGTGCGGGGGGCTCTCCGGCAGAGACGCAGGCGGGGTCGGTGCCGGCGCCGTTGTCCCGCAGGAAAACAGGACGTATAGGGCGATGGGGAGGAAGGCGAATCGACTTGCACGGTTAACCTGGCTCATGATGCTCAGTATATCGGCACGCGAAGGGTCTGGGATAGGCAAATTCATAGACGCCAGGAATCCCTTTCGATATAGTCTCTCAAGCTGTAGTATTTGCCGGTTTTCCAATCGATGCACTCATGCGAGGACGACTCATGATAGACCGCGATGTTTTGGACGATTCGATCGTCGCATCATATTCAAATAAGGCCGCGAACTTCAGATTCCGATCGTGCGATCTCCGTATTCCATTGTCCCACGGGCTGTTCAGCTCTTCCGATATCGACTCGGGCACCCGCCTCCTGCTCAAGTCGGTTTCCGACCACCTGGACGAACTTCTCGTTACGGGAGCGCCGCTTCCGACTCACATCCTCGACGCCGGCTGCGGTACCGGCGTGGTCGCGTTGTCGCTCGCGGCGGCGCTTCTCGCCGAAGGGGAACAGGGCGTCACGGTGCGGGCGCAGGACAGGGATGAGCTGGCGCGGGCCTTCACCGCCGCAGCGGCCCGTGCGAATGAACTGCCGGAAGGCAGCCTGCTCGCCCGCTGCGAGCCCCTGCTTTCCCGCGACGGTGACGAGACCTTCGACCTCATCGTCTCCAACCTGCCCGCCAAGGCTGGCCCTTCGGTGCTCCGGGACTTCTTCAGGAAATCCGCCTTCATGCTGTCCCCCGACGGATTCTGCATCGTCGTAATAGTGAACCCCCTCGCCGCCGACGCGCGGGAATGGTTGGGCAAAGAAGGCAATTCCGTCATCCGCGAAACGAAGGGCAAGGGGCATACCGTTTTCCGGTACGGCCCCGTTCCCGGTTCAGCGGCAGGCGGTGCCGTCGATCCCCTATCGGCCGATTCGCCGTATCGGAGGGTCCAGGGACGCTTCGAGCTGCTCTCAGACGAATACGGGATTGAAGCGATCCACGGCGCGAGAGGTTTCGACGAGCGTGGGCGGGAGAAGACCGTCGCCGCGAGATTGCTGGAAAAATGCGGATTGGATGCCATCCTTGGAAGGGCCGCGCCGATCCGGGTTCTGGTGTTTGCAAACGACCAAGGCCATTTTTCTGCATGGCTCGCGGCCGCGGCCGTCCGCCGCTCGCTCCGCGCGCCCCTTTTCACCCTGCTCAGTCGCAACATCCTTTCGCTATCCGCCTGCTCGTACAACGTCCGGGTCGCTTCGGGCCAAACGCCCGAGCGGACCCTCCTCGCGGCGGACTTCGGCTTCGCGCCGCAAGCCTTCGACGGATCACCGGTTCCCTGGGACCTGGTAGTCGTATTCCCGGAAATCGTACCCCTGCATGAATGGACCGCCGCTTCATGGTCCGCCGCAGCCCGGCTCGTACGTGTAGGCGGACTATTCGTGCTCGCCGCCTCGTCCTCGGATTCCGAACGCTTCGACCGGGTCAAGACGGGTCCCTTCGACCGCGCGGGCGAACTCAAGCGCGACGGATTCAAGGCCCTCGCATATCGCCGCGCGGAAAGATGAGTGTGCAGGAAAGAGTAATTTCGGAAACCCGCCTTCGCAGGCACGCCTCATCTTCGGATCGCCGAAATCGCCTGCCGGTACATCGGATCCGCCGCCGGGTCGTCGAGAAGATTCGCAAGTATAAGTCCGTCGTCGGTTTCCCTGAATCCCAGCTCAAGCACTTCGGTGTCCGAGTAGGAAAGCAACGCCACGCTTCCGGTCGGGAAACCAACGGAATACCGCCGGCCGCCTTCCAAAACGAAGACGAGCCCCGCATCCCCCTGCACAAGTGAAATTTCAACTTTTTCGCTCATTCCGATCGCTGAAAGCCTTGACCGAAGCCAACCCTCGACCAGCATCTCTGACCATGAATCGCGCAGGGATACTGAGATCGAAACGATTTTTGCCAGGTCTCCCCTGCGCTCACTTCCGTCAAAAAGCCTTGCGACGGCGAGCCGGAGGTTTTCCAGGCGTTCCCAGGCAAGATCCGAATAAGCGGGCGCGTCCGCGATGGTTTGCAGTATCGCATCGATAAAATTCCTGACAGGGGCATCGCCTCCGCCCTGGATGAAGTTAAAATCCAGCGATCCGTCGGCGACGACCAGATCGACGCGCTCCGCGCAGAACGGACCGCAACCGCATTCGGTCAAGGCGCCAGGCCCGAAATTCCAAAACAAGATAGCCGGCAATTCGCGGATCAGGAAGGGACCCCATATTCTCGGATCCAGAGCTTCCTCGTCGGGACTTTCGATGAAAATATCTTCGAAACACACGCCCCTGCTCGCGCGATCCAGGGCGCAACGGGCACTGGTCCAAGCGCGCGAAGGACCCTCGGAGCCGGAGCGCACGTGCAAGACGCGGGCCGGACGACGCCCCATCAGGCGATCGATGGTTGCATCGGCTGACGCCGCCCGGATTGAATCCGAAGCGACGATGACAGTCGCCGCCATCGCGCGCGCAGTTGCGGACTCGCCCTCCCTGGCGCTGTCCCTGATGCGCGAAACGAGTTCCCGTTCCAAAATCGAACTTTTCGGAATGTTCATAAGCGTCTCCAGGTCTTTCCGAATGATAGGGGAAGCTGCACGGACTCGGAGGGGCCGGAAAGCCCCGCCTCGTAGCTTCGAAGCGGAGAAACATTTTCGTCCCAGGCTTTGCGGATGGGATCGATGAAGGCCCAGGATGATTCGACCTCATCCCGCCGGGTATACAGCGTGCCATCCCCGATCAGCGCGTCAAGGAGCAACCGCTCATAAGCTTCCGGTGATGGTATACCGAACCCGGTGCCGTACAGGAAGTCCATGGAAACGGAGCGGGATTTGTCCTGCAAGCCCGGTATTTTCGTATCGAGGTAAAGGGTCAGCCCCTCGTCGGGCTGGATGCGGAAGACCAGTTTGTTCCCTCCCGTCCAGCCTCTCGGGAATAGATCAATGGGAGGGGCCTTGAAATGGACTGTGATCTCGGAAAGCCTTCGGGACAAACGCTTCCCGGTCCTGATGATGAAGGGAACACCGGCCCAACGCCAGGAATCCAGATGGATTTTCAATGCGGCGTAGGTCTCGGCGACGGAACCAGGAGAAACGCCTTTCTCATCACGGTATGCCGGAACGGAATTGCCTTCGACGATGCCCGCGCCGTATTGGGCCCTGACTGTATCGCGGGCGATTGCGGCCGAGTCCAAAGAGCGTAGCGAACGGAACACCTTCACTTTTTCGTCCCTGATCGCGTCTGCGGTCAAGGAACTCGGCGGTTCCATCGCGACGAGGGCGAGCAGCTGCAGGATATGGTTCTGCACCATATCCCTGAGCGCGCCTGATTTCTCAAAATATGCCGCTCGCGTCTCCACTCCGACCGCCTCGGCGACGGTTATCTCGACGAATTCTATGTGGGCGTTGTTCCAAACAGGTTCGAAAATACTGTTCCCGAATCTGAATACCGCGATATTCTGCACCGTCTCTTTTCCGAGATAATGGTCAATACGGAAAATCGACTCCTCATCGAAGCGCTCGGCAATATAGCGGTTGAGCTTCTGCGCCTCGTTACCGTCGCGCCCGAAAGGTTTTTCCACCACTACCCTGGTCGCCGCGGATCTGAGACGGGCTAAACCAGCCGCCCCGAGACGTTCAACGATCTTTCGATAATTATCAGGCGTAGTAGCGAGGTAGTGGATTAGCTCGCGCTGATCTGAAATCGACTCCGCCAGGCTCGCATAGCCCTTCGGATCATCGAATTCGGATCTGATATAACTGCAGCGCGAAAGGAAAGCGTCCCGTGCAGTTGAATCGAAACCGCTCCTGTCCAGAGATTTCGATATCTCCGAACGGAACGTATCATCGTTCCATTCCCTGCGCGCGAAGCCTATCATCCGCCAGTCATCGAGCGCACCTTCCCTGTATAGGGTATACAATGCGGGAAAGAGCTTCCGTGATGCAAGATCGCCCGTCGCACCGTATACGACGAGCGTGAATGGCATCGGCCTTCGCCGCGTCGACAAGCCTTCCGCAAAAACGTTAGTCATCATTATCTGAATATAAGGAACTGGAGGTAGTACTACAATCGCATTGCGATTTCGATAGCTCGCAATTGTTTTTGCAATGGACAAAAAAAAGCCTGGCGATTACCTACTTTCCCGCACCTCGAGGGCGCAGTATCATCGGCGTGGGAGGGCTTGACTTCCGTGTTCGGAATGGGAACGGGTATGTCTCCTCCACCATTATCACCAGGCATTGATTACGCATGCAAAGACCATGGGCCGCGCCTGCGGACTTTTCGTCCGGGCGCACCCGCAGGACGGAGGGGGATATCAAACCGG
>DPXI01000043.1:125104-126452 GCA_003527485.1 Treponema sp. | reverse complement strand
TGTAGCCTCCCGCGCTTTTTTCCAACGCATTCCCGGGCTGCTTTCCACTGATCCATTAGGAACGATCGCGGGATTCCCGATTTGAAGCGATGGCAAAACAGTGCGGGCATGACACGATACTCACACTTTTATCCAACGCAATAGAAGACGAAAAAGCCGGGAATCACAATGACTCCCGGCTTGCGGAAAATGCACCTCGGCCAATTGAAGGGCGCCTTGCGCCAACCCATCAGCCCATCAACGTCGTTATGAAGTCGCTTTCCACCACTTCGCTTTTGGCACGCCACGCCTTGACCAGAGCTGCCGAAGCAAGGGCGTTGATCGTGCGCATGATGCCGTGCGAAGCGTTGTGCAGGGCTCTGACCGCCGGGGGATTGAACAGGTCGGGTCGGGCGCCAACATGCTTCAAGCGTTCTTCGAGATAGGACGCTGTCTCGTCGCCCGTGAGCGGTTTCATGACAACGGTCGTCGTGACGGAATTGGCCAGCGATTCCAGGAGCGAGAGTTTCAGGCGGGACAGCAGATCCTCCTGTCCGCAGAGGAGGATGCTCATGCAGGTCTCGCTGTCGTACTGGAAGTTCAGCAACTGCCGGAGTTCGATCAGGATGTCGTTGGACAGGCAATGCGCCTCGTCGATGATAAGGATCGGATGCACTTTGTTCGAGCGGTTGAGCGCAAGCACGTGGTCCTGGACGGCGCGGAATAGGGAGGCGCGGCGGCCGCGCGGTTGCAGGGTGAACGCCGAGGCGAGGTGGCCGTAGAACTCCGACAGGGAGACGGTGGAGTGGCCGAGGTATACCGGCTTGTACAGGCCTACGGGGAGCGCCGATGCAAGCAACCTGAGCAGGCAGGATTTACCCGATCCGGACTTGCCGACGAGGACTGCGATTCCGCGCCGTTCGCAAAAGAAAGAGAGCGAGGACAGGGAGTCCTCGATGCCCGGAAGATGCAGGAGCCGTGACGGATCGAGGTCCCGGGCGAACGGATCCGCGTCCATGCTGAAGTACGAGAGCATGTCGGCGAGGTGGCCGGCCATTTCAGAAGTCCCCTGGCGTGCCGAGAGCATCGGACCCGGCACGGAACGCCACCTGGGCGGGATCGTCCTGCGCCATGATCCGCCTGGACCGTGCGTTGGAATACGAATCAGTCCGCGGTGCCGGACCGTAGCGATTGCCGTCCTTGTGCACGAAAACCGAAGGAAGATCCGCATGGGGATTCCAGCGCAGTTTCACCTTCGTGCCGATGAGGAAGGAGGGGATCTCGTAATGGACACCGCGGATACTGACCGTTCCGTCATTGGCCACGGTCCGCTCGGCCTCGTGGCAGAACACGTCGTCCAGGTCGATCG
>DPXI01000043.1:0-125093 GCA_003527485.1 Treponema sp. | reverse complement strand
CCTGACCGTCCTGAAAAAGCGTTCTATTTTTCCTCGTCCTTTTGGCATGCCGGGGCGGGAATGGATCAGGGGGATGCCCAGGGTATCCAGGATGCGCTTGGTCTGGTCGGATACGAAAGTAGCTCCATTATCGCAGTAAAGGCGGCGAGGTCTGCCGTGCGAACGCAGGATGTGCAGGATTCCGCGCTCGAACTCCAGGGCGTTCTCGGTGAACGAGAACCGGGCATACAGGACGCGGCGGGTAGCGTCGTCCAGGAAGGCGATGAGGATGGCCTTGCGCAGCTTCCCCGTATGGTCGCTCACAAGGAACGAGTGCATGTCGTCGACCTGGACGCATTCGAGCGGGTATTCATAGCTGAAGCGCTGGACCTGGTCTTTCGCCACAACTCTTGTCCTGGATGCCCGGTCGAAGCCGCTTGAACGGATGAAGCGCGACAGGGACGACTTCGATATGTCTCCGGTTATCCTGCCCTCCCGGAGAAGGGTCCGTAACGCGCTGGACGCATCCATGAGCGGCTTCTGCTCAAGGAGCTTCAGGATCAGTTCCTTTTCCGTGTCGCCGATCGAACGGCTCATCCCCTTGTCCTTGCGGATCTTGGGGACGAGCGCATCACGTGCGCCCAGGCGGTGTGCCTCCAGCCATTTGCGTATGCAGGAAGAGGTAATCCTCTTCTTGCGCGAGAAGGGAATCTCGTATGTTCTTGCCGCCTTGGCCGCGATCAGGACTGCCAGATCCTTTCCCCGGGCGTTGCTGTAGACCAGTTCAGCAATGATGCCGAAGCGGAAATCCGTGATTGCCTTCTGCCTTCCGGTCAATTCGTCAATTGCCATGAAAAACCCCCTGAATTCGGTATCAGGATGAGTCTGGCATCACTGCGGGAATCCGGGGAGAGACCGGGTTATGTGGAATTCTCCAGACCGCGTTCCGGGATCGGAACAGGAGGATGGAAGCGCGGGAGGCGAAGACCGCGTTCACGCCCCGATCCAGTGCATACCGGTTGGCAGCAAGTAGAACTTTCGTCGCATTTTCCGTCCCGGCAACCGCACCGACCGCCTCGGCGAGCGCAACGTACGCGTGCTTCGTGGGTATGTTCATCTGGAATATCGCCGTCCAGTTCCGCATGCAGCGCTCGAAACTCCGCTCGATCCGCTTCAGCACNNCCCTGCGCACGTGCGGCAAGATACCCCGCAACGTCTTCGGCGTCATGGGAGCTGCCGGGGAGGGAAAAGGACGGAATAAACGCATGAGTGGCTCCGCAGACAGGGCAGATACTGCGGACTATATCGATGCGCCGTTCACGGTGGTACTTGGTGTACTGCCCGTGAGGCCGCAATCTTCCTCTTCGGCAGGCCGGGCAAAGCACCCCCTCGGGGAAGCGGACGAAAGGGCTTGTAGCTATCCGGTTTGGCTCCGATAATGATGATGAAGTTTTTGGACAGGAGAGCGGGAGGTTGGCAGACCTTTGTTCCCGCTCTCCTTATCTTTTCCCCCCGATGAGTTGCTACTCAAGAAATCGGGAGAAAAACCGCATTCCTTAGAAAAGATCGCGCGCCTCGACAACACTCACCCGGGCCTTACCAACGGAACGACCTACTACTACATCGTGACCGCTGTGAATGCCGGTGGTGAATCTTCCGCTTCCGCTCAGGCCAGTGACTTGCCACTACTTCAGTTGGCTCAATGGGCATCGACAAGTACCTCAAATGTGCCCTGCTATTTTAATGGCATTGCTTCCGATTCTTCGGGCAATACCTATGCCGTCGGTACCATTGCCGCCACCGGCGTAGTCGACTTCGGAAATGGTGTTTCGGTGACAGGCGCAGTCTCTGGCGGTACAGTCATCGTGAAGTACAATTCAGCAGGGATGGCTCTTTGGGCAAGGACATCCACGACAAACGGAGGCAGTTCTGCAGCGTTCTCTGGAATCAGCGTTGATCCGACTGGTAATGTGCTCGCCGCAGGTTGGTTGGCAGGGGCCGGAACCTATGGTTTTGGCAACAACGTGACTGCTACTCGAGATAGCTTTTTCGGGCCTGTACTAGTGAAGTATGATTCTTCTGGGACTGCACTATGGGCGACAACCAGCACTTCCTCAACGACGACTAGCTATTGGAACGGTGTAGCGACGGACACTTTTGGTAATGTCTATTGCGTTGGCTACAGCATAGTTGACGGTACTGAGTCCTTCGGAAATGGCGTTTCTTATTCGCATACTGGTAATCAGTACTTCCCAAGTATTGTTGAGTATAATGCTTCTGGCGTTGCACAAGCAGCAAACGTAATAACGACCGGAACTGGATTCCTGCAAGCATTTCAATCTGTTGCAGTTAGTCCCGCAGGGGATGTCTGCGCAGTCGGCTATATCAATGGCTCGAATTCAAGTGGGACTGGAAGAAGTTTCATTGTTCAGTTTAGTTCGTCTCTAAGCGCGCCTTTGTGGACAAAGTTGCTGGATACCCCTTCCACCAATAACCAGCTTCTTGGGGTCTCAGTGGACACATTGGGCCAAATCTATGCTGTAGGGGGCTATTCGGGCTCTACCGAGATCGACTTCGGCAACTCAGTGAAAGCCACGGGGAGCTCGACTGGCGTTAACCCGATGCTAATAAAGCTCGATTCGTCAGGGAACACTATTTGGGCACGCACTCTCACCTCAGGTCAGGGTTCCGATCAGTTTACGGGAGTCGCACTTGACAGTATTGGACAGCCCTATGTATCTGGGGTAACTAACGGGACGGGAATTCATGGTTTCGGAAACGGAATCATCCTCAATGAACCGTTCTCCGGCAATAATCCGGTTGTGGTCAAGTACAATGCGGCGGGAGATGCACAGTGGGCCCAATCGAGTTTCGTTGCGCCCGGAGTCACAAGTGGCGACAACAACAACTTCTTCGCGATTACAGTCGACAGTTTGGACCATCCACTGGCAGCGGGTTATTTTCAGCGCACAATTGGATACTCAAAGACATTGGTCATCACGGGTGCTAACGGATCCAATAGTCCTGTTGTTGTTCGGTATAATCCGTATTAGACACCTACCGTCAATTGCGGCACTTTGGCCTGATCGTGTAACTCACGTGTCCGAAGAATTCTGAATAACCTAACATCTAGATCAACCTGATGCTTTTGCTACGCAGAACCACAGGTTATCTAGGCGTTAGGCCGCACACACGCTTCACGACCGCCGTCAATTCCCATTAACTGCTTCTCAAGAAATCGGGAGAAAAACCCATCCCTGTAAAAACCGCGCGACGCGACCCTCACGTATTCGTCAACGCCCTCCGAACGCCAACCCCTCCCCCTTCCTTTCCACAGCGACTTCGTCGCCTTCCTTGAACCGGCCGGAGATCACGGCCTTGGCAAGGGGATTTTCCAGCTCGGCCTGGATGGCCCGCTTCAGGGGGCGCGCGCCGAACAGGGGATCGTAGCCGCGTTCGGCGAGGAAGAGCTTGGCCTCCTCGGAGACCGTGAGACGGAGCTTCCGGTCTTCCAGGCGCCTGGCCAGGCGCTCCAGCTGGATCTCCGTGATCTTGCCGATTTCCTTCTTGCCTAGCCGTTCGAAGATGACGGTCTCGTCGATGCGGTTCAGGAATTCGGGACGGAAGCTCGCCTTCAGCAATTCGTTCAGGGAGCCGCGGATCTCGGCGGAATTGGCGGCGCCGAGGATCATGTCCGAGCCGAGGTTGCTCGTCATCACCACGATGGCGTTCTTGAAGTCCACCACCCGGCCCTGGCTGTCGGTGAGCCGTCCTTCGTCCAGGATCTGCAGGAAGACGTTGAAGACTTCCGGATGCGCCTTTTCGATCTCGTCGAACAGGACCACGCAGTACGGCCTGCGCCGCACCGCCTCGGTGAGCTGGCCGCCCTGGTCGTAGCCGACGTAGCCGGGGGGTGCGCCGATGAGGCGGCTCACCGCGAATTTCTCGCCATACTCGCTCATGTCGATACGCGTGAGCGCCTTTTCGTCGTTGAACAGGAAGTCGGCCAGGGTCTTGGCCAGCTCGGTCTTGCCCACGCCGGTGGGCCCCAGGAACAGGAAGGAGCCGAGGGGGCGCGAGGCGTCCGAGAGGCCGGCCTTGTTGCGCCTGATCGCGTCGGAGACGGCCTCCACGGCGGCGTCCTGGCCGACCACGCGTTTCTCCAGCACCTTCTCCAGCTCGAGGTATTTCTGCAGTTCGGCCGCGAGCATCTTGGAAACGGGGATTCCGGTCCAGGCGGAAACGACGGAGGCGATATCCTCCTCGCAGACTTCTTCGCGCAGCAGGGCCGAATCTCCCCGTTTCTCCTCCATACGGGCGGAGACCTCGGCCAGTTTGCGCTGGGCCTCGGGGATGAGGCCGTGTTTGACCTCGGCCGCCTTGGAAAGGTTGCCTTCCCTTTCCCAGCGGGTCTCTTCGACCTTGAGTTCCTCTATCCTCTGCTTCAGCGCGCGCAGTCCGTCGATTTCCTTCTTCTCGCCTTCCCAGCGGGCCTTCATCGCATCCCGTTCCGCGCCCAGATCGGCGATCTCGCGTTCCAGCTTGTTCCGCCGGTCGATCGATGCCTCGTCCTCCTCCCGTTGCAGGGCCTGCCTTTCGATGGAGAGCTGCAGGAGGCGCCGTTCCAGCTTGTCCAATTCGGTCGGCCGGCTTTCCAGCTCCATCTTGAGCCGGCTGGCGGCTTCGTCCACAAGGTCGATGGCCTTGTCCGGTAGAAAGCGGCTGGTGATGTATCGGTCGGACAGGGTGGCCGCGGCCACCAGGGCCTCGTCCTTGATGCGCACGCCGTGGTGGACCTCGTAGCGCTCTTTCAGGCCACGCAGGATGGCGATGGTGTCGATCACCGAAGGTTCGGCGCACATCACCGGCTGGAAGCGCCGCTCAAGGGCGGCGTCCTTTTCTATGTGATTGCGGTATTCGTCCAGGGTCGTCGCGCCGATGCAGCGCAGCTCTCCGCGGGCGAGGGCGGGCTTCAGGAGGTTGGAGGCGTCGGTTGCGCCCTCGGCGGCGCCCGCGCCGACCAGGGTATGGAGTTCGTCGATGAAGAGGATCACCTTCCCCTCGGCCGCCTGGACTTCGTGGATGACGGCCTTCAGCCGCTCTTCGAACTCGCCGCGGAACTTGGCTCCCGCCACGAGGGCTCCGAGGTCCAGGGCCAGGAGCTTCTTGTTTTTAAGGCTTTCCGGCACGTCCCCGGCCACCACACGGCGCGCGAGACCTTCGGCTATCGCGGTCTTGCCGACGCCCGGCTCTCCGATGAGAACCGGATTGTTCTTGGTCCGGCGGGAGAGTACCTGCATCACGCGCCGGATCTCTTCGTCCCTGCCGATCACGGGATCCAGCTTTTCCTGGCGCGCGAGGGCCGTGAGATCCCGGCAGTACTTGTCCAGGACCTGGTATTTTTCCTCGGGATTCTGGTCGGTCACGCGGGAAGAACCGCGGACGGCTTTCAGCGCCGAGAGTATGGCGTCCTTGGCGACCCCCGCCTTCCTGAGCAGCTCGGCGGCCTTTCCTTCCGACTGGGCGAGGGCGATGAGGATGTGCTCGGTGGAAACGAAATCATCCTTCAGCGCTTCAGCTTCGGCCTCGGCCTTGGCCAGAATGCGGGAGGATGCGGGGGCGAAGTAGAGCTGGGCCACGTCCCCGTAGACCTTGGGCTTGGAAGCCAGGAAGGCACCGAGCTCACCGGCGAGTTTTTCCGGATCGGCGCCGATGCGTTCCAGCAGGGGGGAGACGATTCCGTCCTCCTGCTCGATAAGGGCGAGCAGCAGGTGTTCCGGATCAACCTGCGTCTGGTCGTTCTTCTGCGCGGTGGAGGAAGCGTCGCGGAGGGCTTCCTGGGCCTTTACGGTGAATTTATCGTAATCCATGATAGGTTCAATGTACTGCGCCGGAGCGCGGGCGGCAACGCCGCGCCCCGGCGCTTCATTGACCGTGTGCGGCCGGCGGAACTATATTCGCATCCATGAACTCACCCGTCGTCGTCATGCACGGCTTCACCAACGAACAGGCCATCGCGATCATGCGGGCCGCCCGAAAGGCGGCCTCCGAGGCCGGGGCCGATCCCGCCGCCATAGCCTTCGCGACCACCACGCCGACCAACGTGGAGTGGAAGGTCTCCGAGCTCCTTTCGGAAGTTGCAGGCGAACATGAATACATGAGGAAAAATCCGCCGAAGCTCGTCTGAACGGCTACTACAGCGGCAGGTTCCTGACGGTCGCGCCGCTTGCCGCGGCGATCCTGGAGGCTTCCGTCGCGGGAGCCACGATCGCGGTCCTGCCCGGGCCTTCCGCCAGCCGGGCGGCTGCGGCGGCCAGATCCTCCGAGCGCAGGTCCACGATGGCGGAGAGCTTGCGTTTGCGGGCCCCGGCGTCGATGCCGCACAGCAGGCGCATGAAGTCGGCCATGCCCTTCTCCGCCGGAGCGCGGGGACGGGTCTCCTTGGCGTAGGTCCCGATTATGCATTTCTCCAATTCTTCGTCGTCAATCCGCTCGGCCGCGGCCGCGCCAAGCGCGGTCCTGAAGGAATCCAGCGAGCGCGAAGGCGAGGGGTCGCGGTAGGTGGCGAAGGTGAAGACGGGCTCCAGCCCGTCGGGGAAGGCGAAGGCGCCGTAGGCTCCTCCCTTCATGCGGATGTCCTCCCAGAGCGCTCCCGTGGAAAGCCGGTGCGCCAAGGCGAGTTCAGCGGCCTGTTCCTTGGTGGCGAAAGGCGCCGCGTCCATGGAGAGCGCGGCGAAACCGACCTGCAGGGTGGCCGAGGAAAGGACCTCGCCCGATTTGCCGCTACGGCCCGCGCCGCCGCGGCCCGCGCCGCCGTCGGCGCTCCCGTCAACGCCGCCGTCGGCGAGCGCGAAGAACGCCTCGGCTCCTTCGCCCGCGGCGTTCCGGGGACGGGGAGCGCCGATTCCGGCGAAACGCCCGGCTACGAAACAGCCCGCGCGTTCGATGACCTCCGCCGAGCCGGTGACGTTCGCCACGCAGCCGCCGCGGACGCAGACCGCGTCCCGTATGGCGATGAGGCGCGCGGAAATGGCCTTGATATCCGCCTCCGGGAGCGCATGGGCGAATTCGAGCTGGACGATGCCGCCCAGCACCTCGTCGACGGCCCGCGAGCGGGAAAAACGGCGGCCGGTGCGCGACATTGCGTAGGAATGCCCGCCGGGGGCGAGCGAGGAATCGAAGTCGTTGCGGAGCTCCAGCACGAGGTCCGTGAGCCGGCGCGTATCGGAAAAATCGGCTTCCCGGATGAGCCGGAGGGCGAGGTCCAGACCTTCCTCCAGCTTCTCGTCCAAGGCCTTCAGGCGGAACACGAGCCAGTCGCGGCCGCCGAGGTCCAGGACTCCGGATGGGGTCGCGATAGCCCGCGCGGCACCGGGCGCGAGGGAGGAGGTCTGGAGGACGGAGTGGAAGCCGCCCGTCGTGCGAGCCAGGAGGCTGGAGGTTTCCCCGTAATCAAGGCCGGGAAGGCCCGACGCGACCGCCGCCCGCGACAGCAGGGTAAGGTACGGATAGTCCTCGGGAACGAGAACGTCGATCGGGAAGGCCAGGTCCACGTAGGCGACGCCGTTGGTGAACAGCTCGTGGGAAACCAGGGGAACGCCGCCCCGGTCGGACAGTTCGCGGGGAATGATCTCCACCTCGCGGGAAAGGTCCGCCCTGGCAAGGTGAGGAATGGTGGCCAGGGCTTCGGCGCTGTCGGCTTCTCCCTGTACCCGTGCCAGTTCGGCGGCGGCGGCCCTGCAGGCGGCCAGACCTTCTTCTCCGAGCCGTTCCTTTTCGCCCAGTAGGAATTCGGCCAGTTCCTTTTCCTTGCGCTCTCCCATTCCGGTGTCGGGCTCAACGATCACGAGGGCACGGTGCGC
Organism: Treponema sp.; assembly: GCA_003527485.1. Classification (GTDB taxonomy): domain Bacteria; phylum Spirochaetota; class Spirochaetia; order Treponematales; family Breznakiellaceae; genus UBA12037. Next base: position 117,252 of record DPXI01000043.1, on the reverse strand, counting down.
ATTGTCCAGCAGGTAGAGGCGGATCATGTTCTCCAGCAGACGGGGCTCGGCGGCGAGCGAAGCCTTGAAGGCGGCCAGCGGACCGGCGAAGAGCAGGGTATCCCAGGGCTTGCCGCCGTGCAGCCAGCCGCGAAGGGAACGGCGCAGCCAGGACAGGGAAAAAGGCCCGCCGGAACGCCTGATTTCCCGGTTGGAGAACTCCAGGGTGCGCAAAGCGGCCTCGACGTCCTCGGCAGGCACTCCGTCCTCGGCCAGGCGCGCCAGCGTCTTCATTATGAGGTCTTCGACCTTCCCGGCGTCCGTTGCGGCGCAGCCGCGCAGGCCCGCGGTGATCACCGTCTCCCGGAGCTCGCCTTCGAGCCCGCAGGCCGAAGCGAGGTCCTCTCCCAGGCGCGATTCCACGAGCGCCCTGGCCAAGGGCGAGCCGTCGTGGCCGAGCAGGGCTTCCACGAGGACCGCCAGCGACAGGGTTTCCGCAGGGTCGGTCGAATCGCCGCACAGCCAGGAGAGCATCACCGTGGACTTGCCGTCGGGGCCTGCGGGGTAGCGCTCGCGGAGAGTCCGCGGCTCGGTCCAGCGCGCCGCTTTCGGGATCGGAGTAGCCCGTTCGCCCTTGGCCGCGGTGGAGAAGAATCGCTCTTCCAGGAAGGCTAGCTGCTTTTCCGTCGGGATGTTGCCGCACAGGAACACCCGGCAGTTGGCGGCAGTGTAACGAAGCTTGTGGAAGGCTTTCAGGCGCTCCCAGCTGAGCGAGGGGATCTCGTCCGGATCGCCCCCGGAGTCGTGGTCGTAGACCGTGCCGGGGAAGACCGCGCGGAAAGCCCAATCCCCCGCGATGGAGTCCATCGAGGAATAGTTGCCCTTCATCTCGTTGTAGACGACGCCGGTAAGCGAAAGCGATCCGTCCTCCTTCGGCTCGTAGCGGCGCCCTTCCTGGTGGAAGGTCCATTCGGCCAGAAGGGGGCTGAACACCGCGTCGCCGTATACGGACATCAGGTTGAAATAGTCCCGCTCGTTCACCGAACTCGCCGGATAGACGGTCTTGTCGGGGAAGGTCATCGCGTTCAGGAAGGTCTGCAGGCTCCCCTGCGCCAGCACGATGAAGGCGTCCTTGAGCGGATGACGCTCCGAGCCGCAGAGCACCGAATGCTCCAGGATATGGGCGGCTCCGGTTGAATCGGAACTCGGCGTGGCGAAGGCGAACGCGAAGAGGTTCTCGTCGTCGTCGTTGACGAGATGGAAGACCTCGGCGCCGCTGGCCACATGGCGCGCGAGCACTCCGGTCGCCTTGAGTTCTTCGAGCGGCCTCGATTCGATTATCTCGAATCCGTGGATGACGTTTCCGACCTGGATCTGATTGCCCAATTGCGTGCTCCGTTGTTTTTTCGCGTTATACGACGACATCGTCGTCGTCGAGAAGCAGGATGCGTCCTTCTTCGCGGCCTTTCCTGAACCAGTCCAGGAATTCGCGCGCGACCTCGTCCGCTTCCTTGCGGGGGACCGCCCCCATGATTTGACGTTCTTCCTCCACCAGGGTCCTGCGCGCGGAGGAAAGATTAGTGAGTATCTTTTCCCGGAAGTCGTCGTCGCGCCCCTTTATCAGCATCGCGATGTCCCTGTCCGACATGGAACGCAGCCGTTCCTGCACCGGACGCGACTCCGCATTGACCACATCGGAGAGGGTATGGAGCCGTCCCTTGAGATCCGTCGCGAGCTCCGGATCGGCTTCGTCCAGCTCTTCCAGGAGCCGGTCGCCGAGCCTCGGATCCGAACGTTTCAGGATCTCGGCCAAGGCCGCCCTGCCGTCCACCGCCTGGGTGTCCGCGCGTCCCACCGAGCGGGCCTTCTCGCGCAGCGCCGCCGCCACCCGTTCCAGGGTGTCCGGCGTGGTTTTGCCGATTTTCGCGAGGCGCCGTACGATTTCCATGCGCCGCTCGCCTTCCATGAGCCTGAGCACCGCCGCCGCCGCCTTGGCCGAAATCCGGGAGAGCACCAGGGCGATGGTCGAAGGCGCCTCGTCCTTCAGCAGCAGGGCTGTCTGGTCGCCCTCGAAATCCTCAAGGAAGGCGAAGGGATTTTCGGCGGTCTCCGGGATGGCCCGCCGGAGCAGCGCGTCTCCCTTTTCCTTCCCGAAGGCCGCGTGCAGGACTTCCCTCGCCGTCTCCACTCCCCCGGTACCCGAAAATCCGCCCCTCTCGGCCCCGGCGCGCAGGAGCGCCCGGAATTCGGCCAATAGGGCTTCCGCCTCCGAATCCTCGATCCTCCTGATGGACGCGATCTCGCGGGAAATCTTCTCCACCTGGCCCGGATCCAATTTTGCCAGGATCTTGGCGGCTTCGTCCTTCCCGACCAGGATGAGGAATTTGGCGACTTTCCGGTAATTGGTCTCGCCACCGGTGGTCTTGACGAAGCCAGCGTTTTGGAGGGCGCGCGCGGCCGTATCGCCGGCGGCCGGGGCGCCGGCGACGGTGGGTTTTGCGGATTTGGCGAAAACCGGCAGAGATGGCAGGGGTGCCGACGCTAACACCACGGGAGCCGTCGCGGGAGGCGGCGCGTCGCCCTTCCCTATCGTCTTCCGGTACGCCGCGAGGCGTTGCGCATCTCGTTGATCGTTCGGCGCTTTCATCCGTCCATCATACAGGCGCCGGGGAGCGCGGTCAATTGAAGTCGCGCCCCGCCCCGACGTTCCCGCGGCTTGCGATCCACTGAAGACGGAGGGCGTACTGGGCATCCAGGACTTCGTCCAGAGGCAGCGGTTCCGCATGCACCGGCGCGCAGGGAACGCCGGCCCCGTCGAGGATTGAAAGGCCCTCGTCGCCGATCATTGCTGCAGTTTCCGCGGGTATCTTTCCCGAAATGGCGAGCGCCGACGCGGTCGCCGTCAGGAATGCCGTCGATTCGACCAGCGCCTCTTCGTAAAGTTCCGGCACGGAGCGGACGTCCGCTCCCCCGGTTTCGCAGGGATGGCGCCAGGACGCCCGGGCGAGGTTCAGGTAATCCAGTCCCGGCGTGAAACCTTCCGGGTACATCAGAGCCACGGCGGAACGGCCCCGATCCGAAGACAGGTATTCATATCCGTCATTGATCCGCGTGCCGAACGAAGTCCGCGCTGGATTGGTGACCCGGTAGAAACCGGCCGAGTCCTTGAAGGCGTTCTCCATTCGCTTGGCGAGCTTCTCATCGATCTTCGCCCGCTCGTAGGTATCGGCCAGAGCCGCCGCTATCATCGGCTTCAGCAAATCCCCCGGGTCGGCGCAGGGTGCCGCAAGCAGGGAATCCTGGTCCCATGCCGCCACCGCTGTCCCCCTCAGTCGTCCGAGCATCAGGGAATCGATAATCCGTTCGAAAAAAGCATGGCAGCGGGCGAAGCGTTCCGTCTCTGGCCGCGTCGGCGACACCCAGCCCGCTTTGCACACGATGTAGGGATGGAGTGAACGGTCCAGGAACGCATGTGTCGAAAAGCCGAGCGCATAGGCGGCCTCGGGCGTGATTTTCGTCACAGCCGCACCCAGAGTTGCCGCCTCCGTGGCGGCCGCCTCCGCTCGCCCGCGTTGAGCCAAGGTACGCGCGAGCAGGGCGGCGCAGAAAGTCCCGTACCCCCGCCTGTGCAGCAATGTCCCGTACGAAATGGAAAGAGGGCGCGTCCTCTGGTTGTGGTAGAAAAGATCCGGCCCCTGGCATCCGAGCCTGAAGAGCGCCGCTCCCTCACCTTCGACTAACACCGACGACAGCAGATCCGCCGCCTGCAAGGATGCCAGCCCCCCGCCCGCCCCAGCCTCCGCGTCCGCGCCAGCCTTCGCCCCCGCATCCGAGGCCGCGGCCGCACGCAGGCTATCCACAGCGCGCAGGATCGAGTCTTCTCCGAAAAGCACATGCAGTATTTGCGCTGGCACCTGACGAACCCCGTTACGATAATAATACGCGCGCCGACTATAAACCATTGCGCCGCGCCCGTCCGGTTGACACTGCCTCCGCCTTGTGGTACTTTTGCCCCCGTTCCGGCGGCAACGCCAGGACATACGGGCATTAGCGCAGGTGGTTAGCGTCCGATCCGATCGACAGACCCAAGATTTTTTAGTCGGGCATTAGCGCAGGTGGTTAGCGTACAAGTCTGGGGGACTTGGGGTCCCCGGTTCGAGTCCGGGATGCCCGACTAAAAAATCTTCTTTTTGAATGTCGATCGGATCGCAGTCTGGGGGACGCGCGTCGCTTTGCGACGCGTTGGGTCCCCGGTTCGAGTCCGGGATGCCCGAAGAAACAATCCAAAAGATCGCCGAAAGGCGATCTTTTACTTTTTGATAAGCGCATCCCGGACTCGAACCGAGGGCGCGCCGCGCGGAAGCGCGAGAAGGCGGACAGGATTCCGTCGCGCCACGGACACGTGGCGCTTTCAATCACTTCCGCTCGGACGCGACCCGCAGGGACGCACGTCCGCCGCCAGCTCCCGAGGCGGCCCGGAAGTCCGAGCCACGATTACGAGGACTGGAGGGCGAGTCCGGGATGCCCGAAAGAGAATTTCCGAAGGTCGCCGCAAGGCGGCCTTCTTCTATTTAAGGCGGCATCCCGGACTCGAACCGAGGGCGCGCCGATTCCGTTCGGAACGCGGCCCGAAGGAATGCATGCTGAGGACTGGAGGGAGAATCCCGGTTGCACGGCGTGGTGGCCGGTCGGGGTTGCAGGGAGGAGTTGCAGGGCGGGGTGGCCCGACCGGTATCATGAATAGTAGCGTGGTTTATTAATTATACGATTAATTAATCTTTCTATTGCTTTTTAATTAATATTGATGTATAGTATTTAACAAGAGGTACAGAATGAATAAGTTCACGAAAAGCGTTTTAGGCGGAATCGGGGTGCTGATGGCATCTTCCTTCATAATGGCTTGCAGCAACCCGATGGCGGACAGCGCCGGGGCGGAAAGCCTTTCTTCACGGGGTGCGGCCCGGTCACTCACGTTGCTCGACGGATCTCCGATCCTGGGCATGGCGGAATCCTTCGCCGTATTCGGCGGCGGAGCCGGCATCACCAACCAGGGCACCCTGACCGCGATCAAGGGAGACATGGGCACTACCGGCGCTTCCACCATGATCACCGGTTTCCACAGCGCGAGCTTCAGCTACGCCGAGACTCCCCTCAATGTCGGCGCGGTGGACGGGCTGGTATACACCGACGCCCCCCAGGGTTCGGCCGAGGACTTCGAGATCGCCAAAGCGGTCGCATCCGATGCCCTGACCGCCTTCAATTATCTGGCTTCCCTGCCCGACGGCACCGATCCCGGCGCCGGCCAGCTCGGCGGGCTCACCCTGATCCCCGGCGTCTACAAGTCGGCTTCAGGCGCCTTCCTGCTCACCGGTTCGGACCTTACCCTCGATGCGCAGGGCGATGCCGACGCGGTCTGGGTCTTCCAGATGGCCAGCTCGCTGACGGTCGGAACTCCCCTTGAAGCCCGCAGCGTCATCCTCGTCAACGGCGCCCAGGCCTCCAACGTGTACTGGCAGGTAGGCAGCGCGGCGACCGTCAACGGAGCGGGCGGCGGCATCATGGCGGGAACCATCATCGCCAGCGCCGGAATGACCTTCTCCACCGCCGGCAACGCGTCGGCTACCCTGCTCAACGGCCGTGCCCTGTCCCTGTTCGCGGCTGTCACCATGGTGAACACCGTCATCGCGGCCGACGGCGTATCCGCTGCGGTCCCGGTCGAGACTCCGGTGGAACCCCCTGTTGAACCGGCCTCCCCGATCACCATCAGCGGAACCTCCGCGGCCAACGTCGTGGCGGTGGTCGCAGGCGGCGGCTTCATCGTGGTCGAGAACAACGGCGGACTGGTCACGGTGACCGAAACCGGAACCGGCACCATCGACATCGCCAACGACGGCGGACTCATGACCGCGACCAACACCGGAAACGGCCTGATGACGATCAACAGCACCGCCACCGGCACCGTGACCGTCACGAACACCGGAAACGGCCGTGTCACGATCAACGCCACCGGCGCCGAAGTGATCACCATCACCCACACGGGCGATGAGGACTTCACCTACCCCGCACTGTAAGTTCCGGGGATCGAGAGAAACCGAGGCCGCCGCAAGGCGGCCTCTTCCATTTTCCCCGTGAAGATCGTACCGCCGTTGCCTGGCGGCGTCTTTCCTCTTCCGCTGATCAGCACGTCGCGCGGCTCGATCCCGCCGAAGCAGCCCCGCCATCGGCTTCGATCGCGCTATCCGAATTTGCATTATCGCCGATTCGATTATACTCTCAGGGATAATGGCAGAGCGATTATTCCGAAAAGTCTCCCTTGAACGCCAGTCGTCTCCGGAACAATTGGATGCCCTCATGCAGGTCGTTTCCCCGAAGGGGTGGCTGTCGCTGGCAACTTTGGGCGGACTGTTGCTCTGCGCTCTGCTCTGGGGCTGGTTCGCCTCGGTCCCGGTCAAGGTGAACGGCCAGGGGATGCTGACAAGCACGGGCGGGGTGTACGAACTGGTCGCCGGCAGTTCGGGAGAGGTGAAGGGGCTGTACTTCGAGCCAGGGGAAATCATTGAGAAGGGCCGTACCGTCGGGCGCCTGGACCAGAGCGGGCTCCTCGGCCGCATCAGGGAAGCTTCGGCCGTATTGGCGGAATTGCGCGCCGGCCGCGGTCCCCTGGCGGGAAGCGGCGACAAGCCGCAGGACACCGGCCCGCCGGAGGACCGCATCCGTCAGGCCGAGCGTTCGCTGAAAGCCCTCCAGGACGAATTCGACGCCGCCTCCAGAATCACGAGCCCATTCACCGGCCGCATCCTCGAATTGATGATCAGGGTCGGCGAGTTCGTGTCCGTGGGGACCCCTGTGCTTAAAATGGAACCGGCGGGGACCGAGGTGGGCAGTATGCAGGCGGTGATGTATTTTCCGGTCGGCTCGGGGGAAAAGATCCGACGGGGGATGGAAGCCCAGATCGCGCCGCTCGTGGCGGAGCGGTCGGAATACGGTTTTCTGCGCGGCCTCGTCACCCATGTCGCCGAATACCCGTCTTCCCGTCAGGGCATGATGCGGATGCTGCAGAATGAGACGCTGGTACAGGCGGTTGCCCAAGACGGCGCTATGATCGAAGTCCTTGCGGACCTCATACCGGATCCGTCCACGGCGAGCGGCTACGCGTGGTCCTCTTCCAAAGGACCGGATCTCAAGCTGCAGACCGGAACGATCTGTTCCGTTTCGGTGACCGTGTCGAGGCAACGACCGATCGATCTGGTGATTCCCCGATTGAGCAAGCGCGTTTCTGGGATGCGGTAAGGAGAGCCGCGCGAATGGCAAGGATCGGTCGATCGGCGCAGCCGCCGTGGAACGAAAAAAGGATACGGACTCCCACCGTCCTTCAGATGGAGGCGGTCGAATGCGGAGCCGCGGCCCTCGGCATGATCCTGGCGCATTACGGCCGCATCGTGCCGCTGGAGGAGTTGCGTGTGGAGTGCGGCGTCTCCCGGGACGGCAGCAAGGCGTCCAACATGCTCCTGGCCGCCCGAAAGTACGGACTTGAAGCGCGCGGCTTCAGCATGGAACCGGAGGAACTCAAGGGCCTCCCCTTGCCCATGATCGTATTCTGGAATTTCAACCATTTCGTGGTGTTCGAAGGGATGAAGAAAGGGCAGGCTTGGGTCAACGATCCCGCTTCCGGCCCCCGCGTCATACCGATCGCGGAATTCGACCAATCCTTCACGGGCGTTGTTCTGAGCTTCGAGCCCGGTCCCGAATTCCTTAAGGGCGGATCGGATCGCCCCCTGCTCGCCTCCCTGGGCAGCCGGTTGCGGGGGTTGGAGTCGGCGCTGGCCTACGTGATCCTGGCCGGACTGATGCTGGTGATTCCCGGCCTCATCATCCCGGCGTTCTCCAGGGTCTTCGTGGACAGCATACTGGTCGCCCGAATGGAGGGCTGGTTCAAACCGCTGCTCCTGGCGATGGCCCTCACCGCCGCGTTCCGCGGCCTGCTGACCTGGTGCCAGGAATCCTACCTGTTGCGCCTGGAAGTCAAACTCGCCGTCACCAGTTCGGCCAAATTCTTCCGCCACGTATTGCGTTTGCCCGCGGAATTCTTTACGCAGCGGATGGGGGGCGAGATCGGCTCCCGAATCCTGCTGAACGACAAGGTGGCCGAACTCCTGTCCGGAAGGCTGGCCGCCAATATCCTCAATCTCGCCATGATCGCGTTCTATGCCCTTATTATGCTGCGGTACGACGTGCCGCTGACCCTTGTCGGGATAGGCATGGCGGCTTTGAACCTGGTCGCCCTGAAGTACGTCTCCGCGAAACGGAGCGTCATGAACCAGCGGCTGCAGCAGGAAACGGGAAAAATCATGGGGCTCTCCATGAGCGGGCTCCAGATGATCGAAACCCTGAAAGCGGGCGGCTCGGAAAACGATTTCTTCGAACAGTGGGCCGGCTACCAGGCGAAAGCGGTCAACGCGCAGCAGGAGCTCGCCGTTCCGACGCAGTTGCTCTCGTCCGTGCCGGCTTTCCTGACGGCGCTGAATAACGCCGTCATCCTCTCGGTGGGAGGCTTCCGCGTGATCGACGGACGCCTGAGCATGGGGATGCTTGTCGCGTTCCAGAGTTTGATGGCCAGTTTCATGGGTCCCGTGAACCAAATGGTGGCCTTGGGATCGAAACTCCAGGAGGCGGAGGCCGACATGAAACGGCTTGACGACGTGCTCCTGCATCGGACCGACCTGCGATTCGCGCAGGAAGGGGAAGAGGCGGAGCCGGCCCGGGCCGGAGGGGCGGCCAAGCTCTCCGGGGAACTGGAACTCAGGAACGTAACTTTCGGCTACAGCCGGCTGGCTCCACCGCTGATCCGCAATTTCAGCCTGCTTCTTGCGCCCGGCGCGCGGGTGGCCCTCGTCGGCCTTTCCGGTTCGGGAAAGTCGACCGTGGCCAAGCTGGTGTCCGGGCTGTACGAACCCTGGGAGGGTCAGATCCTGTTCGACGGAAAACCGCGCGGGCAGCTGCCCCGCTCGCTTTTGGCCAATTCCGTTTCCATGGTCGATCAGGACATCTTCCTTTTCGGGGATAGCGTGAGGGCGAATCTCGCCATGTGGGACGAGACCGTGAACGAAGTGGATATCAACGATGCGGCCAGGGACGCTTCCATCCACGACGATATCGCGGCCCGGCCAGGAGCCTACCGCAGCAGGGTCGGCGAGTCGGGGAATAATTTCTCCGGAGGACAGCGCCAGCGTCTGGAAATCGCCAGGGCCCTGGTCAACAACCCGAGCCTGCTGATCCTGGACGAGGCGACCAGCGCCCTGGATCCGGCCACCGAGAAGGTAGTCGACGAAAACCTGAGGCGCAGGGGATGCACCTGCCTGATCATCGCCCATCGCCTGAGCACGATCCGGGATTGCGACGAGATCATCGTGCTGGATAAGGGCGAAACGGTGCAGCGGGGGACGCACGAGGAACTGCGGGAGGCCGGAGGCCTGTACGCAGAAATGATCAGGATGCAGTGATGGATACGGTCGACCGGACGGACCTGCTGGGCGGGTCGGGGGTAATTCGCGGGACAGGGGGAAACAGGCCCGTCCTTTTGGACCGTTCGGACAAGGTCTGGTCGGTCGAAGGCGGACACGCGGACGTATTCTCGGTCCGGCTGGAGGGCGGCCGTCCGACGGGTGCCCGCCTGCCTTTCTTCACCGCGCCCGCCGGGGACATCCTTCTCGGCGCCGATCTTCCGGGCGACGGCCGCGGCCGGGGAATGCTGGCGGTGGGCACCTTCGGGACGGTGCTGCGGGAAATGGCTACCGCCGACTTCCTGCGGCTCGCCTCGCAACCGGCCAAGGCGGACGACATCCAGCGGCTGATCAGGCGCTGGATGCGGAACGCTTCCTTGGCCGCGGGCCGGAGGGAGATCATACCGCGGGATTCCCGGGATATCAGCGGCGCCGGACGCATAAATGTCCGGTCGGGAGCCAACGTTCATCCGGCCTTCAAGACGGTATGGATCCGCGTGGAATCGGGTCGGGCCGCGTTCATGGGCCGGATGGAATACCCGGAGCTGGTTTCCGACCGGCCCTTTCCCTTGGTGAGGGGAACCTGGCTTCAGGCATCGGAAGAGTCCGTCCTCTCGTTCCGGGAAGAGTGGCCGTCCATTGACGGGGACGAGCTCAGGCAGACGCTTGAAGCATTCAGCTCATTCATTCTCGAATGCGCAACGGTGAATGCCGACCGGACGGAGGCGAACGAGCGGACCAGAATGGAACTCCGGGAGGAAGCGCAGCGGTCGTTGCTGTCCCGCGGCCTTTCGCGCCTCGTCCTCATCCTTAAATCGCCCAAACAGCAGCTCGCGGCGGAGGCCAGCCCGCGGGAACCGCTCCTGGCCGCCTGCCGCATGGTGGGACAGTCCGCGGGAATCGAGGTGCTGCCGGCCGGGTCGCTTGAGGACATCTCCCGCGCCTCCGGTTTCAGGACGCGGCGGGTCGTCCTGCGGGGAGATTGGTGGAAAACGGATAACGGCCCCCTGCTGGCGTACCGGGAAGCCGACGGGCGCCCGCTGGCGGCGATACCCGTATCGGCGGGGCGGTACGAACTGTTCGATCCGGTGGAAGGCACGGCCGCCGCGATCGACCGGACGACGGCCGACGCCCTCGCCGCCGAGGCTTTCGTCTTCTATCGTCCGTTCCCTGACGCTGCGCTGAAAGGCATGGACCTGGTCCGCTTCGGGCTCCGCTCCTGCGCCCGTGATATCGGCACGGCATTGGCGGTGGGTCTCGGCGGCGCGATCCTCAGCCTGCTCGGCCCGTGGATGACGGGATTGCTCTTCGACACCATCATCCCGGAAGCGGAAGGGAACCGGCTGATCCAGTTGGCGATCATCCTGGCCGCCGGCGCCCTGGCGACCCTGGCATTCGACATTACGAGGGGCATCGCGCAGCTTCGGGTGGAAGGCAGGATGGACAGCTCGGTACAAGCCGCGCTATGGGACCGGCTGCTTTCGCTGCCGGTATCCTTCTTCAGGAATTATACGGCAGGCGATCTGGCGGAACGGAGCATGGGGATCAGCACGATCCGCATGATCCTCTCCGGTACCGTCGTGACCACCGTCCTGGCAGGACTCCTTTCAATGGCTAACCTTGCCCTGCTGGTCCATTACAGTCCGAGCCTCGCATGGGTGGCTGTCGTCCAGAGCGCGATCGGCCTCGCTTTCATCCTCTGCGTGAGCCTCACGCTCGTGAGGCGCCAGGGAAGGATACTCGAACTCGAGGGAAAGAACGTCGGCATCATCCTCCAGCTCCTGACCGGAATCACCAAGCTCCGCATCTCCGGTTCGGAGGACGGCGCCTTCTCGCTCTGGGCCGAAACCTTCGCGGAAAAGAAAAAGAACGCCTTCAGCGCCGGCAAACTCCAGAACGCGCTCGCAGTATTCAATGCGGTCTACCCGATCATTTCGCTCATGACGATCTTCATGTGGCTCACCTGGAAGCTCCGGGGGAACCTGAGCACGGGAGGATTCCTCGCCTTTTCCTTCGCCTTCATGTCGGTCCAGAACGCCATGCTGCAGACGGCCATGGCGATCGTGATGTCGCTCAGCGTCGTCCCGATCTTCGACCGCTTGCGGCCGATCATCGGGACCTTGCCCGAAGCGGACGACTCCAAGGAGAAGCCGGGCGTTTTGAGCGGCCGGATCGAAGTCAGCCACCTCAGCTACCGTTACGATCCCGAAGGTCCCCGCGTCCTGAAGGATATTTCCCTGAGCGTGGGACCCGGGGAATTCGTGGCGATCGTGGGCAGTTCCGGTTCGGGAAAATCGACCCTGCTGCGGATGCTGCTGGGCTTCGCCTCCCCCGATGCCGGCGCGGTCTATTACGATGGACAGGATCTGTCCTCGCTGGACGTGCGCGGCGTGCGCCGCCAGATCGGCGTCGTATTGCAGAACGGGCAACTCATGGGCGGGGATATACGCACGTCGATACTGGGCAGCTCAAAGCTCACCGAGGACGACGCATGGGAGGCGGCGCGTATGGCCGGTTTGGATCAGGATATACGCGAGATGCCCATGGGGATGTATACGATGGTCCCGCCCGGAGGCGGAACCCTTTCCGGGGGACAGAGGCAGCGCCTCATCATCGCCCGGGCGATCGTCGGAAAACCCCGGATGCTTTTTTTCGACGAAGCGACCAGCGCGCTGGACAACAGGACGCAGGCGATAGTCGGCCAAAGCCTTGAAGGATTGCAGGTTTCCCGTTTGGTGATCGCGCACCGTCTGAGCACCATCATGAAGGCCGACAGGATCTATGTCATGGACAAGGGAGAGATCGCGGAGAGCGGCGCCTACGAAGAATTGATGGCATCGGGAGGGCTGTTCGCCGAACTCGCCCGGCGGCAGATGGCGTAATCGGACAAGGAGAACTCGATGGAACGCATCAACTGGAACAGCGGCCGCATGATCCGCTCCGGACCTCCCACAGCCCTGCTGCTGCTGGCCCTGTTGGCTTCGGCCTGCGCGGAAGGCGATCCGGCAGCGCGGAGGGCCGCGCGCGCGGCGAGGACGAAAGGGGATATCCTGGTCGGCGCGGGCGGGCCGTGGTCCTCGCCGGACGGGGAAGCCGCGTGGAGGGGCCTTAAAATCGCCCTGGACGAGATCAACTCGAACGGCGGAATCGGGGGCCGCAAGCTCCGCATCGCGAAGCTCGACGACGAGGGCTCGGTCGACGGCGGACGGACGGCGGCGCAGGCCTTCGCGGACGATCCGGACATGGTCGCGGTGATCGGCCACTTCGATTCGCATATCTCCGTCCCCAATTCGATCGTGTACGAATACAACGGGATGCTGATGCTCTCCCCGTTCTCCACCGCGCCCAAACTCACCCGGCAGGGCTTCAGGAGAATCTTCCGCATGGTTCCGGACGATACCGCTTTCGGATCCCGGCTGGCCCGCTTCGCCGTCAGCCGCGGCCTGGAGAGGGTGATGATCTACCAGGTCCAGAATGAATACGGGACCGGTCTCGCGAATGCCTTCGAGCGCGAATGCGAAGTCCTGGGAATATCTGTGCCGGATCGGCTGTCCTACGATTCGCGGAGCGACGAAAGGATATTCAGAAGGGATCTATCCTTCTGGAAGGAAAACTTCGAGTTCGACGGAATGCTCGTCGCCGGATCGGTTCCGCAGGCGGCGCTGTTCGTCAGGGAAGCCCGCGGACTGGGAATACGGGCGAGCATCCTTGCGGGAGACGGGCTCGATACGCCGGAGTTCGCGAGCCTGGCGGGGGAGTCGGCGGAAGGCGTCTTCGTCGGCTCCGTATCTTCTCCGGACGATGAGCGGCCGGAGGCTGCGGAGTTCGCCGCCGGCTATTCACGGAAATACGGCGCGCCTCCCGATACGAACGCCGCCCGGCTGTACGATGCGGTCAGGTTGCTCGCCTCCGCAATCAAGGAAAGCGGCAGCGCGGTTCCCGACAGGATCGCCGGATCGCTTCGGAGCATGGCCGCCTGGACCGGGGCGGCCGGCGACTATCGTTTCGGTGCCGACGGCAATCTGTCCGACAGGGATATCCTTATCAAAGTGGTGCGCGGAGGAAAATTGGTTCCGTTCCGGCGGCTGCTTGAGGAGAACGAATGATCAGCCCGAACGGCAAACCGGTTTCCATGCGCGCGGCAGGCCTCCTCCGGGATTCTTGGGAGAAAAAAAAGAACGAACTTTTCGGACACGTGATATAATTCATGGTAGCCGTTTACTATGGAGGGCGAAAATGAAGAAAGAAAAATCCAAACAGACGGACGCGAAGAAAAAGGACAAGAAAGAGCTCGATATGGAACAGTTGAACAAGGTGAGCGGGGGAACGGAAAACCTGAACGTTCCTCCCGAAAAGCACAAAAGGATCGATATCCACGGTCGGGGTTGACCAACCGCCCGTAAGCCCCGAAATCAAAAACCGATCGGTGTCGCGTATAGGCTGCTCGCCAAGGAGCGCACCCATGAAAAGAATGTACCCTCTGTTTCTCGTCCTGCTTCTTGCGTCCTGCGAAATCGAAAAGCCCCAAAATAAAAGCGCGCGGGTCTATATCCGCAGCGGCGGAAAGGTCGATTCGACCTATATCCTCGACGCCGATGGGACGATCTCCCAGTCGTCGACGCGGGATAAAAGCGGCAGGACCGTCACTCGTTCGTACGAGTACGACGGGCAAAGGAAGCTCCAATCAGTTGCCCGGAGCGTCGGATCCGGCGCCTCGAAGGTCACGTACTACTCCGATGGGACGCAGTCCGACGGCAGCGGTCGCGCAACCGGAACATCGAGGACCGTCGTCGATCCCGACGGCGGCTCGGAGCAGTCGGATATCCGATACCTCTACGACGCGGACGGAAAGCTGATCGCGGTGGCGCTGACCGACGCGAAGGGGAACGTCCAAATAAAAACCCTGCACGATGGGGGGATCAAACCATGAAGCGGAAGCTTGCGTTGATCGCCGCCCTGCTCGCCACGGCGGCGGGCTTGCATTCCCAACAGACCGGCTTCACGAACTCGATGATCCACTATAAATCCGGAATGATGGACTTCCGCGACAACGGCATCCCCGTCTGCATCCAAGGCGACGGTTCTCTAGTCGAACCTTCCCCGGCCGATCTGGAGGAGGGGGACATCTTCATCGACGTGGACGGCAAGGCGAAGAAGGTCGTGGGCATAACTGAAATCGACGGCGACATCTACATCGACACAGCCGAGCCGGGGCTGCGGGAGATCGCCCTCTTCATTTACGTACCACAGCAGACCATCCTATTCAGCGACGCCTACTTCAAGCCTGAGATCTACGGGAAGCCCCTCGACTCGAACGCGCGGGGCGACGATTCGGACGCGGCGTACTCCTTCACCCTCTACGAGAAGGGCGCGGCATCGATTACGGCCAGCATCGACCCGTACTTGGTCAGCGCGATGACCTTCTCGTTCTGCCTTCCCTACATCAGTCTGACGACCGAGTACTACGCCATCGGCACCTGGTTCGGGACGATATACTTTCCGTACCTGGCAACGCATTACAACGCGGGCTTCGTCTACTTCAACCTCAGGAACGACCTGGGCGTCAACGGCGACCTGAATTTCAAGTTGGAGACCGACGACCCCATCGAGTTCGGGGAAGCGACCCTATACGGATATGGACTCCGCGACGACGATACCATCCAAGCGAGCGTCGGCCTGAAGACCAAGTCAATATTCGAAGGCAGGCTGGAATTGGACTTGCCGGTGAAATTCGGGGTGCAGACCGAATTCGGCGCGCGTTGCACGCTCGACGGTTATTTGATCGTCATCACCAACGTCAGCGGTTTCGACAGCTGGGCTAACGCCTCGCTCGGAGCCTCGTTCGAGCCGAAGCTCAGCGCCGAAGCCTCGCTGAAGCAAAAGTTCTTCATCGGCTTCGCATTGGAAATCGACGCTATCTCGGTCCTCGTCTTCGAGGCCGGGGGAGGCCCCTACATCAACGTGGAGGGCAGCCTGAGCGGCTCGATCGGCTACTATACGAGCGGCTTCGCGGACGAAGACGGCACCGTGCACGCGGGCGGATTGGAGGGCCCGAGCTGGGCCGCGAACGCCTCGGGCGAATTGGGCCTTTTCATCGAGGTCAATGGAGAGCTATTGGACGGCTTGTGGGAGGAGACCCTGTATTCCAATAAGTTCCCCCTCGTCACCCTCTCGGCCTCGGCCGCGGGCGATACGTCGGGCGTGACCGAAGCCACAGCCGGCATCGTCCACCCATTCCGCGCGAAGTACGCTAGGAGTACGCGATGAAACGACACCTCGCAAGCGGCATCGCGACGATTTTCGCTGCGGTCACCCTCATCGCGTGCCCGTTCTTCAATCCGGATGAGAAGGACGCTCCCGACCTCGAGATCACCCTCACGGAGAGCCAATCCGAGCGCCGTCTCGAGCGTTTCGACGCAAACGGCGTCCTGGAGTCCTGGAATTACGACAGGAACGATACCCTCATCGCGTATTCGGTCTACGAATACGACGGGACCGTGCCGCCTCGGCTTATGAAGGTACGGATCTACAGCGACGACGATCCCGCGGACGCGTCGACCTGCATCCTGGTCGCCGAATACGTCTACGAAGACGCGAACGCGGACTACGCCACGAGCGGCATGCTCTGCGTCTTCGATCCCGCGACGGGATCCTACGACACGGCCGCGCCGCTGGAGCGTTTTGAAGCCGCCTACAACGGGAACGGCGACTATGTGACCATGACGTATTACCAGAGGGATGGCGGAGCCGAGATAGTCGAACAGCACCGGACCTGCACCTATGACGCGAACGGGTATTACGCGGTCGAATCCTATTACGCCGGCGCCGACGCGGCGGATGCAGATCTCCTGGAGCGCTACACGGCCACCTACGACGCGACCGATACCTGGAAATGCATCCAGGAAGTCCGGTATCTCAAGATCCCGACCGCGGACCCGTCCTACACCTACGTGCGCACCCTGACTTACAAGTACTCCTGGGATGCCGACGACAACATGTACCTTCAGGCCGAATTCGACGAAGACGGCAACCTGACCGGTTCCATCCTGCAGACCTACGAGCTTTTGGGCGACGGCTACTGGTATCGCAAGACCAGGGGATCCTTGACCGGAAACGGGCTCAACGCCCTCTACAGGACGTACGAATACGACGCGACCAACCTGGACCTGATCGAGATCCGCTACTACAACAAGAACAACGACGAGGAAACCGAGCTCTTGGCCAGGGACAGCTATAAGTACTTCATCCGCGACGACGGGTCAGGGAGCGACCAGTATTTTTACGAAAACACTTACTTCGTCTACGATTATTCGAGCCGCGGGCTGATGGCGGGGGACAGGAGTTTGGAGTCCGGGGAGCGGAACGGCTTGGCGCTTCCGCCTTCATCCCACCATCTCTTGGACTAGGAGCCAGGGAAAGACCCGTTCTCCGGGTCAATACCGATGAGAGTCCGGAGCGCTGACTTCATGGGGGTCCCGGCATCTTAATGCAGCGCCAGCGGGCGCCGCGCTAGCGGGCAGCGTGCCGGCTGGCGCCGCGTCAGCGGGCGCCGCGCTAGCGGGCAGCGTGCCGGCTGGCTCCGCGTCAGCGGGCGTCACGCAATGCGCGCAGCGCGGGCGTGTCCTTCATGGCAGGGTTGATCAAGGCATGGTCGTAGGCGGTTTCCCCCGCGGCATCCTTGATCTTCGCGTCGGCTCCCGCTTCCAGCAACGTTGCGATCACTTCCTGATTCGGACTGTACCGGGCGGCGTACAGCAAAGCCGAGCTGCCGGCGTTGTCCCTTTCCGCCACCGAGGCACCGGACTTGATGAGCTGGGCGATGACCGCGGGCTCGGGATTGAACGCGGAAGCGAACATCAACGGCGACAAGCCGGTCTTGGTCCGTTCCTTGACCGAGGCTCCCGCTTCAAGAAGAACCGCGACCGCCTTCGGATTGGGGTTGCCCGCCGCCGCAAGAAACAGGGGAGACAAGCCTTCCGGATTCAGTTCCGTCAAGGATGCGCCCGCCTTCAGGAGCGCGGTGATCGCTTCGGAGTTCTTGTTGAATTTGGCTGCGAGCGACAGCGCCGACCAACCGGCGGGCGTCCGCTCCGTCACGGGGGCTCCGGCTTCGAGCAGTCCTGAAATCACCTCCGCGTTCGCGGTATATCGGGAGGCGAGCAGGAGAGGCGTCCAGCCGTCTCGGGTCCGCTCTTTCACGGATGCGCCCGCCTCCAGAAGGACCCGAATCATCCCCGAATCCGCGCTGTACCGTGCCGCCATCAGAAGGGGGGACCAGCCATCGTCGGTCCTCTCCTTCATCGTGGCTCCCGATTTCAGCAACAGGGCGACGACCGCGGGATTCGGATTGGTCGAAGCGGCCAACAAGAGCGGAGACGCGCCTGAAGGCGTCCGTTCCTTCATCGAAGCCCCCGCCTTCAGCAGCGCCGGGATCATTTCCGGATTCGGATTGGCCGATGCGGCGAGCAGCAACGGAGACCAACCGGCCTTGGAACGCTCTTTCATGGAGGCACCGGCCTTAAGAAGCGCGGAAGCCACCGCGGGATTCCTGTTGTCCCTCGCGGCGAGCAACAAGGGCGACCAGCCGTCCGGAGTCCGTTCCTTTACCGGGGCCCCGGCATCCAGGAGCGCCCGTACGACCTCGGGCCCCGCGTTGTCCCTCGCGGCGAGCAGGAGCGGCGTCCAGCCGTCCCGCGTCGTTTCCTTCACAGAAGCGCCCGCTTTCAGCAACGCGCCGACAATTTCATAATTCGGGTTGCCCGACGCGGCGATCAACAAGGGAGACAAGCCGTCCTTCGTGCGTTCCTCCACGGACGCGCCGGCATCCAGGAGCACGGTCAGCACGCCGGGGCTCCGGGCGTGCCGGGCGGCGAACGCCAAGGGGGACCAGCTGTCGGGCGACCGTTCCGCGACGGAAGCGCCCGCCGCAAGCAACGCGGCAGCCACCGCCGGATTCGGATTTCCCGACGCGGCGAGCATCAGCGGCGACAAGCCGTCGGAAGTCCGCTCCCTGACGGAGGCGCCCGCCTTGAGCAGAAGACGCACCGCCTCGACATCGGGATTCCCCGAGGCGGCGTCCAGCAAGGGCGTCCAGCCGGAAGGAGTCCGCTCCGCCACGGAGGCGCCCGCTTCAAGAAGCGCGGCGATCGCTCCGGGATTCCTGTTCATCAGCGCGGCGAGCATCAGGGCGGTGCGTCCGTCGGCTGTTCTATCTTTCAGGGAAGCGCCCGCCGCTAAAAGCACACGTATCACTTCCGGGTTCGAGGCGTACCCGGCGGCCAGCAGCAACGGCGACCAGCCGTCCGTACGATCCTTCAGGGAGGCGCCGGCCGCGAGGAGAGCCATTATCACATCGGGGTTCTTGTTGTATTGCGAGGCGAGCTGCAGTGGCGACCAGCCTTCGGCTGTCCTTCCCGCCACGGAGACGCCCGCCTTCAGAGCCCGCGAAACCTCCGTCGGAGTTCCTTTCCGGCAAAGTTCAAAAAAATCCGTCTGGGCCGTGAGCGGCGCGGCGCTTAGCAACGCCAGCGTCAGGAACGGGATCGTGCGTCTTCGAGAATGCCGCATCATGAAATACTCCGGATCGAAGAGCTTGGGGAATTATATCCGGAACGAACGGAACCTGCAAATCCTCCGATTATGGCGGAAGCGCGCGCGATTCTTCTTCACAGGAAGGTCGCGGGGCGGTTATGATGGGTCCATGCGACCCCAAGACCTCGCCGAACGGCTCACGTACATCCTGTCCCGCTCCCCGATCTTCCCCGGGGAAAGCCTGGCGGTGGACATCATCGCGAATCCGAAGGCGGGCGGCTTCACGCGTCCCAAGTACGCCCGCCGCCGCGCGGCGGAGCTGGATGAACTCGCGCGGCGCGCGGCCGCCTTGCCGGCCAGGAGAGAACCTTTCAAGCTGCGCCTGCACCTGACCGAAAGGAGCGGCCATGCGGCCGAACTCGCCCTGGGCGTTATGGATGCCGCGCGCGAGGACCCGCCGCTCACCCGCCGCATCGTGTTGACCGCGGGCGGCGACGGCACTTCCCTGGAGACCGCCCATGCGTTGACCGAGCTCGACGCGTCCGCGCGGGACCGCTTCGCCCTGCTCCGCCTTCCCTTCGGGACGGGGAACGACGGTTCCGAGGGACGCGACCTCACGGTCTGCCTCGGCCGCCTGCTCGGCCCCGTCACGACTTCCCTTCGTCGCGCGATCCTCGTCACGCCGAATCCCGAAGGCGGAAAGTTGCCGAGCTACGCCTTCAACATCGCCAGCATCGGTTTCGACGCCTTCGTCGGCGACCTCACCAATCGCCTGAAACGTGTGATGCCGGGAGATTCGTACAAGCTCTTCCTGGACCTGTCGGCGGCCTTCTACGACCGCATCTGGCCCGTGGGGACCATGGGAGTGCGCGCCATGGACGCGGCGGGAACGGTGGTCGCCGAGTTCGAACGGGAATGCCTGCTCTTGGCCGTCGGAGCCTCCGGAAACCGGCAATACGGGTCCAACAAGCCCATCCTGCCCGACGAGGACAACGCCTGCGCGGTGTTCCAGATGTCCCTGTTCAAGAAGCTGTATTACAAGGACCGCATCGCCGCCGGCAAGCACCGCGGCCTGGACGTCGCACGGCTCTTCTCCGGGGAGCGATTCGAAGTCACCTATTTCAAACCTGTCCTGTCCCAACGCGACGGGGAGGTCACGGAGCTCGGCGCGCGCGACTTCCCCCTGGTTTACGAACTGACCGAACCGATCTACAACGTGCTCGTGCCGCTCTGATTCCTTTTCCAGGGCAGGTCCGCGTCCAGGATCCGCGCGCCCTCGGCCTCTTCCGCATTGAAGAGCGGCAGGTTGTATTCGAAAAGCCGCCGCATCCTCCCGTCGAACGCGAGGTGGAAGGACGGCGCGAGCAGGGAGGCGAAGCCCCGGCGCGCCTTGTGCTCGCTGCCCATGCCGGGGTCGAAACTTCCGATGCCCCGCGACAGGGCGTATTCGATGGGGCGATAGTAGCAAAGTTCGAAATGCAGGGAGTCGACGAAGCGGGAGGAACCCCACCAACGGCCCCAGAGCCGTTCCTTACCGCGGAACAGGAAGGCGAGGCCCACGGGATCGCCTTCACCCTCCCCCGCTCCGAAGGCCGCCGACAGGACCCAACCAGTGGCCATGTACTCAGGAAGCCTCGTGAAGAATTCGCGGGTCAGGAATTTCGCGCCCCAGGGACCGAACTTGGCGTTGGTGTCCTCGTAGAAGTCCGCCATGCGTTCCAATAGGTCGGGACGGACGGCCGCCTCCTCCGCCTCGATGATGCGGGATTCGATTCCCGCCCGGCGCACGGAAGCGCGTTCGCGCAGCACGTTCCGCCGCATGTTTTTGGTGAAGGCATCCAGATAACCCTGAAAGTCGCCGAAACCCGCGTCGGACCAGAGGAAAGACTGGTGCTTCCATTCGGTAAGGGGCAGCGCCGTCTTCCGGATCGGCAGGGCCGCGGCCGGATCGACCCACAGCAGATGGAGTCCCCCGAGCCCGGCTTCCCGCGCCGCCTCGGCCGCCGCGCCGATCACGATCGCGCCGAGTACCTCTTCGTCCTCTCCCTCGGCGACGAGCACGCGCCAGACCGGAGACGGGGTCGCAGGCACGGCGCCGACGAGTTTGGGGTAGTAGGGCGCGCCCATCTTCCCCGCCGCCTCCGCGAAGGCGAAATCGAAGACGAAATCTCCCATGGAGTGGCTGCGGACGTAGAAGGGAGCCGCGGCGACGAGCCTGCCGTCCCGGCGCGCCAGCAGGTGGTGCGGTCCCCAGCCCGTCCCGGCCGTTATCGACCCGGATTCCTCCAATAGCGCCAGGAAACCCCAGGACAACAGGGGGCAATCGTAGCGCGAGGCGAGGGAGTCCCATTCCGCGCGTTCGATGCCCGCCATGCCCTGCGCGAATTCCAGCTCGATATTCATGGGAACAATATACTCCACGGCAGGCCGGGAAGGATTGTCCTATAATTGTTGTATGGACGTACCTAACCGCAAGGGCTTGGTGGCGGTGACCGGTTGCGACTCCGGCATCGGCTTCGCCTTGACGAATCTGTTGCTGGATCGGGGATGGTCCGTGGTCGCCGGATGCTTCTCCGAGCCGCCCTTCGCCCCGCACGCCCATCTGGTGTGCTGGAGGCTCGACCTCCGGGACGAAACGGGCATCGCCCGGTTCGCGGAACTGGTGGAGGGGCTGACGGCCCATGGGCAGCGCCTTGCCTGCCTCGTCCACAATGCGGGCGAAGTGCTGGCCGCACCGGTGGAGAATATGCCTCTGTCCGGCGTCCGAGAGGTTTTTGAAGTGAATTTTTTCGGCATTTATTCCCTGAGCCAGAAATTGATTCCCCGCCTGATCCGGGACGGGGGCAGGATAATCATCAACGCCTCCCTCGCCGGCCGGGTCGGTCTCCCCTTTTTCTCGCCCTACGTCGCCTCCAAGTTCGCCGTGGAAGGTTTCGCCGATTGCCTGCGTCGTGAGTTGCGGCCGCACGGAGTGCGCACGGTGGTTCTGGACACGGGGGCAGTCGCGACGCCGATCTGGGACGGAAGTTGGACGCGAATCAAGTCGGAGCTGCTCCCCGCGGTCGGCGATCGCTATCGCGGCGCTTTCGAACGGGCAGCCGAAAGCTTCGTCCGCGGAGGCAATGCCGGCATGGCGGCGGAGCGGGCCGCGGGGCGGATCCTGCGGATCATGGAGAAGGGAAACCCCAGATCCCGCTATTTCCTCTCGGACCATCCCCTGCTGGACCGGCTTGAGGCGACCATCCCGGGTCCGATCATGGACAAGCTCATCGCCAAGCGTTTCGGAACAGCCTGAACGCTCAGGACATGGCCGGACGTGTGGCGGTACTCCGGCGGGGAGGGGTCGATCCTGGTTTCGGTCGCTCCCTCCGTTGCCGGCGCCGCCATTGACCAACACTCTTCCGACAGGGATTATCGTTCCATGGCTGGAGCCTATCGCGTTCCCCGCGGCGTCTCGCCCGGCGGCGATTCGCCCAGCGACGGGAAAGGAGAACTCCGATGGAAGCGCCAAGCCTCGCGAATTTATTCTTCACCTTTTTCAGGATCGGAGCGGTGACCTTCGGCGGCGGATTCGCGATGATCCCGCTCATCGAACGCGAGGTGTGCGGACGAAGGCGCTGGGTGGAAAAAGAGGAACTGTTCGACCTCCTGGCCGTCTCCCAGTCCGTCCCTGGCGCTGTGGCGATCAATACGGCGACCTTTCTGGGGATGAGCCTTCGGGGCGTCGCGGGCGCCTTCGCGGCCCTGACCGGAATGGTGTTGCCTTCCTTCATCGTCATCCTAGCGATCGCCGCGGCCCTGTACCGCTACATCGAATTGCCCGTCGTCGCCAACGCGTTCGGCGGAATCCGGGCTTCCGTGGTCGCCCTCATCGCCTACGCGGTCCTGCCCGTCGCGAAAGCCGGGATCAAGGATGCGCCCACCTTCATCGCGGCCATCCTCGGCTTCATCGCCGTGGTCGTTCTCAATGTGCATGCCGCGATCGCCATCGCAATCGGGGCTATTTTCGGCGCGTGCCGTTACCTTCTGGCCGTCCGCCGCATCGCCGGGAAAATCGCCGACGACGAACGGGAGTCTGATGAATGATGCTGCAACTCTTCCTGGCCTTCCTCCGCATCGGCTCCTTCAGCTTCGGCGGCGGCTACGCGATGATTCCGCTCATCGCGGCCGAGGTGGAACAATACGGGTGGATAGAGCCCAAGACCTTCGCCGACGTCATCGCCATCGCCGAGATGACGCCGGGTCCCATCGCGATAAACCTCGCCACCTTCGTCGGTTTCAAGACGGCGGGCTTTTTCGGCTCGGCCGTCGCGACAATAGGCGTGGTGCTGCCCTCCCTGCTTCTCATCCTGCTCATCGGTGGTTGGCTCAGGCGCCTGCGTGGAAATCCGCTGAAGGAGGCCGTATTCGCCGGGATACGCCCCGTAGTGGCGGGGCTCATCGCCTCTGCCGCATTCCTCGTGGGAAAGGGAACCCTTCTGGCAGGGGACAGCGCCCCGATGGGAGTGCCGGCTTTGCGGTTGGGCGCCTTCGCCTTGGACATTCCGTCGGTCCTGATTAGCGCGATCTGTCTGGCGGTATTGCTTAAATCCAGATTGCACCCCGGAGCGGTCATACTCAGCGCGGCGGCTCTCGGCATCCTGGTCGGCATTCCGTTTCCCGGATTCGGCCGATAGGCTCCGCGTCGATAGGCTCCGCGTCGATCACGCCCGGCCGATGCCGTATTTCTCCATCTTCTCCGCCAGGGTCTTCCGCGTCACGTCCAGTTCCCGTGCGGCTTGCGACCGGTTCCCCCCGACGCGTTCCAGGACGGCCGCGATCATTATTTTTTCATAGTGGCACGAAGCGGCCTGCGATAGATCCTTCAGGCTGGAGTACGCCCCGGGATCGAACCCGTCCGCGCATTCGGCGGCGGGCAGGCGGCCGGACGCGCCGATCGCGTCCAGATCGATGGAATCGCCCCTGCAGAGCAGGACGGCCTGATTGACGGCGTTCTGCAGCTCCCGGACATTGCCCGGCCACCCGTAGTCCAACCATAAGGCGGAGACTTCGGGACTCACGCAGGTCACCCGTTTCCGGTATTTTTCCGCATAGCGCCTCATGAAATGCTCCACGAGCAGAGGGATATCGGCCTTGCGCTCGCGAAGCGGGGGCAGCTTCAGGTCCATGATGGCTATTCGATAAAAAAGATCGGAGCGGAATTCGCCGCTTTTCATCATGGAGGCGAGGTCGCGGTTGGTGGCGGCGACGACCCGGATATCCACCGCGATGCGCTTCACGCCGCCCACCCTTTCGAACGCGCTCTCTTCCAGAACCCGCAGGAGCTTGGCCTGCACGCTGGCCGACATGTCGCCGATCTCGTCCAGGAACAGCGTTCCCTTGTCGGCCAGTTCGAATTTCCCGATATGGCGCTCGGTCGCGCCGGTGAACGCGCCCTTTTCATGACCGAACAACTCGCTTAACAGCAGGGTTTCCGAAATGGCCGCACAATTGATGCCGACGAAGGGTCCATCGCGCCGGTCGCTCGTGAAATGCACGTAGCGGGCCAGCACCTCCTTGCCGGTTCCGCTCTCGCCGGTGATGAGTAGGGTGGCTTCGCTGTTTTTCACCCGGTCGGCCCGTTCCACCAAAGCCAGGAATCCCGGATCGCGGGTGATGATCTCATGCTGATAGACTTTGGAAAGCAATTCGCTCCGCAGGAATTCATTATCCTTGCGCAAGCGGGCAAGTTCCAGATTCTTCCCCACCACATCCAGCAGGGCATTGTTCTCTATCGGCTTGAGTATGTAGTCGGCCGCGCCCTGCTTCATCGCCTGTATCGCCGAATCGATGCTTCCGTAACCGGTAACCATGATGATGGGCAGCTCGGGGTCCCCTGCATGGAGGGTCGCCAACAAATCCAGTCCGCTTTTCCCTCCCTTGAGCCGGAGATCGAGCAGGGCGATGTCTATGCCGTGGCTGCCCGCGATCAGAACCGCGCCTTCGGCGTCCGCGGCGGCGTGGACGGCGAATCCTTCGTTGCGGAAAAGCTGGGAGAGTCCGTGCCGTATGCCTTCTTCGTCGTCGACGATGAGGATGCTCGTTTTTCTAGGATTCATGCCCATGGCGTCCTTCTCCGGTCCGGGCGGGCAACGATATGCGCATCGTCGTGCCCACTCCGGCTTCGCTCTCGGCGGTCACTTTCCCGCGGTATTTGGTCACGATCCCGTACACCACCGAAAGCCCGAGTCCGGTATTCCCGTCGTTTCCCTTCGTCGTGAAGAAAGGATCGAAGATGCGCGGCAGGATCGCCGCCGGAATGCCGCAACCGGTATCCCTGACCGACAATTCCACCCGCTCCGGGTCATCGGAAACAGCGGTGCGGATAGTGATCGTACCGCCCTCACCGATGGCCTGTAAAGAATTATTGATGAGGTTGATCGTTATCTGTTTGAATTCGTCCTCTCCCACCGCGACCGGAGGAAGTTCCAGCGCAAAATCCGTTTCGATGGAAATTCGGCTTTCCTTCTTGATCGAATACCGTATGAGCCGCAGCACCTCGTCGATCACGGCGTTCATATCGATCCCGTCCGGGTGCTCGGATCGGCTGGCCGAAAAATCGAGGAGGTCGCGGACGATGCGGGCGATACGCTTCGTTTCCTGCTCTATGATGAGCAGATCGGCGGCTTTCGATTCGTCTTTTTCCGTGGCCAGCAGGTTCTGCGCGTTCGTCAGGATCGAGCTCAGGGGATTGTTGATTTCATGCGCGACCCCGGCCGAGAGCATGCTGATACCCGCCAGCTTTTCCGCCTGGAATATTCCCTCCTCAAAGGCGATGCGTCGGCTCACGTCTTCGATGATCATGATGCAGTGGATGCGGTCCCCCTCGGAACGGGACGCTTCATAAAGGGAATACAGCTTGACTTCGAAGGATACGCCCGCCGGTGTCCTGCGGATCTGCAGATCGAAGGGAAGGCTGCCGGTCAGGATCGCGCGGATGCTCTCGTGCAGGGGCGCGTCGAAGAGGCTGATGGAAAGATCGTCGATATTACGGCTCTCCACGTCTTCGATCTTCAACCGGAAATAATCGAGGAAAGCGTGGTTCGCCTTCTCCACGCTGAAGACGGCGTTCACCACGACGATTCCTTCGCGGATGGAATCGAAAACCTTCTCGTTGTATTCCTTCAGCCGGACGATCTCGGAAATATATTCTCCAAGGGCCGCCCGGTCCCGGGCGAGCTGAGTCGCCATTTCGTTGAAGCCGCGGAGCAGATCGCCGATCTCGCCCTTCGGCTTTCCGTCCACTGTCGTATCCAGCGCGCCTGATTTCACGGCGAGCATGGCTTTCCGCAAGCGTCGGATGGGGAAGGTTATCGTTCCCGCGAGGGCCAGGCTGACGATCAGCGTGGATCCAGCGATGACGAGGGAAATGAACAGCACCGTACGGTTGATGGACGCGAGGCGCTGGCGGTATTCGGAACGGGAAAAGAAGGCGGTGATGTAGAAGGCTTCCTCTGTTTCCGCCCCTGCGCCGGCGCGTATCCTCACCATCCCCGATTGCTGGACGATGGCCGAATACGGCACGCCGTCCTGTTCGATCTCCTCGATGGCTGCCCAGGAATTGAGCATCGGCTGCTCGGCGAGCCGGCGCAGAAGGGAGCTGCCGCCTACGGAACCCACCGCGAAACGCGAATCGGCGGATACCAGAGACCGTATGCGCGGATTGAAGTTCAGCTGGGCGCACAGACCCTCATCGACGCGTTTGACGAGGAACAGGTCGATGAACCTGCCGTCAGGCGCCATCACCCGGACGGTCCCGACGAAGTACAGCGAATTGTCCATCAGCAAGGTGTCGATGTACGGATGCTCTTTCCGGTTGACGAAGTTGTCCGCTCCCGGTACGGCCAAGCGTTTTTCGGAGAGGACCGTCACGCTGCTGAACCGGGAATAGCCCGAGCGCGCGATCAGGAAATCGGCGCCGGTCTTTTCCGCGGCGGCGCGCAGGTAGGCATCGAGGCGCGGGTCAAAGGCTATCCGCGTCTGGGAG
The DNA here is from genome assembly GCA_003527485.1 of Treponema sp. Lineage (GTDB taxonomy): Bacteria > Spirochaetota > Spirochaetia > Treponematales > Breznakiellaceae > UBA12037. Next base: position 90,216 of record DPXI01000043.1, on the reverse strand, counting down.
GCGACGAGAGCCTTGAGCTCCCCGTCATCCTGGAATTCGACCGACCCCTTCCAGAGCAGGCGCTTCCATGCGTTGACGTTGTCGTAGACCGTAACGGCCTCGTTCCGCAATTCGCGCCAGGCGTCCACGGATTGGGCGTTCCCTATGCTGTCCGTGACGAGGATTATTGTCAGGGCACCCTGCAGCATGATGATCCCGACGAACGAAAGCAGGGTACGCTGGAAAAGCTTCATCGCCGCCTTATTTTTTCACGGTCTCCGAGCCGACGATCAGGCCGACCACCTCGTCCGGGGTGGTATCCTTCACGAGGACTTCCCCCGCCTTGACGCCGCGGCGCATGACGATGATCCTGTCGGCCACTTCAAAGACGTCGTACATCTGGTGGCTTATGATTATGATCGCTATGCCCTGGTTCTTCAACGACTTCACGAGGTTGAGCACCTTTTTTTGCTCCGCGATTCCCAGGGCCGCCGTGGGTTCATCCATGATGAGGACCTTCGCGTCCCAGTAGATGGACCGCGATATGGCGACCGCCTGCCGCTGTCCTCCCGAGAGGGTCCTGATCGTGGATTTAAGCGAGGGTATGTGTATGTCCAGCCGATCCAGCACCTTCCGCGATTCGTCCGCCATCACCGCATGGTTCAGTACGTCGATGATCCCGAAAGCCTTCCTGGTCTTTTCGCGTCCGAGGAAAATGTTCGAATACACGTTGAGATTCTCCGCCAGCGCGAGGTCCTGGTAGATGGTTTCGATGCCTTGCGCGAGCGCGTCGATCGGACTCTCGATCTCTATCCTTTTCCCGTTCAGGAGTATCTCGCCTTCGTCCGGTTTGTAGACTCCGGATATCAGTTTGATGAGGGTGGATTTCCCCGCGCCGTTGTCGCCGAGCAGGGCGACCACTTCTCCGGCTTCCACGCCCATGCTCACCTGGTCCACGGCGGTCAGGCCGCCGAAGCGTTTCGTAATGTTTTTCGTTTCCAGCAGATACGACATGGGTCAACCCTCCGCGCGCTTTGAATTCAGGAATAGCTGGTCCACGATGACCGCCATGATCAGGATGAAACCGATCACGATGTAGGTGGTGAATGTCTGCAGGTTCATGATCCTCAGTCCGGTCTCAAGTATCGCGATGACCAGGCAACCCAGGACCGTCCGCCAGACGCTTCCCGAACCTCCGTTCATGCTGGCGCCGCCGATGACGACTGCCGCGATCCCGTTCAGGAGCATCCCGGATCCGGCGTCCGCCTTTCCGGTGATGTACTTGAAGGTGTACGCGAGTCCCGCAAGCGAAGCGAACAGGGAGGAGATCATGTACACTTTGATGAGGTCGCGGCGCACGTTTATGCCGGCCCGCTCCGCCGCTTCCTTGTTGCCGCCGATAGCGTAGATATGCTGACCGAATTTCGTCCGGTTCAGTATGAAGGCGAATACCGCGATGAAGACGAAACCGAGCACGACGATGACCGGAACGATAGCCCATACGTATTCGCCGCGGGGAACTTCCGGCCGGTTGAAGAAGCTGATCCCGCCCCGCTTGGTGATGAAAAGCAGGTATCCGTTCCCGATATTCCCCGCGAGGGCGGGAAGATTCTTGGCGGGACTGCCCGCGAGCAGGAGTTCGGAGAATCCCCGCGTGATTCCGAGCATGGAAAAGGTCGCGATGAAGGCGGGAACCTTCAGGCGGGCAACGAGCCAACCGTTCATCAGGCCCGGCAGTAATCCTATCAGGAGTGTCAGGATAGAACTCGCCAGAACGCTCTCCAGCGGAGACAGGCCGAGATTGACGAAGGTCGCCATGAGCTTGGAAGCGATCACCGTCGCGAAGCCCATCACGAAACCGACCGACAGGTCGATGCCGCCGGTTATGATGACGAAAAGCTCCGCGGTGCCGAGGAGGAAGACTTCGGTTCCGTAGAATAGGATCATCTGCGCCGTATCGATGCTGAGGAATCCGGTCGTGCTCAGGGAGAAGAACACGAGTTCCAGCACGATGAAAACGAGGACCCAGCGCGAGCCGAGTTTCGCGAGTAGGGCTTTCTTGCCGTTCGCCGTTAACGTATTCACGTTTGCGTCTTCCTTTTAGAAAAGATCCGGGAATAATTGATCGATGATGACCGCCATGGTCAGAAGGACGCCGACGCCGATGTACCTGTAGAAGGGCGGAAGTCCGACGATCTGCAAGCCGGTATTGAGCACGGCCAACAGGAGCACGCCGATGGCCGTCCCGAAGATCCGTCCCTTTCCGCCCATGAGGCTCGCGCCGCCGATGACCACGGCCGCCACGGCGAACAGCTCGTACATGGCGCCCGAGGACGTGTAATTGCCGATGCCCGTCTGGAAAACGTCGAAAACGCCCGCGATGCCCGCGACGAAGGACGACAGGGTATAGACGATCAAGAGGTGTTTGTCCACGTTGATGCCGGCTCTGCGCGAGGCGTCCATGCTGCCGCCGATCGCGTAGGTATGGCGGCCGAACTTGGTGTATTTCAGGACGAAGCCGAGGACCCCGAGGACGAGGATGCTCAGGATGAGGGAATTGGGGAACAGACGCAACAGGAAGCGTATGTTCGCATCGGCGACGTAATCCGGTTTCCCGAAAAAGGATACGGCCTTCCCGGGATCGATGTTCAGGATGAAGCCGTTGCCGATCTTCGTGACCGCGTCCGGAGGTCCCATGACGGGCATGAAGCCATCGGAAAAGAAAAGGGTCAAACCGTTGCAGATGCCCCACATCCCCATAGTCGCTATGAAGGAAGGGACCTTGAACCTGGTCACGAGCCATCCGTTCACGAGCCCGGGTATGATGCTCACGAGCAGGCCGGCGAGGCAGCCGGCGAGGATGAGCGGCGCTATGGGCAGGCCGGCCGCGAGCAGGAGCTGCATGACCTTGGCGGCCACAACGGAACTGAGTCCGTACACGTAGCCGATGGAGACGTCGATGCCTCCGGTGATGATGACGAAGGTTTCCGCCGCGGCGAGCAGGAAGGAACCCGTCGCCAGGTGGACGATGTTCTGGAAATTAACGATATCGAAGAAGCCGGGCCCCGCGAGGCTGAAACTCGCGGTCATCAGGATCAGGAAGCAGAGCGCCCAGTTGCGGGCGACGGCCAATCCGAAACCCTTTTCGAAGTATCCGCGCCGGTCTATGGCTTGTCGGTTCGGCAAGATTTTGTCTCCCTCGCGCCTCTGCGATAGTGCGCGCCATCCTTCGCCGGACGGCGCGCCGCGTCACTTAAGGAACTTACGCCTTATTGGTAAATGAAAGGCTGCATCGCAGCGTCGTTCACGTTCGCCTTGGTGAAGAATTCGAAACCGGGGATGACCTTCTTGGGAACCGTGGCTTTCTGGGTAAGGTACTTGTACATCCACTCGACTCCGAGGGAACCGATCTCGCCGGGTTTCTGCGCGAGCACCAGATCCACCGTGCCCTTTTTCAGGCTGTCGATGTTGGTGAGCGTCGCGTCCCAGAGGGCTATCTTCACCGCGCCCGCGAGTCCTGCGTTGACGACGGCCTGGGCCGCGCCCTGTGCGCTGAAGACGTTTACGCCGAATATGCCGACGATGTCCTTATCCTTCTGGAGGGCGGCCAGGGTCTGGGTCATGGCGGTCTGCTGCACGTCCATGCACCACTCCACGCCGACCAGCTTCATGTTGGGGAATTCCGCCACGCCGGCGGTGAAGCCCTTCACGCGGCCCTGGACGGAGGAGACGTCGGGATTGGTGGCTTCGACGAAGACCTTGCCCTTCTCGCCGAGCATCTTGGCCATCTGTTCGGCGATCTGCTTGCCGCCGAGCTCGTTGTCGGAGCCGATGTACGCGAGGGGGAAGCCGTAGTCGGTGCCGGTTTTGCTGTAATCGCCGTCGCCGATGAAGGTGTCGACCGTGATGATCTCGATGCCCTTGTCGTAGATCTTCTTCAACGGAGCTTTCAGGGCGTCCACGGAGGTCGGGGCGATCAGAAGCGCGTCGATCCCGCCTTTCTGGATGGTCGCTTCCAGAATCGGGACCTGGGCTTCGGGACCCCAGGATTTCGGGTATTCGGCGACGATCAGGTTGACGCCGAGTTCCTGGGCCTTCGCCTTGATCCCTTTTTCCATGGTGAAGTAGAAGGGATCGGCGACGCCGGGCATGAAGAGGAACGTCAGCTGTTTCTTCTCCGCCGGCTTTTCTTCCGCTTTTCCCGCGGCGAAAATGGGCGTCGCGAGCAGAGCGACGAGAAGGAGAACGAATACTGTGGTTACCCTTTTTTTCATGGTAGCCTCCTTGAAGGAATGCCGTTCCGTTATCGCGGACCGGCTGCGGTTAACAACCGATACTAGTAATGCAATAAGCGTGCCAACCCTCCGAAGCCTTGAAATACTGCACAAATGGCAGAAATACCTGCGATATACTGTCATCCTCCGCACCCTCTCCGCTCGGCCTTGTCCGTGACTACCGCGGATGCTATCCAGGATCTGGATACTCGGATATCCATCAGTACTCTGATATAATCTCGGCTTTACCGGGTCTATCCCGGGCGGCCGCGGAAAGGCGGACCGGAAGGAGCGTCGTCCCGGGATGAACAGTAAGGTCCATATGAATGAATCCGCGGTCCCGGTCCTTCCGCAGGTGCAGGCATGAACCGCCACCAGCTTCTCCGCCGGGCCAAGCGCCTGAAACGCCAGCTCTGGGCTCTTTACCTTGCGCTCAAAGATCCCGGAACCCCGATTCTGGCCCGCGTGGTCATTCTGTGCGCCGTCGCCTACGCGGCCAGCCCCATCGACCTGATCCCCGATTTCATTCCCCTGATCGGCCAGCTCGACGACCTTCTGCTGGTGCCCCTTCTGATCACCCTCGCGCTCCGACTCATACCGAAGGATGTCGCCGCGCGCTGCAGGCGCGAAGCATGGAAACATCTGGTCGCGGGCGAGAGGGTGAAGACTCCCGCCGCCGCGGCGGCCGCCGCCATCTTCGTCTGCCTTTGGCTTGGTTTCGCGGCTTGGGTCCTCCATTTATTGTTCTGAAATTCACCGTTTCCGGAATCCGTACGGACGATGCTGGTCCACCGAAAAGCGACGCGCTACTCCCCCGCGATCGCGGCGCTGATCAACTCATAGGTAAAATTCTCGCAGTCGTCAATCAAGGCCGAGAGTCCGGGATAGATCTTGTAAAGGGCGTTCAGCGTTGCCCCGCTTTCCATCGCTATGAGCCTGACGTTGAGTACGGACTTCCCTGCGATAGATCCGACGCTCCCCGACAACATGTGGCGGGCGTTGAGCAACTTGCCGACTTCAAGCCTTGTGGCTTCGTCGCTCAGGCCCGATAAGGAGAACTCCACTTCCTGGAAGATCTTGTCCCGCTGCGAGGTCTCTATTACCTGGAAGCGCCCCGTGCGCGCCAGAGCCGAGGCGACCAGCTCCGAGATGATTGCGCACTCCTCTTCACCGATACCGCGGTCGTCCAGGCGCATCACCGCGAGAGGATCTTTCTTGGGGCCAGAGGTAGCTGCGGTCCCAAGCTTCTCCTTGAATTCGTCAAGCTTGAAGGCTTCGGGTTTGATCGTCGTGACGTAGCCGCTCTCGCCGCCCCCGATACGCATGATCACGGCCGACTTCTCGGCATCGCCGTTTGCGCCCATCTTTATCCTTCCCAACAAGCCCGTGTAATCGCGGCCCCTGAGGGCTTTGGCCAGTCTAGTCGCGTCGGGGATTGCGGGTTCGTCGGCGATGGCTCCGTAGACGAGCGATGCCGCCTCGAAGCCCAGGGCGGCCATGCCGTCGGGCTTCTTCCCGTAGAGACGCTCGAAGGCTTCCGAGAATTTCCTGCTGCCCTCGTCGTACGCATCCGGGGAGAAGTGGCTGAGGTAGTAGACTTCGGAGCGAATGGAACCCGCGAGTTCGGCCGGGTCGACTGCCGACCAGTCCGTATCGCCCAGGTAAGCCGCCGTGACCCCGCGATCCTCGAGCTCGCTGATCACGGCTTTTATTTGGGATCTGTTGTTGATCGCGTCAGCAAAGATGACAAAGACGACATCGGGGGCCAGCCCTGAAATATCGTCACAAGAAGCCGCGTCCAGGGGGTAGCGGTAGGCGCGAACCTCGCCGGAGGTCAATTCCCCGAAACTTTTTACGAAGCCGTCCTTGAACTCGGCGCGAACGTCGTCGTATATCACTGCGGCCTTCTTTGCCCGGAGGTTCTCGGCGCCGAACTTGGCCAGCAGGCGGCCCGTATCCGCGTTGCGCAGAACTACCCTGAAGGTCGACGATGTGCCCTTCGTCAAATCGTCCTTTGTCGCCCAGAGCGGCACGATGGGCACCCCCGCAACTTCGCTCACCTTGATGGCTGCCGCGGTTGATTTGCTATCAAGCGGCCCGAGTATCGCGATGACGCCTTCATCGCCGATGAGGCCGCCGCAACCTGCGACGGTCCGGTCGAGGTCGCTTTTCGTATCAAAAAAGACGAGTTCTACGTCCAGGCCTTTGGCAGCGAGCCTGCCCGTGTCCATCTCCTCCCTGCAAAGTATTCCGTCAACAAAGGCGGCCGCGTAGGGCGCCAAAAAGCCGCTCCGTGGCACGAGGACTCCCAGCTTGAGGGTCTTGAGGGCGGGCGTCCCGGGCCGGCTGGCGCACGAGGAGAGGGCGGCACAGAGTAGCGCGAAACGGATGAGGGCAGTAGGCGATACGCGTGAAGGCCTCATGGTTTCATCCTTCCGATGCCCGCATGCCGGTTGCCCGGCGCCGCGGCCACGATTGTTGTGATCTACAAAGTATGCGCCCGGCTTTCTCGGTGGTCAAGTTTTCCGGGTATCGGTGCCTATCCGACAGAAGACCTGAGGTCGTATCGCCGCCATCTTCCATCCGCAATTCCGCACCGGCGGGATGCCGCTGGCTATAGGCGATGAATCCAAGGCTGTCTTCTGTCTTCTGTCCCTATTCTTCCGGCAGCTTCCTCACCGCGCCTTCGTCCGCGCTTTGCGCGAAGAGCGCGTAGGCGCGAAGGGCTTGGCTTATCTTGCGCTTGCGCGTCAGCGGCGTGAAGGCCTCCTTGCCCCGCGAAAGTTCAGCGGTTCTGCGCTTTCCCATTTCCGCGTCGTCGATCAGCAGGCGGACGCTGCGGCGCGGTATGGAAATCTCCACCCGGTCGCCGTCACGCACCAGGGCGATCTCGCCGCCTGCGGCGGCCTCCGGGCTTACGTGGCCGATGGACAGGCCGCTCGTGCCGCCCGAGAAGCGGCCGTCGGTGAGCAGGGCGCAGTACTTGCCGAGCTTCATGCTTTTCAGGTAGCTGGTCGGGTACAGCATCTCCTGCATGCCCGGTCCGCCCTTCGGCCCCTCGTAGCGGATGACCACCACGTCGCCGGCTTTCACCTTTCCGGCCAGGATGCCGGAAACGGCGTCCTCCTGGCTTTCGAACACCACGGCGGGGCCGGTGAAATCGAAAATGGACGGATCGACGCCCGCGGTCTTCACGATGGAGCCCCGGCCGGCGAGGTTGCCGTACAGGACCGCGAGCCCTCCGTCCGCATAGTACGCATTCCCGACGCTGCGGATGCAGCCGGCCGTACGGTCCGTATCCAGCTCGCGGTAGCGCGCTTCCTGGCTGCCGAGGGAAAGGCTGCGTTTGCCCCCGGGCGCCGCCCGGTAGAAGCTTCCGGCTTTCCCGAGCGTTTCGTCGCCTTCCCCCGCGCCCGTGATGTCGAAGCGGCGCAGGGCTTCGGCGAGGCTCGGATAGTCCACGCGCGCGACGGAAGCGTCCAGGAGGCCTCCGCGGTTCAATTCGCCCAGGATTCCCATGATGCCGCCCGCGCGATGGACGTCCTCCAGATGGAAGGAAGAGCTCGGCGCGACCTTGCAGACGCAGGGTATCTTGCGGGACAGGGCGTCGATGTCCTTCATCGTGAAGTCGACGTTCCCTTCGCGCGCGATCGCCAAAAGGTGCAGCACCGTGTTCGTGCTTCCCCCCATCGCGATGTCAAGGCTCATCGCGTTCATGAAGGCGCTTTTCGTCGCGATGCCGCGCGGCAGCAGCCGTTCGTCCCCCGTGCGGTAATATTCCAGCGCGAGGTCGACTATCCGCGTCGCGGCGCGCTCGAAGAGCTTGGCGCGGTCGGCGTGCGTCGCGAGCACGGTACCGTTGCCCGGGAGCGCCAGGCCGAGGGCCTCGTTCAGGCAGTTCATCGAATTGGCGGTGAACATGCCCGAGCAGCTGCCGCAGGTGGGACAGGCGTTCTCCTCCACCTCGGCGAGGTCGGCTTCGCTCACCGCGTCGTCCGCGGCCATCACCATGGCGTCGATAAGGTCCAGCTTGCGCCCGAGCGCAGAGCCGGCCTCCATCGGGCCGCCGGATACGAAGATGGTCGGAATGTTCATCCGCATGGCGGCCATGAGCATGCCGGGGGTGATCTTGTCGCAATTGGAGATGCAGATCAACGCGTCGGCCTGATGGGCTTCCACCATATATTCCACGCTGTCGGCGATCAGGTCGCGGGAGGGCAGGCTGTACAGCATGCCGGCGTGTCCCATGGCGATGCCGTCGTCGATCGCTATCGTGTCGAATTCGGCGGCGAAGCAGCCCCGGGATTCGATGATGGCTTTCACGCGCTGGCCGATGTCGTGCAGGTGGACGTGGCCGGGTACGAACTGGGTGAAGCTGTTGGCGATGGCGATGACGGGCTTGCCGAACTGCTCCTTCTTCATGCCGTTCGCCCGCCACAGTGCGCGGGCTCCGGCCATCATTCGGCCTCCGGTGCTTATTTCGGATCGTAATGCGGGCATGGGACCTCCAGGTTAAACGGACCGTGAATATTCGCGCTGCGCGGCGATTTTATTCCAATTTCCGTGATTCTGGAAGGGCGGAGGAAGAAAGCCGGAAGCCGGAATTCTACAGAGAACCGACGCGGCGATCAGGCGGATTCCGCTTCGCCCCTCCCCTTGCCCTTCCGTCAAGCACCGGGTAACCTTCAGCCAAACACCGGACGGTAGATAATTCCCGTTTCAAAGAGGATATTCCGTGAAAATACCGAAAATTCTGGAACCCGTCGCCGACAGCCTGCGCGGCTTCAGAGGGAACGCCCGCACCTGCATTCTGGTGGAGCCGCTTTGGGGCATCTCCTATAATCTTTTCGTGCCCTACGCCTCGCTGTACATGCTTTCCCTCGGCGTCAGCGAAGGCGGCATAGGCGCGATCGCATCGCTGGGTATGGTCCTTCAGATGTTCTGGTCGTTTTCCGGCGGCTGGATCACCGACAGGCTCGGAAGGCGACGGACCTCCCTCATCTTCGACCTGATATCCTGGTCGGCTCCGACGCTGATCTGGGCCTTCGCGCGCGACCTCAAATGGTTCCTCGCCGCGGCCGTACTTAATTCCGCCGTCCGCGTGGTGCACATTTCCTGGTCCTGCTTATTCATCGAAGATTCCGAGCCGGGGCGGCGCGTGTCGCTGTACACCTGGATGTCCGTGGCGGGAACCGTTTCGGGTTTCTTCGCGCCGGCCGCGGGACTGCTCGTCAAAATTTACGGCCTCGTCCCCGCGACGCGAGGCCTGTACGTCTTCGCATTCCTCGCCATGACCTCGATGTTCCTGGTCCGCAACGCCTTCACCAAGGAAACGACCATAGGGAAGCTGAAAATGGAAGAATCGAAAGGCTCGAACGCGCGCGCCGCCTTCGCGGAATACCGGGAAGCCGCGCGGCTGCTCCTGTCGCGCCGGGAGAGCCTGATAGCCTTTCTTCTGGCTGTGCTTTCCAACATCCACCTCCAGACGAGGAATTCCTTCCTGAGCGTAGTGCTCACCAAGGGCGTGGGGCTTTCCCCCGCACTTATCGCGGTCTTCCCGCCGCTCGCGGCCGCGACGACGCTCGCCGTCTATCTGCTGGTCATTCCCCGCGTCAAGCGGGTGGGCTTCGCCTTGTTCCTTTCCCTCGGCGCCAACGTGGTCGGCAACCTGGCGATCTTCTTCGCTCCGGCGGCGGATTCGGCGGGAGCCGGCGCCGCGACCCTGGCCGCGGTGCTCTTCGGCACCTTCGCCGTGGCGGTGGGAACGGGGGTCGCAGGTCCCGTGGTGGATGCCGTGCTCGCCAATTCGGTGGACGAGAGCAAGAGGGCGACCATCATGTCCATCATCTACACGCTGATGTTCGCGATTTCGGCGCCCTTCGGCTGGCTCACCGGCGTCCTCGCCGAGGCCGGCGGCAGGCTTCCCGCACTTTTCGCGGCCGCTGCCATGCTCGCCGCCGTCGCGCTGGCCCTGTCCGTCAGGGAGGACCGCCGGCCCAAGGCCTGACGGCGGAGCGGCGGCTCAGGCGGTGCGGTTCAGGCGGAGCGCCTCAGGCGTCGAAGACGCGGACGTTCGGTTCGCCGCCGTCCGTAGGCTCGACCCGCACCCGGCAGGCCTTCATCCGGGCGAGGCTGGCGAATTCGTCCAGATCCATCGCTCCCTCTCCGACCACATCATCGGGATCGTAGTTGAACGCTATGTCGGTCGCGATCCCCTCGGCGATCGCGCGACCCCAGGCTCCATGGAAACGCACCACGTCCCAGACCGCCGGCTGGATGAACTCAAGCCCGGCAGCCTCGTAACGCCGGTCCAGGTACTCCAGCTGCAACCGTTCCAGGGCGACCGGATCCTTCGGGTCGAGTCTCCGCGAGGAAAGCCGGTCCAGGTAATCCGCGAATCCCTCCAGGAAAACTGCGGGTTTGACACCCAGGGGATGCAGGATCTGGTTGAACCAGGCGACCGCGCGGCCCTTGTTGTAGAACAAGTTGGCTGCATCGGAAAGCCTTTCGGCGGCCGCCAGGTCGCGTTCTGGAAAACCGGGCGCCGACAGAAGCCGGTAAGGAGCCTCGGTCTCGGCGAACAACCCGAACTCGCTTGCCCTGTCCGCGAGCTCGGTCCCCGGCAGTACCGAAAGGCGGAAGAGATCCAGGTTGTTCGGGTACAGCGAAAGGGCAAAGTCCAGGCTGGCACGGTAGCCCGCCAGATCGTCGTCAGGAAGGCCGAAGATCAGGTCCAGGCCGAACACCGCGCCTTCCTCATTGAGCAGGGCGATGCGTGAGGCGAAGAGGCCCCGGTCCAGCTTCCTTCCGATGCGCGCGCAGATCCCCGGATCGGAACTCTGCAAGCCTATCTGCAGGGATGCGCCGAGCGAAGCGAAGCGCCGCGCGAGGCCCCGGTCCAGGCTCTCCGCGCGCACCTCGAAATGCCAATGGATGTCGCTCGGTTTGGACTCGATGAGGTCGAGCAGCCTGCGGGCGCGCTCCTTGTTGGCGTTGAAGGTCGGGTCCAGCACGAATACGGACGGCACTCCTGCCTCCACGAACAGGTCAAGCTCCGACAGCAGCCGCGCCTCATCCAGATAGCGGACGCGGTGTTCGCCCTTGGATTCGTAGCAGTACGCGCAGGAATACGGGCAGCCGCGGGCCAGCTCCCAAAGCACGCCCTTGCGCCCCGCGGGAACGAGCGTCCCGTCCAGCCAGGGCGAGGGCAGCGTTCCGGCATCGGGAAGCTCGGCCTTCGCGCCCGCACCGCCGCCCGCCGCGCTGTCCGCACCGCCGCCGGCCGCGCTTCCCCCCACGATGCCGTCCGTGACGACGCCCCGCACCGACGCGAACTCGCCACCGGAGAGCAGGGCGCCGACGGCTTCCACAGCGGCTATCTCGCCCTCCCCCGCGATCGCGAAATCGAAGTCACCCGGCAGCCCGTCCGGCTGGGCGGTAGCGTCCGGCCCCCCCGCGAACAACACCGTCTCTCCGAGCAGGGATCGCAACCGACGGGCGACGGCGATCGAAAGCGACCGGTTCCAGGAATACAGGGAGAAACCGACCAAGTCGGGTTTCGCTGCGACGATGCGGGCTGCGATCGCCTGAGGATTCTCCGTCGCGAAGGCCTCCGCGAGGCTCACATCAAGGCGCGCTCCATCGGCTCCCGCCTTCAATGCGGAAGCGACGCAGGCGGCGCCGAGCGGTATCGCCTCTGGTCCGTCCTCTGCATGGATTGAAACGAGGATTATGCGGAATTTCGACATCGGGACCGATTATGCCCTAAGCGCGGCCGGGCCGCAAGGATGCCGCCCGCCGCCTGTCACCTGCCGCCCGCTGCCCGCCGCCCGCCGCCCGCCCCGCTGACCGCCGCCCGCCCTGCGCCGCGCACCGGTCGTCATACCCAGCCCCGTTCGCGGTACAGGTCCCAGCCGAGTCCGAGCGCTTCATCGATAGCACCGAACAGCTCGTCATCCAGCCGTTTGATGTGGAAACAGGATTTTCCCTTTAGGAGGGCGAGCAGGCGAGGGGAAAAGACGGATGCGAGTTCGGTATTCGCGTAGACGGGCATGAAATAGAAGCCGACATAATCGGACTGGATGATGAGCGATGCGAAGAATACATCCTTCCTCTTCCGGCCTTCGATCACGAGCTCCTTCTCCGACCAGAGTTCGTAGCGGCCGCCCGTATCGGTTCTCGCCGTCAAGGGCGGGGAGTACCGCGCCAACCGGGGCTTCAAACGCTCGAAAATAGCGATCCGTTCGTCCATAGGTTCCTCCGCTTCCCTTCGAATATAAGGAAAACCGGGACGCTCAGGCGGATTCGCTTGTCGGATTTCCGGACTGCGCGTATGATGGCTTGCTATGTCCACGCTGCGCCGCGCCCGCGCCGTACTCTTCCGACAGGCCCTCCGGCTGCTCGCCGACGGATCCTCCTCCAACGGGGTACCGGGCAAGAACCGCCGTTTTTCGCGCAGCTTCAAGAACGCCCTGCGCGGGATCCTGTTCACCTTCATCAACGAGCGTAATTTCCGCTTCGAAGCCCTGATGGCTGTCCTGGCCGTCATCGCGGGTCTCGCCTTCGGGATCGACCGGCTGGAATGGGCGATCATCCTCACCAACGTGTTCCTCGTGCTTGCCCTTGAAGCGAAGAACACCTCCCTGGAACTGACGACGAACATCGCCACCCGCGAATACGATTACGGCGCGAAGGGGTCCAAGGATGCGTCCTCGGGAGCCGTCCTGCTGGCATCCGCCTCCTCGGTACTGGCCGGGCTGTTCATTTTCGCTCCGCGCATATTCGCTCTGGCGTGGAAGACTGTGTCAATATTACTCGGCAATTAGTGTCTTTTTTACCCATCTGATTCGATTCTACACTTCGACAGCATACTGACCCTTGGGGTTCAGGCAATATCCCCGGATTTTTTGGTAAATTGTCATTCCGGAACGAAGAATATCCCATCATTTCGCACATTCACCAACTAATAGCGAACTTTGGCACGCATATTGCTATTACATAAATGAACTACATCATCCGCAAGGAGGCATGATATGAACCTGATTCTGAGGAACCGGAACATGGAGCGCGATCCCCTGGAAGAATTGGAGCGCGCGCAGAGGGAACTCAGCCGCTTCTTCGACTTCGGCCTGGACAATGCGGGGCTCTTCGACCGCATGCTCGCCCCCGCCGCCGACTTCCTGGAAAACGAGGAAGGCTACGAGCTCTTCGTGGATCTGCCCGGCGTGGACCGGAAGGACCTGGAGCTCACCGTGGAGAACGGCGCGCTCACCGTGAAGGGCGAAAAAAAGGAGACGAAGGAAGACAAACGCTTCTTCCGCAAAGAGACCTGGTCGGGCAGCTTCAGGCGGACCGTTCCGTTGCCTCAGGCCGCCGACGTCGAAAAGGTAGTTGCCGAACTGAAGGACGGGGTCCTGACCGTCCGCATCGGGAAGCGCGAGGAACTCAAACCCCGCCAGATCACGGTCGCGGCGCGCTGAAGCGCGTACGCGCGCTAGGGCGCGTACGCGCGTTAAGGAGGTTACCATGAACGATATCGAGAACAAAGCGGAAGCAAAGACGCCCGTCGTCCAGCCCGCCTGCTCCATTTGCGATGAAGACGGAAAGGTCCGGCTCAGGGTGGAGATGCCCGGCGTCGACAAGGACGGCCTTGAAATCAGCATCGAGAAGAACGAACTGACCATAGCCGGAAAGCCCTTGCGCTCCGAGGGGCAAGGAACCTGGCTCCTGCGGGAACGGAACCGCGGGGATTACCGCAAGCGCTTCATCATCGACGAAAGCATCGACCGCGACACGATCGACGCGGTGTTGGTTGACGGGGTGCTTACCCTCACGCTGGCGACCAAGGAGGCCGCCAAGCCGAGGAAGATCGAGATAAGGTAGTCTATCGTTTTCCGGTCCATGCCGGATCGGAAAACTTCTCCGTCGCTATGATCCGCGCCCGCTGCGCTTCAGTCGCGGCGAGCGCGGTTCGTTTCTGGACGAAGGCCAAATCGAGAGCTTCCGCGAAGCCGCGCGAAAGGGCGTCCTCCGATTCCTTGAACGGGACTTCCCTTCCCAGACAGGCCCTCAGGCTCGTCACGCGGGCCTTCACGTCTTCGATCAATTTGCCCTTCGCCTTTTCCGCCGGTACCTTCAGCACTTCGAACATGAGCTCGACGTCGAGGTCCAGGATCACGGTCCCGTGCTGCAGGATGCAAGCCTTCCGCCTGGTCTGCGCGTTGCCGGAGACCTTGCGGCCGCCTGACACGATGTCGTTGATGGGGGCGAATTCGGCGGGAATCCCGAGCAGGGACAGCCCCGCCACCACGCCGGAGCAGAGCCTTTCGTAGGAGGCCAGGATGGAACGCTGCGCCAGTGGGTGGGTCTCGGGCAGGACGATGCTGTAGGTGATTTCCGCCTGGTGGAAGACCGCCCCGCCCCCGGTGATTCGGCGGACGATGTCGATGCCGCGGGAGGCGCAGGCGTCCGTGTCCACCTCTTCTCGCAAGCCCTGGAAATAGCCGATGGAGACGGCCGCGGGAGTCCAGGCGTAGAGGCGCAGGGTGGGAAGGGCTTCGCCGGAAGCGACCGCTTCCAGGATGGCTTCATCGGTTCCCATGTTGTACGCGGCGTCCGCCGCTCCCGTCGTAAGCAGCCTAAATTCGTGTGCCATCTATTGCCGCTCCTACGGCGAAGGCCAGGCCCTCGCCCGTGATTCCGTAGGGCTCCACGCCCTCCTCCGCCGCCAGTTCGTCAAAACGGCGGGCAAGGTCCTCCACTCTCGTTCCCGCGAACCTCGCCTCCATCCGGTCGAACCCTTCTTCCGGGATCGCGAAAAAATCCCCCCGGACGGAAAGAGATACGAGTACTGAATCGACGATTTCCGCGTCCACACGGATGAGCTTGCAGCCCGGAGGTTTGGTCACCGAGGATACTTTCATTCCTTCCCTCCTTCCCGTCCCCGCGTCCAGGCTTCCATCGCATGGTAGCTCGTCCGCGCGAAGGGAGCGGCGACCACGGTGGAGAAACCGCGGGCGCGGCCTTCTTCGGCCAAGGCAGCGAATGCGGCCGGTTCGATATATTCGACCACTTCGATCTGACGCGCCGAAGGACGCAGGTATTGGCCGAGCACGAGGATGTCAACGCCGCCCCCGCGGAGTTCGTCCATCGCCTCAAGGATCTCATCCCGCGTTTCCCCGATGCCGAGCATCAGGCTGGATTTGGTGAGCGGGGCGCCGGCTTCCTTGGCGAGGGCGAGGGTGGCGAGGCTTCGGTCGAAGGAGGCGCGGGAGTCGCGCACGCGCTGCAGGCGCCGCACGGTCTCCGGGTTATGGGCGACTACGTCGGGCCCGGATGCGGCCAGGCGCCCGATCTCTTCCAGGCCGAAATCCGGAATGAGGACTTCCACCTTGACGCCAGGATTCCGTTCCTTGATCGCGGCCACGCAGCGCGCGAAATGGGCGGAGCCCTTGTCCGCGAGATCGTCGCGGTCCACGGAGGTGAGGACGGCATAGCGCAGGCCGAGTTCGGCTACCGCCCCGGCAAGCTCCTCCGCTTCCTCTTCCCTGACTGCCGTCCCCGTCCGGCCCGTCGCGACGGCGCAGAAACTGCATCCGCGGGTGCAGACGTCGCCGAGTATCATGAAGGTGGCCGTTCCGCAGCCCCAGCATTCCGCCTTGTTCGGGCAGCGGGCTTCGTCGCAGACCGTATGCAGGCCGCGCCGGGTCAGGATGGAGTCCACCTTCTTCCATTCGTCTCCGGAAGGAATCCGGGTCCGTATCCATTCCGGCTTACGCAGGGGAGCCTTGGTTGCCATGCGAGGAATATACGACAATTTTCGAATAATTGTCACAGGCTTCCGATCGAAAAAACTGCGGCATCCAACCCCGGACCGGCCTGACCGCCCGTTCGCGCTTCAGCCCTTCGACGCGTCCGCGAAGAGTTTCCAGGCCTTCTCGTCCATGCCCACGGCTGCCTGTCCCTTTCCGGGCCGGACAAGCGGCGTCCGCAGCAAACCGGCATCCCGCAGGAGTTCCTCCCGCGCGTCGTAGACCAGGTGGGCCAGGCCCCTCGCACGCGCGGCCGGACTATCGTCGTCCAGAAGGGCCGGAAAACCTCCCGCCGAGCGCGCGATGTCGTCCAGTTCGCCGGGACTCGGCGGCTTGATTTCGATATCGCGGAACTGTACCTCTATCCCCCGGTCCTTGAAAAAACGGAGGGCCCGCTGGGTGGCGCGGCATTTCCTGCCGCCGAAAATCTGGATCATGCCGCGAAGGTGAAGGAGGCGGCGAGCAGTCCCAAGATGATAAGGCCGAGGGCGATGCGGTACCAGCCGAAGACCGCGAAATTCCGCTTGCCGATGAAGCGCAGGAAGCCGGAGGCGACAAGTGCGGCCACCACGAAGGAAACCAGGGCGCCGACGGCAAGCGCCGGCACGTTGGCGGCAAGCACCGATTTGTCCAGCTTGAGCAGCGAATACCCGGAAGCGGCGGCGATGGTGGGGAGGGCGAGCAGGAAGGAGAACTCCACGGCGGCCACCCTGGAGGCGCCGAGCAGGACAGCTCCGACGATGGTGGCCGCCGATCGCGAGGTTCCGGGGATCATGGCCAGGCACTGGATGGCCCCGATCGCCAGAGCGATCCTGAGCGGCAGGACATCCACGGAGGCGAAACGACCGGAAGCCGGGCGCCTGTCCAACAGAAGCAGGGCGATGCCACCGACCACCAGGGCGATCGCCACGACGGTAGCGTTGAAAAGATGCTCTTCCATGAAATCGTCGAAGAGGAAGCCCAGCACGAGGGCAGGCAGAACGCCGACGGTTACCTTGATCCAGAGCGAGAAGGTCGAGCGCGCGCTCCCCTCCCCCGTTCCGGGACCGAAGGCGAACAGCTTCTTCCGGTACAGAGCCAGCACGGACAGGACCGCGCCGAACTGGATGGCGACGTCGAAGGCGGCCGTGAACGCGGGGTCGAAGGAAAGCCACTGGTTTACGATTATCAGGTGTCCCGTCGACGAGACGGGAAGGAATTCGGTGACGCCTTCGACGATGCCGAGCAGCGCGGCTTTAACGATGTCGTTCATGGAAGCTCCTTTCGCCCGCGCAGGGCGAAAAAACGAAGGCCGTCCTCGCGGACGACCTTCGATCGGAAACTAAGCTCGGCGGTGCCGAATAGCTATTTGGCGTAAACCGCGATCATTACGCCGGCTGCGATCGCGGTGCCGATGACGCCGGCCACGTTCGGGCCCATGGCGTGCATGATCAGGAAGTTGCCCGGATCGGCTTCCAGCCCGACCTTGTTGGAGACGCGCGCCGCCATGGGGACGGCCGAGACGCCGGCCGAACCGATGAGCGGGTTGATCTTCTCCTTCAGGAAAAGGTTCATTAGCTTGGCGAAGAGTACGCCCGTCGCCGTGGCGATCGCGAAGGCCAGAAGGCCGAGCACGACGATGGAGATCGACGCGGGGTTCAGGAACTTCTCGGGGGTCATCTGGCTTCCGACGCCGAGCGACAGGAAGATGGAGACGATGTTGAGCAGTTCGTTCTGCAGAGTCTTTGAGAGACGCTCGACCACACCGATCTCGCGGATGAAATTGCCGAACATGAGGCAGCCGATCAGGGGAGCGGCCGCGGGTATGAGCAGGATCGCCAGGGACATCGACATTATCGGGAAGAGAATCTTCTCGACCTTGCCTACTTCACGGAGCTGGTGCATCCTGATCTTCCGCTCGTGCTCGGTGGTGAGCAGCTTCATGATCGGCGGCTGGATGATCGGGACCAAGGCCATGTAGGAATAAGCGGCCACGGCCACCGTGGCCAGCAGATGGGGCGCGAGTTTGGCGGCCACGTAGATAGTAGTCGGACCGTCGGCTCCGCCGATGATGGAAATCGCTCCGGCGTCCCGCATCGTGAAGTTGAAGCCCGGCACTAGGTTGAACGCCGCGACGCCGAACATGGTGCCGAAGACGCCGAACTGGGCCGCCGCGCCGAGGAGCGCTGTCTTGGGGTTGGCGATGAGCGGTCCGAAGTCCGTCAGGGCGCCGATGCCCATGAAGATGATGAGCGGAAAGAACTCATTGCCGACGCCGGCCGTGTAGATGATATCGAGGAAGCCGTGGGGCGCGTCGCCCATTCCGCCGAAGGGGATATTGACGAAGACCGTGCCGAAGCCGATCGGCAGGAGCAGCAAGGGCTCGAAGTTCTTGGCGCCGCCGAGGTAGATGATGAGCAGGCCGACCAGGATCATGAAAAGTTCCTGCCAGCCGAAGACGGTGATTTTATCTCCTGCGGGGGTTTCCTTCTCGGTCACGTTCGTGAAGAACGCATAGATGCCCGTGGTCCTGGCGATGTTCAGCACGAATTTCCCCAACGAAATGTTCGGGATGTCTTCGCTGCCCTTGATGATGCCGTCCATATTGGAGAAGGACGCGTATTCCTGGACGGTCTCCGTCGAGGCTGCCTGCGCGAAGACGCGCGGCATGAAGGAGAACACGAAGGCTACGGTCATCATCGCCAACACGATGGCGGTGACGGCTCGTCTGTCTTTTTTCAAGTTGAGCATGGCGTTACCTAACCTTTCTTACCGGAGCTCGGCCACGGGTTGCTGCGCGGCTACCTGCGTGCCGGTGGGCACGAGGAAGTGGACGGATCCGGCGGAGGTAGCCTTAATTTCCAGCTCCATCTTCATGGACTCGATGATGAGCACCGTGGCGCCGACGGCGACATGCGCGCCTTCCGCGACGGCGTATCTGACGATCGTGCCGGTGACGGGAGCGGCGACCACGGCGCCGGAGCCGGAAGGAGCGGCGGCCGCGGGGGCAGCTACGGGGGCCGGAGCCGGAGCCGGGGCCGGGGCCGCAGTGGCGTGGACCGGAGCCGCCGACGGGGCGACCGCGGCTACCGCATGGCCGAGGATCTCGGCGACGGGCTGCTGGGCGGCTACCTGGGAGCCGGTCTGCACGATGAAATGCACGTTGCCTGCTGCGGTGGACTTGATCTCCAGCTCCATCTTCATGGACTCGATGATGAGTATGGTCTGGCCGACGGCGACCTTCTCGCCCTGCCTGGCCACGAAACGGACCACGGTACCGGTGACCGGGGCGCCGATCGTCGTGCCTCCGCCGACTGCCTGCACCTGGGCAACAGGGGCCGCGGCTGAAGCGGCCGGAACGGCGCCCCCGGCGGAACCGGTGGGAGCCGCGGCGATCGCCATGGTGCCTTCGGGCCGGACCACGACGTTGTAGTCGGCGCCGTTGACGTTGACGACGTATTTGGAGGCTACGAGTGATCCCGCGGGTGCGGCGGCCGGAACGGCGGCCTTGGGGGCGTCCGGTTCGGCGGCGAATTTCACGGGGCCGTCGGCGCGCTTCTTGAAGAAATCCGGCGCGACCTTGGGGAACATCGCGTAAGTGAGCACGTCCTCCACGGCCACCGTCGCGGTGCCCAGGAGCTTCTTGGTCTCTTCTTCCAGCTTGGCGAACTCGTTGGGGATGTCGTCAGCGGGGCGGTGGGTGATCTCCGCTTCCATTTTGAGGGCGTCCAAGGCCTTTTTCACCGCGTCCTTGTTTTTAGGCGCGGGGCAGGTGCCGTACTTGCCCACGAGCAGGTCCATGGACTCGCCGGTGAGCTTGGCGTAGCGGCCGAAGAGGACGTTGAACACGGCCTGGGTGCCGACGATCTGGCTGGTCGGGGTCACGAGGGGCGGATAGCCGAAGTCCTTCTGGACCACCGCGATTTCCTTGAGCACGGCGTCCATCTTGTCGCCGGCGCCCTGCTCCTTCAGCTGGCTTTCGAGGTTGGAAAGCATGCCGCCGGGAACCTGGGACACGAGGATGCGGGTGTCGGCCCCGAGGAAGCTGGATTCGAACTTTTTGTAGTTCTTGCGGACCTCGCGGAAGTACTCGGCGATTTCCAGCAGGAGTATGGTATCCAGTCCGGTGTCGTAGGCGGAGCCCTTCAGGATCTCGACGATGGTCTCGGTCGGGCTGTGGCTGGTGCCCATGGCCATGGTGGAAATGGCGGTATCCAGGATCTCGGCGCCGGCTTCGGCGGCCTTGATGAGGGTCGCGACCGACATACCCGTGGTGGAGTGGGAATGCACTTCGATCGGGAGGTCGACGGCCTTCTTCAGGGCTTTCACCAGCTCGTAGGCGTCGAAGGGTTTCAGAAGGCCGGCCATGTCCTTGATGCACAGGGAGTCGGCGCCCTCGGCGGCCAATTCCTTGGCCAGTTCGACGTACTTGGGAATGGTATGGAAGGGCGTGGTCGCGTAGGAGATGGTCGCCTGCACGTGCTTGCCGGTCTTCTTGGCCGCGTCGGTGGCGGCTTTGAAGTTGCGGGGATCGTTGACCGCGTCGAAGATGCGGAAGACGTCGACGCCGTTGTTGGAGGCGGCTTCCACGAACTTCGCGACGACGTCGTCGGCGTAATGCCTGTAGCCGAGGAGGTTCTGTCCGCGGAGCAGCATCATCACCTTGGTGTTCGGGAGGGCCTGTTTCAGCTGGCGCAAGCGCGCCCACGGATCTTCGTTGATGAAGCGGATGCAGGAATCGAAGGTAGCGCCGCCCCAGGCTTCAAGGGCGTAATAGCCGACCTTGTCGAGCTTGGAACAGATCGGCAGCATGTCGGCGGTGGTCATGCGGGTCGCCAGCAGGGATTGGTGGGCATCGCGCAGGACGAGATCGGTCAGTTGTACTTTGGCCATCTATATTCTCCTTGGAATTATTCGCTTAAGCGTTGTTCTTGCGGTGCTCGCTGACGGCGGCGGTGATGGCGGCCGTAACGGCGGCTGCGCCGGAGGCGGAGGCGTTCGCGGTCGGCGCGCCTGAAACGTACGCGGCCTTGGGAGCGGTCACGTCGTCGTCCCACTTCATCGCCTTGACGAGCTTGGCGACGAGCGTCACGCTGATGATGAGGATGATAAGGAAAGAGAATACTATTCCCATTCCGAGCAGCGAAAGGATAGCGCTTTGTCCGAACATCTCGATTATAGTCATACTGCCTCCTGAAGGGGTGCCGATATCTTGGGGTTAACCGGGCCTACCATACCAAAAACCCCCGCGCTTGTTCAAGGAGCGCGACAAAATAACGTTTCATCGTCATTCGGACGAGAATCCAACGCGAATCCGGCGATACATCCCTTCACAAACGGTCCGATCGATCTTATCCTGTCCGAATCGGAGTCCGCTCATGTTCGACATCCTGTACGGTTTCTTCCGCGCTTCGACCGGGTTCACCCTAGTGGTGGTGGGAGCGGGTTTCTTCGCATGGCCCCGCAAGAAACCGGCGCATAGGGATGCGGGTTGCCTGTTCATATGCGTCGGAGCCCTCTTCCTGCTCAGCGCGACGGATTCCTGGCTCCGCCTTCCCTTGGACCCGGGCAACCTGCTGCTCTGCGTCCTCATCTTCTTCCTCAGCCAAGCCCTCGTTGACCTCGGCCTGTATATGTTCGGCGGGGAAAAGCGCAAGGGGTGGCGCAGGAAAGCGTTCATCGGCGGGGCGATCTGGTCCGCGGTTATCTGGCTCGCGACCTTCCTGGACCAGGCGTTCGGCCTGGCCCCGCTCACGACGAGCGTGGAAGAAACGACCCCGCTGGCCTTCTTCCATGCCATCTTCGGCGCGGCGATCTACCTCCAGCCGATCGCGGCGGTCCTGACTACAGCCTTCATCGCGCGATGGAACGCAGGGGATCTGCCCCTCGGGAAGAAGGGAGCCCGCATCGCGCTCGCCGGACTTGCGGGCATCGGAACGACGCTCATCCTGATAGTGGTCTCCGTCGCGGCGGAATCAAGGGCCGCGTACCGCATCGCGCATACCCTGCTGGAATTCTTGATGATTGCCTTCTACTACTATCTGATCGCCAGGCCGGAGGCCTTCCACTCGGCGCGGACGGCGATCGGGAAGACGCACGAACGGAAGCTCGCCATAGGGAGGGAGGAGGAGGCGCTCATCAGGGAGCGCCTTGCGCGCGTCGTGGCCGAGAAACGCCATCTCGGCCGCGCCGATCTCGATTCGGTCCGGCTGGCCAAGATGATAGGAATACCGCCCTACCGGCTCTCCCACTTTTTCAACGCATGCATGAAGACGAGTTTCCCCAATTGGCTGAACGGACTGCGGATAGAGCACGTGCGCGAACGTATGGCCGCGGAAAGCGACCGGAAGATCATCGACATCGCAATGGAAGCCGGCTACAGTTCAAAAAGCGTGTTCAACAGGCAATTCATGCGCATCGTCGGTTCCAGTCCGAACGAATACCGGAAAAAATTGAAGTCGTCCTGAAAGCTTTTCTCGCTTGCCCGCTTTCCGGGCCTTCCGCTATACTGGGCAGGTCACGAAAAAATGAAAGATCCGGAGGTTTATGATGAACGCCGAAGCCATCCGAGCGCGGGCAAAGGATTACATCGCCAAAGAAACGGATTCCGCATTCCGCGCGGAGATCGAAAAGCTGCTCTCAGCCGATCCGGCCGACGCTTCGGTCGCCAAGGAACTGGAAGACCGCTTCTACCGGGATCTGGAGTTCGGTACCGGAGGCCTGCGCGGCGTCATCGGCGGAGGCTACAACCGGATGAACAGCTATGTCGTCAAGCGGGCCACGCAGGGCCTGGCGACCTATCTCGTGAAAGCCCTCGCGGCCAAAATCAGGGCGGGCAAGAGCCTTTCCGCGGCGATCGCCTACGACAGCCGCCGATTTTCCCCTGAATTCGCCGAATCCGCCGCCCTCGTGCTGGCCGCCAACGGAATCAAGACGTATCTGTTCAGTTCCATGCGCCCCACCCCCGAACTTTCCTATGCGATCCGCAGGCTCGGCTGCGATACGGGCATCGTGGTGACCGCGAGCCACAATCCGCCCCAATACAACGGCTACAAGGCCTACTGGGGCGACGGAGCCCAGGTCATCGAACCGCACGACGTCGGCATCATCGCCGAAGTGAACGCGGTCAAGGATATCAAGGCCATGGACAAGGCGCAGGCCCTCTCAAAGGGATTGCTCGCCATCGTGGACAGCGAAATCGACGAGCCCTACGCGGACATGGTACGTGCGCGCCTCTTCCGCCCCGAGCTCATCAAGGCGAAGGCCAAGGACGTCAAGATCGTCTACACGCCCCTGCACGGCACCGGCGCACGCCACGTGGAAGGGGTGCTCGGCAGCCTCGGACTCGACGTTATCACCGTTCCCGAGCAGCGGGAAGGCGACGGCAACTTCCCTACGGTATCCTTCCCGAATCCGGAGGAAAGCGCGGCCCTGAAAATGGCTTTGGAACTCGGCGCCAAGGTCGGCGCCGACGTCGTCA
The DNA here is from genome assembly GCA_003527485.1 of Treponema sp. GTDB lineage: Bacteria > Spirochaetota > Spirochaetia > Treponematales > Breznakiellaceae > UBA12037. The sequence continues at coordinate 66,694 of DPXI01000043.1, read as the reverse complement.
TGGCCACCGATCCGGACGCCGACCGCCTCGGGATCGCGGTCCCCGACGGCGGGAAGGATGCGGCAGGAAACCGGTCCTTCGCCCTCGTGACCGGCAACCAGCTCGGGAGCCTGCTGGCAGACTACATCTTCCTGTCACTGAAGGAACTCGGCAAGCTCCCCGCCAAGCCCGTCATGGTCAATTCCATCGTGACGACCGGGATGCAGAAGCGCATCGCCGAGTCCTACGGAGCCGAATGCCTTGAATGCCTCACCGGCTTCAAGTGGATAGCCGACCTGATGGCCAGGAGCGAAAGCGACGGCCGCGGCAATACCGTCGTCTTCGGAACCGAGGAGAGCTACGGCTATCTCGTGGAGAACGAAGTGCGCGACAAGGACGGCGTTTCGGCTGCGGTCCTAACCGCCGAAATGACCCTATATTGGCGCAGCAAGGGGAAAAGCCTTCTGGATCGCTTGGACGAATTGTACGGCATGCACGGCTTCTGGCAGGAAATCGGTATTTCCAAGTACTTCCAGGGAGCCCAGGGCGGGGCGATCATGAAGGGCATCATGGACGAATACCGGAAGAATCCCCCCTCGAGCCTCGGCGGCATAGCCGTGGAGAAGGTCCGCGACGTGCTGGAATCGGTCTGGAAATTCCCGGCCGACCCCGCGCGCCGGGAAAAGGTGGACTTCGCCAAGAGCGACGTGCTCCAGTTCTACCTCGCGGACGGCACCGTGGTCAGCGCCCGTCCGAGCGGCACCGAACCCAAGATCAAATTCTACGCGACCTGCCGCGCCGAGGTTAAGTCGGGCAACCTGAAAGCCGCACGGGCCGAAGCCGCCGCCAAACTCGCCGCGATCGAAAAGGATCTGCGCGCCGTGATCGGCGCGTAGCGCGATGGGAGCCTACGACTGGGTCGCGCCCGCGTATTTCGGACCGGAGGCGGCGCTCGATTTCGTCGCCTTCGACCTCGAGACGACGGGCTTGGACTGCAGGAAGGAACGCATCGTGGAGATCGGGGCGGTGCGCTTCGACCGACGCGGTCCGATCGGCCGTTTCTCGGTTCTCATCGACCCCGGCGTGCCCATGCCGGCCGATGCGTCCCGGATCAACGGCATCACCGACGAGATGCTCAAGGGAAAACCGTCGCTCGACGAGGTGCTCGGCGACTTCCTGCGCTTCGCCCGGGACGCGGTCCTGGTCGCCCACAACGCGACCTTCGATTGCGGCTTCGTCGATGCGGCCTTGGCTGAGCGTTTCGAGCGATCGCGCAAGCGGCGGAGCGAAGACGCGGCGCAGGGAAGCCTTCTGGATGCCGCCGCTCCGGAGGGCGCCGAAAGCGGCCCGAAAGCAACCGCATGGACGCCTCCCTTCGCGGCCCTCCCTCACCGGATCGTGGACACCAAGAATTATGCCAAGGAAGCCTTTCCCGGACGCTGGAAGTACGCGCTCCAGGAACTGGCGCGCTATCTGGGGATAGAGGCAAAAGACGCCCACCGCGCGGAGGACGACGCGAGGGTATGCATGGAGTTGTTCATCAAGTGCGCCGAGAAATCGTCGGGGAAGGAAGTTCCGACCTACCCTTAGTCCGAGGCCTAACCCTCATCATGGTATTCGGTCAGCTGCTTGAGGCTGCGCAGCTTGATGATGGCCTTCTCCTGGATCTGCCTGACCCGCTCGCGGGTGATGCCGAGCAGCTTGCCCGTCTCCTCCAGGGTCAGGGGACCTTCTCCGGTGAGCCCGAAGCGGAGCTGGATGATCTTCATTTCGCGTTCAGAAAGTTGGGAAAGCACGTCGCGGAGGGTTTCCTGCAGCGTCATGGAGAAGACCAGCTCGAAGGGCTCTTCCAGCGTCTCGTCCTTGATGAGGTCGGAAAGCCGGGTGACGTTGTCGTCGTCTACGGTGGTGTCCAGGCTCGTCGTCTCCTGGGAGAGCTTCATGATCTCCTTGACCTTCGAAACGGTGAAACCCAGATAATCGGCGAGCTCCTCGGCGCTGGGATCGCGACCGAAATCCTGCGTGAGCTGCTTGGACACGAAATAGCACTTCTTGATCGTATTCAGCATGTGTATCGGGATGCGGATGACGCGGCCCTTGTCGGCGAGGCTCTTGATGATCGCCTGCCTTATCCACCAGGTTCCGTAGGTCGAAAAGCGGCAGCCGCGCGTATAATCGAAGCGTTCCACTGCTTCGATCAGTCCGATATTGCCTTCGTCGATGAGGTCCAGCAGGGAGAGTCCCCGATGCTGGTAATTTTTCGCGATCGATACCACCAACCGCAGGTTCGCGTTGATCATGCGGTTCTTGTAATGCATGAGCAGGGCCTCGAGGGTCGCCCTCTTCCGAAGATAGTCCTCGTCCCGCTCCGCTTCCGGGAAGGCGGTCTCCAATTCCTTGATGGTCTTGCGGGTGACGACGATCTTCTCGCCGATGCTCTGCTCGTCCTGGACCGTCAGCAGGGGAAAACGCGAGATCTGCTTGAGGTACAGGGCAAGGGGGTCCGATTCCCTGACGGGCTTGATCTTTTTCGGGGCCTTCGCGAAAGGACCCGAGACCGCTTTTTTGGACTTGGCGCGCGGAGGCTTGGACGGGTCGTGCGCGCGCCCTTCCTGCGGAGTTCGGTGCCGGGAGACTGAATCGATCGCCGCCGCAGGGACATACTGGTTATCAACGGTCACTCGAGTATTCGGCAAATTAAACCATCCTGTTCGACGCTGAGGGTCAAGATACCCTTTCCGGAAATCGGAATCAACCTTTCTTTTTATTTCGGCATATTCTCATGTTCTCGGCGCCTTCGCGGGATCGATGGCCAGGTCGCCTTTATAGACCAGGAAAAAAAGTTGGGCCTTTCCCGAAACGGCGTCGGTCCCCAGGAAGCCGAGCGCGGCTCCCGGTGCGACCCGATCGCCTTCCTTGACAGAAAGGCCGTCCATGCCGCCGTAGACATAAGTATGGCCGTCGTTGGATTTCACGATCGAAACCTGGCCGAAACCCCGATAGGGGCCGGAAGAAACGACGGTTCCCGCCGAAAGGCTGCGGACGCTTTCCGCGCGTTCGCCCGAGATGACAACTCCGTACAGCTTGCCGCTCATATAGGAGATGGCCTTCGGCTTGATCGGCCATAGGAGGCCGGGATCGGTTGATTTGGAAACGAGGGCACGGGCCTCGCTTTCGTGCCCGGGTTTCGCCTCGGACGTGACCGCGGGTTTTTCGGTTGCCGCGGGTTTTTCGGCTACCTCGGGTTTTTCGGTTACCGTCGGAACCGTCACGATCAGCACGTCGCCTTCCTTGAGCAAGGACTTCTCGCCGAGCCCGTTGGAGGCGCGCAGGGCTGCGACCGAAACCCCGTAGCGGCGCGAAATGCCGAACAGGGTTTCACCCTTCCCGACTTTATGTTTGACGGTTTCGGTCCTGGTGGCACCCTCGTTCAAGGCAGGCACCGGGGAGGACGGGATGCGTATTTTCTGCCCGACCTGGATGCGGTCCGCGTCCCGGATCCCGTTCTCCCGGACGAGGGCGTCATAGCTTACCCCGTACTTTTTTGCCAGACCGTACAGGGTATCGCCTTTCCGCAGGACATGAACGGTTTCCTGGGCGAAGACGAAGGATGAGAAGACGATGAGAAGGACCGGAAGGCCGATGCGGAGCATACTCATACTACCAAGGTATCGGCTCGGGAAGCATAAAACTGATGCCCGCTCTGGATTTTCCGTTCGTATTAGCACACTATGGCCTGCATGACCACCGACGCCGCGGCGACCTACCGCGCCACCTTCCCCGCCGGCTTCCGTCCCCTTGCGGAACGGCTTCTCGTACGCGATTTCCGCACCGTCCGGGACGGCGACGAGAGTTCGATGCTATTCGACGCCGATCCGCCCCTGAAATTACCTCCCTATCTTCAAGGCGCCTCGCTTCTCCTCGCCTCGATCGAAGAACGGCGGCTGGATGATGCCTACCGCCGTTTCGCGGACCTGGCCGAAGGGCGCCGCGGCGGCGGACGGGAACGTGCCGGAACGGGGGATTGCGTCAGGAATCTGGAGACCGCCGTCGGCGCCTTCGCGGGGGTTTCCGGAGCGGCCCGGTTCGCCCTCCGCGGCTTCATCGCCGGGGAACCGTCTTCGGTGCCGACCGAATTGCGCGGCCGGCTCGAACGGGCGGTGACGCGCGCTACGGGACTGAGGCCCGATTCCGCGCAAAGCGATCTGGAGTTCCAGGTCGCGCTCCGCGACGACGGGCACGCCTACTTCCTGGTCGCGCCCCGGGCGAAAAACGAGGAAGAGCGGAAGAAGGGAACCCTTCCCCGCTCCACGTCCCGCCTGCTCTGCGAGCTTTCCCGTCCCGAAGCCGGCGATGTTTTCCTGGACCCCTTCGCCGGATCGGGCGCCATCCCGCTGGAACGCGTGCGCACGGGCCCCTTCGCCATGATTTTCGCCGGCGACCGGGATGAGGTCCTCGTGGATGAGTTGAAGGCAAAACTGAAGAAACCGCCCTACGAGCGGAAGAGGAAAGCGATTTTTCCGAAGGTCCTGGACGCGCGCGAACTCGGCCGTTTCGAGGACGGTTTTTTTACCGCCATCGTCACGGATCCGCCCTGGGGCGCCTTCGACGGCAGTTCGCCCGTGGAGCTGGAGGATCTCTATGCCGCGTTCCTGCGCGAATTCGGGCGGTTGCTTGCGCCTGAAGGCCGGCTCGTCCTCCTCGTAAGCAGGGACGGTCCGCTGGACCGGGTGCTCGCGAAATCAACGGCGGCATGGAATGTGACGGAGGATTATTCGGTACTGGTTTCAGGAAGGAAAGCGCGGGCGGTGGTGTTGATGAAAGGGAGCAATTGATGAATGAAGAGGTAGCCGGAAGCCGGACGCCAGCTCAAGGGGGCACGCGTTTGTATGCGGCCGTTCTTCGACTGACTACCGGATGCCGGCTACCCTCTTCTGTTCCCCGAGCCTACTTTTTCTTGGACGCGGCCCTGACGGCCTCGGAGATGCGGTTGATGATATCGGCGAGCTTGGAGCGCAGCGTCTCGCCCTTCTGTATGGCTCCGCGGTAGTTTCCGGAGTTGAAATCGCTCTCGAAGGCGGCCACGGAATTTTTGGCTTCCGTGATCTCGGCGCCGATTCCGGCGAAATCGAGCCTCACGCCGCGGGTTTTACGGGCGCCGGCAAGGGCGTTTTCGGCTTCGATGAGGGATGCCTTGATGGTGCCCGACAGGTCGGTCGCTGTCTGCTTGGCGCGTTCCTTTCCCGTTTTACCGTCGCCGATCGCCTTCTCGGCGGCCTGGACCGTCTCCAGCGCGAGGGTCTTCGCGGCGTCGTAACGCTTCGCGTCCGCTTCGCCTTGCATCCGCGCCAGCGAATCCTTCGCCCGCTTCAGGGAGTCGGCCGCGTAGGCGACGACATCGGCGTCTCCCTCGGCGCGCGAGACGGCGGCCGTGGCCGCATCCATCTCCGCGACAGGGGGTTTGGCGCAGGAACCCAGCGCCAGGGTTAAGGAGAGGGCGACGCCGGCGATCGCGACGAACTTGCTCTTATTCATAATTTATCCTCCTCGGATAGAGGCGCCGCGCGGCGCCCACCATACTATGTATCGGAAATCTTCACTAATAACTATACGATTCAGTACGGTTGAATGAAAGCGTTTCAGCACTCTCCCGTAAAATCGCCGTTTCGGTGTATCATCCTCCAATGCCGAACAAACGCCGCGTACTCCGACTCGCCGCCTCCGCGTTCGCGGGAATTCTCGTAGCCGCGTCGGCGTCCTTTATCGAAACGGAACGCCCGCTCGGGACCCTATACGACTGGCTGCTGGGCAAACGGCCTTCTCCTTCTTTTCCGCGGGAATTGCTCCTGATCGAATCGTCCCCGACCTCCGACTCCATGGCTGGTGACGCCTCCACCGGCCTTGTCGGCGCCCTTCTCGCCATGACGGAAATGGAAGCCTCCCGCGCGCTGATCCTGATGCCGATCGGGCTTTCCATCCGGAACGACGACGGTTCGGATGCTGCCCAGATGGAACTCGAACGCCGCTTCGACGAAGAATTCGAAAAAATCGAAAGGAACATCTCCACCCTCTTCGACGCGATCAAGCTGGGATCGATACGATCCCGGGATTCGTCGAACTATGTAGCCCGCCTGATTTCGCTCGTGGGCGAAGGGAAAAGCCGCCTTATCGAAGCGGCGGAAAGCAGCAACCTGGACGGGATCGCCCGTTTCGAGCGCGCGGCGAGCGCCTTCGGACAAGTCTGGCTGGCGAGCGACGTTCCGGGCAGTAAGCCTGCGGCCTCGAGCGTCGCCGGGTCGGGCTATTCCCGCCTTCCGCGGGACGGCGACGGAGCGCTCCGCCGCATAGTCCCCGTGGATCCGGAATCGGGCCAGGCGCACGTAGCCTTCGCCGCGCTGCTCGACAAGCTCGGCACGGAGGGGCTCGAACTCCCGCTGGACCGGACAGGCGCTTTTCTCGCCGACGCGCCGCGCGGAACCGATGCCGGCATCAGGCGTCTTCCGCTGGACGCCTTCACCCGCTATTCGGAGCGCGGCAGGAAGCTATACCTGGAATTGAAGGAAATGGAGCGGGCCGGGTATTTCGATTCGATCGATCCTTCATCCTACCCCACGGCGATCTGGGAGTTTTCGGAATCGGCCAAGGAAGAGATGCTCAAAGCCGGGAATGCGGAAACCCGGCGGGATTGGCGCGAATCCCGCGTACGCTACCTCGCGTCCGTGGAAGCCCTGTTCACGGGAAAGGCGGAAACGACTCTCCTGGGCGGCTACGACGCCCTGCTCGACTCCCCGACCCTGAGCGAGGAAGGGAAAGATAGCGTCCGCGCCTTGCGCGATGCAGTCCGTAATTCTTTCTCCCGTTCGCGCGAGGCCTACGCGGAATTTTCCGGGCTCAGGAAGGAGTTGGACGAAGCCCTGAACGCTTCTTTCTGCATAGTCGGCTCCGCCTCTGCGGATACCGAAGCCGCGGCCGTACTCATCACCGACATCATGGCGGATCGCTTCTTCCGCAGGGCGGACTACCGGACCGCATTCATCGCCGTCAGCCTCTCGGCCTTGGCGCTGGCCCTTCTCATCCTTCCGTTGGACGGATTCCTCGCGTTGGGCATAGGCCTCTTCGCATCCATCGCGGCCGCCCTTGGCTTCTCCGCCTTTTTCGTCTACGGCGATCTGTGGATCTCGCCCGCGGTGGCCGCCCTCTCCTGCGTCGCGGCGACCGTCGCGTCCGTCGGCTCGCGGGCTATCGCCGACGCGCGCGCGCAAGGATCACTGCGCCGGTCGTTCCGCCGCCGCCTCTCCGACGATGCGCTCTCGGGCCTTATGGAAAATCCCCAGATATCCCTGCTGCACGGCCGCGCCGCGCGCTCGGCCATTCTCGCCGTCCGGGCGAACGGTATATCGCTGTTCTCCGACGGCGACGATCCGGCCGTCATCATCGAGGCGCTGAGGGCCTACGCGAAGGAGACCGCCCGCATCGTCGCGGAGATGGGGGGAACGACTCTGGGAGCCGACGGGGATTTGGTTTTCGCCGCCTTCGGTTCGCCGGTGGACGAAGCTGCCGGCGGCGGTGCGGTCCCCGCCGGCGAGGCGGTCGCCAGGGCGGCGCGCGCCGCCCTGGCGCTCCGCGACGCGAAGGGAGGTCCCGTGCTCCGGGTCGGTCTGGACATAGGCGAATGCGCCTTCGGCGACGGGTTCCTGGGCGACGGGAGTTCATACGCCGCTTTCGGTAGCCCCGCGGTGCGCGCGCGCCTGCTTTCCAGCATCGCTTCCCGTTACGAGGGCAGGATACTGATCACCGAAGCGTTCAAGAGGGAACTAGGCGATGACTTCGAGCTGCGTACCCTCGACCTGCTCGTGGAGCAAGGGAAGGGAACCGAACTCGCTTTCCATGAGCTTATCGGGCGGAAGTCCTGATCTTTTCTATGGGCTTGGCCAATGCGCTCAGCCTGACAACCTTGCCGCCTCCGAATTCGCTGAATGCGCGGAAACGGGCGCCGTCATCGGTGAATTCCGAAGCCCGCTCCCCCGAAAAAGGAGAAAGCCGTTTCTGGCTCCAGACCAGGGACGGATCCTTCAGGCTCGTCTGCGGCTGCGCGGGGTCGAAACGTATGAAGGATTCGTGTACTCCCCGCTCTTCCAGCGGAGCCTCGTCCGTGGACTGCAGGTAGCGGATTACGCCCGTCGTCCGGTCGATCGACTGGATGATCGCCGAATGGGCCGCCGATCCGTCGGACCCGCGGAATAGCAGAACGTCGGCAGGCCGCAGGTTGCGGATCTCGTCCTTGACCGTCAGAAGTTCCTTCCTCTTCGAATCGAAGTACCAGGTGCCGACGTACAGCGATGCGTTTGCGCTGCGGGGAGCCCTCAGGGACCTGCCGAGCGCCTTTCCGAGATCCAAGCCTCCCATATCCGCGACGGTCGAAAGCGCGTGCCAGACGAAACCCGAACAATCCATTCCCAGGGCCCCCACGCAGTACAGGTAATTGTAGACGTCCGTGGAGGCGACACCCTTGCCCAGGGAAAGCACCAAGGGACGGTGCGGCAGCCCTTGGTAGGAGCCTGCCTTCATGCGCGCCACGTGGAAAAGGTCGCGGGTGGTTGTCCAGGAACGGGTCGTCATGTCGAATGCGACCACCTTTTCCCGGCCGTCGGACAGCATGTCGACGTAGGCGCGGAAATCGTCCGTTTCCAGAAGCAGATCGATTTCGGTCCACAGGAGGTCCGGATCGGCTTTCCCGCCCCCCCGTATTTCAAGTTCCGCTTCGGCGAGTTCGGCCCGCTCGTTGTTCTCCCCGAAGGGCATGCGCAGGGTCATGATCTTGCCGCCGATGATGTAGGTCTTGAAGCATTCGCGGAAAGCCGCTTCCAGAGCGGACTCGACGCCGCGCCCCCAGAGTTCGGAGGGATCGGCGAAATCGTCCAGGGCGGTGGCCTCCACCTCGGCGGAGGTCGAAGCGGAGTCGACGCTGCCGCCGGCGGCGAAGGCCGCGGGGAAGCAGAGCATCAGCAGGGCGAGAAGACGCGCCGCCGCAAGGTGAGGCTTTTCAGGACCGGTTCCGATCATTTCGTTCATCGTCCCTATTATCGGGAGAGATCGGCATCATGAAAAGGGGTATATCAATGGGTCGGTCAGCCTTCCGAACGGCGCGCTTCAGTCTTCCGCCGGGCGAGTTCCGCCCTGCAGAGCTCGAAATTCTCCTCGTCGAAGCAGACCAGGAGCACCCGGACTACGGAAGGCGCGCGGGAAAGCGCGTCTGCGAGGGCGGCGACGGAAACGCGGGCGGCCGATTCCTTGGGGTAGCCGTAGACGCCCGTCGAAATGTTCGGAAAAGCGACGCTTTCGTATCGCGCCTCCGCCGCGAGCTCGACGCAGCGGCGGTAGCAGGAAGCCAGAGCCTCCGGCTCTCCCGCGGAACCGCCATGCCAAATCGGGCCGACCGCGTGGATCACCGCCTTCGCGCCGAGCGCGGCGAGCGCGCCCGCGGTCGTAGCCACCGCGTCCCCCGTCGGACAACCGCCCCGCGTTTCCCGCAGCTTACGGCAAGCCTCGGCGAGCGCGGGTCCGGCCGCCCGGTGGATAGCGCCGTCCACTCCCCCGCCGCCCGCCAGCGCCGAATTTGCGGCGTTCACGATAGCGTCGGCGCGCACGAGGGTGATGTCGCCCCGCAACGCCTCGATCCGGTCGAGCGTTTCGCCCTTCTCCGTCATATCAGACCTCCCCGGCCTTCCCCGGCCTTCCCCTGCTCCGCCAGCCGATCCCGTAGCTTCCGGATCGTGAGCGGCGCCGAACCTTCGTAATGGTTGTTGACGTTGACGATGAGATCCAGCCCGATCGCGCCGAGCCGGGAAAAGAGCCTCGCGAGGGAGTCGATTTCATCATCGCGCGGTTCGACGATACGGCTCCAGTCTTCCTTCGTCTTCTTCTCAATGCCTGCGCGGTCCGGACCGTGCAGGCGGAACAGGGCACGTCCGCGGACAAAGGGTTCAGCCGCCGGCCAGGTCTCGCGCACGTCACGCATGTAGTATCCCTGAAGGAAGACCGGGAAAGCGCCTTCCCCTTCCAGAAAGCGGAAATGGTCCACCGTGAGCCATGACGGATTGCGGATCTCGACAAAAATCGGAAGGGAACGTCCCGTAGCCCGCGGAAGTTCACGGAGGAAGAGGCCGAGGGCGGAGCGGAAGGTGCGGGCATCGGCCATCTTGTCTTTGTTCAGGTATTCGAACTGGAGTATCCACGCATTCGTCTTGTCCGCGAGATTTCCCAGACTATCGACGAAGCGGGCGAAAAGGTCCGCGGAAAGGAAGCTGACGTTGGGGATCAAAGCTCCCCCGGTATTCCTCGCGTAAGGATGCGTGAGCGTCACCGAATTGGGGATCTTCACGGAAAAACGGAAGTTCCCGGGAACGACCGCCGCGTAACCCTCGGCTACGCCGCGGTCCGGCAGGACGACCTTTCCGCCCGCGAACAAGGACCAAAACCACTGGTCAACTTCAACCGTGTCGAAGGAACGCGCATACTCGGCGAGGAAGTCGATGCCTTCGGGCGCCGAATAGACCAGGCCCGTCCATGACGGATATTTCCATGAACAGGTTCCGATGCGCAATTCGCTCATCATTTCATTATATTCAATTCATGGAATTAAACCTGACTACCCCTGCCCTGCTTTTTCCGGCCATCTCGCTCCTGTTGCTCGCCTACACCAGCCGTTTCCTCGCGCTCGCCGCCCTCGCGCGCGACCTCCACGAAAAACGGAAAACCCGCCAGGATCCCGGCCTGGCGGCCCAGATCGGCAACCTGAAACGTCGGATCAGGATCATCAAGTTCATGCAGCTGCTCGGCGTGGCCAGCTTCTTCCTCTGCGTGCTGACCATGCTGCTCGTTTTCGCGGGTTTCATGATCGCGGCTGACGCCGCTTTCGCCATGGCTCTCGCCCTGCTGCTGGCCTCCCTCGGCCTATCGCTCCGGGAGCTCTTCATCTCGGCCGACGCGCTTGAGATTCTGCTGCGGGATGATGCCTAATCCTGAGATGGCGGTATTAAACGATTCCGCAAAAAGGAGCGAAACATGAAATCCTGCTGGACGACCTTGCAGGTGAAGGACATGAACTCGTCGCTGCATTTCTACACTGAAGTCGCGGGTCTGACCCTCAATCGGCGCATGGAGCCCCCCCGGGATGGAGATCGCCTTCCTCGGTTCCGGTGAAACGCAGATCGAACTGATCAGCAATGACGCGAACGGAACGATCGAAATCGGCAAGGACATCTCGATAGGATTCGAAACGGAATCGCTTGACGACTTGATCGTACGCTTCAAGGTGCTCGGCATCCCGATCCACTCCGGCCCCTTTGCCTCTCCTTCTATTTCGCGATGAAGCTCGATGCCGAAGCCGGATCGCCCTTGCCGTCGTACACTGTCTGCGCGGGATAAGGGAAGATAGGGCGGCTGATCTTTTCGTACGGACCGCCGGGGGTGCCCGTCGCGATAATCTTATCGGGAGCCACGCCTTTTTCAATCCAATCCATGATGGCCGTAAGGACGTCGAACTGGTCGGTCGCCGGGCCGCCGCTCACGTGCGACATGCCGGGGAACAGGAAGAGCCGCGCGAAGGATCGGGTCGCCGCGAGCCCGCCATTCTCCTCCATGACTCTTTTATAGTAGGCGATCGTGTCGTAGGCGGAAAAGACCGGGTCCGACATACCGTGGTAGAGGATCAGTTTGCCGCCAAGCTTATTGAACGCGGTCAGGCGGGGATTGGCGTTGTCGAGCAGGGCTGCGGTCATTACCGTTCTCGGAGGATCCAGATCAAAATCGTATTTCATCGACCACTCGAGCTTTTTTTCAGACGAGTAGTCCGGCGCTGCCGGAGTGGTGAAGATGCGGGCCATGGAATCAGAGCCGAGCGAAACGTTGCGGGGCAGCGCCTTTTCGGTCCCGAGGATCCAGCTGCGCCACCCGATGTCGGAGATTCCGGTGTCCCAAGGCCAATTGGAATATAGCCGTTCACCTTTGGAGTTCTTCGGACCTTCGAAATGCTTCCTGAGCGCGGCGCTCTTCGCTTCGGACAAGCCGGTCGCCTGCGCCGTCAGGACGAAATCCCGCTCGGCTTCGATATCGAACACGAGTCCGTCCTCGAGCCCGTCCTTCGCGTCGTACGCCTTCTTGACCGCCGCGGCGACCGCGTCCAGGTCTTTCTGATCGAGCGCCTTATAGATAAGCGGCATTCCGCCCGCGTCGACCGGGGCTATCTTGGCGAAAACTTGGTTCGCCCACATCTCCGCAATGGCTGCCTTGGTCAGATTCAGAGCGGGGGCTCCCGCGACAATCCCGTCGAAGATATCCGGAAACCTTTGGGCGAAGGCCAAACCTTGCCGCCCGCCGTTGGAACCTCCGACGAAGTAGGAGTATTCAACCGGCGTTCCGTAGTAGTCCCGGATGATCGATTTCGCCGTCACGGCGGTCTCCAGCACCGCGTTGTAGAAGTAGTCGACGCGCGCGGTTTGGTCGTAGCCGAATTGGCAGTCGCCGCCCTGATGCCCCGCGTCCGTGGCTACTGTGGCGAAGCCGCGGGCCAAGGCCGGAACCGCGCCGGTCTGGCGCGATCCGACCGGCGGCTTTATGACGCCGTCGGATCCGCCGCCGCCTTCGAAGAATAACCGGCCGTTCCATTCAGCCGGCAACCGGAGCTCGAAGCCGATGTAGTATTCGGCCGGCCCATTCGCTCCGATTCCCACGCGTTGGTTGATTCTCCCCGAGACCTTGCAGTACTCGGGAAGGGGTATCTTGTTCTTCCCTGCCGTCAGCGTATCGCCGGTCACGATCTCCGCCTTCACGATAACGGTATTCGTCGGGAAAACGAATCGCGAAATATCAGCCGGCGAAGTTTTCGGTTTCGCCGCGCCGCCCGGGGCGGCGGTCGCCGCGGAAATCGTCAGTAACGCCGCGGCAAGAACCGCCGCGCTCCGGATCAGAATTTGCTTCTTCATGCTATCTCCAATATTCAACTGGCTTGAACGTCATTTAGACGCCACGGGTACAAAAATTGGCGCTGGCGGATGCCAGGCTGCTGCGGTAAGCACTGCCGGCCCCATGCCGGGAGTGAAAACTATGTGGTCGTCCTGGGCATCGAAGCAGAACTGCACATTACACCCGTCTGGATTCCTGGCGTAATCGTCGGTGGTGTTCGATGTACCGTTCCTGCGAGCCAGGATCGCCGGATCGTAATTGGGTTTTTCTTTTGTCTTTCAGGGGCTCGGTGCGGAAGGTATTCGTTGCGTCCGCGGGAACGAGGATACCGTCAAGTCTCTTACGGAAATTGATCAGGTTTCCTTTTGCGAGTTCAACGGTCACCGACGACCATTCCGGCGATGATGTTCTACTCGGTGAACGAGAACGGGGCCATCCAAGCGAAGAGTACTCTCTCATACGGTCTCCATAGTATCTATGGATTGACCATAAACGCATTATTCATAAAAAGATAATACTTTATTATTATACTTATATAGCTTATAACTATACTAACAAGGACAAGTTATGGACACCAGACAATTCGAGTACGTTCTGGCGATCGCCGACGAACGATACGTTTTCAAAGCCGCCGACAAGCTCTGCATATCCCAGCCAACGCTCAGCCAATTCCTTTCGCGGTTGGAAAACGACCTCGGAGTCCCTCTGTTCCATCATTCACGGAACGGTTTCGTTCCCACTCCCGAAGGGGAAATCTTCATAGAAGGGGCCCGGAGGATAATGAGGATCAAAGGAGAAATCCTGGATAAAATCGCCCCGTTCGCTGACCGGAAGAAAAACCGTCTGATCGTCGGACTCACTCCCGGCAGGAGCGCCGCACTCTTCTCCTTCGTCATGCCGCAGTTTTCCAGCGAAGCGCCGGAAATAGAGGTTCAGATACTTGAAGCGCCCATACAGAACATAGACGAACTGACGAGGAACGGATACCTGGATCTTTCGCTCGTGATTATAAACAAGGACGACGACCAATTGGTTTTCGAAATTTTCAACGAAGAAGAAATCCTTTTCGCCGTCGCCGGCAACCATCCCCTGGCTCCGCCCTCCGGAAACGGAACAGACGGGATAACCGCCGAAATCGACGTGCGCATTTTCGCGAAAGAAAAATTCCTGATGAGCAAGAAAGGATATCGATTGCGCGCCCTCGTCGATTCCTATCTGGAAAAGCTGGAACTGCGCCCGGCGGTGCTGATGGAAGCGACAGAAATTCCGCTCACGTGCAACATGATAAGGCGCGGCTTGGGCGTCGGCTTCATACCGGCAGGATTCGCGCGGGCTTATCACGACCTGCATGTATTCTCGACGAGTCCGAAGCTCACCTGGGATTTCGGCGTCGCATACAGGAAGGGAACGCGCATCACGCCGGCGATGCGTCGGTTCATCGACCTTGCCAAGGAGTATTCACGCAAGGACTTGGCAAGCGGAGGATCATCATGATCATGCATGTCAAAAACGCCGCTGCCTTCCTCACAATCAACAATGGAGGAGTCCTGGGAACAACGGCATTTCGCGGCAGGATTTCTCCCCGAGTTACCTTCGCCTGGACGCGACGCCCGCCTTCCCGCAAAGCGAAGCGGCCGCGTCTCCGACGCGGCCCATGACTACAGTCGGGCTGGGCGGATTTGGCTTCCGATCGCGCACTGCGTCCTTACAGGACGCATCCGATTGGAATTGGTTATCTCGGTCGCTCGCGCGACCGGCGTAATCCATGTGCGCTCCCTCCTTCCCGCCTTCGCGCCTCCGGGCGCATGCGTCGCTTCGCTCCGCTTGCCGAAAGGAATGGATTGGATGCGCCGCCCTCCGGCGGCGCGACGGCATCCCTGCGCCCGGCCCTCGCTATTCGCTCGGGACGGCGCTCCGGTTCAAATGCGGCCAGAACCGCGTTCCGTTTTGAATTGGTTGGATTGCGCGCTTTCGCGCGCGGCGGAATGCGGTTTTAACCGCGTTCCGTTTTGAATTGGTTGGACTGCGCGCTCCCGCGCGCGGCGGAATGCGGTTTTAACCGCGTTCCGTTTTGAATTGGTTGGACTGCGCGCTCCCGCGCGCGGCGGAATCCGCCCAGCCCTTTTGTTTCCATGGTAACAGGTTGGGCGGATTGCGTCGCGCGGCTTTCAGCCGCGCTTCGATCCCTTCCTATCGCAAACGGAGCTCAGCTCCGTACGCCGCGGAGCGGCGCCCGCCTTGCATAAAAGCGAAAGGGCCGCGTCGTAGACGCGGCCCATGACTATAGTCGGGCTGGGCGGATTTGGCTTCCGGTCGCGCACTGCGTCCTTACAGGACGCATCCGATTGGAATTGGTTATCTTGGTCGCTCGCGCGACCGGCGTAATCCGTGTGCGCTCCCTCCAGCCCGCCTTCGCCCCTCTCGGCGCATGCGTCGCTTCGCTCCGCTTGCCGATAGGAATGGATTGGATGCGCCGCCCTCCGGCGGCGCGACGGCATCCTGCGCCTCGCCCTCACATACGTTCGGGACGGGGCTCGGTTCAAATGCGGCATAAACCGCGTTCCGATTTGTATGGGTTGGACTGCGCGCTCCCGCGCGCGGCGGAATCCGCCCAGCCCTTTTGTTTCCATGGTAACAGGCTGGGCGGATTGCGTCGCGCGGCTTTCAGCCGCGCTTCGATCCCTTCCTATCGCAAACGGAGCTCGGCTCCGTACGCCGCGGAGCGGCGCCCGCCTTGCTACAAAGCGAAAGGGCCACGTCAACGACGTGGCCCCGAGTATAGTCGGGCTGGGCGGATTTGAACCGCCGACATCTTGGTCCCGAACCAAGCGCGCTACCCCTGCGCTACAACCCGAAGTACAGCAAAAGAAGAAAAAGCCCGTCCGAAAGGACGGGCTAGACGGGAGCGACGGGGCTCGAACCCGCGATCTCCGGCTTGACAGGCCAGCGCGATAACCAGCTTCGCTACGCCCCCGTGATGTTGCAGACTATATATAAAGCCGGGAAAAGTGTCAATAGTTGGCATTTTGAAAAATACGGCGATATTGACGGCCCTCCCTGCGCATGGTATGGTTTGATCCCGCCGGCGGGCCTTCCGGGGAGCCGTCGCAAATCGTCCGCGCAATGCACAGTGAGGTACGCAACCCTATGGCAGCCAAAGAGAAAAAGACGATCGTCGCAAAAGACAATACCGGGATGCAGGAGCTTTCCCGTCGTTATCACGCGAATCCTTTCGTTTTCATCGGAACGGTAGTTATCCTTATCCTCACGGTCGTGACCTTCGTCCTCGTGCCCGCGCTCGCCCCCAAGGCAGGAAGCGGCGGAGGCGGAAAACTCGCCTTCGGCGAATATGACGGCCAATCCATCGACTTCGTGCCGGGCAATTTCTTCGCCCAGCAGCGCGACTACTACAACCAGCAGATCCGCTCCACCGGGCAGAATGACAATCTCCAGTACGCGGCCTTCCAAGTCTGGCGCGCCGCCTTCGAAAGCACCGTCGTCCGGACTGCCGCTCTCTCGGAAATGGAGAAGGCCGGTTTCAAGACACCAGCCGTTCTCGTCGACCGGAGCCTTGCCGAATACCCGGCCTTCCAGGAAAACGGCCGGTTCTCGGCGACGCGTTATCGCGCGATGAGCGATTCCGATCGTCTAGTGCTCCGGGACGGACTCCGGGATGAGATTGCCCAAAACCGTTATATGGAAGACATGTTGGCGCTCACGATCAGCGCCAAGGAAAAGGAATTCATGAAGTCGCTGGCCTCCCCCGAGCGCAACTTCGAATTCGTCGCCTTCCCGCTTACCGGCTATCCCGACGGCGAGGTCGCAGCCTTCGTTTCTTCCAAGAAGGATCTCTTTCGGGCGATCCGCCTTTCCCGAATCACCGTCGCTTCC
This sequence comes from Treponema sp., assembly GCA_003527485.1. Classification (GTDB taxonomy): domain Bacteria; phylum Spirochaetota; class Spirochaetia; order Treponematales; family Breznakiellaceae; genus UBA12037. Next base: position 49,861 of record DPXI01000043.1, on the reverse strand, counting down.
AGCGAGAAGGATGCTCAGAAGGTTCTGGAATCCATAAAAGCGGGAACGACAAGTTTTGAGGATGCAGCCAAGACGCACTCCAAAGACTCCCTCGCCGACAAGGGCGGAGACATGGGCATCAAGCTCGCCTATGAGCTGGACGCCGAGATACCCGACGAAGCTTCGCGGACGGCTGTCCTCGGCCTGGCGAAAGGCGATCTGAGTTCCATCGCGAAGGTTCCCGCCGGCTGGGCATTCTTCCGCTGCGATGAGGCGGCGCGGGATTCCGATGCCGCCGACGCGGCCTTCCTCAAGCAGGCCCGTACCTATATCGAGCGAATGGAACGCGGCCGGATCGAAGACTGGGGCGTCGCCCAGGCGGCCGCCTTCGTCGATCGGGCCCAGGCCGTCGGATTCGATATCGCAGCGAGCGCCCTTTCCCTTTCCAAGAAGTCTTTCGGTCCCGTACCGATCAACTACGGCGATACGGAATTGTACCGGTCCATCGCGTCCTTCAAAATGAACGAGCTCGCGGGGGCCTCGACCAATACGGCCTTCCTCAAGGCAGCATTCTCCGCTCCGGTCGCTTCCGTGACGAAGCCTCTTGTTCTCGGCAACAATGTCATCGTTCTCAAGGTGGTCGACGAAAAGACAGCCGAGGAGGCATCCACCTCGATCATCGACTTCTACTATCCCTACATCGCCGGCCAATACTCAGAAAAAGCCGTCCGGAACTCCATCCTCAAGAGCGAGAAGCTCAATGACCGATTCTACGAAGTCTTCATCGCTAATTTCCTTCCCCAGCAATAACGGATGAATGACGAAATGCCCCGACTCGCACAAGCGCGTCGGGGCAATTCCGTCATCTGGCGCGGAAAGGCGCTGCTTTCTTCTATCGATCCGATCGACCGCGCGGAAAGGATCGTGCGCGAAGTTCCAGTCCTGAAACGAACCCTTTATTTTTGCCCGTCTCCCCTTCTCGGTTACGGCTTGGACCTCCTTCTGGACAGGATAGGAGAGGATTCGGCCGTACTCTGCGTTGAGACCGAGCGCGCGCTCATGGATCTCACCCGGTCGAACTATCGTCCGGCCTCTCCCTTCGCTTCCCGTCTTCGTTTGTCGGTCTCTTCCGATCCCCGCGAGATCTGCGCTTTCGTGCGCGCGGAATTCGGAGCCCGTACTTTCCGCCGTCTCGTGGTCGTCCGCTTGAACGCAGGTTGGATTATCGACGCCGAACGCTATGCCGCCTTGGAAAATGCCCTGCGCGCCGACATCGCGGTCGACTGGTCGAACGCGATGACGCTGATGAAGCTGGGAAGGCGCTACGCGCTGAACGCGGCGAGGAATCTCGGCTTGCTCCCCCATTCAGTCCCCTTGGGTCGCTTGGGCGCGGAAACAGTGCTCGTGGCAGGCGCGGGTCCTTCCCTCGACTCCTTCCTCGACGGACGCCGCTTTCCCCTGCCGGGACCCGAAATAAGTATCCGCGTCGTCTGCGTCGATACGGCGCTCCGGCCGCTTCTGGACAGGGGCATCGTTCCGGACCTGGTGGTAGCCCTGGAAGCCCAGCACTGGAATCTTCGGGATTTCATCGGGTCCTCCGTCCGCGCCTGCCCTCTGGCGATGGACCTTTCGGCTCTGCCTTCCACTGCGGAAGCCTGCGGGGGCCCCGTCTCCTTCTTCTTTTCCCGCTGGACGCTTCTGCGCTTTTTCGATCGCCTCGATGCGGCGGGGCTCCTCCCACCGGAGATACCGCCTCTGGGGTCCGTAGGCCTGGCGGCGGTCGAGCTCGCGCTCACCCTGGGGACGGGAAAGGTCCTCGTCGCGGGACTCGACTTTTCCTACACCGCCGACGCCTACCACGCCCGCTCGGCGCCGTCCAGGGAAGAGCGTTTGCGTCGGGCCACGAGGCTCTCGAGCCTGATCGATCCAGGGCCCGCCTTCCGTTCCGGTGTCGCGGCTCTCCGGTCCAAGGACGGGGGGACCGTACGCAGCGATCCTGCGCTCAGGTCGTATCGGGACCTGTTCGAACGGGAATACTCAAATATCGGGCGGCTGCGTGATGTCTCGGCCGGGGGCCTGGCGCTGGGCATAAGTCGTTCGGATTTCACGGAAGAGGCGGATCCGGCATCGGGTCGCGGCGAAACGGGAAACGGGATTCCGCCCGAAGCTTGGGTGCCGCCGTCAACGTCCGAGGTACGAATCTTCATCGAAGGGGAACTGGAACGGCTACGGTCTCTGCGCTCCGCGCTGACCGGAACATCGGCGGGGACGAAGATCGACGTCGAATCCCTGGTGGACGAATGCGACTACCTCTGGGCGCATTTCCCCGAATGCGCGGCCGCCGAGGGCCGGCGCCCCCCGCTTTCGGACGAATCGTTCATGAAACGGGTGCGAATCCAGATCGAGCCCTTCATCGACGCCTTTACGGTCGGCCTGGCCGAAGCGGAACAGTCGCCGAAGGGATGACGGCTCCGCCGACTATTCCTCGCTGGACTTCAGGACGGCGAGGAAGGCGCTCTGCGGCAACTCCACGTCGCCCACCATCTTCATGCGCTTCTTGCCTTCCTTCTGCTTTTCCAGAAGCTTGCGTTTGCGGCTGATGTCGCCGCCGTAGCATTTGGCCAGCACGTCCTTGCGGAGGGCATTGACGGTTTCCCGCGCGATGACCTGGCTGCCGATGGATCCCTGGATAGCGATCTTGAACTGCTGCCGGCTGATCTCCTCCCTCAGGCGCTCGCAGACCTTCCGGGCGCGCTCGTAGGCGCTGCCCCGGAAGACCAGTTGGGAGAGCGCGTCGACGGCTTTGCCGTTCAGCAGGATGTCCAGCTTGGAAAGCTCGGTCTTCTTGTAGCCGGTGACGTCGTAATCGAAGGAAGCGTAACCGCGGCTGATGCTCTTGAGCTTGTCGTAGAAGTCGAACAGGACTTCCGCGAGGGGCATGTCGAAGACGATTTCCACCCGCTTTTCGTCCAAATAGGTCATGCTCGTCTGTATGCCCCTCTTCTCCATGCAGAGCGTCATCACGTTGCCGAGGTAGGTCGTCGGGGTGATGATCGCCGCGCGGATATAAGGCTCTTCGGCTTCCTCGACCTTTCCTTCGTCGGGGTAATCGGTCGGATTGTCGATGAACTCGGATTCGCCGTTCCGCAGGTGAATCTTGTAGCGGACGGATGGAGCCGTGAAAATGATGGACTGGTTGAAGTCGCGCTCCAGACGCTCCTGCACCACCTCAAGATGGAGCAAGCCGAGAAAGCCGCAACGGAAGCCGAAACCGAGAGCGGCCGAGGAATCCTTCTCGTAAACGAGGGAAGCATCGTTGAGCTTGAGTTTTTCCATGCTCGATTTCAGCTCGTCGTAATCGTTCGTATCCACGGGATAAATCGAGGAAAAAACCACGGGTTTGACTTCGCGGAAACCGGGCAATGGTTCGAGACAAGGACGATCCATGTCAGTGACCGTATCGCCGACGCGCACGTCCGAGACGGTCTTTATGCCCGCGATGATGTAGCCGACCTCGCCGGCGGACAATTCTTCCTGTTCGACCAGTGCGATCTTGAAGATACCGACCGTCTCCACCTCGTACTGGGAATCGTTGGACATGAAGCGGAGCTTCATGCCCCGCCTGAGAGTTCCGGTGAAGACCCGAAGATGGACGACGACGCCTCGGTACGCATCGTAATGGCAGTCGAAAATGAGGGCGCGGAGCACATCGGAAGCCAGGCCCTTGGGGGCCGGTATGCGCTTCACGATCGCTTCGAACAATTCGTCGATTCCGGTGCCCTGCTTGGCCGATACGAGCATCGCTCCGTCGGAATCCAGGCCGAGATCGTGGTCGATCTGGTGCTTGGCGCTGGGGATATCGGCCGCGGACATGTCTATCTTGTTGATGACCGGGATGATTTCAAGGTCGTGCTCGAGGGCGAGGTAAAGATTGGAAAGCGTCTGGGCCTGGACGCCCTGGGTGGCGTCCACCAGGAGCAACGCACCTTCGCAGGACGAAATGGCTCGGGAAACTTCGTAAGTGAAATCGACGTGGCCCGGGGTATCGACGAAATTGAGCTGGTAGTCGATGCCGTCGGCGGCGGCGTACGGAATCGTGACCGCTTGGCTCTTGATGGTTATGCCGCGCTCGCGCTCGATGTCCATGTTGTCGAGGATCTGGTTCTTGAAATCCCGGTCATCGATTATGTGCGCCTTCTGTATGAGGCGATCCGCGAGGGTGGATTTTCCGTGGTCGATATGGGCAATGATGCAGAAATTGCGAATGCGGGAAGGTTCCGTCATAGCGTCGGACTATAGCTTAAAAAACGCCCTCCGGCAAGGAGCGCCGGAGCGGGATGCCGCGGCATCTGCCGGAGCGGGATGCCGGCGACGCGCCCCTATTTCGTCAACTCGTCGAGCGCGGTCATCAACTGATCATGGGTGAACGGCTTTTGGAGGAAGGCGCTCTTGGCCAGGACCGGATTGGGCTTGCCTTCCTTATAATCATGGTACCCGGAGATGAAGAGCACCCGGAGGGCCTTGTTCACCGAGGAGAGTCGGTCAGCGAGCTCGAAACCATTCATGCGCGGCATGATGATATCCGTCAGGAGTAGGTACTCCGGTTCCCGCTCGGCGATGAGGATGGCTTCCCCCGCGTTGGAAGCCTCCAGTACGCGGTATCCCGTCTTGGAGAGTATGCGCGCGAGCAGGCCGCGCAGGTAATCGTCATCCTCCGCGAGCAGGATCGTTCCCGCCCGTTTGGGACGGTCGGCTGCGGGAGCCGGCGGGACGATCGCTTCCCCTTTATCTCCTACGACGGGAAGGTAGACGTAAAAACAGCTGCCTTTGCCCGTCTCGCTCTCCACGGCAACAAGGCCGCTGTTGCGCGTGACTATGGCGTATACGGTGGAGAGACCCAAGCCCGTCCCCCGGTCAGCGGTCTTCGTGGTGAAAAAGGGCTCGAAGATGCGCTGCAGGTCTTCGGAGGCGATACCGCCCCCGGAATCCTTCACGGTAAGGACGAACCACTCGCCCGGTCCGATACCATGGTTCTTCCCCGAACCGTCGGACATGACGTTGCAGGTCTCAACCACCACCGATCCGGCTTCGCCGACAGCATCCTTCGCGTTCACTATGAGGTTCACGATGATCTGTTCGAACTGTCCCGGGTCGATGGAGACGAAGGGTCGCTTCGCGTCGGCGAAGATCTTCAGCAGGATATTCTCGCTCACGAGGCGCCGCGCCATCTTTTCGGTATCCGCCAGTACGGAGTTCGCGTCGATGATCTTCGGCTCGATAGGTTGCTTACGGGAGAAGGCGAGCAGTTGCCGGGTCAGGTTGACCGCCTTCCTGGAGGCGGTCTGTATGCCGTCGATTTCCTCGCGGACCGTGGGATCGTCGCCGGCGTCCTCCGCGAGCAGATTGCAAAACCCCATGATGGCGGTGAGTATGTTGTTGAAATCGTGGGCGACTCCTCCGGCAAGCCGGCCGATGGCCTCCATTTTCTGGGCTTGCCTCAGCTGGGCTTCAAGCTCGTGGCGCTCCGTGACGTCAACGAGATAGCCGCGCAATTCCGACGGCTTGCCGAGCGAATCCAGCACGACCGTAGTCGTTGCGAGGGCATGGACCTGATGGCCGTCCCGGCGGACGAGGATCCACTCTTCGGCCGACGAAGGTTTCCCCTCCCCTGCCCGCATCAGGAAGCGCGAACCCTCCGAGCCGTTCGCGAACCGCTCGGTAATGAGCGATCCTCTCGCCGAAAGCGCGTCGGGCCATCCGAGCAGTCGCGCGAACGATGCGTTGCAGTCGGAGATGATCCCGTCCGTCGATGCGGTGAAGTTCGACGATGGCGCTTCCTCGAACAAGCCCCGGTACCGTTCCTCGCTGGTCTTCAGCTTCGTATCCATCGCATGGCGATACAGGGCGAGCTCGATGGCCGTCCGCAGCTCCCGTTCCTCGAAAGGCTTGATGATGTAGCCGAAGGGCAGGCTATCCTTTGCCCGGGCGACCGTTTCCTCGTCGGCGTAGGCCGTCAGGAGGATTACGGGCACCCGGTAGTCTTCGAATACAAGGCGTGCGGCCGCGACGCCGTCCATCGATCCCTGCAAGTGTATGTCCATGAGCACCAGATCGGGCCGCGCCTTCGCGCAAGCCTCTATCGCGGCTTCGCCTGATGCATAGGTTCCGACAACTTCGTAGCCGAACCTTTCTAGATGGCGCTTTATATCGAGAGCGACTATATGTTCGTCTTCGCAAATCAGTATTTTGGGCATATCTACTTTCCCGGTCTATGCGTTCGCATGGAAGCCGAGCTTTTCGAGCTCGGCGCGCAGCTCGCTCAACTCTATCGGCTTCACCAGGTAAGCGGTCGCTCCGCCCTCGCTGAACGCTTCTACGACGTTTTTCGGATCTTCCATGACGGTGGTCATAATGATCTTGACCTCGTCCACGGATTTTACGCCCATGGACTTTTCAAGGGTCCTGATCCTTTTAAGGGCTTCCTGGCCGTTCATGCGCGGCATCATGATATCCATGAATACCAATTCGTACGGCCGCTCTTCGTCCCAACCCATTTTGAAGGCTTCCACGGCCTCACCGCCGTCGACTACGACATCGACCGGTCCGTAGGATGCAAGCAGGCGCTGCATCATCCGGCGGGACGCGAAATCGTCTTCGACCACCAGGATCCTCATGTTCGCCCTCCTGTCGTCTTGATCAATTCATTATCCTCCGCGTCGATCATCGTGCGGAGGGTGTCGATCGTCAGCGCCGCCGCTTCGTAATCGTCGCGCCGATATGCCAGCACGACTTTGAATAATAACCGCGACGCCTGGGTTTCTCCCGACGCATCCATCTCCTTCTTGCACGCGAGCGCGGAGGTTTCCAGGCTGGGCAGGAAATCGCGGCCCAAGGAGTCGGCCTCCACGATGAACCGCTTTACGGCATCCGCGGCCTGCCCTTCGCGTATGGAAGCGAAGACGCGGAGCGGAAGGGCTCCGGTCCCGGATCCTTTGAGCGCGTTGCGCGACTTCGGAAGTCCTTCGGAGGCCGAAGATCGTTCCGCTCCCGCCGACCTCGCGACACCATGAAGTATATCCAAAAGAGCGTCCGCGCGTACCGGCTTCATGAGGAATCGTATCGAAGGAGAAATCGAATGCCATACGGCCTCGGCCCTCAATCCTATGCTGGATAGCGCGACCAGCCTGTCCCGCAACGCGTCCTCGACCGCTCCGCTTTTCATGGAACCGAGTTCCTGCGCCAAGGAGGATGCGAGCCGTTCGTCGACAAGGGCGACGCGCGGGAGGGGAACGGTCCGGAAAGAGACCAGGAACGTATTTGCATCGGTGTAGACGAGCGGCCGCAAGCCCCACGCGCGGACGAGCTCCGCGATGATCTCGCGTTCCTCCTCCACCGGAGAGACGATCGCGACGGCTTCTCCGACCAGAGCGGGCTGGGAAACGACGGCGCACGGAATCCCCTCGATGAGAGAAAACGGGAACCTCGCCTTGAACACGCTACCCCGATCGATTTCGCTCTCCACTGAAATCGCGCCGCCCATCAATTCAGCCAGGGAGCGTACGATGGCCAACCCGAGTCCGGTTCCGCCATAGGCTCGCGTGCTGGAACCGTCCACCTGAGTGAACTCGTTCCAGATCACCTGCAGCTTGTCCTCCGGGATGCCGATTCCGGTATCCGAGACGATCAAATCCATGGCCACCGAAGAGCCGCTCGAACGGAACACGCACAGGTCCACCCTGACCCTCCCCCGCTCGGTGAACTTGATCGCGTTGGAAAGGAGATTCGTCAGGATCTGGAGGAAACGGAAAGAATCTCCGATCACCTGGGACGGACAAGCGGCGTCGAAGCGGAAAACCAGGGACAGGCCCTTCCGATGCGCCTGGACGGCGAGACGGTCGATGCAATTCGCGACCGCGGCGACGGGATCGAAAGGTATCTCGTGGATGTGCATTTTCCCGGCTTCGATCTTGGAATAGTCCAGGATGGAATTGATGAGGAACAGGAGACTGTCGGCCGATTGACGCACGATTTCCAGATACTCGGCCTGTTCATCGCTGGAGGCCATGTCGCGCGACAGCTCCACCATGCCGAGGATGCTGTTCAGCGGGGTGCGCAGCTCGTGGCTCATATTCGAAAGGAATTCGCCTTTGGCTCGGGTGGCCTCCTCGGCGGCGAGCTTCGCCTGGACGAGGGAAGCCTCGTACTGCTTCTCAGCGGAAATGTCCCGCTCTATGCAGGATAACTCCATGACGCCCCCTCCTGCATCGCTCACGGATGAAAGTGAAGAGGAGACGGGAACGATCTTTCCGGAGCGGCACAACCGGTGCGCGTCGAACCGACCGACCTCGGTTCCGCCGAACACCAGCTCCGCGTAGTCGCGCAGCTTCTCGCGCCCTTCCTCGTCGGGCACCAACTCCAGCAGGCTGCGACCGATGACCTCGCCCGGAACGTAGCCGTACATGAGTTCTGCGCCCAGGTTCCAGGAAACGATACGGAGATTGCGGGAGACGGAGAGGATTGCGTCGTGGCTATTCGAAACGATCGCGGCGAGGCGGGACCGGATTTTTTCTCCAATCACGAGCTCTGAAATATCGCGAAGCACGAACACGCGTCCGCTGCCGGTTTCCGGATGCCTGCGGGGTATATCCGTGAGGATGCGCTCGACGGGGAAACGGCCCTTGAGGGTCGAAACCAGGACCCAAGATACGTCCCGTCCTCCCGCGTTTTCCCGATGGGCAAGGCCCAACGCTTGAAGAGCTTCGCTCTCGGTAAACGAACAAACCGAATCGAACGATCGTCCCTTCGCCGTCGCTTCGTCCATTCCGATCATCGTTTCGGCCGCGCTATTCAGCGAGACGATGCGTCGCTCTTCGTCCAGGCCGATCACCGCATCGGAGATCGCGTTGAGGGTTCCGTCCAGCCGGTCCCGGCTCTCGCGGAGTTCGCGTTCCATGCGATGTTTGTATAGGGCCATCTCCATGGAAATAAGGACTTCACGCTCTTGGAACGGTTTGAGGATGTAACCGAAGGCCTGCGTCACCTTGGCCCGGAGCAAAGTCCGCGAATCAGCGAACGCGGTGATAAAAATAATGGGAATATCCTGATTGGACCGGATGAGCTCAGCCGCCTGGACTCCATCGAGTTCGCCCTTCAGCTTGATATCCATGAGAATCAGGTCCGGTGAGGCTGACGCGGAGATCGCCACCGCCTCTTCGCCGGTGGACGCGAGGCCGACAACATCGTACCCCATCGAATCAAGACGGCCGCGCATGTCAAGGGCGACTATGCTTTCGTCCTCCACTACGAGTATCCGTGTCTTCCGCTCGGGAACGTCCATTTTCCCTATATCCGATCTTTCGCGCCGCTGGCTGCGGAGAGCGCGCTCTCCAGATCCAGGAGGATGACGAAGTCGTTTCCCCTTTTTCCTATGCCCTGCACGAACTTGCCGTCCATCCGGGATCCGAACGAAGGGGGAGGTTCCATGAAACCTTCATCAATTTCCACCACCTCCTGCACCGCGTCAGCAAGCACGCCCGCGGTGAGGATTTCTCCTTCGAATTTCACTTGGGAGACGATTACCGAAGCGCCGGCCGACAATTCCGCGGGCTCCAAGCCGAAGACGACCCGCAAGTCCACCACCGGTACGACGCTTCCCCGGTGGTTGATCACCCCGCGGATATGAGGAGGACATTTCGGGACCCGCGTTACCGCCGCCATCTCCAGCACGACCTCGACTGAGGCAACCTTGACGGCGTAGCGCTCTTCCCCTATATCGAAAGTCAGGTACTGGTTGCCGTCCGTCACGCCGATCTCGCCGTTATCCATCCCGCGAACCTCACCCCGCCACTTTTTTGACAATGCCGAGCAATTTCTCGGCGCTGAAGGGTTTCACGATCCAGCCGGTGGCACCGGCTTCCTTCCCCTCGTTCATCTTGCTTCCCTGGGATTCCGTCGTCAGGACTATGATCGGGACGAATTTGTACTTGGCATCCTCGCGAACCTTTCGGATGAACGAAATTCCGTCCAGATTCGGCATGTTGACGTCCGTGATGATGAGATCGACGGCATCGAGCGTCCGGAGCACGGCGAGCCCGTCCATTCCGTCCTTCGCTTCCGCGATTTCGTATCCGCCTTGCTGCAGGACGTAGGTGATACTCTGGCGGATCGCTGAGGAATCGTCCACCACGAGAACCTTCTTCGCCATCTATTCCCTCCTACGGGTTCAATAAGTATGGGTCGAGATCGACCTAAAAATCAAGTTCAGCGGTAATTCCCGTCAGCGGGAACGCTTAAGGACTTCTGCGGCGATGGACTCCAGGGATACGATGACGTCGACGCCTCCCGCCTTTATCGCCTCGTTCGGCATACCGAACACAACGCAGCTCGCTTCATCCTGGGCGATCGTCCAGGCTCCGGCGTCGTGCATTTCCTTCATGCCGCGCGAGCCGTCATCGCCCATACCCGTCATGATGACGCCGACGGCGTTCTTTCCCGCGTAACGCGCGGCGGAACGGAACAGTACGTCGACGCTTGGACGATGCCGGCACACAAGGGGACCGTCCTTCACTTCCACGTAATAACGCGCGCCCGCCCGCTTCAGGAGGGTGTGCCGATTGCCGGGGGCTATCAGGACCCTGCCCCTGATGACGGAATCGTTGTCCGCGGCTTCCTTCACCGAGACCCTGCACAAACCGTCCAGGCGCTTGGAGAACGCCGCGGTAAAATGCTCGGGCATATGCTGGACGATGACCATGCCCGGCGCGTCCAGCGGGAGGGCTTCCAGATATTCCCGAAGGGCTTCCGTCCCGCCGGTCGAGGCGCCGACGACCACGACCCGTTCCGTGGTCTCGATGATATGACCGCCCCCGCCGGGTTTCGCCAGCATGACGTCGGCGGTGAGCTTCGGCGACACCTCACGGTGCTCCAGGTTGGGCGGCAGCTTCCTGATGCGCGCGAGGCTGGCCGCCTTCACGACGTCGCAGATCCGCACCTTGGATTCCTCAAGGAACTGCTTGGTCCCCATCTTCGGCTTCTGGATGATGTCCACGGCACCGTACTCAAGGGCCTTCAGGGCATTTTCGCTCCCATCCTCCGTCTTGGACGAACAGATGACCACCGGGATGGGATCTCCGCTCATAACGGCCTTCAGGAACGTAATCCCGTCCATTCGCGGCATCTCGACATCGCTCACGATGACGTCGGGGCGATCGTCCTGGAGCTTCTTCAGGGCGAACAGGGGATCCGGCGCAACTGCGCACACCTCGATCGAGGGATCGCTTTCAAGCACTTCCTTGAGCGTCTGCCTGACCACGGCCGAGTCGTCTACGATCATCACCCGTATCTTTCCGCGCGCCATTGCCGCCCCCTATTCTTTCCTGTAAACCGTCGGAGCGAGCGAGCGGAACGGAACGCCGAACCCGGTCATCGTTTCGGAATGGCCCAGAAACAGCAATCCGCCGTCCTTGAGGCGTGCATGGAATTTTCCCATGAGCCGTTCCTGGGTCGGCCTGTCGAAGTAAATGATCACATTCCGGCAGAAGATCACGTCAAAGCGCTCCTTTATCCCGAAATCGTCGTCCATGAGGTTCAGGCGCCTGAATTCGATTTTTTCACGTAGTTCTCTCTTGATCCGAACGATGCGCGCGGCAGTGTCCTTGCTTTTCAGCATATAGCGCTTCTTGTAGTCCCAGGGCACCGGAACCACTTTTTCTTCTTCATAGACCGCTTCCTGGGCCTTGGAAAGCACTTTCGTGGAGATGTCAGTCGCCAGGATGCCATACCGCAGTGAAGGTGAACCCCGACGGAATTCCTCAAGCACCATCGCGAGGGTATACGGTTCTTCGCCGGTGGAGCAACCCGCCGACCAGAAGCGCAGGACTTCCGAGGTCGGAACGGAAGGAAGATAAACGTTCAGGAGATAATCGAAATGGTCGGCCTCACGGAAGAAATCGGTCTTGTTCGTTGTGACCGCGTCGATCATATGGATCAGCTCGGCCCGCGTTCCTTCCTCGCTGAATACGAAATCGACGTATTCTCCATAGTCCGAGAATCCGTGCATGCGGAGGCGCTTGGCCAGGCGGCTTTCCAGCATGATCTTCTTGGCTATCGGCATCTTGATGCCCAGCTCCCGTTCTATGAAGGAGCTCAGGCGCTGGAAATCGCGCTCGGAAATCGGAGCGGGATATGCGATGCCATTGGCCGCAGGATGATCACTCACGGACTGCAACGGATTCCTTATCCCTGTTCAGACGAAGGGATTCCTCATGCTGGGCCGATACCGCCAGTCGGTTGACGTCGATGATGAGCGCCACGCTCCCGTCCCCGAGAATGGTCGCGCCCGAAAGGCCTTCGGATGCCTTGAACATCCGTCCCAGAGGTTTGATGACGGTCTGGTTGTCGCCGATCACTTCGTCCACTATGAAGCCCATCCGCGTCTCCAGCGCGTTGACCACCACTATCTGTTCGATCCCGGGGGCTTCCCCCGCGACGCCGAAGAGCTCGCGGATCGAGATGAAGGGCAGTATTTCATTCCGGTAAGTGGTGATGTTCCGCTCGCCCCTCCCGGCCTCCCGATTTTCCCGATCGAGCTCTATGCAGCCGTCGACGGACGAGAGGGGGAACACGAAGCGCTCATCGCCGATGCGGACGAGGAGTCCCTCGATGATCGCGAGGGTGAGCGGGATTTTCAGGGTGACGCTCGTGCCTCGTCCGCGTTGGGACTCGACGGAAACGGACCCGCCGAGGGAATCGATTTCGCGTTTCACCACGTCCATCCCTACGCCGCGGCCGGATACGCTCGTCACGTTCTTGGCCGTGGAGAAGCCGGGAGCGAAGATCATCTGGTACAGTTCTTGGGTGGACAGGACCGCGTTCGGAGCCGTCAATCCCCGCTCGACCGCCTTGGCGCGGATGCGGTCGATGTCCAGGCCGCCGCCGTCGTCAGCGATGGAGATCAGCACATGGGCTCCGGAATGCATTGCGGAAAGGGAGACGACACCCTGGCGATTCTTGCCTGCCGCTTCGCGTTCGCCGGGCGTCTCTATCCCGTGGTCCACGCTGTTCCGTATGATATGGACCAACGGATCGTTGAGCTTCTCTATGACAGTCTTGTCCAGTTCGGTCTCCGCCCCCATCGTGGTCAGCTCGATCTCTTTGCCGAGCTCCGCCGAGAGGTCGCGGACCACCCTCCGGAATTTGCTGAAAGTGGAACCGATCGGCAGCATGCGTATGCTCATCGTATTGTCGCGCAGCTGCGATATGAGACGCTCGAGCTGTTCGGAAATGGCCGCGAGGGCCGGGTCGAGTATATTCGACGCGGTCCTGGAAAGCCTGGCCTGGAGCGTGACCAGTTCTCCGACAAGATCCACCAAGGCGTCGAGCTTGTCGCTGGCGACCCGGATGCTGGATGTCCCCGGTTCCTGTTGCCTGCTGTCCTTCAGCTTCTTTAGATGATCCTGCTCATCCAGCGCGCTCTTCACCTGCTCGCTCGTGGCCACCTTTTCTTCCACAAGCAGCTCGCCGAGCCTCTTCTGCCCCTCCACCACGTTCCTGATCGTCTCCGGCGTCGCGATACCCCTGTCCACGAGTATCTCGCCGAGCCGCATGACATCCGGTTCGGACGCCTCGGCGTTCTCCTCCGCGGCGATCCGCTCCACCAGGAGCTCGCAGGAACCTTCCACGAAAATGAACACGTCGCGGACCGCATCCTCTCCCTTGTCAGTGGTTAGGGTGATCTCCCAACCCACGTAGCATTTCTCCGGATCCATCTCCGACAGGGGCGGGATGGCATCCGCGAGCGGCACAATGGAGGCGGTTCCGAGGTTGCGCAACTCGTCCAGAAGGAGAAGCGGCTTGGTTCCGTTCATGAAAACGTCCGTAGCCGGGACGAAGCGGATTCGCCAGGTTTCCATGTTTCCGCGGGAAAAATGGTCGCCGGCCCGCGCCGGGACGCCGGGTCCGTTCGATGCATCGGCGTACGCGGCTGACGGCTCCCCGTCTTCCGCATTCTCTTGGGATGGGGGCAGGGGGGGAAGCTCGGATGACGAGCTCAGCTCGGTTTCACGCTCGGCGATGCGCCGGGAGGAATGCTCCTTGAAGTCCTTGATGAGGGCCGCGGCTTCGGCATCCAAGTTGACGCCGTCAGAAGCGAGCATGGAGCTGATGAGATCCCGTGCCTTCAGGGTGAGGTCTATCAACCGGCGATCCGCCACGAAAGCGCCCTCGCGCAACAGGTCCATGATCGATTCGACCTCGTGGGTAAAGCGCGAGATTTCGTCGAATCCGAACATGGAAGAAGAACCCTTGATGGTGTGCATCGTCCGGAAGACGGCCGAGATCGTCTCATTGTCGCGCGGATCGGATTCAAGGATCAGAAGGGTGTTTTCCAGATTGTTGAGGAGTTCGGTCGCCTCTTCGCGGAAGGCCTCCTTGAATTTTTCGATCATCGCCTATCGCTCCTTCGTCGCGGACGCGCCGAAAAGTTCCGTTTCCATTTCGCGGGCGTTCGTCGAAGGCGAGCGGACGAAGCCGGAGACCGAAAGCACGCGGCACAATTCTCCTTTGACGTTGCCCGTGAGGTGGAAACTCTTTCCCCTCCGCGAAGCTTCGATGGACGCGGATTTGAGCAACTGGATGGTGGATAGATCGATGCCGTCCAGCATGGAGACGCTTACCACGACCTGCGATGCGCCGTCGAGCGCGGAGAGCAGTTCGTCCTTGAGCGAGGCCGCCTTTTCCACGGAAGCGACACCTTCCCAGGTGACGACTTTTACAGAAACGGTTGATATTGCCATAAGGCCTCCAGAACTAGTATAGCAGTCGGCGCCGTCCGTGCAACACTGTAACCATTTCGGGTGTTCACTACAGGGTGTCGGGCGAATCCAGGAGCGCGGGAAGCCGCATCATCGTCTCCAAGTACCCCATCCTGCGTTTCTTCACGAAAAGGTCCAGCAGGGCGATGCCGTTCTCCTCGTCCATGGAAAAGCCCCTGATCTCCACGGGATCGTTTTCGGAAAGGCCTGCTTCGTCGGCGACCGAACCGCGGAGCACCTTCTTCACGGAAAAGGACGGCGCCAGGCCGCTCCCGGAGGCGGGCGATAGGATAAGGCCGAAAAGCGGGGCCGCCATACGCTCGCGGCTGTCGACCTTGGCGGCCGTTACCAAGGGCAACGGAGGACGGGCGGCGACCGCGAGAACGAGCCGCTTTCCGTCGGACAGCTCGACGGCGACGAGTTCGCCCGGCCGGCGCGGAAAAAGGATGTCCTGGGCTTCCGGTATGAGAGATTTAGCGTCCAAGAGTACGCCGCCGACGGATTTCAAGAAGAGCCCTTCGGTAAAAAGCTGGTCGGCGGCTGGAGTACCCGGCGCGACGTAGATGATCTGGACCCCGTTCCGTCCTTCATCGACCGTAAGGCCGAGCCATGGGCGTTCGGCCTTTCCCCCGCGCGTCATCGCCGGTAGGGCCGCGGCCAGGCGCCGCGCCGGAACAGCGAAATTGATGCCTTCGAATTGTTCGATGCCGGCGAAAACGACGCCCACCGTCCGCCCCTTCTCGTCGACCACAGGGCCTCCGGAGTTTCCGTGGTTCACGGCGGCGTCGATCTGTAGCGCGTCGCCGAGCTGCAGGAATCGGCGGCCCGCGGCGGATACGATGCCCGCGGTGACCGTCTTCTCGAGGCCCGCGGGGGAGCCGATGGCGAAGACACGGTCGCCGACCAAGGGGTTCGCCCCGCCCAGCAGGGAAAAGACGTATTCCCCCACCAGCTCGACTTTCAGCACCGCGAGATCGAGAGCCCGGTCCCAGCCGACGACTTTTGCCGGGATGCGCGCGCTGGCGTCGTCGCCGAGGCGGACGTAGAGCCGGGAATAACCTTCGTATTCAGGATCGACTTCGCTAGCGATGACGTGGTAGTTGGTCACCAGGAGACCCCGCTTGTCGACGAAGAAGGCGGAACCGATGACGCGGTCGGGGAGTCCGAGCCCCTTCTCTATCCGTATGCCCCGATCCACCCAGACCGTCGCCACTCCCCGGATCATGTCCGCCGCGCTGTCCTGTCCGAGCGCCCAGGCGCGGGAATCGGCATCCGCCGACGCGCCTGCCCGTTCGGCCGCGGCAAGGAAGAAAGCCGCGTTCCCCCGCTGCCCGAGCGCGGCCGCGCGGGCGAAAAACGAAAGCGCGTCCGAGGCGACCAGAGGCGACAGCGCGTCGGAAGCGCTCGCGGCGACGAAAGCTTCGAGGTCCTCCCCGGCGGATAGCCGGTCGCGCGCTTCGAAGAGCAGCAATTCGGCCTCAGACGGCATTCCTTCGCCCTTCCCGAGAGCGTGGAGGGAACGGATGCGGGAAGCGGCGAGCGGCCAGGCCTTTTCGTCGATCGCCTTCCCGGCAGCCGCTTCCAGGGAATGGAGTGCAAGCTCACCCAGGCTGGCGAGCTTCGCGCCGTCCTCGGAACGTCCCGCCGGGTACAGCGCCGCAAAAGCCCCGAGCCGATGGATGGCGAGTTCGGGCTCGGATTCGATGGAAGCCTCGATGTCGTCCAGACGCAATTCGAGTGTGGAACGCGGAGGACGCAGTCGCTCCACGGCCGAGGCGCAGGAAACGGCCGTCGCGGACGCGGCCAAGATCGCAAGAAGTGCCGTAGCGCAGGTCATGCAGACCCGAACCGGGGCCGGTAGACGACGCGTATTTCCCATCATTGCCCCCGCAACCCGTTGTCGTCGCGCCAGGTCTTCAAGGCGTTCCCGTCCCCGTCCGATCCTTCCGAGTATTCGTAGACTCCGTCGCCGTCCCAATCGCTCTCGCTGAAAATCGGCAGCGGAAGCTGATCCAGGGGTGAGCTTTCCGTCTGGCGTACGGAGAAGCGTTGCCTCGTTTCCAGCCGGCCGTCGCCGTCCAGATCGAGATCCCGGGAAACCGGCCTTCCTCGTTCATATACGGTCGAAGCCACGAGCTCGGCCCCCGCCCGTTCGGTGGCCCTTCGCGGCGTGCCCGCGACGAGCTCTATCGTTTCGATGGAATCGTCCCTCAGTGTACCGCGCCGCTCGATGGAGGACGAAAAACTTACGAGGGAGCGCTCGGTTAGTCGGGGCACCATCCGGTCGAATTCGGGGAAACGGAACGTAGGCAGTCCAGCGACGAGGGACGAAAGCCGGACCGGCGCGAAGGGAAAGGCCACGGGGGCGGGAATGAAACGGGTACTTCCCAGAGTCGCGGTCCGAATATGCGGATACCTCGACCAGACGATTTTCAGCCGGCGATCCGCTTCCGTCCCAGGTTCTCCCGAAATCGCGGGCAGGAGCGGTATTTCTCCGCTGACGGGCATGCCGTCCGAAAAGTCGATGGAGAGTTCGCTCAATCCATCCTGGTCAGCGTCGTAGGAGCATCGGGAGGGAAGCCCCCCGTCGTAAACGACGCGCGTCTCGGGACGCCCGTCCCCGTCGCGGTCCTGGAAGATCGTTCCGGAGAACAAGGAGGCCCGCAAGGTGAAGGCGTCCTTTCCCGCCTGGTTGCGGAGCAGCTTCCAGACCGAGACGAACAGGGCGGAGTCGACCGGACCTTTATCCGCGGCCGCGAACAGTTCCTCCACGGCCGAAGCGTCGTCCATGATCCCGAGGTTCAGGGCGACGGGAATGGAAGCGGCGTCGACGACGCTTCCCGCGCGGTACGCTTCGACAAGCCGCCGCCCGGAAGCCGTGTCCCGGACGAAAGGCGCGGCAAGATAGGCGAGCGAAGGGTCCGCTTCCGTCAGGGAATCCAGGCGGCGGAGAACGGCATCCACAAGCATCCGTTCGGCATCGCCGGGCGGCCGATCGGCCAGGCGCTCAAGGATGAGGCGGGGAACGCGTGCGTCGAAAGGCCAGGCGGCCAGGAAATCGGCCGCGCCGGAGTTGAAGGCGCGACCGTCGCCGAGGCCTTCGGCCGAGAGCAACCTGAGATATGCGACGGTCGCATCCTCCTCAAGGGGAGCGAGGGCTTGAAAGGCGGCCTCGAATTCACGCAGACCGATGAGGAGTTCGGCTTCAAGCAATCGGGCGGCCGGCGCGGAGTAGCGGAGCCAGCGGCCGGTCTCCAGCGACTGCCGTACGGAAGAGAGCGCTGAGCGCAGGGGCCTGTCCAGCTTGGACTGGACGAGGGCCAGGAGGTAGCTGAGATCGGAAGACGATTCGGCAAAATCGCCGCCCCGTTCCAGGGCCCGCTCCGCCTCCTCCCACCTTCCGTCTTCAGCGGCCGCGATCGACCAGGAAAGATAGCGGTCCGCCACGGGACCGTCAGGAGCCGCCGCGACGGCGGCGCCTTCGGCACGGACCAAGACCGCGCCCATGACGAGCAGAACCGGGAGCATGAAGGCAGTACGCGCGAGGTTACGCGCGCCCATGGCGGCCGACACCTCAGGCTCCGCCGCTCTCCGGGACCACCGGAACGGCCACCGACTCCACCGAAGCCATAACCGACTCCGTGGCGTCTATCGCGAAAACGGAGGTTTCGGGCCGCGGCGGCATTCCGAGCAATTCCCGGACCTCGTTGTCCTCGAGAGTCTCGCGCTCTATCAGGGCTTCGGCCAGTTTCCGGAGCTCCTCCTTGTGCTCGTCCAGCAGACGCGTCGCCGCTTCCAGGCTCGAGTCGAGCACCGCCTTCACCGCGGAATCGATGCGCCGCGCCGTGTCCTCGGAATAATCCTTGTGGCGCGCGATTTCCTTTCCGATGAAGATGGGTTCCTCTTCCTGGCCGTAGGCGATGGGACCGAGCTCATCGGCCATCCCCCATTCGCAAACCATGCGCCGGGCCAATTCCGTCGCCTGCTGGATGTCCTGCTTCGTTCCCGTGGTCGTCTCGTCGTAGAAGAGTTTTTCGGAAACCCAGCCACCGTACATTATGGCGATACGGTCCTTAATCCAGCCTTTCGTGCGGCTGTAGCTGTCTTCCTCCGGAATGGACATGGCCATGCCGAGAGCCCTTCCGTGGGGAACTATGGTCACCTTGTGAAGGGGATCGGCGTATTTCAGGTAATAGTGGAGCAGGGCATGGCCGGCTTCGTGATAGGCGGTCATCTTGCGTTCCTTCACCGAGACCACCATGGATTTACGGGCGACGCCCATCAGAACCTTGTCCCGCGCCTCCTCAAAATCTTCCATCCCCACGTCGGCCTTGTCCGTCCGCGCGGCGAAAAGGGCCGCCTCATTGACCAAGTTGGCGATATCGGCGCCGCTCGTCCCCGGCGTTGCCCGCGCGATGCGCGCGAAATCCACTTCGGGAGAGACGGGAACCTTGGCCGCGTGGATTCGGAGAATGGCTTCCCTTTCCTTGACGTCGGGCATGGCGACGACGACCTGACGATCGAAACGCCCGGGGCGCAACAAGGCCGGATCAAGGACATCCGGCCGGTTGGTCGCGGCCAGGATGATAACGCCGTCCTTGGAATCGAAACCGTCCATCTCCACGAGCATCTGGTTGAGCGTCTGCTCCCGTTCGTCGTGCCCGCCGCCGTAGCCTGCGCCGCGGGTCCTGCCGACCGCGTCGAGCTCGTCGATGAAGATGATGCAGGGAGCGCTCTTCCGTCCCTGTTCGAAAAGGTCGCGAACACGGCTCGCGCCGACGCCGACGAACATCTCCACGAAATCGGAACCCGACATATGGAAGTAGGCGACGCCCGCCTCCCCCGCGACCGCTTTCGCCAACAGGGTCTTCCCGGTTCCGGGCATGCCGACGAGGAGTACGCCCTTCGGAATCCGGGCTCCCATCCGGGTGAACTTCTGGGGGCTCTTCAGGAAAGCGACGACTTCCTGCAATTCGTACTTGGCTTCTTCCTGTCCGGCCACGTCGGCGAAGCTCATCTTCTTTCCGGCTTCAAGATAGCGCTTGGCCTTGCTCTTGCCGAACTGGAAGGCCTTGTTCCCCGAGCCCTGGGCCTGACGGAACATCATCCAGATGAAGGCGAATCCTATCATCCAGGGAAGGAATTCCAACAGTATCCTGAGAGGCGTCACGCCGGAAACGGAACCCGATACCTTGACGCCTTTTTCGCGCAAGACGGCGAGCAGCTGGGGATCCTCGTAAGGAATCATGGATCTGAAATATCCGGTGTCCCCGCCCGAACCCTTGAGCGTACCTTCTATCATATTGCCGTCGAGTATCTTGACGGCATCCACTTCTCCCCTGTCCAGATAGGCGGTGAAGGACGAATACGGTATTTCCTTGGCCTCGGCGCCGGCGTTGCCGCGCATGAAATAGGCGGCGAAAAGTCCGGCGACTATAAGAAAGAAAACAAGGGCGAAGCGGTTCGCCGGGCCGGGATTGAGCGCAGGGCGCGGCGGTTTATCATTCTGGTCGTTAGGCATTTTTCCCCCGAAACTATAATATAGAAAAGAAAGCGGAGCGCGCATAGTCCAATGACCGGACGAGGTCGGCGCGCGGGAAACATTCGGTCGGGCCGCAAGCCGGGGCGACGAGGCAGGCGGCGATGCCGGCGCCGTCTTCAAGCACCGCACGCATGCCGGGCGGACCCAGGCGCGACGCCCGGCGGGCGCCGTCCCGCGTCAGGACGCGGTCTTCCGGCAGCGCGGACCGGAACACGAAGGGCAATCCGATCGCCGCTGCCATGCCCGGAACCGGCGAATCGCTCACCAGAAGGCGAAGAGGCCCGCTCTCGTAGGTTCCCGGCGCGTCTATCAATATCGAGAAGGCCGCCTCGGCGCCTTCGCCGCCCAACGCTTCCACGACGACGCGCTTGTCCACGGCAAGCGCCCGCGCGGCGCCGAGATCCGCCGACGCTATGTCCCCCGCGGCAAAACGGGCGACAGGGCGTCTCGACGGTTCCCGCCGCGCCGATCGAGGTTCGTCCGCACGGAGTCGACCGCCCTCAGCGGCCGCCCCTTCCAGCGCCAGATGGAGGGCGCGAAAAATGGCCTCCTCCCGGAGGATGGGCGGCTGCGCCTTGAAGTTCTCCGCGTCGGTCTCCACGGCCGAGGGCGTCCGCTCCGACCGCCGCCACCGAATTCGGCGCTTGTTTTCATCATCCAGGAAAGAGGCGACTTTCCGTTGGGTCATCGCCGCATTCGCCGCGCCCGTCCGCCAGAAGGGAAATTCCCGATCAAGAAGGGGGATGAGGCGGGATCTGACGCGGTTGCGGAGGTAGGCCGTATCTGCGTTGGTCGAATCCACGCGGTAGGTTATGCGGAGCGCGCCCAGATACGCGAGGATGTCGGACCTTCCGAGGCCCAGCAGAGGCCTGATGAGCGGCCCGCCGGCTTCCGGCATGGCGGCGAGACCCGCCGGGCCGCAACCGCGCAGGAAACGCATCAGCGCGGTCTCCAATGCGTCGTCGGCCGTATGCCCCACGAGCACGCGGGCGCCCGGGTCCGAGCCGCGGTCCTCCGCCCAGGCCGCAAGCCGGAACGAACGGGCTACGGCCTCGATCCCGGCCCCCGTGCGCGCGGCTTCCGCGGTTATCCGGCCGGGCGGAATCCTGACGATCCGCAGCGGCACGTCGAAGCGCCCGCAAAGCTCGCGAACATGGGCCTCGTCGAGCGAACGTTCATGTTCTTCGCGGATTCCGTGGTCCACATGCAGACAGCGTAGGGAATATCCAAGCTCGCCGCGCAGGCGGGCGGAAGCCACCAGCAAGGCCGTCGAATCCGCGCCGCCTGATACGGAGGCGATGAGCGCGGAGTATGGAACGTGACGTCCAAGGGAAGCGAGGACCGCGGATTCAAGCGCTTCGATTCGGTTTTCCATCCCGGCGGGGTCCTAAAAAAAGAACGGCCGCCTGTCCGGTGCGGACGGGCGGCCTGCGATAGCGGGAGTAAAGCCTACGCCTTGGCGGCGGGAGCTGCGGGGGCTGCCGCGGCAGCCGCACCGGCAACGGGAGCGGCAGCGACGACGGTCTCCGCGACTTCAGCCACGACCTCTTCAGCTTTCGCGTACTTGACGAGCGCGAGCACCTGGTCGTTGTTGCTCAGAATCTTAACGGCATCGCCCAGCTTGAGATCGCGGACATGGATGGACATGTTGACCTTGAGCGCCGAAATATCGACATCGATATGTTCGGGCAAATCCTGCGGGAAGCACTCGACTTCGATCTCGTGAAGGGGATTCTCGAGAATTCCGCCCTCACGGGTACCGAGTGCCGTACCCTTGAGATGCACGGGCACCTTCGCGCGCAACAAACGGCCCATCTCGACCTCGTAGAAGTCGACATGGAGCACCTTGCCGGTCAGGATATCGCGCTGGGTATCCTTGACGAAAGCTTCAAGGGCCTTTCCGTCGATATCCACCTTGACGATCGTGCTCTCCGAAATTCCCTTGGCGCCTTTGGAAAAATCCAGAGCGTCCAGTTCAAGCGATTGAGCCTCGCCCTTGCGGCCATATACGACGGCGGGGATTTTCCCTGCCCGGCGCATGCGGGAAGCGACACCGGATCCCGTATCGACCCTCTTTCGGGCCGTGAAAACTACCTGGTTCATCAAAAACTCCTTATCTGACGCGAGCATCGCGAAATCTGTCCGCACGGCACAGCATGCCTGTTTCGGACGCGAGCGACTAGCTGGGACGGCAGGATTCGAACCTGCGAATACCGGGATCAAAACCCGGTGGCTTACCGCTTGCCGACGTCCCAAAGAAACTACAAATCAACTGCGGGATCATCGACGACGTTTCCCGAATCGTATACATCCAAAATCTTCTTCTGCAACTCGGCGCGGAATTCAGGGTGAATGGGATGCGCGACGTCCTTGTATTCCCCGGCTCTCGTTTTTCGGCTTGGCATCGCAATGAAAATTCCGCTCTTCCCCTCGATTATCTTCACGTTATGCACGACGAAACAATCATCGAAAGTCACCGTAACGTACGCTTTCAGCTTCCCCTCGCTCGCCACCTTGCGTATCCTGATGTCGGTAATCTCCATGGTGCGACTCCTTTTTATTACGGCCCCAATCTGAGATGATGCATCATTCTAATCCCGCATCGCCGGAGCGCGCAAGTGGAAGCGCTTTTTGGACGAATTTCCATGCCACGGAGAGCTTTTTGGCTGCCCATTCCGCCTTTTCAGGGTCCGAAAACACTCCAAAGCAGGTGGATCCCGACCCGGACAATGAAGCGAAGTCCGCTCCGGCATCTTTCAGCGCCGCCAACATCCGCGCATAGACACCGGCTTCTTCTCCGGCCACCGAAGTCAGCACCGAAAGGAAATCGTTGGAAAAAGGCCACGATCCGACCGGGAGACGAAGAGCCGCAGCCAAAGCCGCACCGCCCAAAGGAACCGCAATCCCTGCCGAAGACGAGGCGCGTAGCCGATCCAATGCCGAAAAGGCAGCGCCGGTATCGCTGCGGAAACCGGGATTGACCAGAACCACCGCGTAATTTACGACGGACTCGACCGGTTCCACGCGCTCTCCCCTTCCGCCTACCAGAGCCGTCCCGCCGTACAGGAAAAAAGGGACATCGCTGCCCAAGGCTTCGGCTATGGGCGCAAGCCCCTCGGCTCCGAGCCCGGTTCCCGCCATGGAATCGAGGGCCAAGAGGGTCGATGCCGCGTCAGAAGACCCGCCGCCAAGACCGGCGCCCAATGGCACGCGCTTCTCCGCTTCGATGCGGACGCCTCCGTCGAAACCGGTTCGCGAACGGAAGGCGTCCACCGCCTTCCGGATGATATTATGTTCCGGCGGCACCGGACCTTCCATGAGAAGGTCGCAAGCGGAACGACGTTTCAAAGAATCGAAACGCAGGACATCCCCGAACGAAAGCGCCTGGAAGACGCTCTCCAGATCATGGAAACCATCGGATCGACGATCGAAAATATGGAGATGGAGGTTAATCTTGCACGGCGCCGCGACAATGATGCCATCCCGCATAATCGCTCGGGAATTATACCTAAATCCGCCGCTTTGTAAAGACCGCCGGGACACGGCGCGGCTCCCTTAGTGATTCTATGGTCGTGATTCCACCTGCCGTGATTTCGTTGACGGAGCGGTCCGCCCCCCCTATACTGGTCAGGTGGAAACATACGTTCGCTCAACCTTCATATCAGCGGCCAAGCTCGTTTTGGACGAAATAGGATTCCGCGGCCTTTCCGTGGACGAAATCCCGGCCGCGGACGCCTCCATCGAAATAGTGGCCGCAGTCGGCATCGTCGGGGATCTCAAGGGACACTTCGTCATGATCTTCGGGAAGGGAGTCCCGGAACGCTTCGTCGATGCCCTGTCGATCCATCTGGGCATGGACGGAGACGACGGGGACGCGATTCGTTACCGGAAAGCGGCAATCGGCGAGATCGCCAACCAGATCAGCGGGCGGGCCGCGGCCCTGCTCGGCGAGCGGAAAACCGATTGCATGATCACGCCGCCCACCGTAATCGCCGGAACGGGGGTGGAAACCTCCCTACCCGAATCGGACGACCGGAATGCATTCTCCGTTCATGGAGATTTCGGCGAACTCGGTTGCATAATTGCGCTAAAAAGCGCCAAAACGGCTTAGGATAGCCCGTCCCGGTCTTTTTCCGTCGGGACGTCGTTTTTTTTTATTTGGCTGACCGTTACCTGTTGACAGATGCTCAAGCTCTCCCTTATGTTTCATGAGAAATCCCATAGTTGCGACGGAGAAAACCATGGTTCCTTACGAGACCATACATACCGATGACTCTCTTCAGCTCATGCCTTTTTGTTTTGATTCGTCCGAAACGGCGCCGTATCCGTTCGCCGCCTTCGATGACGATTTCGATGACGATAGCGGAGAAGAGGAAGACGATGATTTCGACGATCTCGACGAAGAGGACGACTTCGACGATGATTTCGAGGACGACTTCGACGATGAGGAAGAGGAAGACGATTTCGACGACGAGGACGATGACTTCGGCGACGAAGCGGACGAAGAAGAGGATTTCGATTACGAGGAAGACGTCGATTTTGACGATTTCGACGAGTGAGCCCCGTCGTCGTTCGTTGGAAGCCGCCGGGTCCCGGCGGCTTTTTTTTATTGCGGGGCCTCAGCATGCCAGACGACGGGAGCCGAGCTCCACAGCCGTTCCAGCTCGTAGAACGCGCGCGAGCGGACGGTCATCAGGTGGACTACGATGTCCCCCATATCGATGAGGTTCCATTCGTCGTCGGAAGCCGCCTTGCGCTGCCGCCTGAGTATGGTAAGTGAAGCCGACGCGGCGAGATCCTTCACGTGCCGCTGAAGTCCATTCAGATGGGTGGAGCTGGTGACCGTCGCGATGACGAAAAAATCGGTCCAAGCGTTGAGGCCCGTCAGATCCAGGACGACCGCGTCGATCCCCTTATGCTCGGAGAGCATCTTCCCCAAGGCGATCGCCGCCGAGCGGGAGCTATCGAACGATGTATCTTCCATTAAAATCCTTTCCTAAAATGATGGTGAAATCCGCCCCGACATCCAGGGCTGGACCCTCGGAAGCGCTCCGCGCCTCTCGCCTGATCGTCTCGCAACGGATGATATCTCCGAATACCTTGACCGCCGCCTCATCCCCGGAGCGGTCGATGATCTCGGACCGCTCGTAATCCTGGCGCTCCGCATTCCCGATCGACAATATTTCATATCCGAAGCCTTCCAGGAGGTCAGCCGTCTTGCGGGCGAACCCTGAGCTTCCCGTCCCGTTGAGTACTTCCACCGTGTAGACCCGGTCCGAGCCCCCGCCCTCGCTTGTCCGCGCGAGGGAAGCGAGGGATTGCTTGACGATATCCTTGATGAGGCTGCCGTCGTAATACGGGAAAAGCAGGACCTGGCCGGAGACCTCCTTGGAATTGCCCTGGACCCGCTGGATGACGACCCGTTCCACGTCGACACCGGAAATTTCATTCAATAGGCGATAGAATGCCCGGGTATCCATGTTACTGCCCACCAGGTCGGAGAAAAGTGGCCTAACCTGGGGCGATTCGATGAAATCGTTCTTTTCGCCGAGCCGCTTTATCAGCGCAAGCATCAGGCGCTGGCGCCTGTCTATTGCCTCGGCGCTTTCCTCATCGGGCAAGGAATACGTCGCGAAGGTCCTCGCCTTGGCCCCGTCCAGGACGACGCTCCCCGAAGGCATCAGCACGACAGGGTCGGAATCCAGGGAGCGGACGGGATCCGCGATAAATATCGGCACGCCGTCGAGCAGATCGACCATTTTCACGAGCGAATCGATGTCGAAGGATATGCAGAACGGAATATCCGCTCCGAGCAATCCGGAAACCTCTTCGAGGTAGGCTTTCGGATCGCGCGGATCGTACAGGGCGTCTATGCGGTCGACGCGGCCGAGCGACTTGATGATCAGGCCGAGTTCGCCGGGCACATCGAATGCGATCGCCCGGCGCGTCGCGCCGTAATACATCAGCGCATGGGATATGAGAGGTTTCCCGTCCCTTTCCAGAACAAAAAGAACGTTGACGATCCGGTCGCCGGAGAGCGCGTCCTTGGCGGGATCAGCCCGCATCGCGAGCGTTACGGCGGCGACGCCGCCGATCAGCAGGGCAGCGATCACGGCGAGCAGGATGCCGCTCGCGTCCATCCTCGATCCAAACATCAGCGTCCACCTTCCGCGTAATCCGCGAGCAGGGCAAGCGTTTCTTCCGAAACAGATTTCCCCTTGGTCCGCAACTTCCGAACGGTATCCGAAAGGACGGCGGTGAACAAGTCGTCCAGGGACCCGGTATCGGCAAGATCGCGCAGCTGGATCGGTACGTCCGGCCGGGACGGTTCCAGCTTGTCGGCGATATACACGATTTTGGCGAGAGCGCTCATGCCCGCGGCGGCGAAGGTATGCAGCGCGACGGCTTGCAGGACGTCCGCGTCTTTGACGAAGAAACGCTCGTTCAACAGTACCGCCGAGGCGCGGGCGTGGAGCAGGGAGGGCCGTGCGGCCTCCGGGGCTGATTCCCCCCGCCCGTCCGTCAGGGCGAGGGCGCGTATCTCAGGGAGTTCCAGGTCCTTGGCCAGGTCGTGGCCGATGCCCGCCAGATAACCGCGCTCGGGGTCGAGACCGAAACGGGAACAAAGTCCGGCCGCCGAAAGCGCGACGCCGCGGGAGTGGAAAAACCGGGAGGAAGGCATCGCGGTCCTCGCTGACCGCTCCACCGCCTCCGAAAGGGCGGACGGAAAGGCCGAAGGGCCGCTTTTCCGTCCCGAAAAGCCGTACAGGGCTCGCTCCTCGATGACGCGGCCCGTTTCGCGCGGCATCATGAAGGCCCAGGACCTGCCTTGCGCGATCCTCCCGCGGATGGCGGTGGAGGAAATGTCGATGAATGGATTGTCGAGCTTCCGGTGAGGATAGGGAAAGGGAGGGGACGAACCGGCCGAGCGCCGGGCGAGGATGAGGTCAACCCGTTCGGCGAGTTTCGAGGCCAGTTTCCATGACGGATAATTGCCGACGAGATCGTCCCCGAGCAGGAATCCCAACTTCCCTTCGGGACGGTAACGCAATTCGATCTCATCGACCGTATCGAAGGTATACGAAAGGCCTTGCCGGCGGATCTCGCAATCGTCAACCTGGAAACGCCGATCCCCTTCCACCGCCGCCGCGAGCATGTCCAGCCGGTCATCCGCTTTCGCGAGTTCGACGTTTCCCTTGTGCGGAGGTCGGAAGGAGGGAACGAGGATGATCCTGTCGTATCCGAAGGTCTCCAGGGCGTCGGCGGCAAGCGCGAGATGGGCAAAATGGACGGGATTGAAACTCCCTCCGAGTATCGCAAGCCTCACGCCCCGCCCGCCTCCGCGGAATCAAGCTCGTTCACAAGGGCGGCGAAGGCCCTGGAAAGCTCGTCAAGACCCTGACCGGAGAAGACGGAAATGCCGAACACCTTCTCTCCGGGATAGCGGTCCTGAAGCTCCTTCAGGCGTTCAGCCGTACCCTCAAGGTCGGTCTTGGTGCCGACGAGGACCCGAGGCTTGGCCATCAACTCCGGAGAGAACGCGTCCAGTTCATGCTTCAAGGTCTCGAATGCGGTGTCGAAACCATCCTCGGACAAGTCGATCAGAAAAGCGAGTCCGGCGGTTCGGGCGACGTGCCTGAGGAAACGGATGCCCAATCCCGCCCCGTCGGAGGCGCCTTCGATGAGGCCCGGTATGTCGGCGAGCACGATATCGCGGTCACCCATCGTGAGGACGCCAAGATTGGGAATCTTGGTGGTGAAGGGATAAGGGGCGATCTTGGGACGGGCATTGGTGAAGGCATCCAACAAGGAGGACTTCCCCGCGTTCGGAAAACCGACGAACCCTATGTCGGCCATCACCTGCAGCTCGACGCGTAGTTTGCGTACGAAGCCCGGCTTTCCGGGCAGGAATTGGCGGGGCGCCTGGTTCGTGGAAGACTTGAAATGCACGTTTCCCCAGCCGCCGTTGCCGCCCTTGAGGTACAGGAAAAGGCCGAGTTCGTTTCCGAAATCCCGGACGGTCTCGCCGGTCTCCGCATCGCGGATGATGGTTCCCGGCGGAACCGGCACCACGACGTGCTCCCCGTTCCGGCCATGGCGCTGCGCGCCTTCCCCGTCGCGTCCGTTCTCGGCGCGGAAAGACTGCTTGTAGCGTAGGTGGGCGAGCGTGCGCAGGTTGCGGCGAACCTCGAACAGGACGTCTCCGCCCTTTCCGCCGTCGCCGCCGTAGGGGCCGCCCATTTCGGCGTTCTTTTCCCGGCGGAAGGCGACGCAACCGTTCCCTCCGTTTCCCGAGGCAACTTCGATGAGGGCTTCATCCGCGAATTTATTCATGGCACCTTAAAAACAAACGGCGCGCCACAAGGGCGCGCCGCACGCGACACCGGGGAATCCCGATTCCGGAATCCCTGCGGTTTCGCTTACTGGGCGTTCCCTACGGGCACCACGCCTGCGAGCTTTCGGCCGCGGCGATCGCTGAAGGAAACGATTCCGTCTATGAGGGCGAAAAGTGTATCGTCTTTCCCGCAACCGACGTTGACTCCGGGATGGATCTTGGTGCCGCGCTGGCGGACGATGATCGAACCTGCGGTCACAAGGGATCCGCCGGATTCTTTCACTCCGAGGTACTGGGGATTGGAATCGCGACCGTTCCGCGCACCGCTGCCGCCTTTCTTACGAGCCATTGTCCTGCCTCCGTTCCTTTCGTATTCGAATTGTGCAATGGTCCGGGTGATCTTCGGCTACCGACCGGAAACCTTCCATCAGGAAGTCCGTCGTCGCTGAAAGCCGGACGGCGGCCGATCGGTCGCAATCCACTTCCATGCCGAACGCGCCCCTCTCGGGAGCGCCGCCCCGAACCGTGACGCCTTCCGTCACGGAAAGCGTCCTCAGGGCCGTCCTCGCCAGGATGGAGACAGCGGCGCACACGACGTCGCTTCCCCTTGGCCCTGCGCCGGCGTGACCTTGAACAACGCAGGACCTCAGCAGCCCGGCGTCATCAAGGACGACGTCGACGACGATCATTCGGGATCTCAGGCCCCGATGATTTCCTGAACCCGGATCAACGAGTACTGCTGGCGATGACCACGCTTGCGGCGATAGTCCTTCTTTGGCATGTACTTGAAGACGATGATCTTCCCGTCTTTGCCGTGGTCCTCGACGACGGCCGTGACTTTCACGCCGGCGACATAAGGAGAGCCGACGACGATCTTCTCGCCGGAAACCAACAACACCGTTTCGATATCGACGGGGCTGCCCTTCTCGGCATCGATCCTGTCAACTTTGAGCAAGGCGCCCTTCTCGGCCTTGTACTGTTTGCCTTTGAACTCTACAAGTGCGTACATGAACTAACGTCCTCTATAAAACGTATAATAGTCTCCGGGCTTTATACACCGCGGAGCGCGAAGGGTCAAGGCCCCGCGAATCACATCGTATCCAGGAAGGGTATGCACGCCAAGCCCAGCGCGTCCCGGAGCACTCGCTCCGTAGCGCGCGAGAGGGCGAGCCGCGTGGCCGCAAGGTCGGGATCGGAGGCGTTCAGCACGGGACAGTCGTGGTAGAAACGGCTGAAGGCCTTGGATACGCCGTACAGGTAGGCCGTCAGGGTGGAGGGATCCAGCCGCTCCGCCGCCTGCGCCACGGCTTCCCCGTAAGCCGAGACCACTTTCAGCAGTTCCCATTCGGCGTCGGTGGAAAGGAGCTCGGGCCTGACGGTACCGCGGGAAGCCGCGCTTCCCGTTTCCTTCCGCAACATGCTGGAGATGCGGGCGCCCATGTACTGCAGATACGGTCCGGTGTCTCCGGTGAACGAAAGCGATTCCTTCGGGTCGAAGAGCATGTCCTTCGTCGCCGCGACCTGCAGCAAATAGTAATGGAGGGCGCCGAGGGCGATCTTTTCCGCGATCGCATCAGGATCGCCGACCGCGTCCTCGCGCTCCTTCTCCCTGATCTCCTCCAGGGCGAGCGCTTTCAGGCTGTTGATGAGGTCGTCCGCGTCCACGACGGTGCCTTCGCGGCTCTTCATCTTTCCTTCCGGGAGATTGACCATGCCGTAGGAGAGGTGGAAAAGGTTTTCGGCCCATCCGAAGCCGAGCCTGGCAAGAACCAGGAAAAGGACCTTGAAATGGTACTGCTGTTCGGATCCGACCACGAAGATGAGCCGTTCGAACGGCCAGTCGCGGAAACGGTGGATGGCGGTGCCTATGTCCTGCGTCATGTACAGCGCGGTCCCGTCCTTGCGGAGCAGGACCTTCTTGTCCAATCCTTCGGCGGTGAGGTCGATCTGCACGGAGCCGTCCTCCTCCCGCCGGAAAACCCCTTTCTCAAGTCCCTTGAGCACCTCGGCCCTGCCGAGCAGGTAGGTTTCGCTTTCGTGGTAGTAGGTATCGAAGGAAACGCCGGTGCGCTCGTAGGTTGCCTTCATGCCCGCTTCGGCCCAGCCGTTCATCTTTTTCCAGAGGGCCATCGTCTCCGGATCGCCCGACTCCCATTTGCGCAACAGGTCCTGCGCCTGCTCTTCGGCGGTCGGATCTTCCTTCGACCACTGGTGGAAACGGACGTACCAGTCACCCACGAAACGGTCGCTTTTTATCCCTTCCGATTCGGGGGTCCTGCCTTCGCCGAACTTCCGGTAGGCGAGCATGGATTTGCAGATGTGGACGCCCCGGTCGTTGATGATGCAGACCTTCCGCACTTCCGCCCCGCAGGCGGCCAGGATGCGGGAAACGCTTTCGCCGAGGGCATCGTTGCGCAGATGGCCGAGATGCAGGGGCTTGTTGGTGTTCGGGCTGGAGAATTCGACCATGATCCGCTTGCCCGCGAGGCTTCCCGGACGCCCGAACGGACTCGACGGGTCCAGGGCGAGCGAGATCGTCCTCGCGGCCACCGAAGCCCTGGCGACCTTCGCGTTCACGTAGGGCCCCTCCGCGGCGATCGTTCCGAGTTCCAGCGCGAGCGGATCGCCGGCGAGCTTGGCCGCGACCGATTTGGCGATCAGCGGCGGTCCCTTCCTCAGGATCTTGGCGAAGCCGAACATGGGAAAACCCAGATCGCCGAGTTCGGGCTGGGGCGGCGTCTCCACGATCACCCGGTCCGCGGTGAAAATCTCCTCGACGCCGGCTTCGGCCGCGACCAGGGAGAGCGCGGCGGCGACCCTCGCCCTCCACGCGTCCTTCATTTCCTGCATGTTTCCTGCTCCTCGGGCAGCCAGCCGACGACGGCCGCCATACGGGTGAATCGGTCCGGTCCTTCCCGGCGGAAGGATCCGAGCCGTTCGTCGGTAAAAGTGCAATTCCCGCAGATCGCGAGGTCGGCCGCCCCGGCGGTCTCCAGCAATCGGGCATTCGCCGCCTGGAGGTCTATCCGGACGCCCGCCCCGTCCCGATGGACTGCCGGTCCGAAAGCCGACTCGAAGGCGGCGGCCCGCTCTTCGTCCACCGCATAGCAGCAACCGCGGATGCAAGGCCCGAAAACCGCGGCCACCGAAGAGGGCCTGGTTCCCCAGCGGCGTTCCATCGCACGCAGCGCGGCCAGTACTATCCCGGTTCCCTTCCATCCGGAATGCACGACGGCGAACGCGAGAGTGTCGCGATCAAGGAGAAATATAGGAAGACAATCCGCCGCGGTCACGCACGCGAAGGAGGCGGGGTCGGAGAGCGCGATTCCGTCGCCCGGAGGCAAGCTTCCCCCGCGACCTTCAACGATCGCGACGTCCAGCGAATGGACTTGGGATCGCGAGAATACGCGATCGAAGGGAATGCCGAGATCCGCGAAAAAAGCGCGCCTGTTGGAATATCCACGTTCAGCGTCCGCGGCGAAACCCATATCCCCCGCGGATCGCAATGAAAGGGCGCACGAAACGCCTTTGACGGGCTCGCCCTTAAAAACGAAGGGAAAACGGACATACGCCTTGTCCGGGCGGCAATCGAGTTCGAATCTTTCCACGCGCATGCTAACGATCGAACTCCGCGGCCTCGATTTCGCCAAGGAGTTGTACCGCTTTCTCGATTCTTTGTAAAGCGTTCTCGAGAATGGGAATGAAGGATCCGCTCCTGCCCGAGAGGGCGCCGAGATTAGCCAACGAGTCGTAGCGGCCGCCCGCTTCCCCGCTGATTATGCCCGCCAGGATGGATTGGAGCGATCGCATCGCTTTCACGGCGCGGCCGACCACCAGGCCCGCCTCATCGTCGATTTCCTTCGCGACGGCCAACAGTCTCCTCCGCTTCACGGCGACCTGAGCCATTTCCTTCTGCGCCGCTTCCCACCGCGATCCCAGATCGCCCTGCGGGCCGAGCCGTGAATCGAACAGCCGGACGGCGTCGCCCAGTTTCAGTATCTCGTTGTATGCGTCGGTGAATTCGGTGCGGTTTTCCCTTTTGTAGAATTCGCCGTCGATCAGAACCGGCTTCAGGGCCCGGTTGATCTCCCCCAGGAAGACGGTGGAGTAGAAGCCGGCCAGGAAGCGAAGGGCGAACGCCGAGCGGATCACGATGAGGTCCGGTCCGAGCTCCTTGCGGTATTTAGCCGAAGGGGGAACGGCATGTTCCAGCGGCGGGACATCCTTGCCCCTGAAATAAGTACCGAGCGCCTCCGCCAACTGGCTCAGGCGGCGGTCGTGGACGAAGGAGAGGAACCGGTCCTCCATCTTCTTGCGCCAGAAATCCCGGAAGACGGGAAACCAGTCCTCCCCTCCCGTGACAGCCTGGGGAACGTACTCCAGATCCCGGGACGCGCAGCGGATGATGGCGGTAAGGGGAAGCCGTTTGTTGAACGCGCGGATGCGCCCGAGCGCTTCCTCGGCCTGCTCCAGCATCTTCCTGGTCTCCCCCATCATGTCGAAATCGCGTTCTCCCATCTTTTCCTGCAGATCGAAGAGGAAAACGGATTCCATCAAAGTCATCGAGGGGGGAAAATCGAAGGAGAACAGGGCGTCGTTCAGGACCTTCAGCTGATCGAGGATCAGATAGGCGGGACAGTTCGTGCCCGCGGACGGAAGAAGCGCGGCGGGCGCGGTGCCTGAAAAAGAGGAGAGGACACGATCGAACAGGAAGGAGGCGATTTCGCGGAGGCAGCTCAGCGAGCGAACGTTCCGGTACATCCGCCGGCGCTGATCGTCGTCAATGGATTGGAGGATGGATTCCAGTGCCCGGTTGGCCTGAACGCGGACTTCGGATTCGCTGAATCCCGGACTGGCTTCGGCGATGGCATAGGGATCCGCCTCCGTTTCGAACCTGGAATGGAGGAAGTCGAATTCGATGGACGCGAGGAAGGCGAAGAAAGCGGCGCGATCCCGGCCGACGCTGCCGTCCAGGGCCTCATAGAAAAAACGCGCGCTGTCCTTGAGCGAAAGCAACTCATCGCGGAAACCGGCAAGGAACGCGCCGCGGCGGTTGTCGTAGATGCCCGGATACCTGGTTTCGATCCTGACGCCGAGCTTTCCGATGAGACGATCCTCGAACACCTTTATGGCCGGTTTGCCCTTGAACGTGGACATGATGCCCAAATAGAGGCGGTAATACCAGGAACATTCGCCGAAGCGTTTCTCCAGTTCGACCCGTTCGGAAAGGTTCTCCTCGGCGAAGAGCGGAGCCGAGGACAGGGTCCCGAGGGCCTCGAGGCGGGAAAGGAACTCCCTGCGTTCATCTACAGGCAATTCGGCGACAAGTCGGTCGAAGGTGGCTGCAGCATCCATGCGATAACTATACTTCGTTCCCGCGCGGGCGGTCAACGAACATGAAGCAGCCGTTCATCGGAACAGGGGACGAAGCGTGGGATGCAACGATTAGATGAAATCAATTTTTTGTATATTTCGTTTTACATATATCTATAAATACTGATACAATACCGCGACCGTCCGCCAGAGACGGACCTCAATCAATGGAGCCGCCAATGAGATTTTTGAAAGCGAAAGCGCTCGGTTTTCTGGCTTTGTGGGGTGTCTGGATGATCCTCACGGCCCCGTGGAGCGGACAGGAAGCGCTGGCCGGAGCCGTCGTAGCCGCCCTCGTAACCTTCCTGCCGCTGTTTCCGACGTCGCCCCTCGGCGACCTCCATCTCAACCCCAAAGCCCTGGCCTTCATGGCGGCGTTCATCTTCGTGTTCTTCAAGGCCCTTGTCCTATCCAACCTCGACGTGGCTTTCCGGGTGCTGCACCCGCGCCTGCCCATCGACCCGGGTATCGTCAAGGTGCAGACGGGCCTGAAGACTCCGCTCGGTCGGCTGCTCCTGACCAATTCGATCACCCTCACCCCCGGAACCATCACCGTCGAGATGAAGGGACCGGACATCTACGTTCATTGGATCAATGTTCAGGATTCCGATCCCGTAGCCGCCACCAAGGCGATCGTCGGCGACTTCGAGAAGTATCTGGAGGTGATCTGTGGCTGATACGGTATTCATCATCGCCACCGGTATCGCGGCGTTCGCCCTGTTGCTGGGAAGCGTGCGATTCGCCAAGGGCCCGTGGGCGATAGACCGAACGGTGGCGCTGGATGCCATGACCATCATCGCGACATCGCTGATCGCGGCTTTCGCCGTGTTTTCAGGCAGGCGCATCTACGTGGATGTGGGAATGGTATACGGACTCGTGGGGTTCGTCGGCGTCGTAGCCTTTGCCCGCTACCTTGAAGGCGGACTTTGATGCCAATCCTCGGAGCATTCATGAGTCTGGTCGGATCGGTTTTCTTCCTTTTGGCGGCGATAGGACTTCTCCGCATGCCGGACGCGTTCAACCGCATGCAGGCGGGCACCAAAGCCACAACCCTGGGGTCCATCCTTTTCCTCGCGGGTATCGGAGTCATGAAGCCGGACTATCTCGGCAGGGCGCTTCTCCTTGCGCTTTTCATCGCGCTCACCAACCCCGTCAGCTCCAACGCCCTTGCGCGTGCGGCCCACGGTTACCGGAAGCGCCTCGGCGCGGTCATGAAGGTCGACGCGCTGGCCGACGCGACGGCCGACGCCGATGGGGACGGAAGCAAGGAGGCCGCGCATGGCGATTGATATCGCGATTTCGATTTCAGGCGTTCTCATGATCGCCGCGGCTATCGGCGCCGTCCTTACGCGCAGTCTGCTCGTGTCGATCATCCTGTCCGGCGGCGTCAGCCTCATAGCCAGCCTGGTGTTCCTCCTGATGGGTGCGCCGGACGTGGCGATGACCGAGGCGGCCATAGGATCGGGACTTACCACCATCGTGTTCCTGTACGCGATGGCGCGGTCGAAGCAGACCGATGACGAGGATGCCGACGAGCGGATGGAGATCACGTCGGAAGGATCCGGAGGCGCATCATGATGCGGAAGGTTCTCGTAGTCCTTGCGGTCCTCGGTTTCGCCCTTGCCCTGCTCCCCCTCGCGTACGAGGCCGGCGTAGCAGGGAAACCGGGCGATTTGGCGTCGGCCTACCTGGATCGATCGCCGAAGGACTTCGCGGCGGCCAATGTCGTGACGGCCATCGTCGTGAGCTACCGCGGCTTCGATACCCTGGGCGAGGTGGCGGTGCTCTTCGCGGCGACGGCGGGCGTCGGTGCCCTGCTGACCCGGAAGCGCATGGGTCCTTCGGCGACCGGAGGCAAAAGGACCGAATCCACTGAAATCCTCCGGACTGCCGCCGGCCTGCTCACCGGCCTCCTTGTGATGTTCGGCGCCTATATCTTCCTGCACGGCCACCTGACGCCGGGCGGAGGCTTCCAGGGCGGCGTCGTCATAGCCACCGCCGTTTTGCTCAATCTGCTCGCCGCTCCCCGTTCGCACCTGGCGCACGGAGCCGTCACCGTGGTGGAGTCGCTTTCCGGAGCGGTCTACGTTGCCTTGGGACTTCTCGGCATTTACCTGGCCCGGGGCTTTCTGGATCCGCGAGCCCTGCCCATAGGCAAGATAGGCGCACTCGCGAGCGCCGGAACGATTCCTCTCATCTATTCCGTAATAGGCCTCAAGGTGGGCGCCGAGCTATCCGCCATCCTCGACGCCCTGAAAGGAGACCGCGAATGAACATCCTGGAACTGCTTGGGAGGATCAATCCGGTCGCCGCCTCGGGCTCCGTAGTGGTCCTCGTCGGGCTTTGGGGCGTCCTCGCCCGGCCCAACCTGTTCAAGATCGCCATCGCCTTCTCCATCATGGAAACCGGCGTCAACCTCGTTATCCTTTCGGTCGGCTACATCCGCGGTCGGACCGCGCCCATCCTGGACTCCGCCGCGGACGCGGAGACGGCCGTCCGCACGATGACGGATCCCGTACCGCAGGCCTTGGTGCTGACCGCCATCGTGATCGGGCTGGCCGTCACGGCCCTCATGCTCAGCTACGTGGTGCGCCTCAAGACCGCCGGCGGCTGCTCGTCCGTCGAAGCCCACGGAGATGAAAAATGGTGAATCCCCTGTACCTCTTCGCCCTGTCGCTTTCCGTGGCCTTCATGCTCCCGCTCATCGAC
The DNA here is from genome assembly GCA_003527485.1 of Treponema sp. Lineage (GTDB taxonomy): Bacteria > Spirochaetota > Spirochaetia > Treponematales > Breznakiellaceae > UBA12037. Next base: position 13,113 of record DPXI01000043.1, on the reverse strand, counting down.
AAGCTGGGCAGGCGCGTAACGATGGCTTCCGTCTACTTGAGCATCTCGGTCTGGGCCGTTGCCGCGCTTTCCTGGATCAACGCCCTTTCCGCGGGCGCGGCCGCCATGGACTTCGGGACGGCCGGTTTCGGCGCTCCCCTGGCGATCGTACTCCGCGTAGGATCGGAAGAAGCGGCGGGCATCCTCGCCATCGCCTTCGTCGGCCTGTTGGCGACTCGGGCCATGCACGGGGCATTCGTGAAAGCCCCGCTCGGCGGAACCGTCGCGCTCCTGATGCTGCTCATGGGATTGTCGGGCATCGTGCTGACGCGGGACCTGTTCAACCTCTTCGTCTTCCTGGAAATCTCGTCGATAGCCACCTACGGCATCATCGGCTTCGACAACCGGAAAAAGGCCCTGGCCGGAGCCTTCAAATACATGGTGGCGGGCGGCATAGCCTCTTCCCTGTATCTGATAGGCGTCATCTACGTCTACCGCTTCGGGGACACCCTGAACCTGGATCTCGCGATAGCGGCCCCGGGCCTGAAGGGGACAGCGGGTACGGCCGCGATCTTCTTCCTGCTGGCGGCCTTGCTCGTGGAACTCAAGCCCTTCCCCGCCAACGGCTGGGCCATCGATGTCTACGAAACCGCCAACCCGGGGGTCTCGGCCATACTTTCCGGTGCTGCGGCGACGGCTCTGCTGCTGGTGTTATGGAAGATAACGCCCTTGCTCCTTCCGGTCCATCTGGCCGCGGTCGCGGGGAGCGGACTGGCGACCTTCGCCGCGGCCAACCTGATCGGCGCAAGACAGACGGGCGCGCGCCGGATGCTCGGCTACTCTTCGGCGGCCCAGGCCGGCCTTATCGCGGCGGTCGTGGCCCTCGGTCCGTTGCTGGGCTTCCGGTCCGGCGCCACCGCCGCGATAGCCGGCGGTCTGCTGCTCAACCATCTGCTGGCGAAGACGGGGCTCTTCCTCCTCTCCGGAGTCCTGGGCGACGACGGCAGCCGTGACAGGGCCCGAGGGCCCCTCGCGCCCGTCTCCCTCGTCGCCGCCGGCATCCTCATACTGGGCCTTGCGGGCCTTCCGCCCTTCCCCGGCTTCTGGGCAAAGTGGGAACTGCTCGGAACCCTCGCAGCGGGAGGTTCCTGGTGGATCGTCGTCCTCGTTCTGGGCGGCAGCCTGGTCGAAGCGTTCTACCTTCTGCGCTGGTTCGGCTCCCTCGCGAAGGGCAGGGACGGCGAAGCCCCGATATCCCTCGGCTCGGGCCTGGCGACTCCGGCTGCCGCGGCGGCGGCCCTGTTCGCCTTCGGCGCGCTGTCGGGCTGGACCCGCTTCGTGCAGGATCCTCTCCTCTGGGCCCCGCTGGCTGCGGCCGCCCTGCTCTTCCTCATGGACGGGACGCCCGGCTGGCTCAAAGCGCTGCTGTCCATCGCGGCGGTCGCGGTCTTCGCCTTCCTGGCCCACGACCGGCTGGACGGGCTCAGGCTCTTCTTCGCGCTCATGCTCCTCGGCGGCGGCGCGATGTACTCTTTCGCCGCCATGTACAAAGGAGGGGCACGGAGGGGCCTGCATCCCCTGCTGACGGCCACCACCCTGGCTTTCGGCGGAATACTCGTCGCCAAGTCGAGCGTCGCGCTTTTTTTCGCCTGGGAAACGATGACGGTCGCCAGCTGGCTTCTGGTGCTCCGCGGTAAAAAAGGCGAGAAGGCGGCCCTGCGCTATATCGCTTTCGGCCTGGGCGGCGCTTTCCTGTTGATGACGGGCCTCCTCGTCGGAGGTCCCGAAGGAGCCGCCGGAGCCGCCCCCCTCGCGCTGCTCCTCATACTCTCCGGCCTGCTCGTCAAGGCGGGCGCTTTGGGCGTGCACATCTGGCTGCCGGGAGCCTATGCCGAGGCCGACGACGAGGTGTCCGGTTTCCTGTCGTCCTCGCTGTCCAAGGCGAGCATTTTCGTCTTCGCCGCGGCCATCCTGGCCTTCGGCGGCGCCTTGCCGCTCGCGCCCTGGTCCTGGCGCCTTCTCGGCTGGCTGGGCCTGGCGACGGCGCTCTTCGGCGCCCTGTACGCGGTCTACCAGGAGGACATCAAGCTGACCCTGGCCTGGTCGTCCATGAGCCAGATCGGCTACATCATCCTGGCTCTGGCTGTCATGAACGAAGCCGGCTGGACAACAGCCCTGTACCTGGCCCTGAACCACTTCCTGTACAAGAGCATGCTGTTCCTCGCCGTCGCGGGCGTGGTGCTCCGCGTCGGCACGAGGAACATGTACGAGATGGGCGGGCTCATCAAGAAGATGCCGATTTCGTTCCTCTCGGTGCTCATGGCGATCATCGCCCTTTCGGGCGTCCCTCCCCTCTCGGGCTTCGGCGGCAAATGGCTGCTGTATTCGGCCTTGCTCGAAAAGGGCTGGTACCTGGAAGCGGCCGTCGCCTTCTTCTCGAGCGCCGTCGCCTTCCTGTACCTTTTCAGGCTGATCCACACGATCTTCCTCGGTCAACCGAAGCTCGCCCACCGGGATATCCGGGAGGCTCCGCTTGTCCTCCTGATTCCCCAGGTGGTCCTCATGCTGGTCCTTTTCGCCGTATCCACCTTCCCGCGCCTGATGCTGGACCCGATCATGAAGATCAGCGGCGCCTCGTTCAGTCCGATCTTCGGCATTCGGGGTACGGCCATGACCTCGCCCCTGGGCTACTGGGACGGCACGCTCTCGATGATCGTGACGGGCGTCGTGTTCGTCCTCTGCCTGGTATGGATGCTCGCGAACCTGCACAACCCGCAATCGGTCAAGCAGTTCAACATCGTCTATGCCGCGGAGCGGCCCGACAAGCCCGAAACCACCCATTTCGCCTGGAATTTCTACGCGCCCTACGAACGGGCTCTGGGCTTCCTGACAAAACACCGGACAGATCGTTTCTGGGAGACCCTCGGCACGGGCATCGAGTCCGTCGGCGGGGCGCTGAGGCGGATCTATACGGGCAACGGTCAGACCTACGCCCTGCATATCGTTCTGTACGTCGCGGTTCTCTACCTATTCATGGGGGTCCTCTGATGGAACCGACGCTCCTTGCGCGAGTCGGCTACGCGTTCATTTCCCTTTTCGTGATCACGAACTACGGACTCCTGCTGATCGGCTCCATGGCGCGGATCAGCGCGAAGGTACAGGGGCGGGTCGGGCAACCCGTATACCAGCCCTATCTGGACATCGTCAAAAGCTCGGCCAAGCGGAATTCCATAGGCCACGGCGTGATGTTCTACCTCGGCCCCGTGTTCCGCCTGGCCGGCGGCATCGGCACCTTCATGTTCATACCGGCGGTCTACGATTCGGTGATGTTCCGCAATTTCAGCGATGCGGGAGACCTGCTGCTGGTCATGTACTTCATCTTCTTCGGCCAGCTGGGAATGGCGCTGGGCGCAGGCGAGGGCGGACATCCCTACAGCGCCATCGGCGTGAGCCGGGGTCTGGCCCAGATGACCGCCTTCGAAGTTCCTTTCGCGCTCTCGATCGTCGCCATCGTGATCCAGTACGGCACCCTGGACATCACGGCCATAGTCGCCGCCCAGCAGGGCGGCTTCCTCAACTGGACGGTGGCCACGAACCCGCTGGCAGTGGTCGCCGCCCTCATCGCCTTCCTGGGCATGTCGATGCACAACCCCTTCAGCGTCGTAATCGCGCCGCAGGAGATCCCGATCGGTCCGCCCACCGAATACCAGAGCAACCTCCTCGGCATGCTCCAGACCAACCGGGCGATCTTCAACGGGGCCAAGCTCGTGCTCTACATGAACCTGTATTTCGGCGGCGCGACGAACCTCGCCATGATGGTAGTCAAAACATTCCTGATCTATTTCATCAACGTGTTCGTCGGCCAGTCCTTTCCCCGTCTGCGGACGGATCAGTCGATCCGGTTCTTCCTCGGCGTTCCGACCCTCATCGGGATAGCGTCGGTCATCATCGCGGCCATCTAGGAGGCGAAGCGTGTTCGTAAAAAAATTGAAACCGGCGCCCCTTGCGAACGAAGGGCTGAGACCGGAAGAGCGGGAGCTCTTCTGCGATGCCGCCCCGACCTCGTACAAGGGCGCGACCAAGATCGTCGAGGACTTCTACAATTGGGCGCGCGCGCAGAGCCTGTGGATACTCGGTTTCGGAACCGGCTGCGGCGCCATCGAGTTGCGTCCGCTCATGACCAGCCGCTTCGACATGTACCGTTACGGCATACAGGCCCGGCCGACCCCGCGCCAGTCCTCCGTATTCGTGATCGGCGGCTACGCGTCCGTGAAGACGCTCAAGCGGATCGTCCGCAGCTACGAGCAGATGATGGGCCCCAAGTTCGTAGTAGCCCTCGGCAGCTGCACGATCAACGGCGGCATGTACTGGGACAGCTACAACACCATCAAGCGCATCGACCAGTACATACCCGTGGACGTGTACATCGCCGGTTGCATGCCGCGTCCGGAAGCCCTGCTGGCGGGCTTCCAGGAGCTCAAGCGGATCATCCGCGCAGGCGGCGCGGAAGGACAGAACGAGTACGCGATCAACTTCGACTGGTACAAAGCGAACCAGAAGAAAGTCATCAAGAACTGGGACATGCCGGACTACAGCTGGTAGGAGACCGCAGATGAATGAATTGGCAAAGGCCCTGGCCGGACGCTACGGCGCGGGAGCCTGGCACGACCAACGCAGGGACCTCTCTTCCGTGGTCGTCGACGCATCGAAGATACGCGACGCGCTCCGGTGGCTGCGCGACGAAGCCGGATACCGGCACCTCTCCTTCGCGACCGCCGTGGACAATATCGAACGGAACGCGTTCACCTTGACCTACGCGTTGCGCAACCACGAAACCTCCCATGCGCTGATCGTACACTGCGACGTTGACCGCGAAAATCCGGCGGTGGATTCCATCCACCGGCTCTGGGGACAGGCTTGGACCTATCAGCGCGAAATGAAGGAGTGGTTCGGCATCGATTTTCCCGGCAGCCCCCGGGTGGACGAGGAATTCGTGCTGGAGGGCTGGGAAGGTCCGCCCATGATGCGCCGCGACTTCAACGCCAGGGCCTACAGCGACGAAACCTACGCGGAGCGGCCCGGTCGCGCGACGAAAGATCCCGCTACCCACATGAAAGAAAGACTCTATCCGGAGGCGGCGGAATGAGCCGGGAAAAAACCCACGTAATCCCCCCTGCCGAACGGGCAGAGCCGGACCTCTCGTCCGGCAAGTACCTGGTGATGTGGCAAGGGCCGCAGCACCCCGGCATCACCGGCAACATGTCCCTTAAGCTCGTCGCCGAAGGCGACACCGTGGTCGATTGCGAGACACACGTCGGATACCTGCACCGCGGTTTCGAGAAGCTGATGGAGGACCGGCTCTGGATGCAGAACTTCCCGCTCGTCTGCCGCATCGCGGTTCCCGAGCCCGACTTCAACGAATACTGCTACGCGGCGGCGCTCGAGGAACTCGCGGGAGTGGAAATACCCGACAAGGCCGTATGGCTGCGCACCCTCTCGCTGGAAATGATACGTTTGGCGAGCTTCCTGATGTGGATAGGCGGCCAGGCCGGAGCCTTCGGCCACGGGACGATAGCCCAATGGAGCGTCACCATGCGCGACTACGTGCTTGATCTCTTCGAGGAACTCTCGGGCGGCCGTATTTACCACATGTACATCATACCCGGCGGCGTCCGGTCCGACGTCCCCAAGGATTTCTTCAAGCACGTGCTTGAAACGATGACGATCATCCGGAAAAATCTGGACGACATCGAGCTGGTGATGTTCCATAACGTCGTCTTCAAGATGCGCGCCCAGGGGCTGGGCTGGATCCCGAGGGAATGGGTGGACGAATACGGCATCACGGGGCCGAACGCCCGGGCGGCGGGAGCGGACCGGGACCTGCGAAAGGATCCCGGCTACCTTGCCTACCCCAGGCTGGACTTCAAGAGCATCACCGGAACCCGCTCTGACGCCTACGGAAGGGCCGAGGTGCGTCTGGCCGAGATGTACCAGTCCATCGACCTCATACGCCAGATCGTCGACAGGATGCCGAAGGACGGCCCTTTCCGCGAAAAGCTGCCGAACCCCCTGTACTGGAAGATTCCCGCGGGCGAGACTTACGTCAGCGCCGAATGCACGCGAGGCGAATACGGCTTCTACGTGGTTTCGGACGGTTCGGACAAACCGCGGCGGGTCACGGTGCGAGGCCCCAGCTATACCCACGCCATCTCGTTGATGGAGCGTCTGGCGCGCGGCGTGAACATTGCCGATGTGGCGGGCCTCATGGTCAGCCTCCATACTTATCCGCCCGAGATCGAGAGGTAAGCGAATGGACATCAAGGATTACATAGCGCCCTTCGCCGTATGGAAGCGCGCGTTCGAGAAGCCTTTCACGGTCAAAAAACCGATAGACGAGCGCCCCGGCGCTCCCGGATACCGCGGCTTCCACATGAACGACGCGGATAAATGCGTAGGCTGCGGCACCTGCGAGGCCATCTGCATGAACAAAGCCATCGACCTGGTTCCCGTGGACGGCCGCGACGCGAAGGAAGGCGATTCGGGCCTTCGGCCCCGTATGGATTACGGCCGTTGCTGCTGGTGCGCACTCTGCGTCGATATCTGCCCCAGCGGCTCACTCTCCATGAGCAACGAGTACGTTTGGGTGGACAGCGACCCGGAAGCCTTCCGCTACACGCCCGGCGTCGAGGCGAAGCCATGGGACGGATCTGAACTCGGTTACCGCCGCGCGGAAGGCTACCGGCTGCTGGACGGGGAGAGGGTGAAGATGCCCGAGCTCGACCACGGGGAGGCGGTCCGGTCCTTCCTGGAACTCGTAAAAGGCTATTCCCGCGAGCAGGCCATGAAAGAGGCTGACCGCTGCGTATCCTGCGGCGTCTGCATCGCATCCTGCCCCGCCCATATGGACATCCCCGCTTACATCAAGGCGGTTCGCGATGGAGACATGGAGGGCGGATTGCGCATCCTGTACGAAACGAACCCTTTCCCCGAAGCCTGCGGCCGCGTCTGCACGCACCTGTGCGAGTCGGCTTGTTCGATAGGCACGGGCGGGGACCCGGTCGCCATCCGCTGGCTCAAGAGATATATAGCCGACCAGGTGGAGCTCTCCGACTACGCCAAGGCCCTGCCCCGAAAGGAGGCGCCGACCGGCAAGAAAGTCGCGGTCATCGGCGCAGGCCCCGGCGGCCTTTCGGCCGCCTATTACCTGGCCCTTCTCGGCCACGATGTGACCGTCTACGAGAAGGACGGAGAGGCCGGCGGCATGCTGCGCTACGGCATTCCCGATTACCGGCTGCCCTACCCCGCCCTGGACAAGGATATAGGCTACATCGAGGGTCTCGGCGTTCAGATAGAACGGGGGAAGGCGGTGGGCGCCGACCTGAGTCTCGCATCCCTGAGGTCCTCCCATGACGCCGTGTACCTCTCCACCGGCTTGCCGACCGCCTATGCCCTGGAAGTGCCCGGGGATAAGCACCCGCGCGTGCTGGACGGCGTCGCGGTGCTCGCGGCGGCCACGCGGGGGGAAAAGCTCGGACTGGGAAAGCGGGTCGCCGTCATCGGAGGCGGGAACGTCGCCATGGACGCCGCCCGCACCGCCCTCCGGCATGGATCCGAGGTCGACATCCTGTACCGCCGCCGCGAGGAAGACATGCCCGCCGATGCGGAGGAGATCCGCGAGGCCAAGGCCGAAGGCGCGCGGCTCGTGGAAAAAGCGATTCCGATCGAAGTCAAGGACAGCGGCGGCGACGGGGCCCTGTTCGTCTGGAACGAAGCCCGTATGGTGCTGAAGGAAGAAGGCAAGCGCCCGGTTCCCGAAGCGATACCGGGAGCCGTCCACGAGGACCGCTACGATTCCATCATTTCCGCGATCGGGCAGGGCCCCGATCTGTCCTTCGTGACCGAAACCGACGGGATCCCGATGAAGCGCTTCAAGCCGGTCATTGCGGCTGACGGCAGGACGGACGCTGGAGACGTCTTTGCAGGAGGCGACCTGACGAACGAGCGCAAGGACGCCATTTCGGCCATAGCCGACGGCCACCGCGCAGCCCTCGGCATCGACCGTATGTTGAGCGGAAAGGAATTATAAGATGGAAATGACGCGTTTTGAAGAAATCCTCGATTTCGCGATAGGCAGAGAGCTGGCCGCGGTCGATTTCTATACGGAACTGCTCGCAATCGCCTCCTTCGCTGCCCAGAAATCCGTGCTGACGGATTTCCGCGCGATGGAGGAAGGGCACGCGACCATGCTGACGAACATGAAAAGTCGGCATACGGTCTTCCTCTCGGATACCCCCGCAGTGGATCTTGGTCTGGCGCGGCGCCTCGCGGCGGAAGAAAAGCCCGCCGCCGGCATGGACTTCCAGGATATCCTGGTCGCGGCCATCGGGAAGGAGGATCGGGCCGGGTCCCTGTACGCCGAGCTCGCCTCCTCTTCATCCGACGCGGAAATCAAATCGGCATTCGGGAGCCTCGCGGCCGAAGAAACGCGGCACAAGCGTTACTTTGAGGAACTATACGAAACCGAGGTGGCGCGGGACAACTAGGCCTTCCGCGGACCGGCGGATTGTAATTCGCCGGCCTGCGATCATTCTGCGGTGCTACGCATCATTCGTATTATTCCTTGCATAAACTACGATATTCGCATTATAATGCTTCCAGACATACATGCCCGTATCTGGAGGAAGTCATGAAGATCGGATGCGTCACTGAAATCAAAAAACATGAATACAGGGTCGGGCTCACGCCCCAATGCGTAGCCGCGTACGTTCTGCGCGGCCATTCGGTAACGATCCAGGCGGGCGCGGGAGCCGAAACCGGTTTCCCGGACGAAGAATACGTGAAGGCCGGCGCCAGGATCGAAACGGAAGCGGCCAAAGTCTTTGCCGGTTGCGACATGATCGTCAAGGTCAAAGAGCCGCAGCCGTCGGAATATCCCCTGCTTCGCGAAGGACAAATACTTTTCACCTATCTCCACCTCGCCGCCGATGAAAGTCAGACCAGGGCTCTCCTGGACCGGAAAATAATCGGCATCGCCTACGAGACCATCCGCTACGACGACGGAACCCTCCCCTGCCTGAAGCCGATGAGCGAGATCGCCGGACGCCTCAGCATTCAGGAAGGAGCCAAGTATCTGGAGCGACCCTTCGGCGGACGGGGCGTCCTGCTCGGCGGCGTCCCCGGCGTCCCGCGCGGCAAGGTCGCCATCCTCGGCGGTGGAGTGGTCGGCATGAACGCGGCCAAGATGGCGGTGGGGCTGGGCGCCGACGTGACCGTACTCGATGTGAACGCCAACAGGCTCGCCTATATCGACGACATCTTCCGCGGCTCCGTCGCGACCTTGTATTCCACGGAAGGCAACATCCGCTCGATCCTGCCGCAGTTGGACCTCCTGATCGGAGCCGTGCTGATACCCGGCGCCCGCGCGCCGCGCCTTATCAGGAAGGACCACCTCAAACTCATGAAGAAACGGTCCGTCATCGTCGATGTCGCGGTTGACCAAGGAGGTTGCGTGGAGACGACCCGGCCGACCACGCACGATGATCCCGTGTTCGAGGTGGACGGCATCGTCCATTATTGCGTCGCCAACATGCCCGGAGCGGTCGCCCTGACGAGTACCATCGCTTTGACCAGCAGCACCTTGTATTACGGCTTGAAAATAGCCGACAAGGGCGCCGAGGCAGCCTGCCGCAACCATGCGGACCTGAAGCGCGGACTGAACGTCTACAAGGGCAAATGCACCTGCGCCGAGGTCGGTTCGGCGTTCGCCCTTGCCTGCGTCGATCCCGATACTGTACTCTAGAAGGCATGCAACCCGACGAGACCGACTGGAAAATCATCCGGATACTTCAGGCGGGCTACGCGCCCAACAACACGATAGCCCGCGAACTGGGAATCTCGGAGGGCACCGTCCGTCTCCGTCTGAAAAAACTGAAGGAAGCCGGGATTCTCGAGGTCAAGGCCCTCATCAATCCCGATGTCCTTGAGAACCAGCAACTGGCGTTGGTGGCGATGCGAGTGGCCGAATCCCGGCTGCTCGAACGCAAGGCGGAAGAGGTCGCGGCGCTTGAAAGCGTGATCTCCGTCGCCATCGCCTCGGGCCGCTACGACCTGCTGGCTGAAGTCCTCGTGGATTCCAATAGGGGACTAGTCCGTTTTCTGACCGAACAACTTTCCACCGTGGAAGGCGTCATAAGCTCGGAGAGCTTCCTGATGCTGAAAAGCTACGGGAAATTCGTATAGAGCGCTTTTCCTTGCCGGCACGAACGCGTTTTTGATCCCGGATTCATTGTATTGGCAATCCGCAGGACATACACTGTTGATACTGGTGAATCGGGGCGCTTCGGTGGAGTCCTGCAGTCTTGCTGGCAATAATTTATTCATGGAACCATCCGCCCCGTAACGCGGGAGGAAAACATGAAGAGAAGCGAAAAAGTGTTGAGCGCGTTCATAGCGGTTTTATTCGTCGTCGCGGCCATGCCCACGCCCGCTGCCGATTCGGTCGAGGCGTCCAAAAAGAAAGCCGTCGCCCTCGTCGATCAGGGAATCTCCCATATCAAAAAGGTCGGCAAGGATCAGGCTTTCAAGGATTTTACCGTCAAGAACGGCGGCTTCACGGACGGCGAATATTACCTATTCATTGTCGATCCGAAAGGTCTGACCCTCGCACACGGCGGAAACGCTGCTTTGGTCGGCCAAAGCATGTTCGAACTCAAGGACGCCGACGGAAAGCTCTTCATCCAGGAGTTCATCAGGATGTCCCGTGAGAAGGGAGCAGGCTGGGTGGACTACAAATGGTCCAACCCGACCACCAAGAAAGTGGAACCCAAGAGCACCTACGTGAAACGGATGGATGGTTCGGAGTACTTCCTCGGATGCGGCATCTACCTGGAAAAATAATCGACCCGATCGCAGAACGGCAGGGTGAAAAATGAAAATCAGAAACAAGCTGCTCCTGATCCCGGCTCTCGGGTTCCTGTTCCTCCTTATCCTGTTCGGAACGGTCTATCGGGGGCTTTCCGAACAGAGCGAGCGGCTTGACGATATCTACAACAAGCGATTCAAGACCTATAGCGCTTGCGCCGATCTCGGCCAAGGGATCCTCGGTTTCCACTCGGATCTCTATAAGGGCATAGCCTGGGTCTCCGCCGGCTACGATCCGGGCCAGGTCGCGTCGTTGCAGGAATCAGGGAAAGCCGCAATCGCCGGGATCGTCGCCGAAATCCGGAATACCGCCGAATCGGCGGAACTGGAAACGGATCAGAGGGAACTGTATGCGTCAGCATCCGCCGAACTCGTCGAATATATCGACTGGGCGGGACGGGTGACAGATATCGTCGGCTCCGATATGGCGATCGCCAATATGTTCATGGGCACCGCGGAAGACAAGATGACGGGATTGCGGAAGACCATCGTTTCGCTGCAAACCATCCAGAAGCGGTCCAGCGACGAAGCCTTCATCGCCGCGACGAGGGGTTCGGTCGATACGCTCCGGGCGATCGTCGTGATATTCCTGCTTTCGGTCGGCTCAACGCTTGCAGTTTCGCTGGTCCTCAACCGTAGCATCGTCCGTTCGATCAATTCGCTCTCGTTCAGGGCCGCTGACATTTCCAACGGGTCGGGCGATCTGACGCAGAAAATCCAGATAGACTCACGGGACGAACTCGGTGAATTAGGTACCCATTTCAATAAGTTCATTGAAAAGATGGAAGGGGTCATCGCCCATATCAAACAGGAGTCGGGGAAGACCATGAAGATCGGTTCCGCCCTCAGCCGCATCGCCGTGGACACCTCCGCCGACACCGCCGAAATTTCCATGACAGTCAATTCGAGCAAGGACAGCATCCTGAGACTGGACCGGGAAATCCAGGATTCCGTCGGCATCATCAACCAGATCGCGCAGCGGATCGATTCCATGGCGAAATCCATGGAGAGCGAATCCGCCGCGGTCACGGAATCGTCGGCATCCATCGAACAGATCGACGCCTCGATCAATACGATCACGCGCATCGTGGAAAAAAAGCAGGAACAATCCGACCGGCTTTCGCGGACAGCGATGGACGGGCTGCAAAAGATGGAAGAATCCGCCGAAGCCATCGCGGAAATTTCCCGATCGGCCGGTGACATGATGGAGATGGTCGACGTCATCAACCGGATCACGACGAACCTGAATCTGCTGGGAATGAACGCCGCGATAGAAGCCGCCCATGCGGGGAGCGCAGGCAAGGGCTTCGCCGTCGTCGCCGGGGAAGTGGGCAAGCTGGCAGTTGAGACGGCGGACAACGCCGTCTCCATCTCCGACACGCTGCAGGTCACGATCGACAGGATGCAGGCGGCCACGGCGCTGAACGATGCGGCTCAGACGGCATTCGCCGATCTGGCGGGAGGGATACAGGAAATCGCGGCGGCCATGGAAGAGACGCGGAAGGGGATGAAGGAGATATCGGCAGGCAGCGGGGAGATCGTCAAGACCATCGATTCGCTTTTGGAGGAAACGTCCAAGAACAGGATGCTGTCTGCTGATATCAACGAGAATGCCGCCTCCATAGGCTCGCGGATGACCAAGGTTTCCGAATTGTCCTCCCAGGTATCGGCCAGCATGGGGGAGATCACCAGCGCCATTTCCCACATTTCCGATATCATGAACAAACTATCCGATGCCGGCAGGACGAACGAAGAGAGCATCATGGAGATCGATCACGAGCTCAGCGGTTTCAAGGTGAGGAAGGAAGCTGCGAGATCCGCTTGAAAAGCATGGGAGAAAGCGGCTTCTGCGGCTGATTATGCTCGATGAGTTTAGCCGTCATCCATTCCGTCACAGCCGTAGGCGAAATATCCTGAAGTGACGATGGACGAGAAGAATGCCGCGGGGTTCCGGTAACGGTACACGTCATTGTAATGTCGGGCCTTTTGCCCTTTTCAAATAGCCCCTAGGGGAGTCGCCTTCCGTTCGCGCGCGTCGTGCGCGCTCGCTACAGGCCGCGCCGATCCCTCTCGGCGCATCCCTGCGCCTCGGCCTCCCTACCGGTCGGCCCGGGATCGACGATCGACTCCCCTAGGGGCATCTCCCCGGAAATTCAAAAAGCCCGACCTAATGGTCGGGCTTTTTGCCTCGCTCAGATAGCCCCTAGGGGAGTC